>NZ_JCALCN010000001.1:0-610682 GCF_059812345.1 Mycobacterium sp. NGS59
CAGCTCTTCGACACCCTGGGCCGCCACCGCGGCGTGCTCCTGCCCCTGCGCACTGAACCCGGCGGCGGTCTGCAGCGACACCGGGTCCGCGGCCGGCGGCACCACCGCGGTGATCAACGGCGCCGCGGCGGCGTGCGCGGCGGCCAGACGCGCCGTCAACGCCTCCACCGCGGCGCTGGCGCCGGCCAATCCCTCGGGAACCACTCGCAACGTCATGACGCCCACCCCTCCGCTCAATTTCTCCAATTATCGGGGGATACATCCCCTTTGCGTGCGCTTACGGCAGTTTGCTTCCGATTCCTTTGTCTGCCTCCCAGATGCTGGGCATCAGCGGGACAGCCGTTCCCTCACCCCCGTGCGTGACCAACCCTACGGCTTCGGCGCCGCGTTTGGGGCCGACGCCGGCAAATCCCAGCGTCCCCGCGCCCTTCTCGGAAACGCCCACGGTGCTGAACGCGTCGTCATCCAAGTCGGCGTACTCGTAACCGCGGCCGAGCATTTCGGCCTTCGAGCGCCGCCGCTTGCGTGCAGGCGCGAACTCCTCCGGCGCGGGGGCGGGCGCCGGGATCTCGGCACTGTCGGGTTCGGCCGCCGGCTTCCGGGCGCGACCGCTGGCCACCCGCTTGGCCGTCGAACCCAGGTCGCCTACCAGGTAGTCGAACGCATTCAGGTGCGCACCCACCCCAGTGCCGGTCGTCGTCGGCGGCGCGGCGGTCGGTGGCGGCGTTCCCGGCGTCGGGGCCGACGCGGTCACCTCGACGGGCGACGGTGCCGGGCTCGGCGTGGAAGGCGAAGGGCTCGCCGCGAGCGCGGCCAGCGCGGGTGCGCCAGGTACACCGGTCACCGGCGGCGCAGGCGCCGCCGCCAGCGCCAGCAGCCCTTTGACGCCGATCGGCGCCAGTACCGCACCGGCGGCCAGCGGCACCAACGGGGTGGTCAGCAACGGCACCAGGGTCAACGTCAGCGCGAGAGTGCTTTCCAGCGTCGTCTTGAGCAATGCGATGGTGTCGGTGATCACCGTGCCGAAGATCTCGACGGTGACGAACATGATGGTGAAGCCGATGGTCAACGGGTTGCCCGAAGCGAACGCGGCAGCGAGATCGAGTGCGACAAAAGAGAACATCTGCGACAGCAGGACCACATAGGTGCCGATGTCCATCGGGTAGCCGATGGCGAACGCGATGTTGAGCGGACTGAAATAGGTCAGCGGATTACCCAGGATGATGAGGTAGGGGTTGAATCCCCCGAACATCTCCTGGAAGAACGGGATGGTGGTCGTCGAATCGATGAACGGCTGAATGACGTTGTCGTAGAACGATGTATATATCTGCCACGCCCACTGCTGGAACTGCTGCAGCGGATCCGCCGCCGCTTCCGCGGTGGCCGGCGCCTCGGATTTCACGACCTGCGGGGCCGGTCCGGAAGGCGGTATGCCTGCCAGCGCCGCGGCGGAGACGGCCTCGTAGGTGCCCATCACGGTCGCGGCTTGGATCCACATCCGCGCGTAGTCGGCTTCGTTGAGCGCGATAGGGATGGTGTTGATGCCGAAGAAATTGGTCGCCGTCAGCACGCCGTGCGCGACGTGGTTGGCAGCCAGTTCGACCAGAGTCGGCATCGTCGCCAGTGCCGACGCATAGGCCGCGACCGCGGCTTCCTGGCGAGCCGCGAACATAGCGGAATCTGCCGAGGCTTGCCGCAGCCACGCGAGATACGGCACGTGAGCGGCTGCGTACGCTGCCGCGGTCGGACCTGCCCAGGCGCCGGCCTGGACACCGCCGAGCAGGGCGGACAACTCGTCGGCGACCTCGGCGTAGGTGACGCTCAGCGAAGTCCATTCGGCCGCGGACGCCTGCAGTGGGCCTGGCCCGGGGCCACTGCTCAGCAGCGCCGAATGCAGTTCCGGCGGCGAAGCCAGCCAGATCGGGGCGGTCATCGACGGTTCCTTTGGTGCGGCGGGATGCCCGCCGCCATCCTCGGAACGTCCAGTCCCGGAACGATTGTGTTCCAGCAAAGACCGTCCGCCCACTCCACGAGGCGCCGGGCGCCGGACACGACGCGTCCGGCGCAGCTGGCAGGTCTTCGGACTCACAGGCACACACCGACTGATCGATGTACCTACTGGCCGTCGCTTCCCAGCCCGGACTGTGGGCCAGTGCGCCTGACGGCGGTCGTTCCTGCATACCGCTGCGGGACAGTCCCGGATTCCCACCGGGTTCCCTCTCGGGGCGAACCTGGATAAGCGTTCGGCCCCTCGACGCCGGCGACGGTCACGATGTCACCAGCAAACCAGTTGCGGGCTCAAGGTTACTCGACACCGCCGCCTTCGGACCAGTCGTCAAGCAGTGGTCAGGAGCACATTCGGTGACAGTGGCATGCTCGTGCTGATGTCAGGTCTGCTGGTGGCGGGTACGACGAGTGACGCCGGAAAAAGCACCGTCACCGCGGGATTGTGCCGCGCGTTGACCCGACGCGGGGTGCGGGTGGCGCCGTTCAAGGCGCAGAACATGTCCAACAACTCGATGGTCTGCACCGGCCCGGACGGTGCGGGTGCGGAGATCGGCCGGGCGCAATGGGTGCAGGCCCTGGCGGCGCGGGTCACGCCCGAGCCGGCGATGAACCCCGTCCTGCTCAAGCCGGGTAGCGATCACCGCAGCCACGTGGTGTTGCTGGGGCAGCCCTGGGGTGCGCTGGAGTCGTCGGACTGGTTGCAAGGACGGCGCGCGCTGGCCGAGGCGGCGCACCGGGCCTTCGACGACCTCGCCGGCCGCTACGACGTCGTCATTGCCGAAGGTGCCGGCAGTCCGGCCGAAATCAACTTGCGCGCAGGCGATTACGTCAACATGGGGTTGGCCCGGCACGCGGGGCTGCCGACCCTCGTGGTCGGCGACATCGACCACGGCGGCGTGTTCGCGGCGTTCCTGGGCACCGTCGCGCTGCTGTCCGCCCAGGACCAGGCGCTGGTCGCGGGGTTCGCGGTGAACAAGTTCCGCGGCGACCTCGACCTGCTGGCGCCGGGGCTGCGGGATCTGGAACGGGTCACCGGGCGCAGGGTGTACGGCACCGTGCCGTGGCATCCCGACCTGTGGCTGGACTCCGAAGACGCACTCGACCTGGCGGGCCGACGCGCGTCGGGTCCGGCGGCGTGCCGCGTGGCCGTCGTGCGACTACCCCGAATCAGCAACTTCACCGACGTGGACGCGCTGGGCCTGGAGCCCGGATTGGATATCGTGTTCGTCTCCGACGGCCGTGCTCTGGGCGATGCGGACCTGATCGTGCTGCCGGGCACCCGCTCGACGGTTGCCGATCTGGCGTGGCTGCGGGACAGGGGCCTGGACCGGGCGGTGTCAGCGCACGCGGCGGCGGGTAAGCCCGTGCTCGGCATCTGCGGCGGTTTCCAGATGCTGGGACGGGTGATCCGCGACCCGGACGGCGTCGAAGGTCCACCGGCAACCGAGGTCGCGGGGCTGGGTCTGCTCGACGTGGAGACCACGTTCGACGCCCGCAAAGTGCTGCGACGGCCGCAAGGCGAGGCGCTGGGCGTGGCCGCGTCCGGATACGAGATTCACCACGGCAGGATCACCCGCGGCGCGGATGTGGCGGAGTTCCTCGGCGGTGCGCGTGACGCACAGGTGTTCGGCACGATGTGGCACGGCGCCCTGGAAGACGACCACCTGCGCGCGGCGTTCCTGCGCGAAGCGCTGGGCCTCGACCCGTCGGGCATGTGCTTTTCGGCCGCCCGCGAGCGCCGTCTCGACCTGCTCGGCGATCTCGTCGAACGCCACCTCGACGTCGACGCCGTCCTCGAACTCGCCCGGCACGGCTGCCCGCCGGGGCTGCCCTTCCTCCCGCCGGGAGCGCCGTGAGGTCCCGCAGCGCTAGAACACGTTCTAATGTGTCAAACCATGGGATTTCTCAAGCCCCAACTTCCGGAAGTCGACTTCGCCGAATGGAGCAAGGGCACCCGTAGCGAGCGGATCCGCCCGATGGCCCGGCACTGGGCCGAGGTCGGCTTCGGCACGCCGGTCGTGCTGCACCTGTTCTATGTGGTCAAGATCCTGCTCTATATCTTGGTCGGCTGGCTGATCGTGTTGAGCACCAAAGGAATTGACGGGTTCACCAATGTCCGCGCCTGGTACGCCGAACCCATCGTCTTCGAGAAGATCGTGCTGTACACGATGCTGTTCGAGGTGGTCGGATTGGGCTGCGGCTTCGGGCCGCTGAACAACCGGTTCTTCCCGCCGCTGGGCTCGATCCTGTACTGGCTGCGGTTCGGCACCATCCGCCTGCCACCGTGGCCGGACCGCGTTCCGCTGACTTTCGGCACCAAACGCAAGCCGCTGGACGTCGCGCTGTACGCGCTGCTGCTGCTGTTGTTGGTCACCGCGTTGTTCACCGACGGCAGCGGACCGATACCGGAGGTGGGCAGCAAGGTCGGGCTGCTGCCGACGTGGCAGATCGTGGCGATCCTGCTGGTGCTGGGCGCGTGCGGGTTGCGCGACAAGGTGATCTTCCTGGCCGCCCGCGGCGAGGTGTACGGGTCGCTGACGGTGACCTTCCTGTTCGGCGGTGTCGACATGATCGTCGCCGCCAAGCTGGTGTTCCTGGTGATCTGGATGGGCGCGGCCACGTCCAAGCTCAACAAGCACTTCCCGTTCGTCATCTCCACGATGATGTCCAACAACCCGCTGATCCGGACCCGTTGGCTCAAGCGGCGCTTCTTCGAGAAGTTTCCCGACGACCTGCGGCCCGGACGTTTGTCGCGCATGTTGGCCCACGCCAGCACGTTCATCGAGATGTTCGTGCCGGTGGCGCTGTTCTTCGCCGAGGGAGGCTGGCAACTCAAAGTCGCCGCCATCGCCATGGGGATCTTCCACTTGGGGATCCTGTCCGCGATCCCGATGGGTGTCCCGCTGGAGTGGAACGTCTTCATGATCTTCGGGGTGCTGACGCTGTTCGTCGGCCATCCGACGCTCGGTCTCGATGATGTCAGACACCCTGTCCTGGTGGCGCTTCTGTTCGCCGTGCTGGTGGGGACCGTGATCGCCGGAAACCTGTTCCCGCGCAAGATCTCCTTCCTGCCGGGGATGCGGTACTACGCCGGGAACTGGGACACCACGTTGTGGTGCATCAAACCTTCGGCGAGCGACAAGATTTCGCGCGGCATCGTCGCGATCGCCAGCATGCCGCAGGCTCAGCTGGAGCGGTTCTACGGCAGTCCGGAGGCCGCGCAGATCCCGATCTACATGGGATATGCGTTCCGCGGCTTCAACACGCACGGCCGCGCGCTGTTCACCTTGGCGCACCGCGCGATGGCCGGGCAGAACGAGGAGGACTACGTCATCACCGACGGGGAACGGATCTGCAGCACCGCGATCGGCTGGAACTTCGGCGACGGCCATATGCACAACGAGCAGCTGATCCAGGCGATGCAGCGACGCTGCCAGTTCGAGCCCGGCGAGGTGCGGGTGGTGCTGCTCGACGCGCAGCCGATCCACCGGCAGACCCAGCGTTATCGGTTATACGACGCTGCCACAGGCGAATTCGAGCGCGGCTACGTCCGGGTCGCCGACATGGTGACCCGCCAGCCCTGGGCCGACGACGTGCCGGTCCAGGTGCTGTTCGAGCCGCCCGAGCCGCGCGAGTCGCCCGAGCCGCGCGAGTCGCCCGAGTAGCGCGAGCAGACGCAGAATCGCATGTTTCGCCCCGGCGGAACGCGATTCTGCGTCTGCTCGCGCAAGGAACTAGAGCCCCGCGCGGACCTGTTTGGCGGCGGCCACCATGTGCTCCAGCGACGCGGTCACCTCGTCCACATTGCGGGTCTTGAGCCCGCAGTCGGGATTGACCCAAAGGCGCCGCGAGGGAACGGCTTTGAGCGCCTCCCGCAACGACTCGGCCAGCTCCGAAGTGCTCGGCACCCGCGGTGAATGGATGTCGTAGACCCCCGGCCCGACGCTGTTGGAGAAGCCGATCGCGTTGAGATCGTCGAGCACCTCCATGTGCGAGCGGGCCGCTTCGATCGAGGTGACGTCGGCGTCCAGGTCGGCGATCGCGCCGATCACTTCGCCGAACTCCGAATAGCACAGGTGGGTGTGAATCTGGGTCGAGTCGGCGACACCGGAGGTGGCCAACCGGAAAGCTCCCACCGCCCACGTCAGATACTCGTCCTGCTCGGCGCGGCGCAACGGCAGCAGCTCCCGCAGCGCCGGCTCGTCGACCTGGATCACCGCGATCCCGGCCGACTGCAGGTCCACCGTCTCGTCCCGAATCGCCAGTGCCACTTGGATTGCGGTGTCGGCCAGCGGCTGGTCGTCACGGACGAACGACCACGCCAGGATGGTCACCGGACCGGTCAGCATCCCCTTCACCGGCTTGTCGGTCAGCGACTGCGCATAGCTGATCCAGTCGACCGTCATCGGCTGCGGCCGGGACACGTCGCCGTAGAGGATAGGCGGACGGACACACCGGCTGCCGTAGGACTGCACCCAGCCGTTCTGGGTGGCGAAAAAGCCGTCCAGTTGCTCGGCGAAGTACTGCACCATGTCGTTGCGCTCGGGCTCCCCGTGTACCAGCACATCGAGCCCGAGTTGCTCCTGCAGCTTGACGACGTCGGCGATCTCGGCCTTCATCCGGCGCTCGTATTCGTCCTGGTCGATCTCGCCGGCGCGCAACGCCGCCCGGGCGACCCTGATCGCCGAAGTCTGCGGGTAGGAGCCGATCGTCGTGGTGGGCAGGGCCGGCAGATGCAGCCGCGCCTCCTGGCTGGCGCGACGCTCGGCCGGGTCACCGCGATGCGCGCCGGAGGCCACGATCGAATCGATCCGGGCCCGGACCTCGGCGTTGTGCAGCCGCGGATCGCGCTTGCGGTCGGCCACCGCGGCGTTGGATGCCGCGATTTCGTCGGCGACCGTCTCGCGCCCGTCGCGCAGCGCGCGGGCCAACACGACCACTTCATCCACTTTCTCGCGGCCGAAAGCCAGCCAGCTGCGCAGGTTCTCGTCCAGCCCGGTCTCCGGTTTGAGCGAGTACGGCACGTGCATGGTCGAGCACGACGTCGAAACCGCCACTGCCGCAGCCGAATTGCGCAAAGTCGTCAACTTGCCCAGCGCCGCTTCCAGGTCGGTGCGCCAGATGTTGCGTCCGTCCACGACACCGGCCACCACCGTCTTGCCGGCCAGATCCGGAACGGCCGCGACCGCTGTGCCCGCACCGGCGACCAGGTCGATACCGATCGCCTCAACCTGGGTGCGGGCCAGGCCCGCCAGGGCGGCACCCGGGTCGCCGAAATAGGTGGCGACATGAATGGCGGGTCGATTGCTTGCCGCGCACAACGCGGTGTAGACGGCCTCGGCCAGCGCGGGTGCGTCGGGGGAGATATCGGTGACCAGGGCGGGCTCGTCGAGTTGGACCCACCGAGCACCGCCGTCGGCGATCAGCGACAGCAGCTCGGTGTAGACCGGCAGCAATTCCTCGAGGCGCTCGATCGGTGCGCCGCCGCCGTCCACGGACTTGGCCAGCAGCAGGAACGTCACCGGCCCGATGACCACGGGACGGGCGGGAATCCCCAGGGCCTGAGCCTCTTTGAGCTCCGAGAGCACCTTGTCGGGGTTCAGCGCGAACCGGGTGGACGGCCCGATCTCGGGAACCAGGTAGTGGTAGTTGGTGTCGAACCACTTCGTCATCTCCAACGGCGAGATCTCGTCATTGCCGCGCGCCGCGGCGAAGTAGCGGTCAAGTTCGTCGGGAACGTCACCTACCCGTGGCGGCAGGGCCCCGAGCAGTACCGCGGTGTCGAGCATCTGGTCGTAGTAGGAGAAGGTATTCACGGGCACCGAGTCCAGGCCGGCTGCGGCCAGGTCCGACCAGGTGTCGCGGCGCAGCGAGGCGGCGACGGACTCCAGGTCGGCTCGGCTGGTACGTCCGGCCCAGTAGCCTTCGGTCGCGCGTTTGAGTTCGCGGCGCGGACCGATGCGGGGGCAGCCGGTGATGGTGGCGGTGAATGGTGTGGCGTTCACGAGCGGGTTCGTCCTTCGATCGACGGAGTGGACACCGCCCGCGGACGCGCAGCCGTCCGTTGGGCGTGTCGGACTGTCGTCAGTCGCATACACCTCAACGGGTGCGGCCAAACGCCCATTCCACGAGGCGATGAACCGCCGGACGCGGCGCGCCCGGCACAGCTGGCAGGTCTTCGGACTCGCAGGCGCGCACCGAGGTGGTGCTCCTAGTGACCGTCGCTTCCCAGCCCCCACGTTCGGGACCAGTGCTTGTCGAAAACGGCGTTCGTTCCTGCATACCGCTGCGGGACAGTCCCGGATTCCCACCGGGTTCCCTCTCGCGGGGCAAAAGTCGCCCCGCTCGATGCCGGCGTCACATGGTGCGACGACAACAGACCAGCTGCACGGTAGATGTTACTAGGCATGTCTGCGCCTCGTGTCGCTGCGCGGTCTCGAGTCGATACAACAGCCCGTAGAGCGTTAGCTCGACTCCCCGGCCGCGGTCAGTGCGTCCGCGATGGGCACATCGCCGTTGTTGAATTCGATGGTGCGGCCGACGGTCGAGTCGTCCGGCAACACGGCCGCCGCCACCAGCGCGACATCTTCGCGGGAAACCGCGCCCTTCGCTTCGCCCACCGCAATCCGGCCGGTCGCCGGGTCCAGCGTGAGCCGGCCCGGCCCCAGCACGGTCCAGTCGAGAGCACTGGCACGTAGGTGTTCATCGGCGGCCGCCTTGGCTTCTGCGTAGGCGAAGAACGAATCATCGGCGGGCACACCGTGATCGGGGCCGGCGCCGAAATACGACACCATCACGAACCGCGGCACGCCGGCCTGGCTGGCCGCATCGATCACCCGGATGGCGGCGTCGCGGTCCACCGCGTAGGTTCGCGCCGGGTCGCCGCCACCGGCCCCGGCCGAGAAGACGACGGCGTCGTGTCCGGACAGCAGGTCGGCCAGCGCGTCGGTGTCGAGACGCTCGATGTCGGCGACGGCAGGCTTCGCGCCGGTCGCAGCGACGTCGTCGGTGTGGTCGGGATTGCGGAATACCGAGGTCACGGCGTCGCCGCGGTCACTCAAGATGCGGGCCAGGTGTAGGGCGACTTTGCCGTGGCCGCCGATCACGATGATGTTCGCCATGATTCGACGCTACAGCTCGGAACGGATCGTCACTTGCCGCGAACGGCGACACCGCGCAGGACGGTGTCGCGGGCCAGGATGAGCGAGGCCCGGGTGCCGATGTCGCGCAGGATGTTCTCCGGAATCCACTGCATGCCGATGACGCAGCGGGCCAGCATCGTGGTCGACGGCGAGTCGATAGCGATCTCGCCGGACCGAGTCCCTTCGGAGAGCAGCGATTTCATCTGACGCAACCGCGTCGTGTACGACCAGCCCGGGTTCACCGCATCCCGGGGCGGGGACTGGCGCATCCAGGCGAGCTGGATCCGGAACTCGTCGGAAAACTGGTCCAGCGCATTGACGTTGACCCAACTCAGCGCGTCCAGCTTCGCCACGGGACTCGCCTGGGCGCGCAGCACGGCGATCCACCCGGCCTCCACCTTCTGGCCGAACGACCGCATGATCGACGCCAGCAGTTCGTCCTTGGACCCGATGACGCGATAGACGGTTCCGGTGCCCAGTCCGGCCGCGGCGGCGATGTCGCGGACGGTGGTGACTTCGTATCCCTTGCGGCCGAACTCCGTTCGTGCGACCGCACGCAGTTGGGCGGCCTTGTCACGGGGGTCGGCTTCGCTGTCGTCGGCCCACGTGTCGATGACGTCGCTGGCCGCGGTGAAAGCCGTCGAGCGGTCCAGCGGACCATCGTCAGGAGGACGAGATGCCAAGCCCTGCAATATTATCCGGCACAGCAGCGCTGCGACCTGATCGGCGGAGGAATTGTGCCGCATGACGTCGAGGCCGACCTGCAGCATGGTCTGGCAGATCCGGTCGGCCAACGTGGGAAGATCGACGTCGGCATTGATGTCGCCGCTCCACCTGGCGGCCCGCAGGGTCTGCAGCATCGCCTCCTGGATCGCGACCGGCCGCTGCCGCGTCAGCTTCATCAGCTCGGGGTCCGCGCTCGGGCCCTCGTAGAACGACATCTGCAGCGCGGCGCGGTGCCGCACAGCGCAGTTGGCGATCGCCTGGCCCAATTCGACGATCTTCCCGGCGGCGGGTCGCGAGTCGGCCTCGTCCAATTTCGTTTGGGCGCTTTGCCCGATGCGTTCCAGGTCGGCCTGATAGCGGCGGATCAATTCGACCAGGATCGCTTCTTTCGATTCGAAATGGTGGTACAGGCTGCCGGGAAGGATCCCTGCCGCATCGGCGATCTCCTGCAACGAAGTTCGCAGTCCGGAGGAGGCGATCAGGGACGCGGCGGTTTCGAGGATCTCGGCGCGGCGGGTACCGGTTTCGATGGCGCTGTCAGTCATGGCCCGCTGAACGGCGCTTCGAACGACCGGGCGGATCGCAGTGCGGAAACCATCGGAAATCCGTCCTCCTGCCGAACCAAATCTTTGTTAGAGGTTATCAGATTGGCTGCGGCAAACGCGCTGCTGAGCGACCTGCTCCGCATCGACGACCCCATCCTAGATGGGTGGGCCGGTCCAGTGGTCCAGCGCGACCACGTGCTCGACGGACGCCCGCGGAGCCGGCCGAAATGTGTGTCCGGCGCGCAGCCGGCCCACGGGCAGCAGGCAGCCCTGGACGTAGTCCGGGGGGATGCCGAGCAGTTCGGCCACGGCGGCCTCGTGATGCAGGTGCAGGGTGGTGATACAGGTGCCGTAGCCGCGGGTGTGCAAGGCCAGCTGAAAGTTCCACACGGCCGGGAAGATCGAGCCGTACAGCGTGGCCAGATGGAACGACTCGTCGCCCTCGATGCGAGGCAAATACGGCTGATAGCAGGGGATGACCAGCACCGGCACCCGCGACATGTTCTCGACCAACCACTCCGTCGACGACATCAACCGGCTCTCCGGGGTGCCGGCCGGCAGGAACCCGGCGAGCAATTGACCGCCTACCCGGCGCAGATACGCCTCGCGGTAGAGCCGCGCGATCTGCTCGCGCAACTGTGGGTCGGTGATCACCAACCATCGCCAGTTCTGTTGATTGGAACCGTTGGCCGCCTGCAGCCCGATCTGCAGACAGTCGCGGATCTCGGCTGGCTCGACCGGCGCGTCCAGATCGAGCGACTTGCGGGCCGACCGGGTGGCGTTCAGCAGGTAGGGGATGTCCATGATCAGCCGGTGCCGACGCCCAGTTGTGCGGCCACGCCGAACACTTCCTCGAAGATCGAGCCGGGCACGGTGAAGGGCTCGGTCGCCGAGATCTCGGACAGATGAGCCAGCACGTCGTCCGCAGTGGGCTCGCTGCCGGATTCGGCGAACCAGCCCTGGCCCAGACCCACAAAGACCCGGGCGAAACGTCCCGCGCAGGCCGAATAGTTGTGGTGGGTGAACCCGCAGTCGCGGCTAGCCAGGAATGCGACGATCGGCACCACCAGCTCGGGCTTGATCGCACTGAGGAAACCGATCTCTTCCAGCACCTTCGGGTCACCGACGGTTTCGGTCACCATGCGCGAAAACCCGAACGGCAGTACGGTATTGGACTGGATGCCGTGTTCGGAGCCCTCGATCGCGATGACGTTAGAAAGCCCCACCAGCCCGGATTTGGCCGCGGCGTAGTGGGCTTCCAGCGGCTGCCCGAACATGCCGGCCGAGGAGGAGACGAACACGAACCGGCCGTACTTCTGCGCTTTCATCAACCGGTAGGCGGGCTGACTCAGATAGAACCCGCCGTCGAGGTGCACGGTGAGCATGCGACGCCAATCGTCGGTGGACAGTTCGTCGAAGGCAACGCTGCCGAAGATGCCGGCGTTGCTCACCACCGCGTCGAGCCGGCCGAAATTCTCTACGGCAGCCGCCACGATCGCCTCGCCGCCTTCGGCGCTGGCCACCGAGTGATGCGAGGCCACCGCTGTTCCGCCGGCCGCCTTGATCTCGGCGACGACCTCGTCGGCGACGGTGGTATCGGAGCCTTCGCCGTGCATGGTTCCGCCGAGGTCGTTGACGACGACGGCGGCGCCCCGGCGAGCCAACTCCAGCGCGTACAAGCGGCCCAGGCCGCGGCCGGCTCCGGTGACGATCGCCACCTGGCCGGTGAAGTCGATCATCTGGCCTCCTTCTTGGATAGGAGCTTCCCGATTTCGGTGAGATAGCGGTCGGGTGCGCCGTTGAACGCGCTCCAACTCAGCAATCTCTTGAGGTAGAGGTGCGCGTCGTGTTCCCAGGTGAAACCGATGCCGCCGAAAACCTGGATTGCGGTGTCACCGACGGTGGCCAACCGCCCGGCGAATGCCTTGGCCCGCAGTGCCGCCGCGTGCCGCTCGGGCGGGCATGCGTCGGCCGCCCACAGAGCGTGGATCACCCCGCTGCGGGCCAACTCGACCGTCTCGTACATGTCGACACACAAGTGCTGCACAGCCTGGAACGACCCGATCGGTTGACCGAATTGCCTTCGCGTCTTGGCGTATTCGACGGCCATGTCCAGCACCGCCTGCGCGGCCCCGAGAGCGTCGGCGGCCATCGCGATGAGTACGTCATCCTCGACTGCGGCGACGGCATAAGGCTCCAGCGTGCCCAGCCGTCGTGCCTCGGCGTCGCGCAATTCGACCCGAAATTGCTTGCGCGTCTGGTCGATACCGCGTTCGGGCGTCACCACGACACCGGGATCGCCGGTGTCGATGGCGAAAACCCCGATGCCGTCGTCGTTTTCGGCCAGGATCAGCAGCACGTCGGCCGCGCCCGCGTCCGGGATGGCCACGGGTGGTGAGCAGACGCAAAAGCCCCCATTTCGGGACGAAATGAGGGGCTTTTGCGTCTGCTCGCGCAAAAAGGCGACGCTGGCAACGGTGGTGCCGTTGGCGATCCCGGTGAGGATCGGCCCGGCAGCGTCACCGCCGAGGCGGTCCAGGAGGCGGGCGGCCGCGACGGCGGTGGACAGCCAGGGGCCGGGGTGCAGCGCGGCGCCGAGTTCTTCGGCGACGATGCCGGCCTCGACCATCCCCAGGCCGGCGCCGCCGTATCGATCGGGCACCAGCAGGCCGGTCGCCCCGAGGCCGGCCAGTCCGCGCCACACCACGTCCGTCAGGCCGGACGGATCGTCGAGCAACGGACGCACGTGCTCCGAAATCGAGGCCCGCTCAGCGAGAAACCGTCGCACCGTGTCGCGCAGGGCGAGCTGCTCTTCGGTCAGTTCCAGGTTCATTTGCGCGGCAGCCCCAGCACTCGCTGTGCGGTGATGTTCTTGTTGATCTGACTGGTGCCTCCGGCGATGGTCAAGGACCGCGACGACAACCGGTAGTCGGCCCAGTGCCCCTGCGTGCCCAGCACGTCGAACGCCAGCGCGGCCAGGTCCTGGCCGATCTCGCCCCACACGGTCTTGGCCAGGCTGGCCGACCCGAGCGGGTCGCCGCCGTGCAACGTCGCCGAAATGGCGCGCTGACACAACACTTCCAGATACTTGATGCGCACACTGAGCTCGCCCAGTCGGCGCAGCACCACCGGGTCCTCAAGCGCGCCGTCCACGGCCGTCAAGTCGGCCACGAGTTCGTCCAGCCGCACGTGCATTTCGGCGTACAACCGTGCGGCCCCGGCACGCTCGTGACTCAACGTGGTGGTGGCGACCTGCCACCCCGCATTGAGCGGACCGAGCAGCGCATCGGCCGGTATCCGCACCTCGTTGAAGAACACCTCGGCGAAATCCGTGTCGCCGTTCAGGGTCGCCAGGGGGCGGGCCTCGATGCCGGGCAGGCTCATGTCCACGATCAGGCAGGAGATGCCCTGGTGTTTCGGGGCTTCCGGGTCGGTTCGGACATACAGTTGGCACCAGTTCGCCTTGTGGCCCAACGAAGTCCAGATTTTCTGCCCGGTGACCACGAAGTGTTCGCCGTCGCGCACCGCCCGAGTGCGTAGTGCGGCCAGATCGGATCCGGCCTCGGGTTCCGACATGCCCTGGCACCAGATGTCGTCGGCGCGCATCATCCGCGGCAGCAGCGTCGTCTTCTGCTCTTCGGTGCCGTACTGCATGATCGCGGGGGCGATGTTGTTCATCCCGATCACGTTCAGCGGCAACGGGGCTCGCTGGCGCGTGGTTTCTTCGGTGTAGACCAGTTGTTCGAGCACCGTGGCACCGCGACCGCCGTATTCGGTGGGCCAGGAGACCGCGCCCCAGCCCGCATCCGCAGCGGTTGCGTCCCACGCGCGCAGCTTCTCGAACACCGCGTCGTCACGGCCCGACGGCCTTCGCGCGGCCCGGAGTTCATCGGTCAGATTGGTCGACAGCCAGGCGCGCAACTCATCGCGGAAGCGCTCCACTTCCACCGGGTATGAGAAGTCCACGTTTGTTATTCGACCTCGGGCAATTGTCTGCGACCAAGCCGCACTCTACGTTGGAACAGATATTTGGTCAATCAGCGCGACGCCGTCAACGGCCGGTGGTAAGAGGGGCCGTCGGTGCCGTGCCGTGCCGTACGCGTCCCGGCCACCGGGGACCGCATGCAGTCGTGGGTCTCCGCGCGGTCGGTCCGGCGCCGGATCTGTTCTCGCAGTTCGCTGTCCGTGGTCATGCACCGGATCCTCTCGGTTGACTGCAATCGGACCGGACTCTACGGTGGAACAGATATTTGGTCAACGAAGGAGGGGCGTGGTCGGCGACACCCCTGATCACCAGGGCCACCACCAGGGTCTGGGCATGCTTGCTTCCGCGCTGGCCGGGCGGCCGATGGCGGTTGCCGCACTGCAGCCCGGTGAAGCACCGTGGACCGACGGCCAGACGATCTATCTCGATCCGTCCGGCGGCCGGCGCTACCAGCGCGAGGCGGTCGCGGTGCAGGCCTCGCTGATCGCAGCCGGCAGCCTCGAACCCGACGTGGTGCGTCCGCTGGTCCGGCACCGCAAGCTGGCCGGTCGCTACCTGGCGATCGAAGCGCACCGCGCGCTGTGCGCCAACCGGGACCTGTTGCCGAATCCGTTGGTGTCGTTGGGCAACCGCGACATCGCCGCCCTCAGCGACTCACCGATGGCGTCGCTGCGAATCGCCGAGGGGCGGACCGCAATCGACGATCCGGGCCCGGCCTTCGGCGTGATTCGCGCGGCCAAGGTGCTGGCCGCCAACACCCGGCGGGCAGAGCAACAGGATCAAGCGGACCCCAAGCATGTGCCGCGGGACCGCAAGGCTCAGGAGCCGGACCGGCTCGAGGAACTGGACGATGACGAGATCGACGATTCCGACGATCCGGATATGTTCACCAGCCCGGTGGGCGGGGGTGGGTTCATCGGCAAATGGCTCAAGAAGATGCTGTCGTCGGCGCGCAAGACCGGTAGTGGCGGCGGTCCGCCCGGCGCGGACACACCGACGCACCGCACCAACTCCGGAAAGCGTGGTGCGCATGCGGTGTCGTCGCTGGCGTCGACGTCCAGCGAGGAAGACCGGATCCACGATGCGCAAGCCGACGGCGCGCGGTACCCGGAATGGGACGCGGGGAACAAGCGCTACCGCCCCGGATGGTGCACCGTGCGCGAGATCCAACCGAAGATCAAACCGTCGGCCACCCAGGCCATCGACGACGCGATCGGCGTGCGGCGCCCGCTGTCCCGGCTGGGCATGGGGTTGCACCGGCGCCACCGCCAACCCCAAGGCGACGACATCGACATCGACGCCGCGGTGGAAGCCCGGGTAGAGGTGCGGTCGGGTTCGGCGCCCGACGAGGCGGTGTATCTGGACAGCCTGCGACGCAGGCGCGACCTTTCGGTGCTGCTGCTGCTCGACGTTTCCGGGTCGACGGCCGAACCGGGCACGGCCGGGCGCACGGTGCACGAACAACAGCGCGCGGCGGTCGCCAACCTGGCCGTCGCGTTGCACGACCTGGGGGACCGGGTGGCGCTGTACGCGTATTACTCGCAGGGCCGGGGCGCGGTGAGCATGGTGCCCGTCAAACGGTTCGACGACCATTTCGACACCCGGATCATGCGCCGCCTCAACAGCTTGGAGCCCGGGGCGTATTCGCGGCTGGGGGCGGCGGTCCGGCACGGTTCGACCGTCCTGGAGGCGCGCGGCGGCACGGCCCGGCGGTTGTTGGTGGTGCTGTCCGACGGGTTGGCCTACGACCACGGGTACGAACGTGCTTACGGGGCCGCGGACGCGCGCCGTGCGCTGTCCGAAGCCCGCCGCCGCGGTACCGGATGCGTGTGCCTGACCATCGGCGCGGGGACCGACGTGGAGTCGCTGCGTCGCGTCTTCGGCAGGACCGCGCACGCGACCATCGGCCGCCCGGACCAACTCGCCGGCGTGATCGGTCCGCTGTTCCGGTCCGCGTTGCGCTCGGCTGAGGTGCGTCGGCGGGTTTCCTAATCGCATGGAGCAGAACGGAGTTCGTGAGTCTCCCGGGCCGCTGGGGACACCCCGGCTGTCCGCTTGAAACAAACATCTGTTCCGGCTAAGCTCAAGCCACGGTGGCGGAAAGGAAGACATGTCAAACGAGTCCGGACTCGCTTACCGAAACGGCGCGACCCCCGAGGTGGATGACTTGCGGCCCTACTATCAAGCGGTCGGCCGCGAGGAGGCCGTCTTCAAGGCGGCCTACCGGCAAGGCCTGGCGCTGGTCCTCAAGGGGCCGACGGGCTGCGGCAAGACGCGGTTCGTCGAGGCCATGGCGCACGACCTGGGTAGGCCGCTGATCACCGTCGCCTGCCACGACGACCTGACCACCGCGGACCTCGTCGGCCGGTATCTGCTGCGTGGTGACGAGACGGTGTGGGTGGACGGTCCGCTGACCCGCGCGGTGCGCGAAGGCGCGATCTGCTATCTGGACGAGGTGGTGGAAGCCCGGCAGGACACCACCGTGGTGCTGCATCCGCTCGCCGATCACCGGCGACAGTTGCCCATCGAGCGGCTCGGTGAAACCCTGGACGCGGCACCCGGATTCGGCCTGGTGGTGTCCTACAACCCCGGCTATCAGAGTGTGCTCAAAGACCTCAAGGACTCGACGCGCCAACGCATGGTGGCCATCGAATTCGACTTTCCCACACCGGAAGTCGAAGAGAGAATTATCGCGCACGAGGCCGGGGTGGATGCCGGCACGGCGGCCGATCTGGTGCGTTTCGGGCAGGCTATCCGTCGGTTGGAGACCGGCGGCCTGCGCGAGGTCGCCTCGACGCGGGTGCTGATCGCGGCGGGCCGGCTGGTCGCCGAGGGTCTGACCATGTCGGAGGCGGCACTGGCGGCGATCGCCGGACCGCTCACCGACGACGTGGCGGTGGGGCGGGCGCTGGCCGAGATGATCGAGGTCTATCTGGGCGACACGGACCAATCCCGCAATTGACGCTACAAACCGCCCGGACTAGGGTCTGAACAAATATTAGGTTTTAACACGAGTACGTGCCGCCGCATTCGCGGCCGTCCGGGAGGCCAGATGTCCTACGAAAGCACCGCTGAGCCGATCAAGGTCGGCTATCTGATGGACTTCAAGCTGCCGCCCGGGTTTCCGGAAGAGCTGTTCGCCTCGTTCACCCGGACGTTCGAGCTCGTCTTCGAAGAGGCGCTGCAGCAGGGGTTGATGGACCGGCCCGTGCAGATGATCTATCGCGAGGTGGAAGGTCTGCCCAAAGGGTCGGTCAAGGCCGTGATCGACGCGTATGGCGAACTGGTCGACGAGGGCTGCCTGGTGGTCTTCGGCCCCAATATCACCGACAACTGTGTGCCGCTGCGTGAGGCCATCGAGGAACGCTTCAAGGTGCCTGCGATCAGCGTGACCGGCACCGACGACTGGCTGGGCGAGTGGACCTTTGCGTTCCCGCAGGGATCCATGACCGACGAGCCGATCTTTTTGGCCGACCTCATCGCCAAACGAGAACTCACCGAGATCGGGGTCCTGGTCGAGCGGAGCCTGATCGGTGAGAGCTATCTGAAGAACCTGCGAAGTGCCTGTGGGCGCAAGGGAATTCGGATTGTCGCCGAAGTGTCGATCGCCCAGACGGCTCAGGACATCAACGCTGCCGTGCAGACGCTGCACGAGGCGAAGGCCGAGGCGATCGTGCACCTGGGCTTCGGCTTCGGAATCGTCTTCGTCAACCCCGCACTCGAGGGGCTCGGCTGGGACCCGCCGCGCTTCAGCACCACCGCGTGGCAGAACGCCTGGGTCAACCCGATCATGTGGAACGCGTTCATGGGTTGGATCGGGGTCGACCAGTACGACGAGGCGAACCAGGTAGGGCAGGACTTCCTCGACGCCTACGCGCAGAAGTACAACGGCAGCCGTCCCGAGTATTGCGTGACCGTGGTGAACCGCGACGTCGCCGCGACGCTGGTGCGGGCGTTCACCGACGCCCACCCGCTCAGCCCGCGTGGCGTGAAGGAGGCGCTGGAGCGGGTGAAGATGCTGCCCGCGGCGTCGGGGGCACCCGGCACCCGGGTGTCGTTGGGCAAGTGGACCCGCCGTGCCTGGATGGGTGCCGGGTATCTGGTGGCGCGGACCCTGGACGCCGACGGCGTCAACTCCCACCTGGTGGACCGCTTCGGAGAGTGAGGCGCACGCAATGAGCACTGACCAGTCCATACCGCTTGTGGCAGAACAGAAGACACCGCAGCGAGCCGGAAAGCGCAAGTGGGGCGGGTGGATTGCCGCTGCTGCGCTGGCAGCGTTCGCGCTGTTCTTCATCGTGAACTGCCGGAAGGCCCTCGGCCCACGCGTCGCCAATCCCAACGTGCAGGGCCGGCCGCGTCCCGTCGAGTTCATGTTCGGCCTGGACTACATCACGTTCCTGGACAGCGCGACTGCGGTGGCGCTGGTCGTGCTCGTGGCGGTGTTCGTCAGGGGCTGGCGGCGGAATCCGGGCAGCCCGGCGATGCTGATGTTCTTGTGCACCACCTTGATCGTGTGGCAGGACCCGATCATGAACTGGGCGCCGTTCGCGGTCTACAACCCCGACCTCATCCACTGGCCGGAGTCGTGGCCGCTGGTCTCGCTGTCGCCGACGGTGGAACCATTCGTCGTATTCGGTTACGTGATGTTCTATTTCGGCCCGTACTTCCCAGGGGTATGGATCCTGCGCAAGCTGCAGGCCAGAAAGGGTCCCGAGCATTTCGTGTCGCGGCACCCGTTGATCTGCCTGGGCTCGATAGTCCTGGTGATCGGCTTCGTCATGGATGCCATGCTGGAGAACACGTTGGTCCACTGGGGCATGTACATCTACTCGCAGGTGATTCCGTGGGGCTCCATTTTCACCGGCACCACCTTCCAGTTCCCGTTGATCTGGGAGTCGTTTTCGGTGACGTTCGTGATGGTGCCCGCGGCGATCCTGGTCTATCGCGACGACACCGGGAAGTCGGTGGCCGAGAAGCTGGCCGCGAAAGCCAAGATCTTCCCGAGCAGGCCGGTATTGGGCACGTTCCTGGTGATGTTCGTCATCATCAACGTGTCCTACTTCGCCTACGGCGGATGGTTCGCCGCGATCAAGGCCAGCAAGCTGGCGACGTCGGTGGCCTGCCCGTGGCCCTACCCTGAAGCCAAAGTCTATGACCCGCAAGGGTTTTACGAGAAATCCGGCGCCCAAGGGCCGTTCTCAGTCGGCATCTGGTCGACCTGGATGAGCGGACAGCCCGACGGGCGGCCACATGTCGATCCGCCGCCGCCGGGACAAGGTCCGTGCGCGGCACAGAATCAAGTCGCCGACAAGAATGGCTGAACCGCGCGCCGTCGTCATCACCGGCGCTTCCCGAGGTCTCGGATTCGCCTCGGCCGTACGGCTGTACCGCGAAGGGTGGCGGGTAGTGGCGGCCATGCGGCCACCGGAGGGCGGAATGCCGTTGCTGCGTCAGGCGACCGGTGCCGACGAAGACGACGACCGACTGCGCTGCGTGCAGCTCGACCTGCTGGACCCGGCGTCGATTTCCGCGGCTGCCAAGACGATCGAGGAAACCGTCGGCGCTCCCTACGCGTTGGTGCACAACGCTGGAATATCCGCCGCCGGGATGGTGGAAGAGACCGATATGGCGTTGTGGCAGAAGATGTTTGCCACCAGCGTCCTGGGTCCCGTGGCGCTCACCCAGGCGTTGCTGCCGTCGATGCGGGCGGCGGGGCAGGGGCGGATCGTGTTGGTGTCCAGCGCGGCCGGGGTGCGCGGTCAGCCGGCGACGGCGCCCTATTCGGCGGCCAAGGGCGCGCTGGAACGGTGGGGCGAGTCGATGGCATGTGAGATCGCACCCTTCGGCCTCGGTGTCACGGTCCTGGTGTCGGGCACCTATGACACCGACATCATCACCGACGCAGGCACGACCGACGACCGTGACTTCGCCGGTCCGTATGCCCGGCTGCACAACTCCATGAACACCCGGGGCAGGTTCGCGATGAAACTCGCCCGTCCACCAGAGCGATTCACCGACGGACTGCTCAAAGCGCTCGCGGACCAGGCCCCGTTCCGCCGTCGCGGCGTCGGCCCGGATGCCTCGATGTTGTTGGCGTTCAGCCGACTTCTTCCCGCCGCCGGCATGCACCACATGTCACGGATCGTGCTGGGGATACCGCGACAAGGCGCGATGCGCGACGGGGCCTGGCCACTGACGGTCGACCAGAAAGCGATGGTGGCGGCCGCGCGCGTGCTGCCCCAACCCGTACTGCAGCGCTTGGCGACATTGGCGGCCCGGCGTGGCAAAGCAGCCGAGGATGGTGAAAGGCACTGATGGAACAGCTATTTGACGACCTGAATGATTTCGGCGCCTTCGACGACGCGATATCCGGTGACGTGCGTGACCCATACACCGAACTGGCGAGACTGCGCCGTGAGGAACCGGTGCAGCGGCTCGAGACTTCGGGGGCACTTCCGCACGAGGAATCGCTGCCGATGTTCATCGTGTATCGCCACGAAGACATTCAGCAGATGCTGCGCGACAACGAAACCTTCTCGTCGGCCGCCGTCATCGCGGCGTTCGGCCCGGTGCTGGGCGAACGCGTGATGCTGGGGATGGACGAGCCGATCCACGGCAGGTTGCGGTCGCTGGTGTCAAAGGCGTTCTCGCAGAAGTCGTTAGCGCGGTGGCAGGACGAGTTGGTCGGTCGGGTGGCCAACGGTCTGATCGACGAGTTCGCCCCCAACGGCAAGGCAGATCTGGTGAAGGAGTTCACCTTCGACTACCCGAGCCAGATCATCGCGGGCCTGTTGGGGTTGCCGGAGGAGGACTACCCGCAGTTCCAACGATGGTCGATCTCGCTGCTGAGCTGGCTGATGAACCCCGAACGCGGACTCGCGGCCGCCGCGGCGTTGTGCGAGTATTTCGCGCCGATCCTGGAAGCGCGGCGCGCCGAGCCGAAAGACGACCTGATCAGCGCTCTCGGCGCGGCCGAGATCGACGGCGAGATGCTGGCGGACGAGGAGATCTTCTCGTTCCTGCGGCTACTGCTGCCGGCCGGTGTCGAGACCACGTACCGGTCGCTGGGCAGCCTGCTGCTCGCGCTGCTGAAAGATCCCGAGCAGCTGGAGGCGATCCGGGCGGACCGCTCGCTGTTACCGCAGGCGATCGAAGAGGGCGTGCGGTGGGAGTCGCCCTTGCTCACCATCACCAGGGTGGCCACCCGCGACACCGAACTGGGCGGGGTGGCGATTCCGGCCGGCGCCACGGTGATGCCGATGCTGGGTTCGGCCAACCGTCAGGAAGACCGCTATCCCGACCCGGACACGTTCGACATCCACCGTCAGGCCCGGGCACACCTGGGGTGGGGGCACGGCGTGCACGTCTGCCTGGGCATGCACCTGGCTCGACTGGAGATGCGCACCGCGATCAATCTGCTGCTGGACCGGCTGCCGAATTTGCGTCTGGACCCCGACGCGGACGACCCGCACATCCGCGGGCAGGTGTTCCGGTCGCCGACGGCGGTGCCGGTGCTTTTCGACCCGCAGTAGGGGGCTCTGCGAGTTGCAACTTGCCAATCGGCTAGTTTCCGGTAAGGCTCTCTGTAGCCCGTTTAACGAGTCAGAAGAAAGTGACAGATATGGCTGACACTGTAAAGGTCCGGTTCGAGCCGAAGATGATGATCGACGGCAAGCTCGTCGACGGGCAGGCCGGCACCTTCACCAACATCAACCCGGCCACCGAGGAGTCGCTCGGTGAGGTCGCCGACGCCTCCAAGCAGGACATGCACCGGGCCATCGACGCCGCCCGGCGCGCTTTCGACGAGACCGACTGGTCGACCAACCGCGAACTGCGCAAGCGGTGTCTGCTGCAGCTGCACGACGCGATCGAGGAGGAGAAGGAAGAGCTGCGTGAGGAGCTCATCCTCGAGGTCGGGTCGCCGCGCGCAATCACCTTCGGCCCGCAGCTGGACGCCCCGCTGGCCGACGGGCTGAAGTACCCGGCCCGGCTGATCGACGAGTACGCGTGGGAGACCGACCTGGGCGACCGGGTGATCAGCCTGACCGGAACGAACACGACGATCAAGGTCTGGCGCGAGCCCGTCGGCGTGGTCGGCGCGATCGTGCCGTGGAACTTCCCGTTCGAGGTCACCATCAACAAGCTCGGCCAGGCGCTGGGTACCGGGAACACCGTCGTGCTCAAGCCGGCACCCAACACGCCGTTCAACGCCACCCGGCTGGGCCGGCTGATCGCCGAGAAGACCGACATCCCGGCCGGTGTGGTCAACGTCGTGACCGCGTCGGATCACTTTGTGGGCGAGGAACTCACGCTGTCGCCGAAGGTCGACCTGATCTCGTTCACCGGGTCGACGGTGGTCGGCAAACGGATCATGGAAAAGGGCGCCGCGACGATGAAGCGGCTGTTCCTGGAGCTGGGCGGTAAGTCGGCCACCATCGTGTTGGAGGACGCCGACTTCGGCATGGCCTGCGCGATCGGCATCGCGCCGTGCATGCACGCCGGGCAGGGTTGCGCGAACCCGACCCGGATGCTGCTGCCGCGCTCGCGCTACGAGGAGGGCGTGGCGATCCTGAAGAGCATCTACGAGAACGTCACGTGCGGTGACCCGCAGGACCCCGGAACCCTGTGCGGCCCGGTCATTTCCGAGCGGCAGCGCGATCGGGTGATGGGCTACATCCGCAAGGGTGTCGAAGAAGGTGCCACCGCCTTGGTCGGCGGCCCCGACGCGGAAACCGGCTTCGACAAGGGATTCTTCGTGCGCCCAACGCTTTTCACCGACGTCGACAACTCGATGACGATCGCGCAGGAGGAGATCTTCGGCCCGGTGCTGTCCGTCATCCCGTTCGACGACGAGGAAGACGCCATCCGGATCGCCAACGACAGCAAGTACGGACTGGCCGGCAACGTGATGTCCGGTTCGCTGGAGCGTTCCCTGGCGGTGGCGCGGCGCATCAAAGCCGGCTTCATGGGCGTCAACGGCGGCGCCGCATACGGCGCGGACGCCCCCTTCGGCGGCTACAAGGACAGCGGCGTCGGGCGCCAGAACGGTGTGGCCGGCTTCGACCAGTACACCGAGATCAAGTCCGTGGGGTATCCGGCGCAGTAACGCTTCGCGGCGCGAGCTGCGGCATGACCTCGGAGGCGACAAGCTCAACGTGATCGAGGTCGTCGATATCTCTGATCATGAGATGGATGCGGCTGACCCCGATTTCGGCGTGGCGGCCGAAGTTGTCGACTAGTTCGGCAGGAGATCCGGCGCCTCCGTTTCGGGTCAACTCCTCGACACTGCGTCCCATCGCCGCGGCCCGCGATGCGACCTCTGCGTCGGTGCGGCCGCAACACAACACCAGGGTGTTGGACAGCTTGACCTCGGCGGGATCCCGGTTGATAGCCCGGCACGCTTGGCGGACTCGCTCGAACTGTACGACAGCGGCGTCGGTTCCTGTCGGCGGGGAATTGAACGGATCGTCTGAGTCTGTTCTGGCCGACAGATGATTGAATTCGTCGGCGTAACGGGCGCTGAGCGCTGGGGTCCGCACCGCGCCGGCGCCTCCAATGATGACCGGGGGACCGCCTGGCTGGTAGGGCTTGGGCAGCGCCGGGCAGTCATCGAGGCGGAAATATTTACCGCGGTAACTGAAGCGGTCACCGATCGAGGTGCGCCATAAGCCGAGGATCACTGCCAGTGATTCTTCTAGGCGGTCGAAGCGCTCCTTGCCGGAGGGAAACGGAATGCCGTATGCGCGGTGCTCGGGCTCATACCAGCCGGCTCCCAGGCCGAACTCGACCCGACCACCGCTCATTTGGTCGATCTGGGCGACTTGTATGGCCAACGAACCCGGGTGCCGAAACGTCGCTGCAGTCACCAGCACCCCGAGTCGGATGCTAGTGGTCTCGCGAGCGAGCCCCGCCAAGGTCACCCAGGCATCGGTCGTTCCCGGCGGCTGCTCACCCCAGTAGTGGTCGCCCCGGAAAAACCCTGAATAGCTACACTCCTCGGCGGTTTGCGCCAGCCGTAGGTGTTGTTCGTACAGCGCCGATCTCGATATCGGCGCCGCAAAGACTGTTAACTCCATAGGGGTATGGAGGTGTGTACGTTGCCGCGCCGCACCGGCGCAGCTTCCGAAAGATCGTAAGTCACAATGCCATTCGCAACATTGACGATGCCCATGCGAAGCTCCTCGCAGGAGTCGCCTAATCGTAGGTGGGGCGCGGCGACCTGAACATGTTGCGGCGCCGCCAAATTGCACCGACGATGCCAGCTTCAAGCCTCATGATTGCCCTGCCTTGCCCGCCCCGCCCTGAGCGGGACTTGCCTGCGCCCTCGTTATGACGACGAATTGCCTTCTGGCCCTGCCCGAATGGGCCACGAAAGTTGAGTCGGTCGTACCCGTGTTTCGGTTACAGCAAACGTTGCGACTATGCCTACGGCGCGACCCCGAAGGGGGAGTGCTCGGCCTTTCTCGCCGCTGATGATCGCCACGCAGCGCACAGCAGACGTTCGTGCTGGCGGCGACCGTGCCCGCCGAGGTAATCCCGGGAATGGCGCCACAACATTCCTGACCGCATATGAGGTTTTCGAGGGAAACTGGCGGTGCTCTGAATTTGGGGTTTGCCGAAATGAAAGCACGGGTAGATATCCGGATAAGTTTGCTGGCGCTTCGGGCGAAGCCGGTGGTAGCTCGTAGACCGAGGGGTGGAACAGTTATGAAAGGCGCCTGCCCGTTGCGTTAGCGCTGCGAGGATCGGCGCCGTTGTGCGGAACTCCAATGGCGATTCAGTCGGATAATTGATGCCAATACACGTGTGTTTGTGCGGGCTGTTTGTACTAAGGGTATTTCACTGACAATCCCGCGCATCGCCTATTTGACGTGTGCCGACATGCGATGTGTCCAACAATGTTGGAACCAATAGAGCAAGTGCTCCCCGAAAAGCGTTTCGGGGGCAGCAATCCAATGGCAAAAGATAGGTAAAAGGCAATGACTAAGCAAATCACACTCGCGGCAGCAGCGGCAGCACTCGCCGCCCTGCTGACTGCTCCCACGGCAACCGCGGAGCCCGCACCGGGCGCACCCCCGGCGCCCAACGGCCTCTACACCATCCACGAGTGGGCAAATACCAATCCGGCCAGCGAGGAATATCCCACGTATCAGCGGCAGATCGAAGCCGGCGCGCCGGGGACGTTTACCGTCATGGGTCCAAAGATCCAGTTGGTGTACGAGTGGAAGAACAACAGCGCAACCAACGAACAGGTTTGGTACGCGCTGAAGCCCGGCGGGTTAGTCGACATGGAGTGCAAGGTCGGGCAAGCGAAGAACGCGCCGGAAGAGGTCGTGCTTCATCCGGAGGGCGACAGGCTGGTCGGCTACGTAAGGATCATGTGGTCGCCTGAGTTTCCGGGCTGCCCTGACCCCGCGACCGGCCAGGTGTCAACCGACTACACGCCGGCGACACATCGTCTCGAGTTCGTCCCGGCCTGATCCGATCCCGGCCAACCTGGTGAGTTGGTCGAGTTGGTCTGACTGACCGGACACGAGAGTCCAACAGTTCTTCACACGTGAAGAGTTCGCCGGTGCCGCCCCTCGAGGGTCCAAGCACACGCATCAGCAGCGCGGATGAGCGGAACAGCTGACGCTGGGTCCTTGTGTCCGTTGATCGGGCGGCAGTCGGCGATCACTTTGCGCGCGATCCTCATGTCGTTGCGTGCGTCGGCGAAAAGCGTTGGGCGCACGCACCATCGGCCTCCGACGCCCCTCGGGACGCCGGGGCGGCATTCTTCGACATGGTCGTCGAACCCGTCCCGTGACGATCTATACGGTAGCCGGGCTCATCGCGGAGTCGACCCGCGCGAGTTCCCCGGAAAGGCCTGCCGCGGTGCGGATTTCGCTGAATGCGTGCACCATCGCGTCGGTCGCCTCGTGTGGGTCGGTCAGGGTTTGGTCGTCGGCGATCACCGAGACGTTGAGCTGGTCGACGTAGCTCCACACGGTGAAGTTGATGCCACAGGCGGCCATCAGCGGGCCCACCGAATAGATCTCGCTGATCGGGGCTCCGGCGAAATGGCCGCGTTCGCGCGGCCCGGGCACATTGGAGATCGGGACGTTGAACAGCTTGTTCTGGGACTGCCGTTTCGCCAGCCACCGGAAGGTGGCGGGCGCGGCCGCCGGCGGTAGATAGTCGATCAGCCGGCCCGTCAGCTCCGGACCCAGCAACTCGTTGTTCTCTTTGGCGATCGCGCTGCCCACCGCGGTCAGTCGCACCCGCTCCAACGGATCCTCGACATGGGTGGGTAGCGACACCACCATGCCACCGAGCTCGTTGCCGCTGATCCGGTCCGGGGACTTGTCGGTGCTCGCCGGGACCGACGCGACGATGGGCTGGTCCGCCTTGCCGTCGTAGCGCAGTAACAGCTCCCGCAGCGCGCCCGCGGCGGTGGCCAGCACCAGGTCGTTGATGGTGATGGTCAGGTGCTTGCTCGTCTCTTTGACCTGGGCGAGCGAGAGCGTGGCGGTGGCGAACGTCCGGACCGGGCTCAGTACGTGGTTGATGAAGGTCGGCGGCGCCTGCAGCCAGTCGGCGACGTCTGGTTGCTCGTCACGCTCGCGGGCGCGGCGTCGCATCCGGCGCACGCCGGTGACTGCGTCACCGATCAACCCGGGCAGCGCGGCGATCTGCTGGGCGTGGTCGCGTCCGGCCGCCTGCAGCAATTCCGAGGTCGTCGGGGGAGCGCAATCTTTCGCACCGGGCCCGTCGCCGATCGAACCGCTCTCGTCCATCAGCCTGGCTACCAGGTTGGCCGAGGCGACCCCGTCGGCCAGGGCGTGATGCATCTTGCCGATCAGCGCGAACCTGTCACCGGCGAGACCCTCGGCGAAGTGGAACTCCCACAACGGGCGGCTGCGGTCCAGGGGTGTGCTGGCGATCTCCCCGACGATCCGGTCGAACTCGCGGCGACCTCCGGGTGCGGGCACGCGCACCTGGCGCAGGTGGTAGTCGAGGTCCACCTCGCAGTTCTCCAGCCACATCGGATGATGCAGCCGCCACGGAATGTTGACGAGTTGGAAGCGCAACGGGTCCAGCAGCGGCAGCCGTTGTCGCAACGTGCGCCGGAACAGGTCGAAGGTGAACTCGCCGGCGAAATCCGAGGCGTCGATGACCGCGATCTTCAACGTGTGCGTGTGCAGGTTCGGCGTTTCGCTGTAGAGCAGCATCGCGTCCATGCCGTTGAGCCGCTTCACGTGACCATTATCACGCCCGGTCAGCGAAACCCACCCCGCCCTTTCACCGGCCAACGCGTTGGTTGACAATCGGAGGAGATAACACGTGTCAAAGGAGACAAACTCATGGCTGAAGCCGTCATCGTCGAAGCAGTGCGTTCCCCGATCGGCAAGCGCAACGGCGGGCTGTCCGGGGTGCACCCGGCCGAACTGTCCGCGCAGGTCCTCAACGGTCTGGTCACCAAGGCCGGCATCGACCCCGAGCTGGTCGACGACGTCATCTGGGGCTGCGTGATGCAGGCCGGCGAGCAGGCCCTCGACATCGGCCGCACCGCCCTGCTCACCGCGGGCTGGCCCGAAACGGTGCCCGGCGTGACCGTCGACCGCCAGTGCGGCTCCAGCCAGCAGTCGGTGCACTTCGCCGCCGCGGGCGTGGTGGCCGGCCACTACGACGTGGTGGTTGCGGGGGGCGTCGAGTCGATGTCGCGCACCCCGATGGGAGCGTCGCTGGCCAACGGCGGGCGGCCCTACCCCGAGAACTTCCTCTCCCGCTACAACGGCCAGATCCCCAACCAGGGCATCGGCGCGGAGATGATCGCCGAGCAGTGGGGCTTCGACCGCCGCACGCTCGACCAGTTCTCCCTGGACTCGCACGAAAAGGCTGCGGCCGCACAAGATTCCGGTGCTTTCGACGACCAGATCGTGGGCATCAAGGACGCTGACGGAAACGTGATCCTCAAGGACGAGGGCATTCGCCGCGGCACCCCGATGGAGAAGATGGCGTCGCTGAAGCCGGCGTTCAAGGAGGACGGCGTGATCCACGCCGGCAACTCCTCGCAGATCTCCGACGGCTCGGCCGCGCTGCTGTTCATGTCCGCCGAGAAGGCCAAAGAAATCGGCGCCAAGCCGATCGCGAAGGTGCACACCGCCACCCTGGCCGGCGCCGACCCGGTGATCATGCTGACCGCTCCCATCCCGGCCACCCAGAAGGTGCTCAAGCGCTCCGGGCTGTCCATCGGCGACATCGGCGCCTACGAGGTCAACGAGGCGTTCGCGCCGGTGCCGTTGGCCTGGCTGAAGGACATCGGCGCCGACGAGTCCAAGCTGAACCCCAACGGCGGCGCGATCGCGCTGGGTCACCCGCTCGGTGGCTCCGGTGCCCGCATCATGACCACGCTGCTGTATCACATGCGGGACAAGGGGATTCGGTACGGGCTGCAGACGATGTGTGAGGGCGGCGGGCAGGCCAACGCCACCATTCTCGAGCTGCTGTGACAGACGGGCCGGGCGCTCTGACCGAGCGCCGCGGCAATGTCCTGATCATCACGATCAACCGGCCCGAGGCGCGCAACGCGATCAATGCCTCGGTCAGCATTGCCGTGGGCGACGCGCTGGAGGAGGCGCAGCACGATCCCGAAGTGCGGGCGGTGGTGATCACCGGCGCGGGCGACAAGTCGTTCTGCGCCGGCGCCGATCTGAAGGCCATCGCCCGCCGGGAGAACCTGTACCACCCCGAGCATCCCGAATACGGGTTCGCCGGCTACGTGCACCACTTCATCGACAAGCCGACCATCGCCGCGGTCAACGGCACCGCGCTGGGTGGGGGCACCGAACTGGCGCTGGCCAGCGACCTGGTGGTGGCCGAGGAGCGCGCCCGGTTCGGGCTGCCGGAGGTCAAACGCGGGTTGATCGCGGCCGCCGGTGGGGTGTTCCGGATCATGGATCATCTGCCGCGCAAGGTGGCGATGGAGCTGTTGATGACCGGCGAGCCGCTGAGCGCGGCCGACGCCCTGCGGTGGGGTCTGATCAACCAGGTTGTCACGGACGGTTCGGTGCTTGATGCCGCGTTGGCGCTGGCCGAGCGGGTGACCGGGAACGCACCGCTGTCGGTGCAGGCCAGCAAGCGCATCGCCTACGGCGTCGACGACGGCGTGATCACCGGCGACGAGCCGGGCTGGGAGCGCACCGTGCGCGAGATGAAGACGCTGCTGCGCTCCGAGGACGCCAAGGAAGGTCCGCTGGCGTTCGCCGAGAAGCGGGAGCCGGTCTGGAAGGCGCGCTGAGTTGCGTTAGTAGGGCGAGCAGACGCAAAAGCCCCCATTTCGTACCGAAATGAGGGGCTTTTGCGTCTGCTCGCGGGGGGCCCCGGGGCCCGGGGGCGCCCCTACGACGCCAATTTGTTGACGCCCCAACGGAACAGCGGCGGCAGCAACGCGCAGGCGGGCACCAGGGCACGTCGTGCGGGCGGCGGTGTACTGGCCAGCACCAAACCTCGGGTAAGCCACCGGTAGTCGCGGGTGACGCGGTGCCATGCGCGCTCGTAGGACTGCGGCGCGTCGTCGATGATGGCAGCCACCGCGGCCGCGGCCTGCTTGACCGCCAGGCTGATGCCCTCACCGGTCAGCGCATCCTCATAGCCCGCGGCGTCCCCCACCAGCAGCACCCGACCGGCCACCCGCCGCGACACCACCTGCCGCAACGGCCCGCAACCCCGCGCCGGTCCGCGCTCGGCGTCGCGCAGCTGCGGCGCCAGCGTCGGGAACCAGTCCAGTTCGGGCCGCTGCCGGGACAGGATGGCCACGCCGACCAGGTCCGGTTCCACCGGCGTCACGTACGCCTCGCCCCACCGCGACCAGTGCACCTCGACGAAATCCGACCAGGCCGGCACCCGGTAATGCCAGCGCAGACCGTGCCGGCGCGGCGTACCCGCGGTCGCCTTGATCCCGACGGCCCGCCGCACCGCCGAATGCAGCCCGTCGGCACCCACCAACCATCGGACACGCACACCCGCGGCGCTGACCCCGTGCGCGTCCTGCGCGACGGCGGACACCTTGGCCCGGATCCATTCGGCGTCCTGCTCTTTGGCGCGCGCGGCCAGCGCGGCATGCAGAGTGGTGCGACGCACCCCCCGCCCCGGCCCGGTACGGAAACAGGCCTGCGCGCGCCGGTCCTCGGAGACATAGGCGATGCCACGAAACGGCATTCCGGCGGGGTCCACGCCCAGCGAGGTCAGTTCAGCCAGCCCGCCGGGCATCAGACCCTCGCCGCACGCCTTGTCGATCGGGTTCTCCCGCGGTTCGGCCACGATCACCGAAAGCCCTTGCGCGCGTGCGTGTAACGCCGCGGCCAGACCTCCCGGCCCGCCGCCGACGACCAGCACGTCCGCGTCGTAGTCCGTCATGTGTAACCCAGCGCCGAGTTCTCCACCCGCAACCGGACCGTGAGCAGCGCCGCATTGGCCACGGTGAAACATGCCGTGGTCAGCCACGCGGTGTGCACCAGCGGCAGCGCGATGCCCTCGGCGACCACGGCGACGTAGTTGGGGTGGTTCATGAACCGATACGGGCCGCGCTTGACCAGTTGGGCATGGGGCAGCACGATCACCCGGGTGTTCCACCGCTTGCCCAGCGACCTGATACACCACCAGCGCAGACCCTGCGACAGTGCCACCACGACCAGCATCGGCCAACCCAGCCACGGAACGAACGGCCGGTGCAGCGCCCAGGGTTCGACGAGACAGCCCACCAGCAGCGCGGTGTGCAAGGCGACCATGACCAGATAGTGGCGACGGCCGAACTCCCTGGCGCCTTGCCCGAAGGACCACTTCGCGTTGCGCCGCGACACCACCAGCTCGGCGACGCGTTCCAGCGCCACGGCCAGGATCAGCAGGTAGTACACGGCTTCACCATCTCAAAGGCGCCGGCGCCGGAGCCCGGGGGGATGGGCGTCACCGAGCAATCTTCGCGCTGAACCGTGGGGGAACGTAATCCGACCGCTCCCGGGCGCGCGGCACCGCCACCAGGATGCGAGGCCCGCCATATCAGGGTCACGACGTCGCCGCCCGATCGGTTCAAACGGGCGTGACCTGCAACGATTTGCGACGGCCCCGGGTGGGGTACGTATCCGGAGGGGATTTCGCGGGCGACGAGCAGATAGGTTGTGCAGTATGCGGATTCTGGTGACGGGTGCCACCGGATACATCGGGTCACGGCTGGTGACGGCCCTGTTGGCGGACGGTCACCAGGTGCTGGCCGCCAGCCGGAACGTCAAACGCCTGAAGGAATTCGGCTGGTACGACGAGGTCACCCCGGTGAGGCTGGACGCGGCGGATCCGTCCTCCCTGACGTCGGCGTTCGGGACCGCCGCAGACACCGGCGATCCCGTCGACGTGGTCTACTACCTGGTCCACGGCATCGGCCAGGCCGACTTCCGCGACGCTGACCGCACCGCGGCAGCCAATATGGCCGTCGCGGCCAAGGAGGCCGGCGTGCGCCGCATCGTCTACCTGGGCGGCTTCGTGCCCGAGGACGACACGCTGTCCGACCACCTGGCCAGCCGCGCCGAGGTCGCCGAAGCGCTGACGATCGAAGGCGGCCCGGAATTGGTGTGGCTGGGTGCGGCCATCATCATCGGTGCCGGGTCGACGTCATTCGAGATGCTGCGCTACGTGTCCGACCGGTTCCCGCTTCTGCCGATCCCCAGTTGGCTGGACAACCCCATCGATCCGATCTCCATCCGCGACGTGCTGCATTACCTCGTCGCCGCGGCCGATCCCGAGCAGGTACCGGCAGGTGCCTACGACATCTCCGGCCCGGACACCACCTCTTACCGCGGGTTGCTCAAGACGTACGCGCGGGCCTCGGGCCAGTGGCGAGCCGCGCTGCCGGTGATCGGGATCAACACCGCACTGGCATCGCGGGTGACCGCGCTGGCGCTGCCGGTGCCCGCCGGGCTGGCCGGCGACCTGGTGGAGTCACTGGATCATCCGATGCGCGCCTCGGGGAGCGGCCTGAAAGACAAAGTGCCCGACCCGCCGGGCGGCCTGCTGAACGTCGAGGAGTCCATCGTCCTGGCGCTGGCCGGCACCAAGCGAGCGCCCCGGCCGGTCGACGCCCTGGCCGATCCGCACGATCTGGCCGACACCGATCCGATCTGGGCCGGGGGTGACGCGCTGCGCATCCGGAGGCTGGCCCGCACCATCACGCCACCCTTCGCGCGCCACACTCTAGGGTTGGTCAACATCGTCCCCGGCCCCGTGGCCGCGGCGGTGCGAACCAGCCTCGACATCCTGCTCTCCCTGACCCCGAAAGTACGCATTGCATGAGCCAGTCCACCGCTGCTCCCTGCACCCCGCCCCACCGCACCAACCCGTTCCAGGAATTCCGCCGCGCGATAACCAATGTCGCAGTGCCCCACCACGAATCACCACGCGTCATACTGCGACGGCGCATCGTCGTCGCCATCACCCTGGTGCTCGGTGCCGTGGTGTTGGGATTCTCGCTGCGCAGCAAACCTGGCGATCCGGCGTTCTATTGGCTGACGCTGACGTTGGCGGCGGTCTGGTTTGCCGGTTCGTTCATATCCGGCCCGCTGCACCTGGGCGGTATCTGTTGGCGCGGGCGCAACCAGCGTCCGGTCATCACCGGGACAGTTACCGGTCTGCTGCTCGGCGGCGCGTTCGTGGTCGGGGCATTGATCGTCCGGGAGATAACGCCGGTCGCGGACCTGATCACCCGGGTGTTGCTCTACGCGAACCAGGGTGCCTTCTGGCTGGTCGTGCTGATCACCGTGATCAACGGTGTCGCCGAGGAGACCTTCTTCCGTGGTGCGCTCTATACCGCGCTGGCCCGGCACCATCCGCTGGTGATCTCCACGGTGCTGTACGTGTTCGCCACCATGGCCTCCGGCAACTACATGCTGGGGTTCGCCGGCATCATCTTGGGCACCGTCAACGCCCTACAGCGCCGTGCCACCGGGGGAGTGCTGGCGCCGATGCTCACGCACTTCTTCTGGGGCCTGATCATGGTGCTCGTGTTGCCCCCTCTGTTTGGGGTTTGACGATCTGCAGGTGTCTGACCACCGTCAGGCGACTGTCGACGTCGCGGGCCAGCGCCCGTAGCGCGGCCAGCCGAGCCGGGCGCACCGCCCGCCAGTAAACGCGGCCCGGAATCCCCAGCGGTACGAAGGTCGCCCGCTGTGTGTACAGGCTGCCGCTGCCGTTCTGCGGTGTCACCGTCAGTTCCAGCCATTCCCGCCCGGGTGCGCGTCCGGGGCCGCGCAACCTCAGCATGCGTCCGGGTCCACGTTCGCAGGCCTGCCAGCCGCGGCCGATGGCGGCAAGCTCGGCGGCGCGCCAGACGTCGTCGGGTTGCGCGGTGCTCGAGACGGTCCGCACGTCGACGTAGGACACCGCGCCCGCCCAATCGGGGTCGCTGGGCAGCGGGTCGGCCGGTTCGGACTCCAGCGAATCCCAGCTCGGCTCGGCGCGGCCCTGGGACGCTCGGCGCAGCGCGAGTTCGATCGCGCTGCGGTAACCGGTCAAGCCGCGCGACGGCGGGTCGATGACGGTGTCGACGTCGGAGTTGCGCATCACGGCATCGCATTCCAGGGATTCGACCAGTGGGCGCGCCAGGCCCGACGGGATCGGGGTCACCGCACCCACCCACACGCTGGCGATGGCCGGGGTCAGGAACGGCAACACGATGATGCGGCGCGGCTGCAGTCCGGCGACCTCGGCGTAGAGGCGCATCATGTCGCCGTACTCCAACACGTCCGGCCCGCCGATGTCCCACGTCCGCGACTCGGGCACCTTTGCCGTCGCCGCGCCGACCAGGTAGTGCAGCGCGTCGCGCACGGCGATCGGCTGGATTCGGTTGTGCACCCACTGCGGCGTCGTCATCACCGGCAACCGGTCGGTGAGATGCCGGATCATCTCGAACGACGCCGACCCCGACCCGATCACCACACCGGCTTGGAGGACGACGGTTTCGATGCCCGAGCCGATCAGGCGATCGCCCACCGCTTTACGCGACTCGAGATGTTCGGACAGCCGGCTGTTCTCGGGATGCAACCCGCCCAGGTAGACGATGCGTCGTACCCCGGTGCGCCGTGCGGCCGTCACGACGTTGCGGGCCGCTTCGGCTTCCTTGTCGGCGAAATCCTTCGACCCGCCCATCGAATGAACCAGGTAGTAGACGACGTCGACCCCGTCGAACGCCTCGGCCAGCGAGTCGGCGTCACTCAGATCACCCGCAGCCACTTCCACCCGGTCCCGCCAGGGCACGTCGTCCAGCTTTTCCGGCGTGCGGGCCAGCGCCCGCACCTGATGGCCGACGTCCAGTAATCGCGGTATCAACCGGCCGCCGATGTAGCCGGTAGCGCCGGTAACCAAACAACGAACCTGGTCAGCCGTCACAGATTTCTGCTCCGTTCTCGTCTGTCAGTCATTCGGAACCGACTCGAGGACGGATTGCCCGCGTTGTGCCGACGAAACTCAGGAATCGCTGAAGTTGGGCGCGCGGCGTTCCTGGAATGCCTTGGTGCCTTCTTTGAAATCGGGTGCCTGCAGCAACCCGGACTGGCCGTCGAATTCGCGCTCGAGCGCCGGATCCAGTTCGGTCAGCGTGGCCGCGTTGATCGCCGCCTTCGTCTTGGCGAATGCCACTGCCGGCCCGGACACCAACCGGGCGATCACCTTGTCCACCTGGGCGTCGAACTGTTCGGCGGGATAGACCTCGGTCACCAGACCCCACTGCAGGGCCTCGGCGGCGGTCAACCGCTCGGGCAGCAGGGCCATCCGCATGGCGCGGACCCGGCCGATGGCGGCGGCGATCAGAGCCGACGCGCCGCCGTCGGGCATCAACCCGATCTTGGTGAACGCCAGCATGAAAAACGCCTTCTCCGAAGCCAATACGACGTCACAGGACAGAGCGATGGACACCCCTACGCCGGCCGCGGGCCCCTGCACGACGGCGACCACCGGATGCGGCAGCGCCGTGATCGCACGGATCAGCCGGTTGATCTCCAGGATGATCTCGTCGGGCGGCGCCCCGCCGCTACCGGACATGTCGTCGGCGCTGATCCCCGCCCCGGAGCTGAAGCCGCGACCGGCTCCACCGAGTCGCACCACCTTGACCGCGGGATCGCCGGCCGCGCGTTCCATGGCGTCGGCCAGTCCGGTGATCACCGGGGTGACCAGCGAGTTGAGGCTGTCCGGACGGTCGATGGTCACCGACAGCACACCGTCGGTCAGCTTGACGTCGAGGCCGTCGACGGGTGGCAAGGACGCGATTCCTGATTCGGGCATGCGTCTGAGATTAAGCGACCAGCACGCACGGTCCGACACCGCGGCTGCGAATATGTGATCAACCGGTTGTTAGGCAACGAAGCTGACGGAAGGTCGAAACATCATGGCGGGACCCCTGCACGGATTGCGCGTTATCGAGCTGGCCGGCATCGGCCCCGGCCCCCACGCCTCGATGATCCTGGGTGACCTCGGCGCCGACGTGGTCCGCGTCGAGCGCCCCTCGACCAGTAAGAGCAACGCCGTCAAGGACACCACCAACCGCAACCGCCGGCTGGTGTTCACCGACCTGAAGTCCGACGAGGGTCGCCAACAGGTGCTCGAGCTCGTCGCCAAGGCCGACGTGCTGATCGAGGGTTACCGGCCCGGTGTCACCGAGCGTCTGGGCCTGGGTCCCCAGGACTGCGCCAAAGTCAACGACCGGCTGATCTACGCCCGGATGACGGGCTGGGGCCAGACCGGGCCGCGCAGCCAGCAGGCCGGTCACGACATCAACTACATCTCGCTGAACGGCATCCTGCACTCGATCGGGCGGGCCGGCGAACGTCCGGTGCCGCCGCTGAACCTGGTCGGTGACTTCGGTGGGGGCTCGATGTTCCTGCTGCTGGGCATCCTGTCGGCGCTGTTCGAGCGGCAGCAGTCCGGAAAAGGTCAGGTCGTGGATGCCGCGATGGTCGACGGGTCCAGCGTGCTGATTCAGATGATGTGGCAGTTCCGTGCCTCCGGCATGTGGACCGACGTGCGGGGCACCAACATGCTCGACGGCGGCGCGCCGTACTACGACACCTACGAGTGCGCCGACGGTCGCTACGTCGCCGTCGGCGCGATCGAGCCGCAGTTCTACGCGGCGATGCTGACCGGGTTGGGTCTCGACGGTGCCGACCTGCCGGGTCAGAACGACATCAGCCGCTGGCCGGAACTGCGGGCGATCCTGACCGAGACGTTCGGCAGCCGCGACCGCGACCACTGGGCCAAGGTGTTCGCCGACTCCGACGCCTGCGTGACGCCGATCCTGGCGTTCGGCGAGGTGCAGACCGAGCCGCACATCACCGAGCGTGACACCTTCTACGAACTGGACGGTGGTCTGCAGCCGATGCCGGCGCCGCGATTCTCCCGGACCCCGGCCGATACTCCTCGGCCGGCGGAGTTGGGGGACGTCGAAGCGGTGCTGCAGGACTGGGTATAGTCCCGACCAACCAGTAGGTCGGCTAGCCGGAGCGGAAGGAAACACAGCGTGGAGATCAAGGACGCCGTTGCAGTCGTCACCGGGGGAGCGTCAGGTCTGGGCCTGGCAACCACCAAGCGACTGCTGGACGCGGGAGCTCAGGTCGTGGTGCTGGACTTGCGGGGCGGCGACGCGGTCAGCGAGCTGGGGGATCGTGCCCGCTTCGTCGAGGCCGACGTCACCGACGAGGCTGCCGTCGGCGCCGCACTGGACGTCGCCGAATCGCTGGGCACCCTGCGCATCAACGTCAACTGCGCAGGTATCGGCAACGCGATCAAGACTCTGTCCAAGGACGGACCGTTCCCGTTGGACGGGTTCAAGAAGGTCGTCGGCGTCAACCTGATCGGCACGTTCAACGTGCTGCGGCTATCGGCCGAGCGCATCGCCAAGGCCGAGCCGATCGGGGAGGAGCGCGGCGTCATCATCAACACCGCTTCGGTTGCCGCGTTCGAAGGCCAGATCGGCCAGGCCGCCTACTCGGCGTCCAAGGGCGGTGTCGTCGGCATGACCCTGCCGATCGCCCGCGACCTGTCGCGCGAGCTGATCCGCGTGGTGACCATCGCACCCGGGTTGTTCAAGACGCCGCTGCTGGGTTCGCTGCCCGAAGAGGCGCAGCAGTCGCTGGGTAAGCAGGTGCCGCACCCGGCCCGACTGGGCGACCCCGACGAGTACGGGGCGCTGGCCGTGCACATCATCGAGAACCCGATGCTCAACGGCGAGGTGATCCGTTTGGACGGCGCGATCCGGATGGCGCCGCGGTAACTGGTCTGCGGCGTTTGGGCGTGAAGTCTGGGCGTTGGGCGTGAAGCCTGGGCGTTGGGTGTGAAGTCTGGGCGTTGGGCGTGAAGTCTGGGCGTTGCGGGTGAAGTCTGGGTGGAGATCGGGTCGACTATCCCGCCCTGAGTTCACCCGCAACGCCCTGAGTTCACACCCGACGCCAACGCTTCACACCCGACGCCAACGCTTCACACCCGAGGCCAACGCCTCACCCCCGACGAACCAAAAGCCCCCCGACAAACCAAAAGCCCCCCGCCACAGCGGGGGGCTTGGAGCTAGAAAGCTAGCTATCGACGGAACCACCGGGTCGCGGTGGGTTCGGCCATTAGCAGCCGTGCGATTACGCCCATGATTTACCTCAGCTCGCCGTAGGCAGGGGTTGCCAGTCTTCGAACTGCTCGGAGGTCTCGCCCTCGACAAGCATGTCGCCGTGGTAGAGAGCCTCGAAGTCAGCCTTGATGACATCGGCACTGGTGTCGTCGATCCACATGACATTGAGCGTAAGAGCCGCCATTAAGGAATCTTTGAGTCACGATTCGGAAAATGATGGCAATTCTTACCGACGGGTAGGTTCGCCGAGATCGCGCGAGAATACCCATTTCAAAGCCGGATGAACCATGCCGGACCTGCGCTCGTATCACCCACAGGGTCTTGTTTGACACTTGTAAGTTAACGTTGCTAAGTTATCGCGGTACGGTGCGGGTCCGGGCGGGGCGGCTTGCGCTGCCAGCGGAGGGACACACACATGCTGCAGGGCATCGCTCGGCTGGCCATTGCGGCCCCCCGACGCATCATCGCCATCGCCGTCCTCGTCTTCATCGCCGCCGCGGTATTCGGTGTCCCGGTCGCCAACAGCCTGTCGCCCGGCGGTTTCCAGGACCCCAACTCCGAATCGGCGCGTGCCATCAGCGTGCTGACCGAGAAGTTCGGTCAAAGCGGCCAGCAAATGCTGATCCTGGTGACCGCGCCCGGCGGCGCCGAAAGCGATCAGGCCCGCCGGGCCGGCACCGACATCGTCGACCAACTCAAGCAGTCACCGCTGGTCTACAACGCCACCTCGCCGTGGACCACGCCGCCGGAAGCGGCCGCCGACTTGATCAGCAAGGACGGCAAGACCGGACTGATCGTCGTCAACCTCAAGGGCGGCGAGAACGACGCGCAGAAGAACGCCCAGACCCTGGCCGACGAGATCGTGCACGACCGCGACGGCGTCACCGTCCAGGCCGGTGGTTCGGCGATGGAATACGCCCAGATCAACAAACAGAACCAGGCCGATCTGCTGGTGATGGAGATGATCGCGATTCCGTTCAGCTTCCTGGTGCTGGTCTGGGTGTTCGGCGGGTTGCTGACCGCCGCGTTGCCGATGGCGCTGGGCGCGCTGGCCGTGGTGGGTTCGATGTCGGTGCTGCGACTGGTCACCTTCGCCACCGAAGTGTCGATCTTCGCGCTCAACCTCAGCACCGCGCTGGGCCTGGCGCTGGCCATCGACTACACGCTGCTGATCATCAGCCGCTACCGCGACGAATTGGCCGAGGGTGCCGACCGCGACGAGGCGCTGATCCGCACGATGGCCACCTCCGGACGCACGGTGATCTTCTCGGCCGTCACCGTCGCGCTGTCGATGGCGGCCACGGTGCTGTTCCCGATGTACTTCCTCAAGTCCTTCGCCTACGCCGGCGTTGCGACGGTGGCCTTCGTGGCGACCGCGTCCATCGTGGTGACCCCGGCCGCGATCGTGCTGATGGGTTCCCGAATCGACGCACTGGACGTGCGACGACTGCTCCGGCGGATCTTCCGGCGCCCCGAGCCGTCGCACAAGCCGATCGAGGAGTTGTTCTGGTACCGGTCCAGCAAGCTGGTGATGCGACGCTGGCTGCCGCTCGGCGGCGCCGTGGTTGCCTTGCTGCTGCTCCTGGGTCTGCCGTTCTTCTCGGTGAAGTGGGGTTTCCCTGACGACCGGGTGCTGCCGAAGTCGGCGTCGGCCCATCAGGTCGGTGATCAGTTGCGCACCAACTTCGCGCGGGACTCGGCGACCGCGGTACCGATCGTCGTCCCCGATGCCCGCGGCCTGAGCCCGGACGAGCTGGGCAGATACGCCGCGGAACTGTCCCAGGTGTCCGACGTGGCGGCGGTATCGGCGCCGACGGGCACCTTCGTGGCGGGCAAGGCCGCGGGTCCGCCCACCGGCGCGACCGGAATGGCCGACGGCAGCGCGTTTCTGACCGTGAGCAGCACCGCCCCGCTGTTCTCCCGCGCGTCCGACACGCAACTCGACCGGCTGCATCAGGTCGCGGGTCCGGGTGGGCGCGTCGTTGAGATGGGTGGTGTCGCGCAGGTCAACCGGGACAGTGTCGACGCCGTGACCGATCGGGTTCCGCTGGTGCTGGGGCTGATGGCCGTGGTCACCTTCGTGCTGCTGTTCCTGCTCACCGGCAGCGTGGTGTTGCCGGTGAAAGCACTGGTGTTGAACGTGCTGTCGTTGACCGCGGCGTTCGGCGCGCTGGTCTGGATCTTCCAGGACGGGCACTTCGGCGCGCTCGGCACGACGCCGAGCGGCACTCTGGTTGCCAACATGCCCGTGCTGCTGTTCTGTATCGCGTTCGGGCTGTCGATGGACTACGAGGTGTTCCTGGTCTCCCGGATCCGCGAGTACTGGCTGGCTTCCGGGGCGGCGCGTCCGGCCCGGCCCACCGCGGCCGAGGCGCACGCCGCCAACGACGAGAGCGTGGCGCGCGGAGTAGCACGTACCGGCCGGGTGATCACCGCGGCCGCGTTGGTCATGTCGATGTCGTTCGCCGCGCTGATCGCCGCGCACGTGTCGTTCATGCGGATGTTCGGATTGGGCCTGACGTTGGCTGTGATCGCCGACGCCACCCTGGTGCGGATGGTTCTGGTGCCGGCGTTCATGCACGTGATGGGCCGCTGGAACTGGTGGGCGCCCAAGCCGCTGGTGTGGCTGCACGAGCGGTTCGGGATCAGCGAGGGCGGCGCCGTCGATCCGCCCGGCGTGGTCCCGGGAAACGAGGCTGCCGCCGACGCCGACCCGGCCAAGGCGTCGGCCCGCAACAACGGGCACGAGATCCACGCTTCGGTGACGCGTAATGGTTGACGTGTCAGTGGGCGGCCTGCGCCGTCAGCGTGCCCCCCGCGGCCGGGGTGACCGGTTGCGGCACGAGATCGTCGATGCGGCAACGGCGTTGCTGCTCGAGACCGGTCAGGTCCGGGCCATCTCGATCCGATCGGTGGCCGAACGCGTGGGGGTCACCTCGCCGTCGATCTACCTGCATTTCAAGGACAAGGACGCGCTGCTGGACGCAATGTGCGTGCGCTATCTGGACAGACTGGACGAGGAGATGGCGCGCGCCGTCGTCGGGCAGACCTGCACCGTGGACGTCCTGCGGGCGCAGGGTCTGGCCTATGTGCGGTTCGCCGTGCAGACCCCGGAGTTGTACCGGTTGGCCACCATGTGCGAAACCCGGTCGGGCAGCAACTTCGATATCGCGGTCAAGAGCGCGGCGTTCACAAATATGCGCGCCTCGGTCCAGACGCTGATGGAAGAGGGCCTTTACCGGACCGACGATCCGACCATGGTGGCCCTGGAACTGTGGACCGCAGCGCACGGAGTGGCGGCCATTCTGATTGCCAAATCGCATCTGCCGTTCGGTGACGTCGAGGCGTTCGCCGACCGGGCACTCGGCGCGGTGCTGTGCGGCCATCTGGTGGCCGGGATCGTCGGCGCGGAAGCGACCTCGCAGCGGCTGCTGGACTGGGTCATGCAGCATCGCCCACCGGCGGGGTCATGACCACCGGCAAGGTCCAGAACCCGTTCTTCGCCCGGATCTGGCCCGTCGTCGCCGCTCACGAGGCCGAATCGGTGCGCGCGTTGCGCCGGGAGAACCTGGCCGGGCTGACGGGGCGGGTACTGGAAATCGGTGCGGGCACCGGGACCAACTTCGCCTTCTATCCCGACACCGTCACCCAGGTCGTCGCCGTCGAGCCCGAGCCGCAACTGGTGTCCAAAGCGCGCGACGCGGCCGCCGCGGCGCCGATTCCGGTGGTCGTGACGGCCGAGATGGCCGAGGACCTCGGCGAGGGCGAGACATTCGACGCGGTGGTGTGCTCGCTGGTGTTGTGCTCGGTGCACGACCAGGCCGGCGTGCTGCGACGGCTGCATTCGCTGCTGCGGCCCGGCGGAGAGCTGCGTTTCCTGGAGCACATCGCCAGCGCCGGGGCTCGCGGTCGGTTGCAGCGGGTGGCCGACGCCACGATCTGGCCGAGGCTGTTCGGCAACTGCCACACCCATCGCGACACCGAACGCGCGATCGTCGACGCCGGGTTCGTGGTGGAGACGTCCCGGCGGGAGTGGACGTTGCCGGCGTGGGCGCCGCTACCGGTGTCCGAGCTGGCGGTCGGCCGGGCGCGTCGCGTCTAGCTCAGCAAGCTCGGCAGCTTGTCCAACAAGCCCGGCAGCGCCACGCTGGCCGAGTCGCGGACACACAGCGTGGCGTGCGGGGACAGCGGGGTCGGCTCGGGATTGACCTCGATGACCGGCGTGCCGCGCGCCAGCGCCAGCTCCGGCAGCCCGGCCGCCGGATAGACGATCGACGAGGTACCGACCACGACCACCACGTCGGCATTCTCGGTCGCCTCGACCGCGCACTGCCACGGCTGCTGCGGCAGCGCCTCCCCGAACCACACGATGTCCGGCCGAATCAGGCCACCGCACCGGCAGATTGGCGGCTCCACTTCGATGGCGGCCTCGGTCATCACCGGTAGTGGCTCGCGATAGGACGAACCGCAACGCGCGCAACGGAACTCGAACAGGCTGCCGTGCAGGTGGTGCACCGGAGCGCTGCCGGCGCGCTCATGGAGATCGTCGACGTTCTGGGTGATGACGGTCACGTCGGCCCGGTTCTGCCAGTCGGCGATCGCGCGGTGGCCGTCGTTGGGCTGGACGTCGCCCACCAGGTAATGACGCCACAAGTACCAGCCCCAGACGCGCTCGGGGTTACGCTCCCAGCCCTGCACGCTGGACAACTCGTACGGGTCGAAGTGGGCCCACAACCCGTTCTTGTCGTCGCGAAACGTCGGTACTCCGCTCTCGGCGGAGATCCCCGCGCCGCTCAGCACCGCCACTCGCATCCCACAAACATAGCCGCGCTTGGGCAATACTGGATGCGTGGAGTTGCGCGATTTGCTGAGGGTGGACGTCAAAGCAGGCAAGCCGTTGTTCGACCAGCTCAGGACCCAGGTGATCGACGGAGTGCGGGCCGGGTCGCTGCCGCCGGGCACCCGACTGCCGACCGTGCGTGACCTGGCCGGTCAACTCGGTGTGGCGGCCAACACCGTCGCCCGTGCCTACCGTGAGCTCGAGTCCGCGGCGATCGTCGAAACACGGGGCCGCTTCGGCACTTTCATCTCCCGCTTCGATCCGACAGACGCCGCGATGGCGGCCGCGGCCAAGGAGTACGTCGAGGTGGCCCACGCTCTGGGGCTCACCAAGAACGACGCGATGCGTTACCTCACCAACGTCGCGGAGGATTAGAACTCCAGCAGCGTCAGGTTCGGTCGTAGCGGGTCGAGGAGTTTGACCCGATAGACCGTCGACATCACGGCATTGAGCAACGCGCCCCGCCCCGGTGTCAGCCTGACGTCGCGGACGGCACGAACGCCCGGCACCGTGTTCACCAGATCGGCCGCCTGCGAAACGGACAGACTGAACGGCATGGTCGGCACCTTGTAGCGCAGCGTCGTCCGCATGCCGACCTTGCTCCACAGGCTGAACCAGCGTGGCGGGGTGTCGAAAAGCAGCCGGCCGCCGGGAAAACGCTTGGCGCACTCGGCGATCAACTCCAGCGACTGCTCGGGCTGTAGGTACATCAGCAGCCCTTCGGCGGTGATGAACACCCCGTCGCCCGGGTCGACGTCGTCCATCCAGCTGTAGTCCAGTGCCGACTGCGCCCGCACCGAAACCCGCGACGACGATGGCAGCAACCGTTCCCGGACCTCGATGATCGGGGGCAAATCCACTGTCAGCCAACGGAATTTGCCCTCCGGCAGGGCGGCTTCCAAGCGCCAGAAGCTGGTCTGCAAGCCTTCGGCCAACGCCACCACGGTCGCGGCAGGGTGGGTGCTCAGATAGTCCTGTGTCGCCAGGTCGAACGTCCGGGCGCGCAGCGCGATGTCCTGGCCGGTGCGGCCGAACTTGGCGAAGTCGAAGTCGATCGAGTCCACCAAAGTCACCGCCATCGGATCCTCGAGGATCGCGTCCGGCCGCCGCGCTTCGGCGGCTCTGGCGTTCAACGTCAGCAGCGCGGTCTCCGAGACGCCTTTGAGGACGACCTTGCGTGGTTTGGGGGTATTCACTTGATCACCTTGCCCAACGTGCGCAGATTGCGGGTGGTGGTCGACGACTTGTAGCGCTTCTTGCCCATCGTCGCGCCGATGGTGCTGTCCAGGGTGCTGCCCTTGGGCACCTGCCAGTAGATGACGCCCTCGCCGCGACCGATCTGCTCCTCGGGACCGGCACTCAATTCGGTCAACTCATCGAGCACCTGCGGGTCGGTGACGAAGGTGACGTAGGACTGGTAGCCGTCGCGCTCGCGTTCGAACGGATACCCCTGGTCGATGGCGCGCACCGTGTCGATGTCGTAGGCCAGCACCCACGCGTCGTATCCGAACCGGTCGCGCAACGCGGCCTCCGCTTTCTTCCGTACCGTCGCGACCTTGGCCGACGATTCCAGCAGCACATTGCCGCTGGCCAGGATGGTGCGGACATTCTCGAAGCCCGCGGCGGTCAATGCCTCCGCGACCTCGGCCATCTTGAGGTTGACGCCACCGACGTTGACGCCGCGCAGGAATGCCGCGTACTTGGTCATCACTCAATTTCACCAGGGCGGTAGGAGACGTAGGCTTTCGGCATGGGACGCCAAGTCTTCGACGACAAGCTGCTGGCCGTGATCAGTTGCAACTCGATCGGGGTGCTGGCCACCATCAAGCGCGACGGGCGGCCCCAGTTGTCCAACGTGCAGTACCACTTCGATCCACGGCAGCTGGTGCTGCAGGTCTCGGTCACCGAGCCGCGGGCCAAGACCCGAAACCTGCGTCGTGACCCGCGGGCCTCGCTGCTGGTCGACGCCGACGACGGCTGGTCCTACGCCGTCGCCGAAGGTGTCGCGGAGCTGACGCCGCCGGCCGCCGCGGCCGACGACGACACCGTCGAGGCGCTGATTGCGTTGTACCGCAACATCGCCGGCGAACATCCCGACTGGGACGAATACCGCGAAGCCATGGTCACCGATCGGCGGGTGCTGCTGACGATGCCGATCTCGCACGTGTACGGGCTGCCGCCCGGCAAGCGTTAGGCTGCCGGTATGGCTGAATCGGAACCCCCAGAGGACGACACCAAGCGCAAGTTCCGCGAAGCCCTGGAGCGCAAGCAGACGAAGTCGTCGGGCGGGTCCGACCACAAGGACGGCGGCGGCAAGCAGTCGCGGGCGCACGGGGTGGCCGGTAACCGTCGGGAATTTCGCCGCAAGAGCGGATAGTTGTTGGCGGGCAACCGAATTCAGTGATGAAACTGATGCTGCGACGTCGCCGCGATGCGGCAGTTCTAGACTGAGGCCGTGCCGAAGCTGCAGCTCGTCCAAGATCCGGCCGCCGACGGCCTGCTGGACTCCAACCCGTTCGCGTTGCTGGTAGGCATGCTGCTCGATCAGCAGGTCCCGATGGAGACCGCATTCGCCGGACCCAAGAAGATCGCGGACCGGATGGGTGGCTGCGACGCGGCCGAGATCGCCGAGTATGACCCGGACAAGTTCGCCGCGCTCTGTTCGGAAAAGCCGGCGATTCACCGATTCCCGGGGTCGATGGCCAAGCGGATCCAGGCGCTCGCGCAGATCATTGTGGACCGCTATGGCGGGGACGCGACTGCCCTGTGGACTGCCGGCGACCCCGATGGCAAAGAATTGCTCAAGCGGCTCAAGGGGCTGCCCGGCTTCGGCGAGCAGAAGGCTCAGATCTTCCTGGCGCTACTGGGCAAGCAATACGGTGTCACGCCGGCGGGCTGGCAGTCCGCGGCCGGAGAGTTCGGCAAACCCGGCAGCTACGTCTCCGTGGCCGACATCGTCGATGCCGAATCGCTCGGCCGGGTGCGGTCGTACAAGAAGCAGATGAAGGCCTCTGCTTCGGGGAAAGCAAAAGGAAAGGCGGCCAAGTGAAGACGCACATTACGTGTCCGTGTGGTGAAGCCATCGTCGGCAAGGACGAGGACGAGCTCGTCGAGCTCACCCAGGCGCACCTTGCCAGCGTGCACCCCGGTCTGGAGTACGACCGCGACGCGATCCTGTTCATGGCTTACTAGTCAGGCGCTTTGCCGGTCGCGAGCGTGAGCAGTTGTACGGTGCCACGCCGGTGCGCCCGGTATTTGTGCGCGCTTGCCACCGAGTGGATGGCAGCTACGGCACCACCGTCGTGCCGATGGTCGGCATGAACTGGCACTGGCGGTCTTTGGTCGTGACCTGACCGAAGATCGTGGACATGATGCTGCCCGAACCGGTGTCGACGATTGCGGTCAGCGTGGTCGGCCCTTCGGCGTTGATGTCGGTGCGTGGCTTCAGCGTGGCGCTGCCCGACTTGCCGGTGGTCAGGTTGATCCAGGTGACGTTCAACGGCAGCCGCTGCACCTCGGCAGGCCCGGGAGTGCCGACCGCGGTGAACACGTAGGCGGTCTGGCCGGGAGCGGGTCCCGGCGTCGGAATGGCGGCCGGACCGGCCACCGACAACGCCGTTGCCAGCGCATTGTTGCCCTCGCCCAGGCAGTTGGTGCCGATCGAGGGGTACATGAAGTCTTGGGTGGGCGGGGCGTCGGGGCCGAACCCCGGGGCCGCGGCCGCGGGCGCTGGGGCCGGAGACGGCGCTGGTGCCGCGACGGCCGCAGGTGCCGCGACGGGTGCCGCGACGGGTGAGGGTGCGGCCACCGGCGCGGGAGCGGCCGGAGCCGGGGGCGCGCTAGGGGCCGCGGCAGGCGGCGGAACCGCCGGCCCGGGCAGCGGCGGGGACACCGGGCGCGGATTCACCGGCACGCCGACGGGCGGCGGGCCCGCCGCGTACACGGGGTCCACACCCGTCGGCAGGTGTTGCGGCACGCCGGGCACGACACCCGGCGCCGGCACGTGCGCCACCGGGCCGGCTTCGGGCGCCGGTGGTTCGGCGACGAACTGGTGCACCGACGACGCGACGTTCTTGGCCTCGGCGGGTGCCGAGGGGTTGTGGGTGAACGCCTGCGCGGCCGCCATCAGCAGCTGCGTCGCCTGCCCCGGATCGCTGGCTGCCTGCTGGATGATCGGACTCAACTGGGTCAACGCCGGCAGCCCCGGTAACTGGACAGGGTCGGTCGACGGCGTCGCCGGGTCGGCTGCCGCGCTCGGACTGAGCACGAACGCGGCAGCCGATGTGACGACGACTGCGGCCAAACCTCTGGACAGACTCCAAGTGCTTGCCACGGTGTTTCTCCTGTTTATCAGTGGTAGGTCAGTCGTCGGAAGACAGGACTCAGGGCAGCGCCGCGAGCAGTGTCTGCGGCCCGGTCGCCGCCGGCGCACCAGGCGTGGCGCCCGAGAGCCCCGGAATCGCCGAGGTCAGCCCGGGCAGTGCGGCCTGTGCCAGTCCCGGCAGCGACGACGCCAACCCAGGCAGCGGCGAGGCAGGTGCCGCCGGGGCCGCCGGAGCGGACAGGCCCGGGAACGGGGTGTTGACCCCGGGGATGGACGGCACGCTCGCCGGCGCGGCGGCCGCCGGAGCCGTCGGAGCCGCGAGGGCCGGCAGCGGCGTGTTCACCCCGGGGATGGACGGAACGCTGGCCGGGGCGGGCGCGACGGGAGCCGCCGGTGCGGTGATCCCGGGGATCGGCGTGTTGACGCCGGGAATCGCCGGGACCGTCCCGGGCGAGGTCGCCGCCGGGACCGTCCCTGGCGAGGTCGCCGCCGGGGCGGTCGCGGGTGCGGTGGCTCCCGGAACCACGGCGGGAAGGTTCAACCCACCCGGAGCCGCGGGCGCCGGGTCGGGCGCGCGCAGCACACCCTGCGGGGCCGGCGAAGTCGCCTGCGTCAACGGCGGGGTGGCACCCAGTGCGGTCGCCAGGTTCTGCAGGATCTGCGGCGCGTTGGCCGCCGAGGCGATGAGCTGCTGCGGGATGTTGGGTTGCGGCGGAGCCGGCGCGGGGTCGGCGTGGGCGATACCGCCCGTCAGTAGCGCGGCGGACGAGCCGACGAGTACGGCGGCGGCCCGGACGTAAGTCCAAATGGTTGGCATGACTCTCCCTGGTTGTCTTCAACTGGCTCTAGCAAGGCCCCCCAAGGACCTGCGGACGAAGCTATCGCGGTACAGAAGTGACTCAAGTGACACGTGTGGCATTTACGGGATCGTTATCGATACGAGCGACAGCGGTGACCGACCACCAGGGATTCGTTGCGTGGTCGTTATCGACCCGGCGCGCTGACTAAAGTCGGTCGGATAGACACCACATCGGCCGCCCCGGCGGCAACCACCGGCCGGCGACGCCCGCTTTCGCTGGCGATGGTGGCACCGCTGCTTCTGATCCTCAGCGTCGCCGCCAGGTTCGGCTGGACCTACATGTCGCCGCACGGCGCAAACTTCGTCGACCTGCACGTCTACGTGGGCGGGGCCGCCGCCCTGAACCACCCCGGCACGCTGTACAGCTACGTCTACGCCGACCAGACTCCGGACTTCCCGCTGCCGTTCACCTATCCGCCCTTTGCTGCGGTGCTGCTCTATCCCCTGCACGCGGTGCCGTTCGGGCTGCTTGCCCTGCTGTGGCACGTCGCGATCGTGGCGGCACTGTACGGGGTGGTGCGGATCAGTCAGCTGTTGATCGGCAGTGGTTCGGACCGGCGGGTGGCGCTGTTGTGGACGGCGATCGCCATCTGGATCGAACCGCTGCGCAGCAACTTCGACTACGGACAGATCAATGTGTTCCTGGTGCTGGCGGTGCTGGCGGCGGTCCACACCAGCCGGTGGTGGCTTTCGGGTTTGCTGGTCGGTCTCGCCGCCGGGGTCAAGCTGACCCCAGCGATTGCCGGGCTGTACCTGCTGGGCGCGCGCCGCTGGGCGGCGGCGCTGTTCTCGATGGCGGTCTTCCTCGCCACGGTCGGAGTGTCGTTGCTGGTTGTCGGTGAGCAGGCGAGGTACTACTTCACCGATCTACTCGGCGACGCGCACCGCATCGGTCCGATCGCGACGTCGTTCAACCAGTCCTGGCGCGGCGCGATCTCACGCATTCTCGGCCACGATGCCGGCTACGGGCCACCGGTGCTGGCCGCGATCGCGGTGACGGCGGTCGTTGCCGTCCTGGCATGGCGGGCGCTGGAGCCCACCGATCAGCTGGGCCGGTTGCTGGTGGTCGAGCTGTTCGGGCTGCTCTTGTCGCCGATCTCCTGGACCCATCACTGGGTGTGGCTGGTTCCGCTGATGATCTGGATGCTGCATGGGCCGCTGCGCGAGCGGCTGGGAGCCAAGATCCTGGGGTGGGGCTGGCTGGTGCTCACCGTCGTCGGCGTGCCCTGGTTGCTGAGCTTCGCGCAGCCGACCATCTGGGTGATCAGCAGGCCGTGGTACCTGGCCTGGGCGGGGACGGTCTACGTGGTGGCCGCGGTGGCGACGCTGGGTTGGATCGCCCGCGCTGCGCCGAACGTCACGCTAGCGCGACGGCCGACGCCCAACGTCACGCCAGCGTGACGGGCGGGCCCTGAAGCCGGAGCGTCACGCCAGCGCGACGGCCGACGCCCAACGTCACGCCAGCGTGACGGGCGGGCCCTGAAACCGGAGCGTCACGCCAGCGTGACGGGCGGGCCCAGAAGCCGGAGCGTCAACTGCCGACGATCCCGTCGATGGCGCGCGCCATGTCGATGTCGTTCTGAGTGATGCCGTTCTCGGAATGTGTCACCAACGCGAAAGTCACTGTCGTCCAACGGATGTCGATATCCGGATGATGATTCTTGGATTCGGCGTGCTCGCCCACCCGGCGCACCGCGTCGATCCCGTCGAGAAACGCCGGAAACTTGACCGCCCGGCGTATCGTGCCGTCGACCCGCTCCCAGCCGTCCAGGTCGGGCAGTGCAGCGTCTACTTGCTCGTCCGATAACACAGCCATAGCAGCTAGGTATACCCTCACTGCCCATGCCGAACCAGGTCGTCGTCGCCGGCGCCATCGTCGCCGGGTCGGCCCTTCTGGTGGCGCAACGGGAACGACCTCCTGAGCTCGCCGGCCTGTGGGAACTGCCCGGCGGCAAGGTCACCGACGGAGAATCCGAACCCGCCGCGCTGGCCCGTGAACTGGCCGAGGAACTCGGAGTCGACGTCGCGGTCGGGGAGCGGCTGGGCGAGGACGTCACGCTGAACTCGTCGACGGTCTTACGGGCCTATCGCGTGCACCTGCTGCGCGGTGACCCACAGCCGCATGATCACCGGGCGCTGCGCTGGGTGACGACGGCCGAACTGCCCGAGGTCGACTGGGTGCCCGCTGATCGCGCCTGGTTGCCCGACCTGATCCGTGCCCTGTCCTGCGGTCCAACACGTTGATTCTGCGCTGAGGTCGCAACTTACTCGCACTTTCGCGCCCTAGGCGCAGAGTCAACAGCGAAAGACGCAGAGTCGACAGCGGATCACGCCCAGTTCGCTATCCGGCGGCCCCACTGCCACAATCACCGACGTGCCATTCCGCAATGTCGCCATCGTCGCCCACGTCGACCACGGCAAAACCACCCTGGTCGACGCGATGCTGCGGCAGTCCGGCGCGCTGCACGAGCGCGGTGAAGTGCAGGAACGCGTCCTGGACAGCGGTGATCTGGAGAAGGAAAAGGGCATCACCATCCTGGCCAAGAACACCGCCGTGCACCGTCACCACCCGGACGGGACCGTCACAGTAATAAATGTCATAGACACTCCCGGCCACGCCGACTTCGGCGGCGAGGTGGAGCGCGGCCTGTCCATGGTGGACGGGGTGCTGCTGCTGGTCGACGCATCCGAAGGCCCGCTACCGCAGACCCGGTTCGTGCTGCGCAAGGCACTCGCCGCGCATCTGCCGGTGATCCTGGTGGTCAACAAGACCGACCGGCCCGACGCGCGCATCGCCGAAGTCGTCGAGGCCAGCCACGACCTGTTGCTCGACGTCGCCACCGACCTGGACGACGAGGCCGCCGCGGCCGCCGAGCACGCGCTGGGCCTGCCGACGTTGTACGCGTCCGGACGCGCCGGCATCGTCAGCACCGCGCAGCCGCCCGACGGCCAGGTCCCGGACGGCACCAACCTGGATCCGCTGTTCGAGGTGCTCGAGGAACACGTCCCGCCGCCCAAAGGCGACCCCGAGGCGCCGCTGCAGGCGTTGGTCACCAACCTGGACGCCTCGGCGTTCCTGGGCCGGCTCGCTCTGGTCCGCATCTACAACGGCAGGTTGCGCAAGGGCCAGCAGGTGGCGTGGATGCGCGAGGTGGACGGGCTGCCGGTCATCACCAGCGCCAAGATCACCGAATTGCTGGCCACCGAAGGCGTCGAACGCAGCGCGACGAACGAAGCGACAGCTGGAGATATCGTCGCCATCGCCGGCATTCCCGAAATCATGATCGGTGACACGCTGGCCGACCCCGACCACGCCCACGCCCTGCCGCGCATCACCGTCGACGAGCCGGCCATCTCGGTCACCATCGGCACCAACACCTCGCCGCTGGCCGGCAAGGTATCCGGTCACAAACTGACCGCGCGCATGGTCCGCAACCGGCTGGACGCCGAACTCGTCGGCAACGTCTCGATCCGGGTCGTCGACATCGGCCGGCCCGACGCCTGGGAGGTGCAGGGCCGCGGCGAGCTGGCGCTGGCGGTGCTGGTGGAGCAGATGCGCCGGGAAGGCTTCGAACTCACCGTCGGCAAGCCGCAGGTGGTCACCCGCACCATCGACGGCAAGCTGCACGAACCGTTCGAGGCGATGACGATCGACTGTCCCGAGGAATTCGTCGGTGCCATCACCCAGTTGATGGCCGGTCGCAAGGGACGCATGGAAGAAATGAAGAACCATGCCGCGGGCTGGGTCCGGATGGACTTCATCGTCCCCAGCCGCGGGCTGATCGGCTTCCGCACCGATTTCCTCACCCTCACCCGCGGCACTGGCATCGCCAACGCCGTGTTCGACGGTTACCGGCCGTGGGCCGGCGAGATCCGGGCCCGCCACACCGGTTCACTCGTGTCCGACCGCACCGGCAGCATCACCCCGTTCGCGATGCTGCAGCTCGCCGACCGCGGCCAGTTCTTCGTCGAGCCCGGGCAGGACACCTACGAGGGCATGGTCGTCGGGATCAACCCTCGCGCTGAGGATCTCGACGTCAACGTGACCCGCGAGAAGAAGCTGACCAACATGCGCTCCTCGACCGCCGACGTGATGGAGACGCTGGCCCGGCCGCTCGAACTGGACCTGGAACAGGCCATGGAGTTCTGCGCGGCCGACGAATGCGTCGAGGTGACCCCGGAGATCGTGCGGGTCCGCAAAGTCGAGCTCGACGCGACCTCGAGAGCACGCAGCCGGTCGCGGGCAAAGGCTCGGGGCTAGGCCGCGTGCGGCTCGATACCCTGATGGGCGTGCTGCACCGAGCCCGCCACGTCCTGGTAGCGGTCGGTGTGCTGGTCGCAGCCATCGGCCTGGTGTTGTCGGGTTGCACGGTGAGCCCGCCGCCGGCGCCGCAGAGCACCGACACCCCGCACAACGTGCCCCCACCCCCGCAGCACCCCACCCAGATCATCATGGGCATCGACTCGATCGGCGCCGGCTTCAACCCACACCTGCTCTCCGACCTGTCTCCGGTGAATGCCGCGATCAGCGCGCTGGTGCTGCCGAGCGCGTTCCGGCCGGTACCCGACCCGAATTCGTCGACGGGTTCGCGCTGGGAGATGGATCCGACTCTGCTGATCTCGGCTGAGGTGACCAGTGAAAATCCATTCACGGTCACCTACAAGATCCGCCCGGAAGCGCAGTGGACCGACAACGCGCCGATCGCCGCCGACGACTTCTGGTACCTGTGGCGGCAGATGGTCAGCCAGCCCGGCGTGGTGGACCCGGCCGGCTATGACCTGATCACCTCGGTCCAGTCACTCGAGGGTGGCAAGCAGGCCGTGGTGACCTTCACCCAGCCGTATCCGGCATGGCGGGAGTTGTTCAACAACCTGCTGCCCGCGCACATCGTCAAGGATGTGCCGGGCGGGTTCACGTCGGGGCTGGCCCGTGCGCTACCGGTCACCGGTGGTCAGTTCCGCGTGGAGAACATCGATCCCCAGCGCGACGAGATCCTGATCGCCCGCAACGACCGCTATTGGGGCCAGCCCGCCAAGCCGGCGCTGATCCAGTTCCGCCGCGCCGGGGCGCCGGCCGCGTTGGCGGATTCGGTGCGTAACGGCGACACCCAGGTGGCTCAGGTGCACGGCGGTTCGGCCGCGTTCGCGCAGTTGTCGGCGATTCCCGACGTGCGGACCGCCCGGATCGTGACGCCGCGCGTCATGCAGCTGACACTGCGGGCCAACGAGGCCAAGCTGGCCGATTCCCAAGTGCGCAAAGCGATCCTGGGGTTGATCGACGTCGACCTGCTGGCCGCGGTGGGTGCCGGCAGCGACAACACGGTCACCTTGGACCAGGCCCAGATCCGGTCGCCGAGCGACCCGGGCTATGTGCCGACCGCTCCGCCGGCGATGAGCACCACCGCGGCACTGGGCCTGTTGGAGGCTTCCGGGTTCCAGATCGAAAGCACCACGTCGGTGTCCCCGGCGCCGCCGGGACCCAATACCACCACCACGGCGAGCGCCGGACCTCCGGAAGTCATCCGGGGCCGGATCAGTAAGGACGGCAAGCAACTGTCGCTGGTCATCGGGGTGGCGGCCAACGACCCGACCGCGGTGGCCGTCGCCAACACCGCCGCCGACCAGCTCCGCAATGTCGGGATCGCCGCCACCGTGCTGGCGCTGGACCCGGTGGCGCTGTACCGCGACGCGTTGAACAACCACCAAGTCGACGCGCTGGTGGGCTGGCATCAGGCCGGTGGGAACCTGGCCACGTCGCTGGCGTCCCGCTTCGGCTGCCCAGCGTTGCAGGCCACGCAAATCTCGCCGCCGGTTACGCCGACCAGCAGTCCGGCCGGCTCGACCGCGGCGAGCTCGTCGATCGGACCCGACACCACCACTTCCAGCCGCCCGCCGGACCCCGGGGCGCTGGTGAAAGCGCCGTCCAATCTCACCGGAATCTGCGATCGCAGCATCGAATCGAACATCGAGGCCGCACTCAACGGAACCAAGAACATCAACGACGTGATCACCGCGGTGGAACCGCGACTGTGGAACATGTCGACAGTGCTGCCGATCCTGCAGGACACCACGATCGTCGCGGCGGGACCCAGCGTGCAGAACGTCAGCCTCACCGGCGTGGTACCGGTCGGGATCGTCGGTGACGCCGGGCAGTGGGTCAAGACCGGCCCGTAATCCAAAACGGCCCTTCACCAGGCGTGACGCCGACGTAGGCGCGGGCTGGCGGGCGCCCGGGCCGACGTCCGCGGCGGCCAATTGTGCTCGTGACAAATTGTTATCGAAATTATGGTTTGGAATCGGCGCCGGTGGTCAACACCCGCGATACGTTCGACCAGGTGCTGTCGGGGGCTACCTGGCGAACAGGGGTAAGCCAGCAATTTTGCTAGGTGAGGGGTCACCATGTCGTTTGTCTTTGTCGAGCCACAAATAATGGCTTCGTTCGCCGCGCAACTCGAAGGCATCGGTTCGGCGCTCAGCGCCGCCAATGCGGCGGTGGCGGGGTCGACGACCGCTCTGGTGTCCGCGGCGCAGGACGAGGTATCGGTCGCGATCGCCGCGCTCTTCTCCCAGAACGGTCTTGGATATCAGCAGCTCAGCGGTCAGGTGGCCGCGTCCTACGGGCAGTTCGTCCAGACAGTGGCGGCGGGCGCGAACGCGTATGTGGCGGCCGAGACGGGTGCGGTGCAGACCCTCTCGGGCCTGCTGGCCGCACCGGCCGCCCCGCTGGACGTCTTCGCCCAGGCGCATGCCGCATTCACGGCCAACCTGGTCAATGCCGAGGTTTCGTTCAACCGGGCGCTGGTGGGCGCCGAGCTCAGTCTGCAGCAGTTGATCTTCGGCACCGACACCGCACTGAACGGTGCGATCAACGCGGGTCTGACCTCCTTCAACTCCGTTATAGGCGCGGGCCAGCAGGCGTTGAATCTGGTGGTGGGCGCCCAGATTCCGGCCGACTTCAACGCGAGTCTGGCGGTCAACGGCACCGGAAACGTCGGCTTCGGTGGCCTCTCCGGTGCCTTCAGCGGCGGCCTGAATGCCCTTGGCGCCCAACTCAATGCCGCGCTGTCGGGCAACTTCAGCTTGACCCCCGAGCTCGCTGGACTGGTGCAGGCGGGTAACTCGGTGATCGCGCAGGTCAATGCCGGGATCGCGCAAGTGAATGCCGGTCTGGCCAACCTGTCCGCGCTGGCCCAGACCGGCGGGTCGCTGAGCAGCAACATCAATGCAGGTCTGGATGCCTTGGCGCAGACCGGCGGCTCGCTGGCTGCCCAGCTGAACTCGGCCATCTCCGGAAGCTTCGCCGGCGGCCTGCCCGACTTCGCCGCGCTGGCGGGCAACTTCGGAGTCAACCTGCCGGCCCTGACGGCCAACATCAGCGGCAGCCTGTCCAACCTGAATGCTCAGCTGAATGCCGCCCTGTCCGGGGCGCTGTCCGGCAATTTCCTCGGCGGCCTGCCCGCCCTGGACTTCGGTCTGGTGCTGCCCGCGCTGCCGGGCGGATTCCCGCTGAACCTGGAAGGCCTGGCGGCCAGTTTCAACGCCGCACTCGCCGGCCTGGGCAGCGGTTTCGCGCTGAACCTGCCCGCGTTGGCGGCCAACCTCACCGGCGGCCTCGGCCCGCTGAGCGCGCAGCTCAATGCGGCGCTGACCGGAGCCTTCAGCGGAGACACCGCCGCACTCGCGGCGCTGGTGAACACCGTGGCGGGCCTTCCCACGGCTGGTCTGGCGGGGTTGAACCAACTTCAAGGCAGCGTATTGGGTTCGCTGGTCGCCAACGAGATCGCTTTCAGCCAGGCCCTGGTGATCAACGAGCAGGCACTGGTCACCGCTCTGCTCGGACCCGCGGCGCTGCTCGGTCCGGCCGGCTATCTGCTCAACGCCGGCAACCTGCTGCTGGGCACCGGCGCGCAACTGGTCAACGGTGTCGTGGGTGCCCCGGCGGTCAACCTGACCGCCGACCTGCTGGTCAGCCCCACGCTGGCGCTCGGCGGCGGCTTCCCGCCGGTCGGTGGGTTGACAGGTGTTGTGCAGCAGCTGCTTTCGCTGAACACAGCCCTGGGTGGTGTGCCGGGACTCGATGTCGCGCTGCTGACGCAGCTCGGGCTGACCCCCGCGAACTTGGATGCTCTGGTCAACGCCCAGCTGGCCTTCAACACCAACCTGGTTGCCAACGAACAGCTCTTGCAGCTGGGCATCTTCGGCACCGGCGGGGCGCTCAACGGAGCGGTCAACAACGCTCTCAACGGCCTCAACCTGCTGCTGGTCGGTACACCGCAGGCGGCGATCAATGCCCTGCTCGGAATTCCCGCCGGGGATTTGACCGGAACCTTGCTGGTCAGCGCTCCGACCGATGTGTTCGGTGGGTTCACCGCCGGCGGCCTGCTGGGCGCCACGGTGCAGAAGTTCCTGTTCGACGCCTCCCTGATCAGTTCCGTGCTGACGCCCTTCCAAACCGCGTTCAACGGGCTCTTCGATGTCAGCGTCGACGCGGGCGTGGACGTCGAGGTCGATCAGCCCCTCCCCTGACCGGGTATCCACGAAACGAATCCAGATCGGTTTGTCTAGTTCATTTTGGAGAAAGACGCCATCTGGCGCCGCCTGCGTCGCTAGCATCACTGATCGTTGACACAGCTACACGACCGGCCGGGGAGGGCCGTGCGTGGCACGGGTGGGGAGGTCCGCGATGTCCTATTTGACGACGGTGCCGGAGTTCGTGGCGGCGGCAGCCACGGATCTGGCGGGCATCAATTCCGCGATCGGCACCGCGAGCAGTTCGATAGCGGAAGCGACGACGGCGGTGTTGCCGGCCGGCGCCGACGAGATATCGGCGGCCATCGCATCGTTGTTCGGCGCGCACGGTCAGGCTTTCCAGCAACTCAGCGCGCATGCTTCGCAGTTCCATGAGCAATTCGTGCAAGCCCTGCGTGGCGGCGCCAACGCCTACGCCGCCGCCGAGGCTGCGAACGTCGCCCCGTTGCAGGCGGCCGCCGCGGGCCCGCTCCAGATGGTGGAGCAGTCCCAGCTCGCTTTCAACTCGAACCTGGTAGCCAACGAGCTGGCGTTCAACCAGGCGCTGGTGTCCAATGAGATCGCTTTCGAGCGGGCGTTTTTCGGCACCGACAGCGCCCTCAACGGGGTCATCAACCGCAGCTTCAATGTCGGCAACCTGTTGGTGGGCACCGGCGAGCAGGCGGTCAACTTGTTCTTCGGCGCGCCGACACCGGCGAACTTCACTTCCAGCCTGTTGCTCGGTTCCGGAGCTCAACCCTTCAACGGCGGTCAGGTCGGCGGCCTCGCCGGTGCCTTCTACCAGGGCTTGACCGTCCCGGCCAATGTGTTAGGTCTGGTGCCAAGCGCCGGAACCACCGGTGTCCCGGCGATCCCGTTCGCGCAATTGGAGCAGATGCAGATCGGTTTCAACTCCAACCTGGTCGCCAATCAAATGACCTTCAACCAGGCGCTGGTCGCCAACGAAATCGCCTTTGAGCGGGCGTTTTTCGGCACCGACAGCGCGCTCAACGGGGTTCTCAACCGCGGCTTCAACGTAGGCAACCTGCTGGTGGGTACCGGGGAGCAGGCCGTGGACCTGTTCTTCGGCGCGCCGGTACCGTCCAATTTCACCTCGAGCTTGCTGCAAGGCACCGGGGCTCAATCCTTCAACGGCGGCCAGATCGGCGGCGTGGTCGGGGCTTTCGATCAGGGCCTGGCGGCCGGCGCCAACCTGATCGGTCTGTTCACCGAACCGTTCGCTACTTAATCAGCCTGCGGCACCGGAGGTTTCGGCGGTATCACGGTGTCGACGATCAGTACCAGATCGCGCCGGGTCGGCGGTGCGGCGGTCAGCATGAAGTGCTGGTAGATCAACGCCGGTCCCACTCGCGCGCTGAGCGGCGTCTGCGTCGCGGGATCGAGTTCGCCGTCGGCGACCGCGGTTTGCAGGATCGACTCCACGATCTTCATCCGCGGCGCCACCACGGCGTCGGTGAAGATCGTGCGCAGCTCGGGCTCGTGTATCAGTTGGCTGATGATCTCCAGGCCGGGAAAGTCGGTCTTGCCGGCCAACACGTCGCGATGCGCGGTGAACACCGTCAGCAGATTCTCCCGCGCTGATCGGCCCGGCCGTGGCTCGGGCAGCGGCGGCAGGGTGTGAATCAGGGCGGCCTGCACCAGGTCGTGCTTGCTGGTCCAGCGCCGGTACAGCGCTGCCTTCCCGGTGTGGGCGCGCGCGGCGATGCCCTCCATCGTCAGCCGTCCGTACCCGACCGCGGCCAGTTCGGCCACCGTCGCCGCGTACAGCGCACGTTCGAGCACTTCGCCGCGCCGGCGACTCCGGCCGATGGGTCGGGTCAGCTGCGCCATCCGACGATAGTAGGCGTCGGCGTTCCTATCGGTCACCGAAGGTGGATTTTCCGATCGCGGCCCGGCCGCCGGGTAGTGTGCGTCCATGTCCAAGCCGCGGCTGCTGTTCGTGCATGCGCATCCCGACGACGAAAGCTTGAGCAACGGCGCCACCATCGCGCACTACACCGCGCGCGGCGCGCAGGTCCATGTCGTCACCTGCACCCTCGGCGAGGAAGGCGAGATAATCGGCGACCGCTGGGCTCAGCTCGCCGCCGATCGGGCCGACCAACTCGGCGGCTACCGCATCGGCGAACTCCGTCGGGCTCTGGCCGCGTTGGGCATCGACGAACCGATCTATCTCGGCGGCGCCGGGCACTGGCGCGATTCCGGCATGGCCGGCACCGAGCCGCGCACCGGGTCCGCTTCCGTCTCCCGCTTCGTTGACGCCGACGAGCACGAGGCGGTCGGCGCGCTGGTGGCGCTGATGCGCGAGCTACGCCCGCACGTCGTCGTCACCTACGACCCTGACGGCGGGTACGGACATCCCGACCATGTGCGAGCCCACGCGGTCTGCACGGCCGCGGTGGCCGCAGCCGGCGACCAGGACTATCCGAGCGCGGGGGAGCCGTGGCCGGCGCCGAAGTTCTACTGGACCGTCCTGGGCCGTGACGCCGTGGCCGCGGAGATACGCGGCCTGGTCCCGGACGATCTGCGCCCCGACTGGGTGCTGCCGCCGGCGGACATCCCGTTCGGTTACCCAGACGACGCCATCACGGCCGTCATCGAGGCCGACGCCGACGCGCGGGCCGCCAAGACCGCGGCGCTGGCTGCGCACGCCACTCAGGTGGTCGTCGGCCCTACCGGAAGGGCCTGCGCGCTGTCCAACAATCTGGCCCTGCCCATCCTGGCGAACGAGCACTATGTCCTCGTCGCCGGCGAGGCGGGCGACCGCGACGAACGGGGCTGGGAAACCGATCTGCTTGCCGGTCTGGGATTCGACGGCGCGGGCACGTAGGCTTCGAAAAGGAGCCTCTACAGCCTCGACAGGCTCCATGACACGACCGAGACAGGACCGAGACAGGACTAGGAAGGCATTCACATGGACCCCGACCTGGACCCTAACCTGCAACACTGGCAGGACCGCCTCGACAGCTTCCAGTGGATACTGGGATCGATCGTCTCCCAGCTCGACAGCGTCCCGACCTGACCGACACCAAACCACGCGCCGCCTCGGTCGAAGAGAGCGGCGCGACGGATCCAGCTATCAGATTTGTTGTATTGGCGTTGCTGGCCGTCGACGGTGTGTTGTCCGCCCTCATCGGTGCGCTGCTGCTGCCCTCCTATATCGGCTCGATTCCGTTCCCGGTGAGCGCGCTGCTCAGCGGACTGCTCAACGCCGCCCTGGTGTGGGCCGCCGGACGATGGACCACGTCGCCGCGATTCGCCGCGCTGCCGCTGTGGACCTGGTTGCTGACGGTGGCGGTGCTGAGTTTGGGAGGTCCGGGCGGTGACGTCGTCCTGGGCGGTGCGGGCTTGATGGCCTACGGGGCGCTGCTGCTCATCGTGCTCGGGGTGGCGCCGCCGGCATGGGTGTTGTGGCGCCGGCACCGGCAGGGCTGAGAAAGGCTCAGAGCCGCGGCGGGAACGGCGGCAGCGGCGGAAAGAAGCTGAAGAACCAGTCAATTTCGGTGTTGATGAACTGGCTGATCGACGCCGAGGTGGCAGACCAGAAGTTGTTCAAACCCTGCGCGAAACTGACTGTCCCGCTTAAAAAGTCGAGTGTGTTGAACAGGCCGCTCTGCACCATCGGTTCGAACAGGTAGTAGAAGAAGTTGATCTGCGGCCCCAGGATGCCGACCCACGGCAACCAGCCGGCTAGATAGGCGGCCAGGTTGAAGCCGTATTCGACATACGGCTCGAAAGCGATGTAGGCGTTCTCGATCGCGGTCGCCCACGACACCGGGAGGATCGCTGCCGGTGCCGCCGCGGCCGGGCCCAACAGGCCGCTGGTGGCCGCGAGGCCGCTGATCCCGCCGGTCGGTGCAAGCTTCAGTGCCCCGAACAGATTGCCGATGCCCGGACTCTGGATACCGGACAAAGCGCTACGCACCTCACCGGCCAGGCCGGCAGCCGAGGTCGGGATGGCCGATTTGCCGACCAGTTGTTCGGCCGGCGCGTTGACCGCGCTCATCAGGGTCCGCGCCGCACTGGACTCGGCGTTGGTGTAGGCGTTGGCGCTCGCTCCCAGGGCCTGCACGACCTTTTCGTGGAACGCCGACACCTCGGAACTGAGCTGCTGGTAACCGCGGGCGTGACTGGAGAACAGCGCGGCGACCTGGGCGGACACCTGGTCGGCGGCCGCGGCGACAACGCTAGTGGTGGGCGCAGCGGCTGCCGCGTTGGCCGAACTGATCTCCGTGCCGATGCCGGCGATATTGGACGCCGCAGCCTTCAGCGCCTCCGGCGCTGCATGCAAGAACGACATCTCACTCACCCTTACGTGATACCAGCGGCCACCGTCGCGGCTACTTCCGCGCGGCGGCCAGATACAGATCGTATCGCGGTAATCGGCCACCATTGTCCCACTCGGCCGAGAATCCGCCGAATCGCGCGTCCCGGTCAGTCGCGAGCGCTGGCCGGCCTGCCGCTACTGTTGCGCGTATGGCGCCAGGGATGCCCAGGTTTCCCGCAGAACAGGACGTATGGGTGACGTGGATGAAACGGCCGCGCGGGGAAGTTACACCAACGTGCCCTTGACGCCGCAACCGCCGGAGCCCACGGCTCTGCCCAACCCCGCCGTACCGCCCAAAGCCAGCCCCTCGGCGTTGCGCCGCGTGTTGCGGCGGGCCCGGGACGGCGTCGCGCTGAACCTCGACGAAGCGGCGGTCGCGATGACCGCGCGTGGCGACGATCTCGCCGACCTGTGCGCCAGCGCGGCCCGGGTGCGCGATGCCGGTCTGCGGTCGGCCGGACGGCTCGGCCCGAGTGGCCGGCTGCCGATCAGCTACTCGCGCAAGGTGTTCATCCCGGTCACCCACCTGTGCCGGGACAACTGCCACTACTGCACGTTCGTCGCCGTCCCGGGCCGGCTGCGCGCCCAGGGCATGAGCCTCTACATGGAGCCCGACGAGATCGTCGACGTGGCCCGCCGCGGGGCCGAACTCGGCTGCAAGGAAGCGTTGTTCACCCTCGGCGACCGTCCCGAAGACCGCTGGGCCGAGGCGGGCCAGTGGCTCGAGGAACGCGGCTACGACTCCACGTTGTCCTACGTGCGAGCGATGGCCATCCGGGTGTTGGAGGAGACCGGCCTGTTGCCGCACCTGAACCCGGGCGTGATGACGTGGTCGGAGATGTCGAGGCTCAAGCCGGTGGCGCCGTCGATGGGCATGATGCTGGAGACGACGTCGCGACGGCTGTTCGAGACCAAAGGCCTTGCGCACTACGGCAGCCCGGACAAAGACCCCGCGGTACGGCTACGCGCCCTGACCGACGCCGGCCGGCTGTCGATCCCGTTTACCACCGGTCTGCTGGTGGGTATTGGCGAGACGCTGGCCGAGCGGGCGGACACGTTGCACGCGATTCGCAAGTCGCACAAAGAGTTCGGTCACGTCCAAGAGGTGATCGTGCAGAACTTCCGGGCCAAGGAACGCACCGCGATGGCCGCCGTGCCCGACGCCGGCATCGACGACTACCTGGCCACCGTGGCGGTGGCGCGCTTGGTGCTGGGTCCGGGTATGCGCATCCAGGCGCCGCCGAACCTGGTGTCGCGCGAGGAATGCCTGGCCTTGGTGGCCGCCGGTGTCGACGACTGGGGTGGGGTTTCGCCGCTGACTCCCGATCACGTCAACCCCGAACGTCCCTGGCCCGCACTGGATGACCTGGCCGCCGTCACCGCTCAGGCCGGCTACGACCTGGTGCAGCGGCTGACCGCGCAGCCCAAATTTGTGCAGGCCGGAGCGGCGTGGATCGATCCGCGGGTGCGGGGACATGTTGCGGCACTTGCCGACCCGGTGACCGGCTTCGCGCGCGACGTCAACCCGGTGGGCATGCCGTGGCAGGAGCCCGACGAGGTGGCCTCCTCGGGCCGGGTGGACCTGGGCGCCGCGATCGACTCCGAGGGCCGCAACACCGAGGCCCGCAGCGACCTCGAAAGTGCTTTCGGCGACTGGGAATCCATCCGGTCGCGGGTGCATGAGCTCGCGGCTCAGGGCGCCACAGCGCCAGAGCGCCTAGACACCGACGTGCTCGCCGCGTTGCGCGCGGCGGAACGGGATCCGGGCGGCTGCACCGACGACGAGTATCTGGCCTTGGCCACCGCCGAGGGTCCGGCGCTGGAAGCCGTTGCCGCGCTGGCTGATTCGTTGCGCCGCGAGGTGGTGGGCGACGACGTGACGTTCGTGGTCAACCGCAACATCAATTTCACCAACATCTGCTACACCGGATGCCGGTTCTGTGCCTTCGCGCAACGCAAGGGCGACGCCGACGCGTACTCGCTGTCGGCGCAGGAGGTGGCCGACCGCGCGTGGGAGGCCCACGTCGCCGGGGCCACCGAGATCTGCATGCAGGGCGGCATCGACCCCGAATTGCCGGTGACCGGTTACGCGGACCTGGTGCGGGCGGTCAAGGCCCGGGTGCCCTCGATGCACGTGCACGCGTTCTCGCCGATGGAGATCGCCAACGGAGTCACCAAGAGCGGGCTGAGCATCCGGGACTGGCTGACCAGTCTGCGCGAGGCCGGTCTGGACACCATCCCGGGCACGGCCGCGGAAATCCTGGACGACGAGGTCCGCTGGGTGCTCACCAAAGGCAAGTTGCCGACGTCGCTGTGGGTCGAGATCGTCACCACCGCGCACGAGGTGGGCCTACGGTCGTCGTCGACGATGATGTACGGCCACGTCGACAACCCCAGGCACTGGATCGGGCACCTCAACGTGCTGCGGGGCATTCAGGACCGCACCGGCGGCTTCACCGAGTTCGTGCCGTTGCCGTTCGTGCACCAGAACTCGCCGCTGTACCTGGCCGGCGCGGCGCGCCCCGGACCGACCCACCGGGACAACCGCGCGGTGCACGCCCTGGCGCGGATCATGCTGCACGGCCGCATCTCCCACATCCAGACCAGTTGGGTGAAGCTCGGCGTCGAACGCACCCAGGCGATGCTCAACGGCGGCGCCAACGACCTGGGCGGCACGCTGATGGAGGAAACCATCTCGCGGATGGCCGGCTCAGAGCACGGGTCGGCGAAGACCGTTGCTGAGCTGGTCGCTATCGCCGAGGGCATCGGACGGCCCGCGCGTCAGCGGACCACCACCTACGCATCACTGGCGGCATAAACGCCGCAAGCGCAACGCACCCGATCCCGGAGGATCACGGCGTTGCGCTTGCGGGTCAGGACTCAGTAGTTGTTACAGGAAACTGCAACGGACTCGACGAGCCCCACATACTGCGCGGCGCCCGGCATGGCCTGCAACTGCGCCGCCATCTGCCGGCGCTTTGCCGGCGGTGAGGCGATGAAGGAGTTCAGCCAACCGGTCGCCACCGGCGAGGCGGTGAGCTGCGCGGCTGCCGCCGGGTCCTGCGCGTTGAGCGCGGCCATGACCTGCCCGTAGTTGCAGGTCGAGTTAACGGCCGCATCCAGCGGGTCGGCGGAGGCGACACCGGTCCCCAAGCCCAGCGACACTGCCAAGCCCCCAGCCACCACGGCTACTTTGGTAAACGACAACATTTTGGACACCTTCCCCAACTTATTGCACCGTCGACAAGACGGCGACGACATCTGCCCAGCGGTTGCCGTCTGCGTTAAAGGCTACCAGGCTCCCTGGGCATGCTCCCATCAGAATTGTTATCGCCAGATCCCCGCCAGATGTAACTTTTCGCAGGTCAGAGCGGGTATGAGCGGCAGTTTCGCGCAGGGCGAACGGCCTCGGACCGCCGCCCAACGGGCTACCTTCAAAGGTTTTTCACAGCCTGGCCGCGAGCTCGGTGCCCTGTCTGATCGCGCGTTTGGCGTCCAATTCGGCGGCAACGGCCGCCCCGCCGATGACGTAGGGATCGACCCCCGTCCGGCGTAGCTCGTCCTGGAGATCGCGCACCGAATCCTGACCGGCGCACACCACGACGCTGTCCACCGCGAGTATCTGGCGACGCCGCCGGTCCGGGCCGAAGCTGATGTGCAGGCCGGCGTCGCTGACCCGCTCGTAGTTCACCCCGGACAGCTGGTGCACGCCTTTGGCCTGCAACGAAGCTCGATGGACCCAGCCGCTGGTCTTACCCAGTCTCCGTCCCTGCGGGCCCTTGCTGCGCTGCAGCAGGTAGACCACTCGGGCCGCCGGGGTAGGCAAAGCGGGGACCAGGGCTCCCCGCAGGTCCGCGGGACCCTCGTGCGAGTCGACGATTCCCCATTCGGCCTTCCACTCCTTGACGTTCAACGTCGGCGACTGCTCGGTCACCAGGAGTTCGGCGACGTCGAAGCCGACGCCGCCGGCGCCGATGACGGCCACCGTCTTGCCGACCGGCTTGGCGCCGGTGATGGCCTCGGCGTAGGTCAGCACCTTGGGATGGTCGATACCGGGGACGTCCGGGACGCGTGGCGATACGCCGGTGGCCAGTACGACGACGTCGTAGTCGGCCAGGTCGTGGGCGCCCACCCGGGCGCCCAGCCGAACGTCGACGCCGAACTTCGCCAGCATGGTCGAGAAGTACCGGATGGTCTCGCCGAACTCCTCCTTGCCGGGAATGCGGCGAGCCAGGTCGAACTGGCCGCCGATGAAGTCGTTCGCGTCGAACAACGTGACCCGGTGTCCGCGCTGTGCGGCGCTGACCGCCGCGGCCAATCCGGCGGGGCCGGCGCCGACGACGGCCACGTCCCGGGTGTGCCGGGCCGGCGCCAGCACCAGCTTCGTCTCGTGTCCGGCGCGCGGGTTGAGCAGGCACGACACCGTCTTACGGGCGAATGCGTGGTCCAGACACGCTTGATTGCAGGCGATGCACGTGTTGATCTCGTCGGCGTGGCCGGCTGCGGCTTTGTGCACCCACTCCGGGTCCGCCAGCAGGGGTCGGGCCATCGAGACCAGTTGCACTCCGGTGTCGGTAAGGATCTGTTCGGCGGCTTGCGGCATGTTGATCCGGTTGGACGCGATCACGGGGATGCCGACGTGTCCGGCCAACGCGCTGCTGATGGCGACGAACGCGCTGTTGGGGACCGAGGTCACGATCGTGGGTACTCGCGCCTCGTGCCAGCCGAACCCGGAGTTGATGACGGTGGCGCCGGCGGCTTCGACTTCGGTTGCCAGCGCGAGGATTTCGTCCCAACTCTGGCCTTCCTCGACGTAGTCGGCGAGCGACATGCGGTAGGAGATGACGAAATCGGGTCCGACGGCGGCCCGGGTGCGGCGCACGATCTCGACCGGAAATCGGCGGCGGTTGATCGCGGAGCCGCCCCAGGAATCGGTGCGCTTGTTGGTGCGTGGCGCCAGGAACTGGTTGACCAGATAGCCTTCGCTGCCCATGATTTCGACGCCGTCGTAGCCACCGTCACGCGCCAACCGAGCGCACCGCACGAAATCGGCGATGGTCGATTCGACACCACGACCGCTCAGTCTGCGCGGCCGAAATGGGTTGATGGGCGCCTTGATCGACGATGCACTGACCGAAAGCGGGTGGTAGGCATAGCGTCCGGCATGCAGGATCTGCAGCAGGATCCTGCCGCCCTCGTCGTGCACCGCGCGGGTGACGCGACGATGCCGTCGTGCCTGCCGCGAGGTCGTCAGATCCGAGGCGAACGGCAGCAGCCAACCGGTGCGGTTGGGCGCGTACCCACCGGTGACGATGAGCCCGACGCCGCCGCGGGCGCGTTCGGCGAAGTAGCCGGCCAGTCGATCGATGTTGCCGGCGCGGTCTTCCAGCCCGGTGTGCATCGACCCCATGACCACCCGGTTGCGTAACGTGGTGCAGCCGAGATCCAACGGAGACAACAGGTTCGGGTAGTTCACCGGTTCTCCTCGGCGCCGCGCATCTGGGCGGCGATCTCACGAGGACCGTTGTGGCTCAACGCATCACCTCGGCCGGGCGGTCGGGTCGAGCGGCTCGGCGATCCAGCGTGCGAGTTCCGCCCAGCCGTCGTTCTCCATCGTCCGCAGCGTCCGGCATGGGTGGCGCTGCGGGAGACGAGACCAGCGTGGGGAAGCGCCATCCGCGCAGCATAGGGGTGGTTGCACCCGGTTATGCCGCGAGGTGCACCATGACTGGACATATTTACGGGCGTGCCATTTGGTCGGCCTGTATGTGCAACGTCTAGTATCAGTAACCAAAGCAGTACCGGTTCGCGGCTTGGACGCCCCCAGGCCGTGCAGCCGACAGCCCACTTGTTCATGGAGGACACGTTGAGGAGACGTCCGTGACGTACGTGATTGCCCAGCCCTGCACCGACATCAAGGACAAGGCGTGCATCGAGGAATGCCCCGTCGACTGCATCTACGAGGGCGCTCGGATGCTGTACATCCACCCCGACGAGTGCGTGGACTGCGGCGCCTGCGAGCCGGTCTGCCCGGTCGAGGCCATCTACTACGAAGATGACGTGCCCGAGCAGTGGAGCCAGTACACGCAGATCAATGCGGACTTCTTCGCCGAGCTGGGCTCCCCGGGCGGGGCGGCCAAGGTCGGGCTGACCGAAAACGACCCGCAAGCGGTCAAGGACCTGCCGCCCCAGGGCGAGGACTGAATCCGCTGCTGCGCCGCCGGCAACCGGTGTCGGCGTCCTTGCCAGAGTTTCCGTGGGACACCCTGGCCGAGGCGAAGGCGACCGCGGCGGCCCATCCCGACGGCATCGTCGACCTGTCGGTCGGCACCCCCGTCGATCCGGTCGCGCCGCTGATCCAGGAGGCGTTGACGGCCGCCGGAGCGGCACCCGGCTACCCCGCCACCGCGGGCACCCGCAGGTTGCGGGACTCCGCGGTGTCCGCACTGGCCCGTCGCTACGGCGTCACCGGCTTGGCGGAATCCGCGGTGCTGCCGGTGATCGGCACCAAAGAACTCATCGCCTGGTTGCCGACACTACTGGGGCTCGGTGCCGGCGACGTGGTCGTGGTGCCGGAACTCGCCTACCCCACCTACGACGTGGGTGCGCGGCTGGCCGGGGCCCAGGTGATGCGCGCGGACTCACTGACTCAGCTGGGACCGCAGACCCCGGCGCTGATCTACCTGAACTCGCCGAGCAACCCCACCGGCCGGGTACTCGGGGTCGAACACCTGCGCAAGGTGGTCGGGTGGGCGCGTGAGCGCGGGGTGCTGGTGGCGTCCGACGAGTGCTACCTCGGGCTGGCGTGGGACCTGGAGAACGGGTCGGCACCCCTGTCGGTGCTCCACCAGTCGGTCTGCGAGGGCGACCACACCGGGTTGCTGGCCGTGCACTCGTTGTCGAAGAGTTCGTCGCTGGCCGGCTACCGGGCGGGCTTCGTCGCCGGGGACGCGGGTGTGGTCGCCGAGTTGCTGGCGGTGCGCAAGCACGCCGGGATGATCGTGCCGACCGCGGTGCAGGCCGCGATGGTCGCCGCGCTGGACGACGACGACCACGAGAAGGTGCAGCGGGAGCGCTACGCGCAGCGCCGCGCGGTCTTGCTGGCGGCGCTGCGCTCGGCGGGCTTCACCGTCGATCACTCCGAGGCCGGCCTCTACCTGTGGGCGAGCCGCGGTCAGGGCTGCCACGAGACCGTTTCCTGGCTGGCGCAACGCGGCATCCTGGTGGCTCCCGGTGATTTCTACGGTCCCGCGGGCGCGCAGCACGTGCGCGTCGCCCTGACCGCCACCGACGAGCGGATTGCCGCCGCGGCCCACCGCCTGGGTTAGCTTGCTATGGCGAGCAGACGCAAAATCCCCCAAATCACGGGGTGATAGGGGGATTTTGCGTCTGCTCGGCGGGAAGGGAGTGGGCGCTTGGCCGAGGTTCGGCCGGAGCGACCGGATAGATTGGTCAACCAGCGACGGGAGGGAAGACGATGAAGCGGATAGCGGCGATCCTGGTGGCGCTGGCCGGGGTGGTGTTCGCGGCCAACGGTTATCGCCCGTTCAGCAAGCGCGGTTATGGCGCGGGTTACGCGTTCGGCTACGGACTGTTCGCTTCGGAGCTGCCGTTGTATGGGCTGGCCGCGCATGTCGCCGCGCTGGCCGCGGTAACTCCTCGGCGGTCGCCGCGGATAAGTCTGCTGAGTTGGGGGTTGGCCTGCGCATCCTGGCTGGCCCTGCTGGGGCTGCGTCGTGCCGGGCACACCGCCCAGGAGACGCTGACGGCGGCGCTGGACGAAGGGCTGGGTCCCGACCGCCGCACCGACGGGGCCGACCTGTGGAAGCGTCCGGCGCCCGATGGTGCGACGGCGAAGAAGCCGGGCCCGGCACGCATGCTGCGCATCTGGCGCGACTACGCCCACGACAGTGACATCAGCTACGGGGAGTTCGGTTCGCGCAACCATCTCGACATCTGGCGCCGCCCCGATCTCGACCGCGACGGGCGGGCGCCGGTGCTGTTGCAGGTGCACGGCGGCGCCTGGATGGTGGGAAACAAACGCGGACAAGCACATCCGTTGATGAGCCACCTGGCAGAGCTGGGCTGGGTCTGTGTGTCGGTGAACTACCGGCTCAGCCCGCGCTCGACCTGGCCGGACCAGATCGTCGACGTCAAACGGGCCATCGCGTGGACCAAAGAGCACATCGCCGAATACGGCGGCGACCCGAACTGGATCGCGATCACCGGCGGCTCGGCCGGCGGGCACCTGTCTTCGCTCGCCGCGCTCACCCCGAACTATCCGCTGTTCCAGCCCGACTTCGAAGACGCCGACACCCGGGTGCAGGCTGCCGTGCCGTTCTACGGGTTCTACGACTTCACCCGCGACGACGCGGTGCATCCGATGATGCACGCAATGATGGCCAAGCGCGTGTTCAAGCTCGGTCGGGCCGACATCGTCGAGCCGTTCCGGCTGGCTTCGCCCATCACCCACGTGTCCGAAGACGCGCCACCGTTCTTCGTGCTGCACGGCGTCAACGACTCGTTGATTCCGGTGGAGCAGGCCCGAAGTTTCACCGCGCGGCTCCGCGAGGTCAGCCGCCAACCGGTCGTCTACGCCGAATTGCCCTGCGCGCAGCATGCTTTCGACATCTTCGGGTCGACCCGCGCGGCGCACACCGCGGTGGCGGTCGAGCAGTTCCTGGCCGAGGTATATGCCCCGTCTCGGGTGGAGAACCTACGCGCGGGATAGACGACCCGGACCGCACACGCCCATGTCTTGAGCGCCAGGACCCGTCACACTATGGCCACCCAGATGGTCTGCGCCGCCGCGAGAACGGCGAAAGCCGTGAGCAGGACGGTGTCCGTCGTGTGCAGACGCGGGGAATCTGTTGTGCCCAAACGAAATTCGCGGGCGATGAGAAACAACGGAAACGAAACGCTGATCGCGACGGCGAATCCGGCGACGACGTAAAGCCACACGAATCTGATGTCGAGCTTTCTGGCCTCGATCACCATCAGGATGATGACCGCCAGGGCGAGCAGCAACAGGTCGGCCGTCAACGATCGGGACGCCGCTGTGACTTTGGCGTCCAGGGTGAAGTCGTGCAGAAAGCGCGCGGGCCGGTCGAAATACGCGAGATTCTGACTCCAGGTCGCGACGAGTGCGGCTACCGCGATGGCACCGTAGACGACGCAGAGGACCTTGCGTGACGTGGGCATGGGTAGCGCTTGATCGGCTCGGCCGGGAATTGTCATGCGCTCACGCTGGCATAAGAGCCCTCGACGCGCCAGCGTCCCCCGCCGTCAGTCGATGTGCGCGGGCGGGTCGGCGAGCGCGGGATCCGCGGGGGTCCGATCCGGACCCAGCACGTCGCAGTTCTTGACGGGCGTCAGGTAGGAACTGGCGCCGTGCGGAACCAGCTGGGCAACTCCCACGCATCGTTGCCAGGTGCCGTCCGGCTGAACGGGTCCGTCGCACTTGCTGATGACGCCTCCGCCGTACACACAGCCAGCGGCGGCCGGCGCCGCCACGGCTACCGGCACCGCGGCCAGCAACAGGGCGGTCAATCCTGCGACGATGCAGCGTTTCATGGTCGTCTCCCGTCAGCTCGCAGGCGGCGCGCAAGGATCGAGCTTCCGGGTGTCTACCCAACTGTTGGTCCGTTTATGCCGATCAGCTCAGCCGGCCACGCCCCGGTGCAAAAACGCGGGAGGTGAACAGGACGAGCCCCAGCGACACCGACGCGACGACGACCAGTCCGATGACCGCGACAACCAGTGGGCGCCAACCGGTTCGGGTGATCTGCCGTTACTTACGCGGACTGCGCTCGTCGAGCAGGCTGATCACTTTGGCGGCGAGATCGTCGATGTCCGCGTCGGTGGTGTCGAGCACCAGGTCGGCTTCCTCCGGCGGCTCGTACGGGGCGTCCACACCGGTCAGCCCCTTCAGTTCGCCCTTGCGTGCCCGCGCGTACAGACCCTTGGGGTCGCGGCGCTCACATTCCTCCAGCGAGGTGGAGATGTGCACCTCGATGAACGGGAGTTTGGCGGCGTCGTTGAGCGCGCGTGCGGTCTCGCGGTCAGACTTCAACGGCGATACCAGCGAGGCCAACGCGACCACGCCCGCGTCGGCCAACAGGCGCGTCAAATGCCCTACCCGCCTGATGTTTTCGGTGCGGTCGCCGGGGGAGAAGCCCAGGTCGTCGGACAGCCCGTGTCGCAGGTTGTCCCCGTCGAGCAGGTAGGCGACGCGACCGGATTCGACGAGTGCGCGTTCCACGGCCACCGCGACGGTGGACTTGCCCGAGGCCGGCAGGCCGGTGAACCAGATCGTCGCACCCGGTTGGCCCGTCGCCTTCCAGCGGTGCTTGCGGTCCAACGCCGAAGGGTGCCAACGGATGTCGGTGCGCTGACTGGCACCCGGCTTGACTTCCCGCGCCTCGATGATGGTGCCGGCGCCGACGGTGTCGTTGGTGGTCTCGTCGATCAGGATGAACGCGCCGCTGTCCCGGTTGCCGGTATAGGGATCGGCGATGACGACCGAGCTGGTGCGCAACGTCACGGTGCCGATGTCGTTGAGCGTCAACTCGACCGGCTGGTCGATCTCGTCCAGGGTCTCCGGGTCCAGCCGCGAGTGCAGCTCCTGCACGGTGGTCCGCACGGTCTTGGTCGTCTGTTTCAACGCCAGCCGATCGCCGGCGCGCAGCGGGTTGTCGATGAACCAGCACACATTGGCGTCCAATTCCCGGGCCAGCACCGGCGGAACCGCATCCTCGGCCCCGCTGACCAGGACGTCGCCGCGACCGACGTCGATGTCGTCCTCCAACTCGATGGACACCGAAAGCGGTGCGACAGCGGTGTTTCGGTCGTCATCGAGGGTGTCCAGAGCGGTCACCGTCGACTTGGTGCCGGCGGGCAGCGAGATCACCGGATCTCCGACGCTCAGCGTGCCGGCCGCCAGTCGGCCGGTGTAACGGCGGCGCTGCTGGTCGGTCGGGCGCGAGACCCACTGCACCGGCAGCCGCAGCCGGGACGCCTCGGCCTGCGGGGCGGCCAGTTCCACGCCTTCCAGATAGTCCAGCAGCGTGGGGCCGTCGTACCACGGCGTCCGGTCGGAGCGGTGCACCACGTTGTCGCCGTGCTTGGCCGCGAGCGGGATCACCTTGATGTCGACTTCGCCCAGCCGCGCCGCCACCTGGCCCAGTTGTTCTTCGACGTCGGAGAACTTGCCCTGGTCGAAGTCGATCAAGTCGATCTTGTTGACGGCGGCCACAAAGTGCTTGATGCCCAACAGCTTTGCGATCCGGGCATGCCTGCGCGTCTGCCGCAGCACTCCTTCGCGCGCGTCGACCAGCAGCACCGCCACGTGCGCATTGGAGGCGCCGGTGAACATGTTGCGGGTGTAACGCTCGTGACCCGGTGTATCGGCCAGGATGTAGCTGCGCGTCTCGGTGGAAAAGAACCGGTACGCGACGTCGATGGTGATGCCCTGTTCGCGTTCGGCGCGCAGGCCGTCGGACAGCGCCGCCAGATCGGCCACGCCCTCCTCGTCGGTGACGGCTTCCAGATGGTCCAGCGGCAGGCTGTCCGTGTCGTGCAGCAGCCGGCCGATCAGGGTGCTCTTGCCGTCGTCCACCGATCCTGCGGTGGTGATCCGCAGCAGCTGACGCGTTATTCCCTTGGGGTGTACGACTTTCTCGGCCTTGTCGGCGACAGTCATCAGAAATACCCTTCTCGCTTGCGGTCTTCCATCGCAGCGGCTGACGTGCGGTCGTCGGCGCGGGTCTCACCGCGCTCGGACACCGTCGCGGCCGAGATCTCACGGATGACGCCGGTGATGTCGGTGGCCTGCGAACGCACCGCGCCGGTGATGGTCAGGTCCCCGACGGTGCGGTAGCGCACCCATTCCTTGGCGGCTTTCTCCCCGTCCTGCGGGCTGGCGTATTCCGACACCGCCAGCAGGATGCCGTCCCGTTCGAACACCTCACGCTCGTGCGCGTAGTAGATCGACGGAATCTCCAGCTCTTCCAATTCGATGTAGCGCCAGACGTCGAGCTCGGTCCAGTTGCTCAACGGGAACACCCGGACCTGCTCGCCCTTCTTGATCCGGCCGTTGTAGAGCGACCACGGTTCCGGGCGCTGGGCACGCGGGTCCCACTGACCGAACTCGTCACGGAAACTGAGGATCCGTTCCTTGGCCCGCGCGCGTTCCTCGTCGCGTCGCGCGCCGCCGAAGGCCGCGTCGAAGCCGCCCTCCTCGAGGGCGTCGAGCAGGGTGCGGGTCTGGGCGCGGTTGCGCGAAGCCGACGGGCCCGGGTCGGGCACCCGGCCTTTGTCGATCGACTCCTGGACCGACGCGACGATCAGCTTGTGCCCCTCGCCGGTGACCCGCTTGTCGCGGAACTCGATCACCTCGGGGAAGTTGTGTCCGGTGTCGACGTGCATCACCGGGAACGGCAGCGGCAACGGGCGAAATGCCTTCTCCGCCAACCGAAGCAGCACGATCGAGTCCTTGCCGGCGGAGAACAGCAGCACCGGCCGCTCCAGTTCGGCGACGACTTCGCGGATGATGTGCACCGCTTCGGCTTCCAGCAGCCTCAGCTCGTCGACGTGCAACGTGTCTGTCGGAGCGCTCATGTGGGGAGCCCCTCTCTTTCGGCATCGGTCCGATAGCGGTCCACCCACTCGTCGGAACGCTGGTCGGCCTGACGCTGGAGCACCGGTTCGGGCGCCAGTCGCGGGTCCAGACCCAGCTCTTCGAGGATGTGGCCGACGACCTGAGTCAGGTTGCGCCACAACACCGGATAGGAAATCTCGATCGGTTTGACGTTTTCTTCGGCAAACCAGTTCTGCCAGCCTTCCTCCTGCGCCCGCAGCATCTTGACCACGTGCGCGATCGCGCCGGCATGGTAGGTGGCGCGCGCATCGCGGACCGGGTCGGGCCGTCCGCGCCACACCCGGGTCTGCACCGCGCGCCAGAACGACACCGCCTGCGAGATGACGTCGGGCCGGTGGATGTGGATGAGCAACGGGTCCTCGCCGACGACGTCACGGATCGCGGACAACAGACCGTCGCCCGAGCGGTCGGGCAGGCCGGCCGCGCGGTCCAGCAACAGCGGCGTCTGATTCCACATCAGCTTGCCGCCCCACACCCCGTTCGGCGTGCGGCCGACGGTGCGGATGTAGTCGCGCCAGATCTCCGCCGGTGCGAGGTCGGGCTTTCCTTCGTCGAGCGGGTCCAGCAGGCTCAGGATCGACTCGTCGTCCACGTCGGCGAACCACTGCCGCGGCTGTGGGGACTGACTGGTGGAGGGCAGGTACTGGAAGAACTCCTGCGGCTCGCCGGCCACGCCGGTCGCACGCAGCGATTCGACCAGCAGCGTGCTCCCGCTGCGCTGGGATGCCAGCACCAGATATGACGACGGATGATCGGCCACGAACCGAAGCCTAACCGCAGGCAAAACCGCTGCAACTCTTGCAGTTACGCTCAGCCTGAGAATAACTATTGCCCGAACAGCGCCGCTGTCTGGGAAAACCTCAGGCCGACGGCTCGGTTGCCCGTAAACCCAGCGAAAACAACAGGCGCGCCTCGGGATCACTCAGCGAGGTCGACAGCACCTTCTCGATTCGGCGCACCCGGTATCGAACCGTGTTCGGGTGCACCTGCAGGCGCAGCGCCGCGGCGGCGACGTCGCCGAAACAGTCCAGGTAGACGCGTAGCGTCTCGGCCAGCATCGGATCCCGGTTGCGCAGGGTGCGGATCCGGGGATCGACGAGTCGTTCGTCGGCGCCGATCAGGGTGACGATCTCGTCGAGCAGCACCGTGGTGCGCGCTTCGGCCAGCGAGGTGACCCGGCCGATGGTGCCGGGGTGGCGCTCGGCGCTGTCGAGTACCCGGTCCACCTCGATGCGGGCTTCCGATACCGCGGCCAGACCTGGGACCGGCGCGGCGATGGCCGCGCGCAATTCGACGCCGATTTCGGTGCGTAGCGCGGCGATGGTGCCGCGCACCCAGGACGGGATCGACCGGGCTGCGCCGAGCTGCGGTAGCAGGACGTAGACCCGGGACCCGTTGGATGCGAGCTGCGCATCGTGCCGAAAAGCGTTGGCGCTCAGTGCCAAGACGTCGGCGAGGCGCGTCTGGCGGTCGCCGGGCGCGAGGGTGTCCCAGCCGATCAGCACGCCGTCGCCCGCTACCGGCAGGCCGAGTTCGACGGCGATGTCGGTCACCGCGCCGCCGTCGGTCAGGCCGAGTAGCTGCTGCACCCGCAAGGTGTGGGTGGACGGGCGGGCCGCCAAGCGCGACATGATCCGGGCGGCCAGGACCGCGGCCCCGCGCAGCATCTCCTCGGCGTCCTCGGCCAGCGACTGTGACCCCTGCTGCACCCAGATGGTGCCGGTGAACACACCGTTTTCGTGGATGCCGGTGGCCAGGCGTGGCCGCAGACCCAAGTTCGGGCGCTCGGCCACCCGCACCACGTCGTTTCCCTTCCGCAGCGCGTCGAAGATGCCCGCTCGACCGATCCACTGCAGATGCTCGGGCGGGCCGGCGCGGCCCAGGATCGACAGCCGGCGCAACTCGTCGGCTTCGTCGTTGGAGGCCGAATAGGCCAGCACGTGCGACTGGGCGTCTTCGATGCTGACCATCCCGTGAATGCGGTCGGCCAGGGACTGCGCCAGCCCGAACAGGTCGGAGCCGGAATCCTGCTGCTGATCGGAAGGGCCGTGCGCCAACACGCGGTTGACCAGCTGGTAGATCCGCTCCCACCGGGCCCGCGGCTCGACGGCCACGACCGCGGCACCGGCCCGCACTGCCGCCGCCACCACCGGCGCCGACGGTTCCTTGACGAAGACCGCCACGGGCGCGTGGGCGGGTGCGGCGATCCAGCGCACCGCGTCGTCGTCGCCGACACCGAGCAGGAAGAAGGCGTCGGCCGAGCCGGCTGCGGCGGCCAGACCCAGTCGCACGTCGTCGGTATCGATCAATGCCGCGCTGGCCACCGGAAGGTCCAGGCCCCGCGGCGCGGCGACCAGGCGCACCATGGTCGCGTCCAGGGCCAGCAGCAAATGGCCGAGTCCGACGCCGGACCGCATGTTGTCCGATGCTACTAGCAACAGCAGCAGTTGTTGGCTGATCAGCCAACCGATCGAGGCGCTGCGGCGCGGATCCTGACCTGCATGGACGCCATCACCCAGGTACCGATGCCGGCCAACGAGCCGGTGCACGACTACGCGCCGAACTCACCCGAGCGCACCCGGCTGCGCACCGAACTGGCTGCGCTGGCCGGTAACCCGGTCGAGCTGCCGCATGTCATCGCGGGCCGGCACCGGATGGGCGAGGGCGAGACGATCGACGTCGTCCAGCCGCACCGGCACGCCGCCAGACTGGGCACGCTGTCCAACGCCACCCACGCCGACGCCGCCGCCGCGGTCGAAGCGGCGATGACCGCGAAGGACTCCTGGGCGGCGATGCCGTTCGACGAACGTGCGGCGATCTTCCTGCGGGCCGCCGACCTGCTGGCCGGGCCGTGGCGGGAAAAGATCGCCGCGGCCACGATGCTCGGCCAGTCCAAGTCGGTGTACCAGGCCGAGATCGATGCACCCTGTGAGCAGGTCGATTTCTGGCGGTTCAACGTCGCGTTCGCGCGACAGATCCTGGCGCAGCAACCGATCAGTGGTCCGGGGGAGTGGAACCGCAGCGACTACCGCCCGCTCGACGGTTTCGTCTATGCGATTACGCCGTTCAACTTCACCTCGATCGCCGCGAACCTGCCGACCGCGCCGGCGCTGATGGGCAACACCGTGGTGTGGAAGCCGTCGATCACGCAGACGCTGTCGGCGTATCTGACCATGCGACTGCTGGAGGCCGCCGGGTTGCCGGCCGGGGTGATCAACCTGGTCACCGGCGACGGTCTGGCGGTGTCCGACGTCGCGCTGGACGACCCGCGGCTGGCCGGCATCCACTTCACCGGGTCGACGGCTACCTTCCAACACCTGTGGCGCCAGGTTGGGGCCAATATCGGCCGCTACCACAGCTATCCGAGGTTGGTGGGGGAGACCGGCGGCAAGGACTTCGTGCTTGCGCATGCCTCCGCGCGGCCAGATGTGTTGCGTACGGCCCTGATTCGCGGTGCGTTCGACTACCAGGGCCAGAAGTGCTCGGCTGCCTCGCGGGCTTTCGTCGCCCACTCGGTGTGGCAGCGGATGGGTGACGAGTTCCTTGGTGCGGTTGCCGAATTGACCTACGGCGACGTCACCGAGCTGTCCAACTTCGGCGGCGCGCTGATCGACCGTCGCGCGTTCGTCAAGAACGTCGACGCCATCGAACGGGCGAAGGGTGCCACCGGTGTCACTGTCGCGGTCGGCGGCGAATACGACGACAGTGAAGGGTATTTCGTGCGGCCCACCGTGCTGCTGTCCGACGACCCGACCGACGAGGCATTCGCGACCGAGTATTTCGGGCCGCTGCTGTCGCTGCACGTCTACCCGGACAGCCAGTACGAGCGGATCCTCGACGTCATCGACACCGGATCCCGGTATGCGTTGACAGGCGCGGTTATCGCCGACGACCGTGAGGCGGTGCTGACCGCTTCGCGGCGGCTGCGGTTCGCGGCGGGCAACTTCTACGTCAACGACAAGCCGACCGGGGCGGTAGTCGGACGCCAGCCGTTCGGTGGTTCACGCGGATCCGGGACCAACGACAAGGCCGGGTCGGCGCTGAACCTGATGCGCTGGACGTCGGCGCGCACCATCAAGGAGACGTTCGTCCCGGCCATCGAGCACGTGTATCCGCACATGGGCGCCGATTTGGGTTCTTCCTGCCAGGGTTGACGCATCGATCGTGAGGCTAGGGCGTTGCGAGTGAAGGTGCGGCGTTGAGAGGTGCGGTGTTGAGAGTGAGCGTGTGGCGTTGAGAGTGAGCGTGCGGCGTTGAGAGTGAACTCAGGGCGGCGAAATCGCGATCTGACCGCCCAGGCTTCACATCGAAAGCCGTGGCTTCACAATCAAAGCCGTGGCTTCACAATCAAAGCCGTGGCTTCACATTGAAAGCCGTGGCTTCACACCCGAGCGTGTTCAACGAGGCCGAATGCTGCGGGCGGGCCGCGCGCGGTCGTCGGCAAAGCCGCGCACCACGTGTGCGCTGACGAACTCGGCGACAACGTCGGGATCGTCCATATCGCGTATTGGCGAGGCGGTGCTGAACAACGAGAACAGGATCCGCGCGAACCATTCGCCGGCCGACTCCACGTCGAGGTCCTTGCGCACCTCGCCGGTGATCTTCGCCGCAGACAAGTAGGGAGCGAAGAAGTCGACGCATTCACGCAACAGCACCGCGGCGTCCTTGGTGAGGAGCAGGCTGATCGCGTCTTCGTCGAAGTACTCCTCGGAGGCGATCGCCCGGCGCGCCTGGGTGACGAAAACCGCTGCGTTAGCGAGTTTTTCCTCGAGCGAGGAGCCGGGGTTCATCGCTCTGGTCATTTCCCGGTAGAACTGCTCGGAAGCGTGCTCCGCGCAGGCCTCCAGGATGGCCCCTTTGTCGGAGAAGTATTCGTAGATCGTGCTGCGCGATATGCCCGCCTCCCGGGCGATGTCGACGATCGTCGTCTTCAGCAGCCCGTGTTTACGGAAACACGCATACGCGGAATCGAGGATGAGTTCCCGCGTATCGGTCGCTTGGGCCTGGGTCATCGGGCCTACCCGTCCCGGGCGAGAATGAGCCCGCTGGTGGGCACCCCGGTACCCGAGGTGACCAGCACATGCTCGACGTTTTCGACCTGGTTGTAGGAAGTGCCCCGCACCTGCCGAACGCCTTCGGTGATCCCGTTCATGCCGTGAATATAGGCCTCGCCGAGCAGGCCGCCGTTGGTGTTGATCGGGAATTCACCGCCCAGCGACAATCGCTCGACGGTGGCGAAATCCTTGGCCTCGCCGCGTCCGCAGAAGCCGAGTTCCTCGAGTTGGGTGAACACGAACGGCGTGAAATGGTCGTAGATGAAGGCGGTTTGGATGTCTTGCGGTTTCAGGCCCGAATCGCGCCACAGCCGGTCGGCGACGACGCCCATCTCCGGCAACCCGGTGATGTCCTGGCGGTAGTAGCTGGTCATCATCTCGCCGTCGGCGGCGGCGCCCTGGGCAGCCGCCGTGATGATCGCCGGCGGCTGGCGCAGATCGCGGGCCCGTTCGGCGCTGGTCACCACCAGCGCGACACCGCCGTCGCTCTCCTGACAGCAGTCCAGCAGGCGCAGCACCGGTTCGACGATCCAGCGCGAGTTCTGGTGGTCTTCCAACGTGATCGGACGCTCGTAGAACCAGGCGTCGGGGTTGCGGGCGGCGTGCGCGCGGTCGACGACGGCGATCCGGCTGAAATCCTCGTTGGTGACCCCGTAGGTCGACATGTACCGCTGGGCGTGGAGCGCCACCCAGGCGGCCGGTGTGATCAGTCCGAAGGGTGCGTAATGCGCCATGAACAAGGGAGTTTCGGCGCTGGTACGTCCACTGCCGCCGAACCGGAACCCGGATCGCTCGTTGAACGCCCGCCAGCACACCACCACATCGGCGACGCCGGTCGCGACCGCCATCGCGGCATGCACGACGGTGCCGGCCGCCGCGCCGCCGCCGTGATGCACGCGGGAAAAGAAGCTCAGGTCGCCGATGCCGACGTTGCGGGCGATGTCGATCTCGTCGCTGGAGTCCATGGTGAAGGTGACCATGCCGTCGACGTCACTGGGTGCCAGGCCGGCGTCGTCGATCGCGGCACTGACTGCCTCGCAAGCCAATTGGAGTTCACTGCGGCCCGACTCCTTGGAGAACTCGGTCTGGCCGATGCCGGCTATGGCACAACGTCCCGGCAAAGCGCTCATGCGCCCGCCCCGTCGAGCAGGCTGAGCACGGCAGTGCCCGAGACGTGGTCGCCGAGGTTGTTGGAACCCCGGAAGGTCACCTCGACGAAGTTCTCGCCGTCCGTACCAGCGTTCTTGGCGGAGACGGTACCGGCGAAGCTCAGCGTGGAGCCCGGAAAACACGGCACCCCAAGCCGAATCGCGAGATTCTTGACCATCGCCTCGGGTCCGGCCCAGTCGGTGAGGAACCGGACGCAGTACCCGTTGGTGGTCAGGATGTTCATGAACAGGTCCGGGGAGCCCTGCTTCTTGGCGTAGTCGCGGTCGTGGTGCACCGGCATGAAGTCACGCGACGCGATCGCCCCAGCGACGATCTTCGTTGTGTCAATGGGGATTTCGAGGGCGGTGACGTCGTCGCCGACCTCGATGTCGGCCCACTTCAACGTGGTCGTGCGACTGGCGGTGGTCGTCATCTACAGTCCTTCCGAGTATATCGAGCCCAGGCGCGCGAGCTGTTGGGAAGCCGGGCCGAGGGTGAGCTCGTTGTGCTTGGCCCACAGGAAGTAGCGGTGCAAAGGATAGGTGGTGTCGATCCCGATGCCACCGTGGACGTGCTGAGCGGTTGCGGTCACCCGCGCGCCGGCTTCGGCGGCCCAGAACTTCGCAATGCGCGCCGCCCGGTCGGCCGGCTGCTCATTCGCGATCAGCCACGCCGCGTGCCAGGTGGTCCAGCGGATCGCCTCGACGTCGATGAAGGCGTCGGCCATCCGCTGTTGGACCGCCTGGAAACTGCCGATGGGCCGGCCGAATTGTTCACGCCCGGTGGTGTATTCGGCGGCGATGTGCAGCGCGCGATCGGCGACACCGAGCTGGATGGCGCACAGCGCGGCCAGCGCCCGGGTGTACAGCGACTCGACCGAGGCGCCTTCGAGGCGGTCGCCGCCGGAAACCGTTGCGCCATCCAGGAACACGTCGGCGTGGGGTTCGCGGTCGGTGGTCGACACCGGCCGGACCTCGACGCCTGGGTCTTCGGTGGCCAGCAGGAACAGGCCGACGTCCCCGTCGTCGATGGTGGCCGGGATCAGCACTGTGTCGGCGAGTTGGCCTGCCGGAACCAGTTCCTTGGCACCGTCCAGGCGCCAGCTCGCACCGTCGCGGCGCGCGGTCGTGGCCGGGCGAGTCGGGTCGGATCGGCCCGGTTCGGCCAGCCCCGCACTCAGGATGCGGTTGCCGGCAACGACTTCGGGTAGCAGGCGCTGCTGTTGTTCTTCGGTGCCGTGTCGGGCAATCGGATCGGCCCCCAGCACCAGCGTCGCGTAGGCCGGCACCGGCGCCACGCTCCACCCGACCTCGGCCAGCAGCACACCGAGTTCCACGAAGCCACCGCCGTTGCCGCCGTACGCTTCCGGCAGTGCGGTTCCCAACAGGTCGACGGCAGCGAGTTCTTTCCACAGCGCCTCGTCGTAGCGGGCCTCGCCCGCCTCCAGTTCGGTCAACCGCTCCGGTGTGGCCCGGCGCTCGAAGATCTCGCGGGCCAGCTTCGAGATGGTTTCCTGTTCCTCGGTGAAGGTGAAGTCCATGTTCTATCCGCTCGGCCGGAACTGGTGCAGCACAAGGTCTTCCTGAGCCTTCCTGGACACGCCTTCGAAGGCCTCGAAGTAGATTTCGACCGGCATCCCGACCGTCACGTCGGACGGGTCCACATCGGTGAGGTTCGACACCAGCCGCACCCCCTCCTCGAGTTCGACCAGCGCCACGATGTAGGGGTAGTCGAAGAACGGGACGCGCGGCTGATGCGGCAGCACGTAGCTGTAGACGGTGCCCCGTCCGGACGCCTCGACGGTCTCCCAGTCCAGCGAGCGGCACTGCGGGCACATCGGCCGGGGCGGGTGCCGCAGCACGCCGCAGCCTGCGCAACGCTGGATCAGCAGCTTGTGGTCCCGCAGACCGTTCCAGAAGAACTCGGTGTCCGGACTGATCGCCGGCGCCATCCGGGTCGCCATCAGCGCTCCGGCCTGAATCGCAGCACCCGGAATCGCTGCCGCCCCAACACTTCCCCGTCCTGGTTGGTGTAGGTGGTCAGCCAGGTCAGGAAGAATCCGGTGCCCAGCGCGGTCTTCTTCTCGTCCGACACCGACTCGTAGACCGTTGTCGAGCTGATCTGATCGCCCAGTCGCGGATACCGTTCGATCTCGAATTCGGAGTTGGTGGCTACGGTGCTGCTGTACCCGGCCTCGTCGAGAAACGCCGTCGGATTGCTCTTGATCTCGATGGGCGCACCGCCGCGGTCGCCGATCCCTTCCAGCTTCGGCGACGGCATCGTCCAGGTCTGCAGCATCACCGGCGGTGAGACGATACCGCCGAAGCGGGACGTCGCCGCGAAATCGGGATCGATGTACACCGGGTTCAGGTCGTCCATGGCATACGCCCAGTGCCGGATCATCGGCTGGTTGACCGGATCCGGTGCCACCGAAGGCTTTCCGCTGCCCCCGGTCGGTCTGTCGACCAGCCCGCGCAGCTTGGCCAGAAGTTCTGCGTCCGTCATTTAACCTGCCTTTTCTGTTGTGGCGCGAAGGTCACGTGGTGCCCGCGGCATGCCCAACCCGGCCATGGCGATGATGTCACGCTGGATCTCGTTGGCGCCGCCACCGAACGTGTTGATGACGGCCTGCCGGTACGCCGTTTCCAGGGCGCCACGAAGCGGAGCGTCGGCACCACGGCGCACCCCGTTGCCGTCGAGGACCTCGAGCAGCTGGCGGGCGACCTGCTGGGTGAGCTCGGTGCCGAAGACCTTGGCGGCAGAGGCTTCTCCCATGTTGAGTACGCCTTTGGTCATCGCGGCGTTCACCCGCAAATTCACCAATTTGTATGCGGCGACCTGTGCTTCGACCCTGGCCAGCGCGAGCTGCACCCACGGCTGGTCGATCACCCGGGCACCGTCGAGCTCGGTGGATTCGGCCCAGGCCAGCGTCTTTTCGAACAGCGGCTCCAGCGCACCCAGATTGCCCAGGGCGGCGCGCTCGAAATTCAGCTGGGTGGTGATCAGCTGCCAACCCTGGTTCTCCTCGCCCACCAGTGCGCTCACCGGCACCCGCACATTGTCGTAGAACGTGTAGAAGGTCGAGATGCCCGGCATGGTGTGCAGCGGCTGCCAGGAGAACCCCGCTGACGACGTCGGCACGATCAGGATCGAAATGCCTTTGTGTTTCTTGACGTTCGGGTCGGTGCGGGCAGCGAGCCAGATGTAGTCGGCGTAGGCGGCGCCGCTGGTGAACATCTTCTGGCCGTTGATCACGTACTCGTCCCCGTCGCGCACCGCCGTGGTGCGCACCGAGGCCAGGTCGCTACCGGCACCGGGCTCGGAGTAGCCGATGGCGAACTCGACGCTGCCGTCCAGGATGGCCGGCAGAAACTTCTGCTTCTGCTCCTCGCTGCCGCGCTGCATCAGCGTCGGGCCCACGGTATTGAGCGTCACCAACGGGATCGGCGCGCCGGCCCGTCGCGCTTCTTCGGCGAAGATGAACTGCTCGATCGCCGAGAAACCCTGCCCGCCATATTCTTTCGGCCATCCCACGCCGAGCAGGTCGGCGGCGGCCAGCGCACGTACGCACTCGCGGACAGCGGGGCCGCCTTCGATGTTCTTGCCGATCGCCGCGACACGTTCGGGGGTCATCACCTGTTGCAACGTGGCGCGCATCTCCGCACGCAGCTGTTGTTGCTGCGGGGTGTATTCCAGTTCCATCGCTCAGGCTCCCAACCGGACCGGCATGCGCTTCACCCCGGGAACCATCGTGGCCTTCATCCGGTCGACGCCACCGACAAGTTCGAGTCGCGGGAAGCGGCGCAACAACTCGTCGAACAACACGGTCGCCTCCAGTCGCGCCAATTGCGCACCGATGCAGGAATGTTCGCCGCAGCCGAAAGCGATGTGAGGATTGGGGTGCCGCGTCACCTTGAATTCCTCGGAGTCACTGCCGAATACGTCCTCGTCGCGGTTGGCAGACCCGTAGAGCATCGTCACCACTTGGCCCTCGAGAATCCGCTGGCCGCGGATCTCGGTGTCGGCGGTCGCAACCCGAGACATGCTGACGACCGGGCTGTTCCAGCGCAGCATCTCCTCGACCGCGACGGGGATCAGCGTGGGATCCTCGACCAGCAGCCGGCATTGGTCGGGGTGGTTGATCAAGGCCAGGGTGCCCAGCGCGATCAGATTGCGGGTGGTCTCGTTACCGGCCACCAGGAGCAGGAACGCGAAGTTCAGCAGGTCTTCGTCGGTGAGCCGGTGTTCGTCGATCTCGGCCTGGGCCAGCACCGAGAGCAGGTCGTCGCGTGGGTCGGTGCGGCGCGCCGCGATCAGCTTCTGGAAGTACTCGAACAACTGGCCGATGGCCACGAATGCGTCGAGTTCGATCTCGGGGTCGGCGGTTCCGGTGGCCGCATCCGACCAGGCCCGGAACTGCTCCCAGTCCTCGGCCGGCGCGCCGATCAACTCGGCGATCATCCGGGTCGGCAGCGGGGCCGCGATCTCTTCGGCGAACTCGCGCACCGATCCCGGCTCAACCTGATCGAGGATGCCGCGCACAATCTCGCGGATCTTGGGCTCGAGGACCGCAACCCGGCGGCGGGTGAACCCGGCATTGATCAGCTTGCGCATCTGCCGGTGCCGCGGCGGGTCGGTGAAGATCAAATTGCCTTCCTGCACCGGATTGGGCATCTCCGGGTCGGGTATCGAGATGCCTTTGGTCGAGGTGAACAGGGCCGGATTGCTGGACACGAAGCGGATGTCCTCGTATTTGAGCAACGCCCAGAACTTGGTCTCGTCGTTCCAGTGCACCGGCGACGTCGCGCGCAGCTCCCGGTAAGCCGGGTACGGGTCACCGGCATAGAAGTCAGGGGAGTGCAAGGGGAAGTCGGTACGCACGGCTGGCGTCCCTCCGATCCGACACATTGAGCCAGAGTGTCTTGTGCAATGTGTCTACTCCGCGGGCGGCTGCGCTGTCAATACGCATCCAACACACCGGAAAATGCGCAAAATCCGCCCATTCCATGATTGACGCCCGAGTCGGACGGGTGTACACCAGGGGGAAAGATGACCGACCTGGGGTGAGGAAGCAGATGGCTGCGGTACCGGCGCTCGTTGACACCTACCAGCTCTACATCGACGGACGCTGGGTGGAACCCGAGGACGGTCGCTACGACGACATCTCGCCGGCCACCGAGCAGACCATCGCCAGCGCCCCGGACGCCAGCGTCAGCCAGGTCGCCGAGGCGATCGGTGCCGCGCGCCGGGCATTCGACGAGGGCCCCTGGGGCACCAGCACGCCCGAGGTACGCGCGACGTGCCTCAATCAGCTCGGCGAGGCCCTACTCAAACACGCCGACGACTTCTTCGCGCTGTCCCAGCAGGAATGGGGCTGCATCGAGAACGAGCGGTTGATGCAGGTCGACGGTGCGGCGTTCATGTCCATGCACGCCGCCCAGCTGGCCACTCAGTTGGCCGACGAAGCCGTGACCGGTATCGGGGCCGGAACCACTTTGCTGCGGCACGAACCGCTGGGTGTGGTGTCGATCCTGACGCCGTGGAACTTCCCGCATTGCCTCAACGTGATGAAGCTCAACCACGCGCTGGCGGCCGGTGACACCGTCGTCCTCAAGCCGTCGCCACTCACGCCACTGGCCGGGCTGGCCCTGGCGCGGCTGATCGAAGAGCACACCGACATCCCGCCCGGTGTGGTCAATGTCGTCACCCCGTCGGGTGTGGAGGCGGCCAAACTGCTCACCACCGACCCCCGGATCGACATGGTCAGCTTCACCGGCAGCTCGGTGGTCGGGCGGCAGGTGATGTCCGCCGCGGGCGACACCCTCAAACGGATCCTGCTGGAACTCGGGGGCAAGTCGGCGTGCGTCATCCTCGACGACACCGACGTCACTGACGAGATGTTGCAGCAGATGCTGTTCGACTGTTGCTCGCTGCACGCCGGGCAGGCCTGCATCCTGCAAAGCAGGCTGCTGCTGCCGGATTCACTGCACGACGACGTCGTCGACCGGTTGGTGTCGATGGCCCGTGCGGTGAAGGTGGGCGACCCGACCGACCCGGGCGTGCAGATGGGTCCGTTGATCAGCGCCGCTCAGCGCGAGCGGGTGGCGAACCATGTCGCCGGCGCACTGGACGAGGGAGCCACGTTGGTGGCCGGCGGCGGACGCCCGGCCGGCCTGGACGTGGGGTTCTACTTCGAGCCGACGATCCTGACCGACGTGCAGCCCAATTCGGTTATCGCACAAGAGGAAGTGTTCGGGCCGGTGCTGAGCGTGGTCCGCTACCGCGACGACGACGACGCGGTCGCGATCGCGAACAACTCGCGTTACGGCCTGTCCGGGGCGGTCTGGAGCGGCGACGTGGATCGCGCCGTCGGCGTCGCCCGCCGCATCCGGACCGGGCAGGTTGCGGTCAACGGCTGCGGTGCCGGGGCCGCGCCGTTCGGCGGCTTCAAACTCAGCGGTCTGGGCCGCGAGGGTGGCGGCGTCGGCGGGGTGCACCAGTACATGGAGCCGATGGCCATCGGAGTTCCCGCGTGACGGGACCCCTTGCGGGGCTGCACGTCGTCGAAATCGCTACTGAGATCTCCGGCCCCTACGCCACCAAGCTGTTGGTCGACCTGGGCGCCGACGTCGTCAAAATCGAGCCCCCGGCAGGGGATCCGCTGCGCAGCTGGGGGCCTTTTCCGGGTGCGGCCCCCGATCCCGAACGCAGTGGCCTGTTCGAGTACCTCAATGACGGAAAGCGTTGCATCACACTGGATTTTAGCGAGACGGCCGATCTCGAAACCGCGCGTGAGCTGATCGCGGGGAGCCACGTCCTGGCCGAGAATCTACCGCCCGGGACGCTGCGGAAATACGGACTCGATGGGCTGACGCAGCTCAATCCAAATCTGGTGCGGCTCAGCATTTCTCACTTCGGTCACTGCGGGCCGTGGTGGGACCGCGCGGCGTCGGCGCTGACCATGCAAGCGGTGTCGGGCTGGATCAGCCACCGGGACCCGCAGCGACCGCCGGTACAGGCCGGTGCCCGGATCTCGGAGTACGTGGCCGGCGTCTACGGGGCGCTGGGTGCGCTGACGGCCCTGCGGCTAGCTTCCGGAGCGGTCAGACACGTCGACGTCTCGGAGTTCGAGTCGCTTCTGTCGACGCTGCCGTATCCGATGCTGATGGCCGAGCGGATGAAAAGCCTTGGCCTGCCGCCGAATATCCGCGCGGCGCCGATGCTGGGTGTGGTGCGCGCCGCCGACGGTTGGGTGGGCATCAACTGCCTGACCGGACAGCACTGGCTGGACGTGTGCGCGATGCTGGGCCTGCCCGAGTTCGGTGAGCACCAGATCGCCATCATGATGGGCGGCCCGGAGCGCGCCGAGTTCTTCGCCAAGGCCGAGCCGCTGCTGGCCGCCCAAACCGTCGCCGAGCTCGTCGAACTCAGCCAGGCGATGCGGATCCCGGCCGCTCCGGTCAACGACGGCGCCACCGTGCTGGATTCGCCGCAGTACGCCAAGCGCGGTTTCTTCGTGCAGGGCAACGGATTTCGGCGACCCGGCGCACCCTTCCGGATGGGCGCGAGCACGTCGGCACCCGCGCCGCCGACGGCGCCCACAGGCGCATTGCCGTTTGCCGGACTGCGGGTGCTGGACCTGAGCACGTTCTGGGCGGGGGCGTATCTGACCTGCTACCTGGGCGCGTTTGGCGCCGACATCGTCAAGGTCGAATCCATCCAGCGCCCCGACGGGCACCGCTACTCCGGCGCCTACCCGTTCGAGGGCGACGACTGGTACGAGCGCAGCGCGCTGTGGCAGGCCACCAACCTCAACAAGAAGGACCTCACGCTCGACCTCGGTTCGGCGGCCGGACGCGACATCGCCCACCGGCTGGCCGCGCAGGCCGACGTCGTCGTGGAGAACTTCTCCCCGCGCGTGGTCGAACAGTTCGGTCTGGACTACGACTCGCTGGTGAAGCTGAAACCCGACGTGATCGCGGTTCGGATGCCCGGCTTCGGACTGGACGGGCCCTGGCGCGACTACGTGGGCTGGGCGCTGAATATCGAGCAGACGTCGGGGATGACCGCGGTGACCGGATACGCCGAGGGGCCGCCGTGCAACCTGCAGGGCCCGGCCGATCCCATCGTCGGGATGCACGCCGGAGTGGCGTTGCTGGCCGCGCTCGAACACCGCCGCCGCACCGGCGAAGGCCAGTTGGTCGAGATCGCTCAGATCGAGGTCGCCGCCTGTGTGACCGCCGAACCGGTGATCGAGTACTCGATGAACGGTGTGGTGCGCCCGCGCGAAGGCAACCGCCGGCGCGGCTGCCTGCAGGGCGTCTATCCGACGAAGGACGAGGCCTGGGTGGCGGTGTCGCTGCCCGACGACGGAACGCTCGACCACGACACGTTCGACGAACTCGTCACCGGCTGGACCCGCACCCTGCCCGCCGATGCCGTCGTCGAAACCCTTCAGGGACAAGGGGTTGCGGCTGAGCGCGTGGCCACCGGCGACCGGATGTACGACTTCGCCCAACTGGACGCGCGGGATTTCTACGAGGATTTCGAGCACCCGGTCACCGGGCTGCGCCGCTTCCCCGGCTGGCCGTTTCGCATCGCCCCCGGACCCGAGCGGCACCACCGCAGCGCGCCGCCGACGCTCGGCCAGCACAACGACGAACTGCTGCGCGGCTTGGGGCTGTCCGACGACGAGATCGCCACGCTGCGCGAGCAACGGGTCATCGGCGAACGCCTACTGAACGCCTAAAACTCAAGGCCGAACCGTTCTAGACTGCTCTGGACGAAAGGGCTTCCGGCCGGTGCTGAGTGCGTTCAGGAACTTCGTGGTCGGCTGGTGGAATCAGCCGTCCGGTTTCGACTGGACCGTGCAGCAACTCCGCAATCGCGGGTTCCTCCGACTGCATCAGGCGTTCATGGGAATCCTGATGTTGTTTATGCCGGCATCAGCATCCTGACGGTGGTCTACCCGAATCTGAAAGTGCCCGAAGTCAGTTACCTGATCGTCGGGGTAGCGGTGGTCTCCGGCATCGGCTGGACATTCGGACCCTTTCCGTCCGAGCGGATCTCGGCTCTGTTCATCCTGGTGTCCAACCTCTGTGTTCTCGGGACCGTCATTAACGTCGGCCAGACCTTCCTGGCGATGCCCGGCCTGACGGTGTTGGCGATCAACGGCTTCTACATCGTGGCCCTGCACGGGCCGCGTGCTCTGACGCTGCACCTGTTGTTCTCCGCGGCATCGATTACCTGGTGCTACCTGGAATCGCTGCGGCAGCACCTGTTTCCGGCGAATGTCGTCACCATCAACGTATTGATCGTGGTGCCGATCGTGCTGGGGTTCCCGGTCGTGATGCAGGCTTATCTGCTGACGTTGCGGACGGGAGCCGTTGAGGCCCTGCATGATCCGTTGACCCGGCTCAACAACCGGCGCGGCCTGGAGGACAGTCTGGACGGTCTGGCGGGCGACACCACAGCGCCGCTGACGGCCCTCACCATCGACATCGACCAGTTCAAGGCGATCAACGACACCCACGGTCACGAAGCCGGTGACCGGGTGCTCACCACCCTCGCCGAATGCATGCGTGCCGCCCTCGCCGAGGCACCGTTCGACACGGCGGCGGCGCGGATCGGTGGCGAGGAGTTCGTGATCGTGCTGCGGGGCGAGAGCGAGGCGGGGCACGGGGTGGCCCGCAGGATCCATGCGGCGCTGGCCGGCAACGCGGCGGCGCCGCAATTCACCGTGAGCATCGGTATCGCCACCGGCACCTGCTCCTCGAGCACGGTGCACAACGTCGTGCACCGCCTCATCGACCGCGCGGACTCGGCGATGTACCTGGCGAAGCGAGCCGGTGGTGACCGTACCGAGGTGAAGCCGGAAAAGGTCGCCTGAACTGCGCTGATAGGCTGCTGCGCATGCCTGTCGCGATCGCCCGACCCAAGCTCGAAGGAAACATCGCCGTCGGCGAGAACCGCCAACTCGGCTTCGCCGAATTCGGCGCGCCGCAGGGTCGCGCGGTCTTCTGGCTGCACGGCACGCCCGGCGCACGCAGGCAGATCCCCACCGAGGCCCGCGTCTACGCCGACCTGCACGACATCCGCCTGATCGGCGTGGACCGCCCCGGCATCGGCTCGTCGACTCCGCACCGGTACGAAACCATCGCGGCCTTCGCCGACGACCTGCGCGTCATCGCCGACACCCTGGGCATCGACAAGATGGCGGTCGTGGGCCTGTCCGGCGGAGGTCCCTACACGTTGGCCTGCGCGGCCGGGCTGTCCGACCGGGTGGTGGCCGTCGGCGTACTGGGTGGCGTGGCCCCGACCCAGGGACCCGACGCGATCAGTGGCGGAGCCATGAACCTGGGCCTGCGGGTGGCGCCACTGCTGAAGTTCGGCGGCAACCCGTTGCGGATCGGTGCCAGCATGCTGATCCAGTCGATCCGGCCGGTCGCATCCAGCGCGCTCGACATCTATGCGCTGTTGTCACCGGAAGCCGACCGGCATCTGCTGACCCGGCCCGAGTTCAAAGCGATGTTCCTCGACGACCTGCTCAACGGCAGCCGCAAACAGCTGGCCGCGCCGTTCAACGACGTCATTCTGTTCGCCCGCGACTGGGGCTTCCGGCTCGAGGACGTGACGGTCCCGGTGCGCTGGTGGCACGGCGACCACGACCACATCATCCCGTTTGCGCACGGCGAGCACGTCGTCTCCCGGCTTCCCGACGCCGAGCTGTACCACCTGCCGGAGGAAAGCCACCTCGCCGGGCTGGGACGCGGCGAGGAGATCCTGGAGACCCTGCTCAAGATCTGGGACGAGCGGGCCTGACGTGCTGCTGACGTCGCTGAATCCCGCGGTAGCCACCGCCCGCGACGTGCCGGACGCGGTCAGCATCGACGGGTTCCGGCTGAGCCGCAGCGACCTGGTGGGTGCCGCGACGTCGGTGGCCGAGCGGGTGGCCGGCGCCCACCGGATCGCGGTGCTGGCCACCCCGACGGCATCGACGGTGCTGGCGATCGTCGGGTGCCTGATCGCCGGCGTGCCGGTCGTGCCGGTACCCGCCGACGTCGGCGTCGCCGAACGCCGGCACATGCTCACCGATTCCGGCGCCCAGGCGTGGCTGGGGCCGCAGCCCGAGGATCCCGATGGGCTGCAACACATTCCGGTGCGGTTGCACGCTCGCTCCTGGCACCGTTACGCCGAGCCGACGCCGGATGCGCTGGCGATGATCGTCTACACCTCGGGGACGACGGGTCTGCCCAAGGGTGTGCAGGTGAGCCGCCGGGCGATCGCCGCGGACCTCGACGCGCTGGCCGAAGCGTGGCAGTGGACGCCCGACGACGTGCTGGTGCATGGGCTGCCGCTCTACCACATCCACGGCTTGGTGCTCGGCCTGCTGGGGTCGCTGCGGGTGGGAAATCGGTTCGTGCACACCGGGAAACCCACACCGGCCGGCTACGCGGGCGCCGGTGGCACGCTCTACTTCGGGGTGCCGACGGTGTGGTCGCGGGTGGTGGCCGACCAGAGTGCCGCGCAGGCGCTGCGACCGGCGCGGCTGCTGGTGTCCGGGAGTGCCGCACTTCCGGTGCCGGTGTTCGAACGGCTCGAGGAACTGACCGGGCACCGGCCCATCGAACGCTACGGCGCCTCGGAGTCGTTGATCACCGTGTCCACCCGGGCCGACGGCGAGCGCCGCCCGGGTTGGGTGGGTCTGCCGCTGGCCGGGGTACAGACCCGGATGGTCGACGACCACGGTGCCCCGGTGCCGCATGACGCGGAAACCGTTGGCAAGCTTCAAGTTCGGGGTCTGACGCTGTTCGACGGATATCTGAACCGACCCGAGGCCACCGCCGAGGCATTCACCGACGACGGGTGGTACCGAACCGGCGACGTCGCCGTCGTCGACGAAGGCGGAATGCACCGCATCGTGGGCCGCGAGTCCGTCGACCTGATCAAGTCCGGCGGGTACCGGATCGGCGCCGGCGAGATCGAGACGGTACTGCTCGCACATCCCGGCGTCGACGAGGCCGCGGTGGTCGGGCCGCCCGACGAAGATCTGGGTCAGCGGATCGTGGCGTACGTGGTGGGATCGGCCAGCCCCGATGAGTTGATTCAGTTTGTCGCTGAGCAACTTTCGGTGCACAAGCGGCCGCGCGAGGTGCGGATGGTGGAGTCGCTGCCCCGCAATGCGCTCGGCAAGGTGCTCAAGAAGCAGTTGCTGGCCGAAGGCTGAGTTCCTGGCTGTACATGCACTGCCAGCGAGTTACCAGCATTTTCCAGGGAAACAGCCGCGTGCCGTCGCCTACCGTTTTCAAGGTGTCTGTCAGCACGATTGCTCCCAAGGTCACGCCGATGCGGCGGGTGGCCCTGGCCTGCCTGGTCGGATCGGCCGTCGAGTACTACGACTTCTTCATCTACGGCACCGCGGCCGCGCTGGTCTTTCCCACCGTGTTCTACCCGCACCTAGGACCGACGATGGCCACCGTCGCCTCGATGGGGACCTTCGCCACCGCGTTCCTGTCCCGGCCGCTGGGCGCCGCCGTCTTCGGGCATCTCGGTGACCGGTTGGGCCGTAAGCGCACCCTGGTCGCCACCCTGCTGATCATGGCGCTGTCCACCGTGACCGTGGGTTTGGTGCCCAGCACGGCAACCGTCGGCGCCGCGGCCCCGCTGATCCTGATCGTGCTGCGGATCATGCAGGGTTTCGCCGTCGGCGGCGAATGGGCCGGATCGGCCCTGCTGAGCGCCGAATCGGCGCCTGTCGGCCGACGAGGGTTCTACGGGATGTTCACCGCGCTCGGCGGCGGTATCGCGCTGGTGCTGACCAGCCTGACGTTCCTGGGCGTCAACGCGACCATCGGTGAAGGCAGCCATGCCTTCATGCAATGGGGATGGCGCATTCCCTTCCTGCTCAGCGCGGTGCTGATCGTCATCGCGCTGTACGTGCGGCTCAACATCAAGGAGACACCCGTCTTCGCCGGTCAGCAGACCAAAGCTGCCGCGCCGCTGGCCGAAGTGCTGCGACTGCAGCGCCGGGAGGTGGTCCTGGCCGGCGGCAGCGTGCTCGGCTGCTTCGCGTTCACGTATCTGGCGAGCGCGTATCTGCCCGGCTACGCCCACACTCAGCTCGGCTATTCGCGCAACCTGATCCTGGTCGTCGGGGTGTTGGGCGGGCTCACCTGCCTGGTGTTCGCCGCGCTGACGGCGGGGTTGTGCGACCGGTTCGGGCGGCGGCGCGTGCTGTTGGTCAGCTGGGCCGCGGCGCTGCCGTGGGCGTTGTCGGTGATGCCGCTGATCGACTCCCGCGACCCCGTGCTGTTCGCGGTCGCCATCCTGGGCATGTACGCCGTCTCCGCGAGCTGCTTCGGCCCGGTCGCTGCGTTCGTCCCCGAACTGTTCGCCACCCGCTACCGCTACACCGCGACCGCGCTGTCCATCAACCTGGCCGGCATCGCCGGCGGCGCGGTTCCGCCGCTGATCGCCGGCTGGCTGTTGGCCGCTCATGGGGCCGCCGGTATCGCGTTGATGCTGGTGATCCTGGTGGTGATCAGCCTGGCGTGCGTCTACCGACTGCCCGAAACGCGCGGCACCCGGCTGCGCTAGTTGGCGTGCAGGTCCTCGTTGAGCGCAATGCCCTGGCCGCCGCGCGGCACCACCTCGACCGCGCCACTGAGCGAATTGCGCCGGAACAACAGGTTGTTGCCGCCGGAGAGTTCGCTGGCCTTCAGCGTCGCGCCGTCGGGTCCGGTGAGCTTGGTGCCCGCGGTGACGTACAGGCCGGCCTCGACGACACAGTCGTCGCCCAATGAGATGCCCAGCCCCGCGTTGGCGCCCAGCAGGCAGCGTTTGCCGATCGAGATGACCTCGGTCCCGCCTCCGGACAGCGTGCCCATGATCGAGGCGCCGCCGCCGACGTCGGAGCCGTCGCCGACGACCACGCCCGCCGAAATGCGACCTTCCACCATCGACGCGCCCAGCGTGCCGGCGTTGTAGTTGACGAAGCCCTCGTGCATGACCGTGGTGCCCGCCGCCAGGTGCGCGCCCAATCGGACCCGGTCGGCGTCGGCGATACGCACGCCGGACGGCACCACGTAGTCGACCATCCGCGGGAATTTGTCGATGCCGTACACCGTAACCGGTCCATGTCGGCGCAGCCGCGCCCGAACCGCCTCGAAGCCCTCGATGGCGCACGGTCCGCGGTTGGTCCAGACCACGTTGGTCAATACCCCGAACAAGCCGCCTGCGTTGAGCCCGTGCGGCGCCACCAGGCGGTGGGAGAGCAGATGCAATCGCAGGTAGGCGTCGTAGGCGTCGCCGGCCTGTTCGTCGAGGGAGCCGATGACCGTGCGGATCGCGATGGTCTCGGTCTGGCGGTCGTCGTCACGGCCGACCAACGCTCCCAGCACGGCGGGAAGATCCGACAGGGCCAATCGCGTTGTGGCGCTGGTGTCCGACTCCGTCAGTTCCGGTTCAGGAAACCAGGCATCGAGGACAGATCCGTCGGAGGCCAGTGTCGCCAGGCCGATACCTGCTGCTCCAGTCACGGCGGCAAGGTTACTTTCCCCCCGCGAGCAGACGCAAAAGTCCCCTTTTTCGTCCCGAATAAGGGGACTTTGCGTCTGCTCGGCATACTTGGTGAGTGTTGGACCTGAAGGGTGATCCCGTTGAGCTGACCGCAGCGCTGGTCGACATCCCCAGTGAGTCGCGCGACGAGGCGCGCATCGCCGACGAGGTCGAGGCGGCGCTGCGCGCCCAGACGACCGGCTTCGAGATCGTCCGCAACGGCAACGCGGTGCTGGCCCGCACAGCGCTGAACCGGCCGTCGCGGGTGCTGCTCGCGGGGCATCTGGACACCGTGCCGGTCGCCGACAACCTGCCCAGCCGGCTGGACGGCGCTGAGTTGCACGGCTGCGGAACCGCGGACATGAAGTCCGGTGACGCGGTCTTCCTGCACCTGGCTGCCACCGTCGCCGACCCGGCGCACGACTTGACGCTGGTGATGTACGACTGTGAGGAGATCGACTCGGCGGCAAACGGTTTGGGCCGTATCGAGCGCGAGTTGCCGGACTGGCTCATCGCGGACGTCGCAGTCCTGGGTGAGCCCACCGCCGGCTTCATCGAGGCGGGGTGCCAGGGCACGTTGCGGGTCGTCGTCAGCGCCACCGGAACGCGGGCGCACTCGGCACGATCGTGGTTGGGCGACAACGCAATTCACAAGCTCGGCGGGGTCATGCAGCGACTCGCGGCGTATCAGCCGCGCAGCGTCGACATCGACGGCTGCGTGTACCGGGAGGGGTTGTCGGCGGTGCGCGTCGAGGGCGGCATCGCCGGGAACGTGATTCCCGACAGCGCCTCGGTGACGGTCAACTTCCGCTTCGCCCCCGACCGGTCGCCGCAGACCGCTCTCGCCCATGTCCACGAGGTGCTCGACGGGCTCGACGTGCAGATCACGCTGACCGACTCCGCGGCCGGTGCGCTGCCCGGCCTGTCGGCCCCCGCGGCGAGGTCTCTGGTCGAGGCCGCCGGGGGACAGGTTCGGGCCAAATACGGCTGGACTGACGTGTCACGCTTTGCCGCGCTTGGCATTCCGGCGATCAATTACGGTCCCGGTGACCCCAACCTGGCGCACAAGCGGGACGAGCGGGTGCCGGTCGCCAACATCACCGCGGCGGTGGAGATGCTGCGCAGCTATCTCAGCGCGTAGCCTGCTGTAGCACAAGTTGCTACAATCGGATGCGTGGTCCGGACGATCCCGCAGCGCGAACTGCGTAACGAGAACGGCAAAGTCATCGAGGCCGTAGCGGCGGGTGAGACCTTCGTTGTGACTCGAAATGGCGAACCGGTAGCCGAGCTTCGCCCCGTCAAGGCCGCTCGAAGCACCTTCGTCTCCCGCGACGAGGTGGCGGCGTTGCGGGATAGCGCGGTGCGCATCGACCATCGGCAGTTCCGGGTTGACCTGGATCGCGCGGTAGACCAAGGAATTTGAGTTGACCCGTGGCTTGCTTGACACCTCGGTCGTCGTCGACTGGCATGATCCCGCGGTGCTGGCCGCAATGCCCGACGAGGTGGCGATCTCGGCGATTACGGTCGCCGAACTGGCCGCCGGTCCGCGGTTGACCTCCGATCCGATGGAAGCGTCCCGACGCCAGGTCCGACTTCAGGAAGTGGAGTCACTTATCCAACCGCTGCCCTTCGATGCAGTCGCTGCACGCAGTTACGGACTTGTGGTCGCGGCTGTGGCCGGCGGAGGTCGCAAGCCGCGCAGCCGGTTCGCTGACCTCCTGATCGCGGCCACAGCACACGCCAACGGTCTCGACCTCTACACCCGGAACGGCGATGATTTCAGCCGACTCGACGACCTCATCCGGGTCGTCTCCATCTGAGTCGCTAGCCCTGCGCCTGCGCCGCGGCATCCCCGGCCGCCGCGCCCATCCCGATCGAGCCGAATTCGTCGGCCACCTCTTGCAGTGCGGCAGCGTCCCGACTGGCCAGCGCACGGGCATGCCGGACGACGAGATCGCCTACCTTGCAATTGATTTCGGCCGCCAAACGGGTCACCGGTTCCACCGCCCGGACATCGCCCAGCCGGATGGCGTCGTGCCACGCGCAGAGCGCGACCGCCGATTGCCCGGCGCGTTCGGCCATGCGGGCAGCATCTCGCGCCGCTGACGTCGCACCCATCGGGTCTCGTGCCGTGGCCCGGGTCCACGCCCGAGCCTGACCCAGCTCAGGGGCGAACACCGCCGACTTGGTTCCGTGCCGGGTTTCAGCGCGCCGCAACGCCTTTGCCGATCCCGGGATGTCGCCTTGGCGGGCGATGGTGGTGGTCAACAACATCAGCGACAGCGGACCCCAGGAGTAGCCGGACCGTTCCAGCACGGCCGCTGCGGGTTCCAACAACGCTGCGGCGGCGCCGAATTCGCCCTTGACGTTGAGCACGTAAGCCAGCAGCACCTCCCCGACGGCCCGTCCGGGTTGCTGCAGTTCGGCGAAGTCGGTGAATTGCTGAGCCAGCGTCTGTGCCTGGTCAGTCTCGCCCGCCATCAGCAGCGACGTGATCTGCGCCAGACCGGCGGTGAACCGCAACAGTCCGGGATGTTCTGCGGCGGTGGCTCTTTCGACCAGCGCGGCGACGTCGCCGAAGCGGCCCATCCGGGCCGAGGACAGCGCGGCCGAACTGGCCGCCCAGGCCACCGCCATGTCCCCTGCAGTCGGTGCCGAGAGCACTTCGGTGGACACCGCGATGGCCCGGTGCAGGTTTCCCGAGTTCATCGCGAACGTGGCGCTCAACCCGTCCAGCACGTTCTGTGACGCCGGCTCGGTCACCCGGTTGCGGGTCGTCTGCAAGAACGCCGTCGCCTTCTCCGGCTCACCGAGCATCCAGAACTGGTTGGCGGCCCGCGGCACCGCCCACGCGATCAAGTCCGCCTCGGACAGGTCGGCGGGGTTCACCGCGGCCAACAACTGGCCGGCCTCCCGGCCGCGGCCCTGCCAGGCCAGCGCCTGACCGAGCACCAGGCGGGCATCCAGGCCGCCCGACCGGTCCAGCACCGCCCGCGCCAACCGTTCGGCGAGTAACAGATCTCCCAGCCGCAGCGCCTGTTGGGCGGCGGCGGTGACTTCGGTGACCGGCTGAAGCGCGTCGCAGTCCAGCGCCAGCGACGCCAGTCGCAACCGGTCGCTGGGGTGCTCACAGGAGTGCTGGGAGAGCAACTCGACCAGCGCGGTGCGCCGCCGTCGCAGTTCGGCGGTGCTCAGCGCGACCCGGGCGCGTTCCCCGAACATCGGGTGCGCGGTGTACACGACCGGTTCGTCGTCGTTGCGGACCCGGGTTTCTGCGGCGCCCAGTTCTGCCGCCTGGGCGACGGCACCGTCGCCTGCCAGCACGGTCAGATCGGCCACCGTCAACGGCTCCACCAAAGCCAGGTAGTCCAGCACCAGGCGCGCGGATGCAGGTAACTCGGCGAGGAACTCGTCGACCTCCGCCGTCGTCGTGGCCCCACCGGGGGGCTCGATGTCGATGCGGTCCAGCAGCTCGTCCGTCCACAACGCCGCGACGGCGGCGGGCGCCGCGTCGGCGCGCGAGGTCACGATCATCCGGGCCGTACCCGTGCGGGCCAGCTGATACACCAGGGTCGCCGACAGGATGTCCAGGTCATGCGCCTCGTCGACGACGAGCAGCAAATCGCCCTGGTGGGCGTGGGCGGCCCGGGTCAGCGACGCGCGGGCGGCCCGCAACAGCTTCGCCGGTTTGCCGATGTCGGAGATCTCGACCAGATGGCCGAAGGCACCGAACGGCACCACGCGCTCGGTCGGGGTGCCCACGACCCAGCGGGTGACGGTTGCCGGATGTTCGCTGCAGAAACGCTCGGCGGCCAACCGGGCCAGGGTCGACTTGCCGACGCCGTCGGGCCCGAGGACGATCGCGCCACCAGAACCCTCCAGCGCGCCGTGCAGCCGCTCCAACGCCTCGGTGTGTTGCGGGACGTTCCAGCGGATCGGCACCGTTCGACTTTATGGCCCACCGGCGTGTGCCGGGGAAGGTGGGCGGTCTACCTTTCGGGTATGCCCTCAGACGGCCGGCTGGCGGTGGCCGTGTACTGCGCTGCCGCACCGACGCACCCCGAACTGCTGGAATTGGCCGCGGAGCTCGGTTCCGCGATCGCCGCGCGCGGATGGACGCTGGTGTGGGGCGGTGGGCACGTGTCGGCGATGGGGGCGGTGGCCTCGGCCGCGCGGGCTGGCGGCGGCTGGACCGTCGGCGTGATCCCCACGATGCTGCTGGACCGTGAACTGGCCGACCGTCAGGCCGACGAACTGATCGTCACCGACACGCTGAGCGAGCGGAAGCAGGTCATGGAAGGGCGGGCCGATGCGTTCATCGCACTGCCGGGGGGTGTCGGCACCCTCGACGAACTGTTGAGCGCGTGGACCGAGGGGTATCTCGGCGTGCACGACAAGCCCATCGTGATTCTGGACCCGTGGGGGCATTACGACGCCGTGCGGACGTGGATCTTCGGATTGCTGGACAGCGGCTACGTCTCCCAGGCCGCGGTGGACCGGCTGGTGGTGGTCGATAAGGTCGGCGAAGCGCTGGACGCCTGCGCACCGGCCTGACCGGTCCAGGCCGCCCGGCGGTATGTACTCAGCGGGTCTGCAAGGGAATCGAGGGATCAGGTGGCCGATCACGGCGGTGGCACGAACACACGAGTCAAACTGACCGATCTCGCGGTACGGATTCCCGGGCTGGTGGCCGACGCGCCCTCGATCCTGCGTGCGGTGAGGACCGGCCTGCTGCCGCGTCCCGGTTCCAGGACGTCGATCGGCGCGGTGTTCCAGGAGCGCGCCGCCCGCTACGCCGACCGCGTTTTTCTGAAGTTCGGCGACCAGCAACTGACGTACAACGAGGCGAACGCCGCCGCCAACCGCTACGCCGCCGTGTTGGCCGCCCGCGGCGTCGGGCCCGGCGACGTGGTGGGCGTGATGCTGCGCAACTCGCCCAACACCGTGCTGACGATGCTGGCGGCGGTCAAGTGCGGCGCGATCGCCGGCATGCTCAACTACCACCAGCGTGGGGACGTCCTGCGGCACAGCTTGGGTTTGCTGGATGCCAAGGTGCTGGTCGCCGAATCCGACCTGGTCAGCGCCGTCAGCGAAGCCGGCGGGTCGGCCGGGGACGTGCTGACCATCGAAGACGTCGAGCAATTCGCCGCGACCGCGCCGGCGACCAACCCGGACTCGGTGTCGACGGTGCGTGCCCGGGACACCGCGTTCTACATCTTCACCTCCGGCACCACCGGCTATCCGAAGGCCAGCGTGATGACGCACTACCGGTGGCTCAAAGCCCTCGGCGCATTCGGCGGGCTGGGGCTGCGGTTGAAGGCCTCCGACACCATGTACAGCTGCCTGCCGCTGTACCACAACAATGCGCTGACCGTCGCGCTGTCGTCGGTGATCAATTCCGGTGCGACGCTGGCGCTGGGCAAGTCGTTCTCGGCTTCACGGTTCTGGGACGAGGTGATCGCCAGCGATGCCACCGCGTTCATCTACATCGGCGAAGTGTGCCGCTACCTGCTCAACCAGCCGGCCAAACCGACCGACCGCAGGCACAAGGTCCGCGTCATCGCCGGCAACGGGCTGCGCCCGGACATCTGGGACGAATTCACCAAACGATTCGGCATCGCCCGGGTCTGCGAGTTCTACGCCGCCAGCGAAGGCACCACCGCGTTCATCAACATCTTCAACGTGCCGCGCAGCACCGGTATCTCGCCGATGCCGCTGGCCTACGTCGAATACGACCCTGACACCGGTGAGCCGGTGCGCGACGACAACGGACGGGTGCGGCGCGTGCCCGCCGGCGAACCGGGCCTGTTGCTCAGCCCGGTCAACCGGCTGCAGCCCTTCGACGGTTACACCGACAAGGAAGCCACCGAGAAGAAGCTGGTGCGCAACGCCTTCAAAGAAGGCGACACGTATTTCAACACCGGCGACGTGATGAGCCCGCAGGGCCTGTTCCACGCCGCGTTCGTCGACCGGTTGGGCGACACGTTCCGCTGGAAGGGCGAGAACGTGGCGACGACCCAAGTCGAGGCCGCGGTGGCGTCGGATTCTCAGGTCGAAGAATGCACCGTGTTCGGCGTCGAGGTGCCCGACACCGGTGGGCGCGCCGGGATGGCGGCGGTCAAGCTGCGCGAGGGCAAGGAATTCGACGGTCAGTCCCTGGCGCGCGCGGTGTACGACAATTTGCCCGGTTACGCGCTGCCGCTGTTCGTGCGGCTGGTGGAGTCGCTGGAGCACACCACGACGTTCAAGAGCCGCAAGGTCGAGCTGCGAAAGCAGGCTTACGGCTCCGATATCGAGGATCCGCTCTACGTGCTGGCCGGCCGTAAGGAGGGCTACGTCGAGTACTACGACGAGTATCCGGGTGAGGTCGCGGCGGGTAAGCGGCCGCAGGGCTGACGGCCGTCGCTTGCGCGCCCGCGTTTGACTGTGAAGTCTCGGCGTTGCCGGTGAGCTCAGGGCGGGATTTATTCGATTTTCCCGCCGTACTTTCACCGGCGAAGCCCTCGTTCACGCCCAATGCCGAAAGCACGCCGGTGACCACGACCAGGCACCATAGAGTCGTGCCGGCAACCTTCTGCGGCCGCCCGGTCGCGGCGGATCGCGCGCTGATCATGGCGATCATCAACCGCACCCCGGACTCGTTCTTCGACCGCGGCGCGACGTTCAGCGATGAAGCCGCTCAAGACGCCGTGCACCGCGCGATCGCCGACGGCGCCGACGTCATCGACGTCGGTGGGGTCAAAGCCGGGCCCGGCGAAACCGTCGACCCCGACACCGAGATCGCCCGGCTGGTGCCGTTCGTCGAGTGGCTGCGCACCGCCTACCCCGACCAGCTGATCAGCGTCGACACCTGGCGCTCCGAGGTCGCAGAACTCGCCTGCGCGGCCGGGGCGGACATCATCAACGACACCTGGGCAGGCGTGGATCCACGCCTCCAACTGGTCGCTGCCGAGTTCAACGCGGGCCTGGTGTGCTCGCACACCGGCGGTGCGGCGCCCAGGACACGGCCATTCCGGGTGAGTTACGGTACGACTACCCGCGGCGTGGTGGACGACGTGATTCGCCAGGTCACGACCGCCGCCGAGCGGGCAGTTGCGGTCGGAGTGGCCCGCGACCGGGTACTGATCGACCCCACCCACGATTTCGGCAAGAACACCTTCCACGGGCTGATCCTGCTGCGGCACGTGGCCGAACTCGTCGGTACCGGGTGGCCCGTGCTCATGGCGTTGAGCAACAAGGACTTCGTCGGGGAGACTCTGGGTGTGGACGTGACCGAACGGCTCGAGGGGACACTGGCGGCTACCGCGCTCGCGGCGGCCGCCGGAGCCCGCATGTTCCGGGTCCACCAGGTCGCGGCCACCCGCCGGGTGCTGGAGATGGTCGCCTCGATCCAGGGCACCCGCCCGCCGGCGCGCACCGTGAGAGGACTGGGATGACGGCCTCGGAGCTGGATCTCGCCGCTGACGGCGTGCTCGCGGCGCGACCCGGGGACACCTGGTTCGCCGACCGCAGCTGGAATCGTCCGCGCTGGACGATCGGCGAGCTCGTCGCCGCCAAGGCCGGGCGCACGATCTCGGTGGTGCTGCCGGCCTTGAACGAGGAAGAGACCATCGGATCGGTCATCGACAGCATCTCCCCGCTGGTAGACGGGCTGGTCGACGAGCTGATCGTGCTGGATTCGGGCTCGACCGACGACACCGAGATCCGGGCCATCGCGGCCGGCGCCCGCGTCGTCAGCCGTGAGCAGGCCGTGCCCGAACTGCCGGCCCGGCCCGGCAAGGGCGAGGCGTTGTGGCGTTCGCTGGCCGCCACCAGCGGCGACATCGTCGTCTTCATCGATTCCGACCTGCTCAACCCGCATCCCATGTTCGTGCCATACCTGGTCGGCCCGCTGCTGACCGGCGACGGCATCCACCTGGTCAAAGGTTTCTACCGGCGGCCGCTGAGCGACGGCAACGCCACCGGGGGCGGCCGGGTCACCGAACTCGTGGCCCGCCCGCTGCTGGCCGCGCTGCGACCTGAACTGGGGTGCGTGCTGCAGCCGCTGGGCGGGGAGTACGCAGCCAGCCGGGAGCTGCTGACGTCGCTGCCGTTCGCGCCGGGCTACGGCGTGGAGATCGGTCTGCTGGTCGACACCTTCGACCGGCTGGGACTGGATGCGATCGCGCAGGTCAACCTGGGTGTCCGGGCGCACCGCAACCGGCCGCTGGAGGAGCTGGGCGCGATGAGTCGCCAGGTGATCGCCACGCTGTTGTCCCGGTGCGGGGTCCCCGATTCCGGGGTCGGCCTGACGCAGTTCTCGCCGGCCGGTGACGGTTACACCCAGCACACCTGGCCGGTGTCGTTGGCCGACCGTCCACCCATGGATGTGCTCCGGCCGCGCTAGAAACCGACGTGTCAGTGCCGTAGGGCAAGATCGATCCCGTGGCGTTGGTGTTGCTGTACCTGGTGGTGTTGATCCTGGTCGCGGTCGTCCTGTTCGGCGCGGCGAGCCTGTTGTTCGGTCGCGGTGAGCCGCTGCCGCCGCCGCCGCGGGCGACGACGGCGACGGTGCTGCCCGCCTACGGTGTCACCGCCGCTGACGTCGAGGCGGTGAAGTTCACCCAGGTCATGCGCGGGTACAAGACCAGCGAAGTGGACTGGGTGCTGGACCGGCTGGGCCGGGAGCTCGAGATACTGCGCGCACAGGTGGCTGCCCTGCAATCGTCCGGTACGGAGGTCCAGTCCGGCGGCTCGGAGCCGTCCGACGTCGAACCCGTCGTGTCCGAGCGTTCCGGTCCGACATGAGCGAGGACGGTCGCGTCCGCTGCGGCTGGGCCGAGGTGCGCCCCGGACCTGACGCGCAGCTCTACCGCGACTACCACGACTACGAATGGGGTCAGAAACTCACCGACGGGACGGCGCTGTTCGAGCGGATGAGTCTGGAAGCGTTCCAGAGCGGTCTGTCCTGGCTGATCATCCTGCGCAAACGCGACGATTTCCGGCGCGCCTTCGCTGGGTTCGACGTCGAGAAGATCTCCAGCTTCACCGACGTCGACGTGCAACGGCTGCTGGCCGACACGTCCATCGTGCGCAACCGGGCCAAAATCGAGGCGACGATCGCCAACGCACGTGCCGCCGTCGAGCTGGGGTCCCCGCAGGACCTGTCCGATCTGCTCTGGTCGTTCGCGCCGCCTGCGCGGCCTCGCCTTGCCGACCTGTCTGAAATCCCTTCGGTGAGCGTGGAATCAAAGGCGATGGCGCGCGAGCTGAAGCGACGCGGTTTCCGCTTCGTCGGTCCCACCACCGCGTACTCACTGATGCAGGCGACCGGAATGGTCGACGATCACATCCGTACGTGCTGGGTGCAGCCGGCTACGGTTTGACGACCTCAGTTGGCATCAGGAGTGGGTCTTTGTGCACCTGGTCACCCGGATAGGGAACAATAGACTGGTGATTTGGCAGTTCAATGTCGGGTATGGCTGGAAATCCACTGGCGGGGCATGCTCGGCGCCGACCAGGTCCGCGGGTGCGGGCCAGATCGAATCTGGAGGGAGCACTCGATGGCGGCGATGAAGCCCCGGACCGGCGACGGTCCACTAGAAGCAACCAAGGAGGGGCGCGGCATCGTAATGCGGGTACCACTTGAAGGTGGGGGCCGACTGGTGGTCGAACTCACTCCGGACGAAGCCGCCGCCCTGGGCGACGAGCTCAAAGGCGTCACCAGCTGAGGCCGGCGCGCCTCAGCCTGCCCTACTCACACACCTTGCGGTAGATGTCCAGCGTCTGCTCGGCGATGTGTGTCCAGGAGAATTCTTCGATACAGCGCTGACGTCCCGCGCGGCCGTATTGTTCGGCCTTCGCCGGGTCAGCGATCAGGGCATTGACCGCCTCGGCCAACCGCGCCTCGAAGGCCTCGGGATACTCGGCGTCGTAGTGCACCAACGAACCGGTGACGCCGTCGGCGACCACCTCGGGGATCCCGCCGACGTCGGAAGCCACGACCGCCGTCGCGCAGGCCATTGCCTCCAAGTTCACGATGCCCAACGGCTCGTACACTGACGGGCACACGAAAACCGTTGCCGCTGAGAGTATTTCACGCAGCTTGGTCTTGTGCAGCATGTCGCGTATCCAGAACACCCCGGTGCGGTTGCGTTCGAGTCTGGCCACCGCGGAGCGCACCTCTTCGGCGATCTGCGGAGTATCAGGAGCTCCGGCGCACAACACCAGCTGCACGTCCGGGCTGAATTGGTGCGCCGCCGCGACCAGATGCGACACACCCTTCTGCCGGGTGATCCGCCCGACGAACGCCACGATCGGCCGGTTCACGTCGACGCCGTGTTCTTCCAGCACCGACCCGGTGCGCACCGGTCCGGCGGGATGCCAGACCTCGGTGTCGATGCCGTTGCGGATCACGTGCACCAGATTCGGATCCAACGTGGGGTAGACGCGCAGAATGTCGTCACGCATCCCGGTGCTGACGGCGATGACGGCGTCGGCGGCCAGGACGGCGGTGTTCTCCACCCAGGTCGAAACCTGATAGCCGCCGCCGAGCTGCTCGGCTTTCCACGGCCGCATCGGCTCCAGGGAATGGGCGGTCAGCACGTGCGGGACGTCGTAGAGCAGCTTGGCCAAATGCCCGGCCAGGCCGGTGTACCAGGTGTGCGAGTGCACGACGGTGGCCGCGTTGGCGGCGTTGGCCATCACCAGGTCCGACGACAAGGTCGACAAGGCCGCATTGGCGCTGCGCAGCCGCGGGTCGGGCTGGTGGGCGACGGCGGTGGGGCGCGGCGCGCCTTGGCAATGCACGTCGACCGCACACAGTCGGCGCAGTTGTGCGACCAGTTCGGTGACGTGTACACCGGCACCGCCGTAGACCTCCGGAGGATATTCCCGAGTCATCATTGCCACCCGCATACCCGCACGCTAGTTCGGCGACCGGACAGCCCGCCTGGCGGGTGTCGGGCTGTCGAGAAGCTCGCCAACCCGGCCGAATATCCTTGACCCACCGGTCCTCACGCTTCTCGGGCGAAGCGGGGATCGGTGGCAGGGGTCCACAGGTGCCGATAGGTTGAAGCGCATGAGGGAATCGCCACAAGTGCTGGGCATTGTGCTGGCCGGTGGTGAGGGCAAGCGGCTCTATCCCCTGACCGCCGACCGCGCCAAACCCGCGGTTCCCTTCGGCGGCGGATACCGGCTGATCGACTTCGTGCTGTCCAACCTCGTCAACGCGCGCTACCTGAGGATCTGTGTTCTCACCCAATACAAGTCGCACTCGCTGGACCGCCATATCTCGCAGAACTGGCGGTTGTCCGGTTTGGCCGGCGAGTACATCACCCCGGTCCCGGCCCAGCAGCGCCTCGGTCCGCGCTGGTACACCGGTTCGGCCGACGCGATCTATCAGTCACTGAACCTGATCTACGACGAAGATCCCGACTACATCGTGGTTTTCGGCGCCGACCACGTGTACCGGATGGATCCCGAGCAGATGGTGCGCTTCCACGTCGACAGTGGTGCCGGCGCGACCGTAGCCGGCATCCGGGTGCCGCGAGCCGAAGCGAGCGCGTTCGGCTGCATCGACGCCGACGAATCGGGCCGAATCCGCAACTTCGTCGAGAAGCCGATGGACCCGCCCGGCACCCCCGACGACCCCGACGCCACCTTCGTGTCGATGGGCAACTACATCTTCACCACCAAGGTGCTGATCGATGCGATCCGCGCCGACGCCGACGACGACCACTCCGACCATGACATGGGTGGCGACATCATTCCGCGGTTGGTGGCCGACGGGATGGCCGCGGTTTACGACTTCGCCGACAACGACGTGCCGGGCGCCACCGACCGCGACCGCGGCTACTGGCGTGATGTCGGGACGCTCGATGCGTTCTACGACGCGCACATGGACCTGGTGTCGGTGCATCCGGTGTTCAACCTGTACAACCGGCGCTGGCCGATCCTGGGCGCCACGGAAAATCTGGCCCCGGCCAAGTTCGTCAACGGCGGCTCGGCCCAGGAGTCCGTGGTGGGCGCGGGCAGCATCATTTCGGCGGCCTCGGTGCGCAACTCGGTGTTGTCGTCCAACGTCGTGGTCGACGACGGCGCGATCGTCGAGGGCAGCGTGATCATGCCGGGTGCGCGGGTCGGCCGTGGCGCGGTGGTGCGCCACGCAATCCTGGACAAGAACGTGGTCGTCGGCCCCGGTGAGATGGTCGGGGTGGACCTGGAGAAGGACCGGGAACGGTTTGCGATCAGTGCCGGCGGCGTGGTGGCCGTCGGCAAGGGCACTTGGATCTGACGAAACCCGCCGGCGACCTGGGGCACCTCCCGCCGCGAGCAGACGCAGAATCGCATGAAAGTGCACCCGAACGTGCGATTCTGCGTCTGCTCGCGCTACGAGGGGACTTCCGGGACCAGCAGGTGCGCGTCGTAGCGCGGACCCCAGCGCAGCGTCACCAGGCCGCGCGGCGGGTCCGGGTAGGCCGCCGGGAACTGGCCCGTCAACGGATTGCGCGGGGACAGCCAGCGTCCGGCCACCACCAACCGCAGTTGCTCGCCGGCGCGGAACAGCGTGGCCGACGGTCCCAGCGCCACGTCCACCGAAACCACTTCGCCAGGAGGCACCGGCTGCACCCGGTCGCACGCCGGGACCGGCTGCCAAGGACGGGACAGCTCGGGATCCAAGGCGCGCAACGAGACCCGTTGCCATCCGGTGGCCACCCGGTCGCGGCCGTAGCCGTAGGACCCTTCGAAGCCGACGTAGCATCCGTCGCGCCACTTCTCAACTCCGACAAATAAATTCGCGTCGTCGCAACCGTCCAGCTGGACCCAGAGCCGGGCCGCCATCGGTCCGGCCAGCTCGATGTCCTGCTCCACGGTCCAGCTGAATGATGCTGCGCGAGAATGCGTTTCAAACGTGATGCTGCCGGCCTTCCGGGGCGGCTCAGTCACCAGGAGCCCGGCACCGGCGAGATACATCGGGCGCCATTCGGTGCGGGCCAGTGGCCACTCGTGCTCTTCGCGCACCGCGGCCACCGTGTCGCGGTCCTCGCGCACCTCGAGGCGGACGCTGCGGGATGCGGGCGCGCCGTTCAGCACGTCGCGAAAGAACGCCAGTTGCTCGGCCAACGCGTCGTCGGAGTAGAACGTCTCCCATTTGCCGCCGCGATGGGTGTAGAGGCGGGCGTGAGCGGACCCTCCGTGGATGAACGCCCGCATGGAGCCGCGGCTGTGCAGATTGTTGTCCGAGAAGCTGCCGCAGACCAGCATGGGGACCTTGATCTCCGACAAATCCGGTGCCACCGAACGCCAGAACTCGTCGCGCAGCGGGTGCTGGGTTTGCATCTGTTCCAGGTCGTAGCTCTGCCGGGTGCGGCGTCGCAGGCCGCGGGCCCACATGCGGGTGAACCCCGATTCCCGGATGCCGCCCGGGAACGTCAGGTCGCGGTAGGCGTCGGTCAAGCCTTCCCACGGACAGATCGCACGCAGTGCCGGTGGCTGCAACGCGGCCACCGCGAACTGGGTGATGGCCAGGTAGGAGACACCGAGCATGACCACCCGGCCGTCGCTCCACGGTTGCTCGGCCAACCACTGCACGACGTCGTAGGTGTCCTCGGCTTCCTGGCGTGACAGCAGATTTCCGGTGCCCTCGGACTGACCGCAGCCGCGGCAGTCGGCATTGACCACGACGAAGCCGTGCCCGGTCCACCACACCGGATCCGGAGCCTCCCAACCCGTCAGGGCGGAGAAACGCACCGGCTTGGGTTGGCGCAGGACGCGGTATTGAGCCGAGAACGTCCACCGCTTGCGCCGCCGGGTCGGCAGATCGTCCTTGCCGTACGGATGGATGCTGAGGATGACGGGCCGCGCAGTACCGTCTTCCTCACGAAAGACGTTGAGCCGCAAGAGCGTCCCGTCGCGGGTCGGCACTTCGACATCGCGCTCGACGACGAGGTGCGGGGGAGGGTCGGTGACCGTGAGCGGCGGTCTGACGAGACCGCGAACGCGCTGCACGGCGTAACGGAATGCGCCCGGACGACGCCACGGCCGGTCCAGAGTCGGTGCACAGTTGCGGGCCACGCCCGTTACCCTAGGCGCGCTACCAGACGCGTGGCACCAGCCGATAACGGACTCGCCGGGTGTAGTCGCGGTATCCCGGTAGTTCGTCTTCGAGTGCGCGTTCTTCGTCGAGGATGCGCAGCACGAGGACAGCCGTGCTGGGCACGACCAGCAGCAACCCCCAGTAGGAGCCCAGCGCCAGCGGGATACCGGCCATCAGGATCACGTCCCCGACGTACATCGGGTGCCGCACGATGCCGTACAGGCCGGTGGACACCACCGGTTGGGCTGCCTCCACCGTGACGGTCGCCGCCGCGTAGCTGTTCTGCACCACCGCCAGCATGGCCAGGCCCAATCCGGTTGCGACCAGTACATCGCCGGTCAAAGCGAGCGCCGTCGGCATCGACGACCAGTCGAAGCGGTGGTCCAGGGCGCTGACCACCACCATCCCCGCCAGCGCGGCGAACGCCGCGACGATGACGAACTTCTGCAGGGTTCTGGTTTCGGCCCTCGGTCCGGCACGCATACGTCGCTGCAGGGCATCGGGGTGGGTGCGGGCCAGGTAGATGGTGGGGGCCAGCGTCGCGACGGTGAACACCGCCAGGAAAAGCCATGCCTGCCAATAATTCAACGTGCCCGCCGGGACGAACAGCATGGCACCCAAGAGGATCAGGCCGAAGCCAGACGACAGCGCGATCCGCAGGCCGGTCTTCACGACCGCACATCCCGTCGCCGAAAGGCCAAGACGCCCAACGCAATCAATGCAGCGTCGATGCCCAGCAACCACAACAACGGCACCACGGTGAAATCCCCGCCGCCGACGCGTGGCGTGTGCCCGAACGGCTCCAGGTCGAGCAGCCACTGCGAGAACCCCGACAACGACCCGAGCAGGTACAGCGCGATGAACCCGACCAGCACGCCCCACGCGGCGGAGGTGAATCGCGGTGCCAGCCCGAACAATCCGAGGGTGATCGCCGACAGCAACCACACCGCCGGCACCTGTACGGCCGCCGTCCCGACGACCGCGGGCAACGTGCCGCCGACGTCACCGGCGGCCAAACCGTAGGCCAGTCCCGCGGCCAGGCCGGACAGCAGGATCGCGAATGCCGATCCGCCCAGTGCCAACACCAGATGGCTGGCCAGCAACCGGGTCCGGGACACCGCACCGGCCAGCAGTGTCTCGGCGCGCTGACTGGCCTCCTCATGGTGTAACCGCAGGGACAGCGAGACGGCGAATGCCGCCGCGACCATGCCCAGCATGGTGAATCCGACGCCGAGGAAGGCCTGCTCGAGTGCGCTGGTACCGCCCATCCGCACGACGATCTCGCGCGCACCCGCGCCGCCACCCAGCTCGTCACCGATACCGTGCGTCACACTGCCGATCAGCAACCCGTACAGCGCCAGCCCCACCGTCCACACCACGACGGAGCCGCGGTCGAGTCGCCACGCCAGACCGAAGACATTGCTCAGTGTGTTCCCCGCGACGCCGGGGCCGGGACGTTCGGCGACGAGGCCGGCGCCGACGTCGCGGCCGGCCAGCAACCGGTACGCCACGGCGGTCAGCACCGTGGCCGTCACCAGGTGCAGCAGCAGCACCCACCAGTGATCGCCCGCATAGGGACGCACCTGCAACGACCACCCCAGCGGCGAAAACCACGACAGCCCAGCCCAACCCGCGTCCCCGACGGCCCGCAGTGTGAATGCGGTGCCGAGGACTGCAAAGGCGCAACCGCGGGCAACCCGGGCGCTCGGTGAGAGTTGCGCAGCGACTGCGGCAACCGCGGTGAAGACCAGCCCGGAGCCGGCGAGTGCGGCACAGAAGGCCACGGACCCGCCCGCAGGGACGTCGGTGGTGAGCAGTGCGGCCGCCCCGACAAATCCGGTGGCCAGTGAGGCGCCGAAGGACAACAACAGGGCGGCGGTCAAGGCGGCGTAACGGGCCACGGCGGTCGAATCGAGCAGTTCGGCCCGGCCGGTTTCCTCGTCGGCGCGGGTGTGACGGATCACGGTGAGAATGACGGCCACCGCGATCAGCACGTGGAACACTCCGGCTTTCCAGAGGCCGACCGCGCCGAGGCTGTCGTTGTAGATCTGGCCGTAGAGGGCGCGCTGGGCCGGGCTCGCCATGATCGATGCCGCGAGGTCGGCCCGGTCGGCCACCGTCGGATAGATCTTCTCGATGCTGCCGATGTACACGCTGGCCAACGGAACTGACAGCAGCAACACCCACAGCGGCAACACAATCCGGTCGCGGCGCAAGTAGAGCCGCAGCAATTGCAGTGTGCCGGTGAAGTTCGAACTGCGTTGCGGCGCAAGGGCGAAATTCTGCAGTACGGCGGTGCTCATTGCGCCGGCACCTCCGTCCGGGCACCGTTGCTGCTGTAATGGCGCAGGAACAGTTCTTCCAGCGAGGGCGGCTGACTGACCAGGCTGCGTACTCCGGCGGCACCGAGCACCCGGATCAGTTCGCCCAGGCTTTCGCTGTCGACCTGCGCACGCAGCGTGTTGCCTTCGATGCTGACGTCCTCGACGCCCTTGATCCGGGTGACATCGCCTGGGTCGCCGATCATCTCGGCTTTGATAGAGGTCCGGCTCAGGTGCCGCATCGATTCCAGCGATCCGCTTTCCACGGTTCTGCCGGCTTGGATGATGGTCACCCGCTCGCACAGCGCCTCGGTCTCGGCCAGGATGTGACTGGACAGCAGCACCGTCGCGCCGCGATCGCGCGCTTCGGCGACGCACTGCTGAAAGACGTTCTCCATCAACGGGTCCAGCCCGGTGGTGGGTTCGTCCAGCAGCAGCAGCCTGGCCCGTGACGAGAACGCCGAGATCAAGGAGACCTTCTGGCGATTGCCTTTGGAGTAGGTCCGCACCTTCTTGTGCGGATCGAATTCGAAGCGCTCGATCAATTCCGCGCGCATCTTTTGGTCGATGCCACCGCGCATCCGGGCCAGCAGGTCGATGGTCTCGCCTCCGGTCAGTGTCGGCCAGAGCGTGACATCGCCTGGCACATAGGCGATCTGACGGTGCAGTTCGACAGCGTCGACCCACGGGTCGCCGCCGAGCAGTCGGACAGTGCCGCCGTCGGCCTTGACTACCCCCAACAGGACGCGGATGGTAGTCGACTTGCCGGCGCCGTTGGGGCCGAGGAAACCGTGCACTTCGCCTTCCTCGACCCGTAGGTCGAGTCCGTCGAGTGCGCGCACGGACCCGAATCTCTTTGTCAGACCGGAGACATCGATGGGCGCCCGGTAATCAGTGGTCATTGGACCCTCCTTGATTTTCGAGGAATGCGTCGTACATGGTGCGATCGGTGAGCAGTCCCTCGGAATAGAGCTCGAGGGCGGGCAACACCATGTCGCGGGCGTAGTCGCGCAACACCGCGCGTACATCCGTCGGCGTCTCGTGCATCTGCAGATAGAGCAGGAACCCACCGCCGCCGATGATGCCCAGATACCTTGCGCGCGCGTGCGGGTCCCGACTCGGCTTGATGGTGCCGGCCCGGACACCCTCCTGCAGGTAGTCCTCGACGTTGTCAATCATTCGCTGCCACAACATGTTCGCGAGCTCACCCCCGGACTGCATACTGCGGACCAGGTATGCCATCAGTGGGGCATAGGACTCGATCTCGGCCATCGCCCCGAGCCAGGAGGCGGGGTCGTTGGACTGGATGACCTCGGATTTGTCGCTGCGGATCTGTTCGGTGACGTATTCGTCGCAGGCCTTGCGCAGACCTTCCTTGGAGCCGAAGTGATGGATGACCAGAGCCGCGCTGACCCCGGCCGCGTCGGCGATGGCGCGCAGGCCGACCCCGAAACCGTGTTCACCGAACTGGGTGATCGCCGCGTCGCGGATCCGCGCGGTTGCGGTCAAGTCGGCTGAACGCATGTTCAGTACACTAAACGTGTGTTCAGCGCCGTGTCAAGGGTGCCGTTCTTCGCGAATCCGCCGTGCGCCTCGGTCATGGATGCCAAGATGACCGCATCGAATACCGCAACGAGGAGTAGCGAAATGTCATTTGTGGTGGCGGCACTGGACATCTTCGAGACGGCGACGGCCGATGCCGCGCAAATCGGGACGGCGGTAGGGGCCGGAAATCTGTCCGCGCTCGCCCCGACGACCAACGTGGCCGCGGCGGCGGCCGATGAAGTGTCCGCTGCAGTGGCGGCGCTGTTCGGCACGCATGCCAACGAATACCAAGCGGCGGCCGCCCAGGCGGCGGCTTATCACGGCGAGTTCGTCCGCAACTTGGGTGCGGCGGCCGCGTCCTACGGCGCTACCGAGGCGGCCATCTTGCGCGAGCTGGAGAGTGTGCTGCTGGGCGGCGGTGCGGCCGCGGCGCCCTTGGCGGCGCTGAACGAGGTCGTTTCCGGTGGGTTTCAGGCAATTGTCTACCGTCCGATTCACACGGCCGGTCAAGCATGGATCGCCAGCCCGTTGGGCCAGGCGGTGGACCCGATCATCAATGCGCCCACCCAGCTGTTGTTCGGACGCGACCTGATCGGCAACGGCGCAGCCGGAACGGCGACGTCACCGACCGGCGGCGCCGGCGGATTGCTGTTCGGTGACGGCGGCGCCGGCTACAGCCCGACCGGCGGTGCGTTGCCCCTTGCCGGCGGGACCGGTGGAGCTGCCGGGCTGATCGGCAACGGCGGCATCGGCGGTACCGGCTGGGCCGGCGGTGCGGGCGGGACTGGTGGCGTCGGCGGATGGTTGATGGGCAATGGCGGCCCCGGTGGCGCCGGCGGTGCACATCCCATAACCGGCGGTGCCGGCGGTGCTGGTGGCCAGGCACTCCTGTTCGGCGACGGCGGATACGGCGGCGTCGGCGGGGCCGGTGCCACGGTCGGAGCCACCGGCGCCCGCGGCTACGGCGGCCTGTTCGTCGGTCACGGCGGGCCCACCTATATCCCCGGTACTGGCGAGATCGTCACCATCGAGTTCGTCCGGCACGGGCAAACAATCAGCAACGTGACAAACCTGCTGGATACAGCGATTCCAGGCCCCCCGCTCACCGCGTTGGGCCAGCAACAGGCTGCCGATATCGCCGCCGTGCTCAACGGTCAGGGCACCTTTGCAGGGATCTTCGAATCACAGCTGCTCCGGACCCAGCAGACCGCCGCGGCGCTGACGGCCTACGTGGGACAACCGGCCGCGGTCGAGCTAGCCGGGCTCAACGAGATCGGTGCCGGTCTCCTTGAGGACATGGGGCCGATTCCCGCGGGACTGCTCTACTTGGCCGGCCCGTTGGTGTGGACCCTCGGATTCCCTGCCTTCCCGATGCTGGCCCCGCTGTCCACTACCCCCACCGGGTTGAACTTTGCCGCCGGCTTCAACAGCGCGGTGCAGACCATGTACAACACCGCACTGGCAGCCCCGGGAAACACCGTCGTCGCCTACTCCAGCGCACTCACCATCGAGGCAGGCACGATGATGATGGTCGACAACCCCAACCCGTTGTTACTGCTCACACATTCGTTACCGAACACCGGCGTCGTAGTGATCCAGGGCAGTCCACAAACCGGCTGGACGATGCTGAGCTACGACGGGGTGCCGCTCGGGCCGGCGAACTTGCCGACCCAGCTGTTCGTCGACGTGCGCAACTTCATCACCGCGCCGCAATACGCGGGTTACGACATCGGGACGGCATTGTTCAGCGGCGACCCGGCCACCATCGTCAACGCGGTCCGCGACGGGGTCCGCGAGGTAACCACGGCCACCGTGCACTTCCCGTTCGCGATCGCCGAGACCCTGCTCGGGGCGGTGGCCTAGCGGCAGAGGCGTTCGGATGGACCTGGGCTTCCGCGCGACACCTGGTGTAGCCAGTGTGAAGTCTGGGCCTTGACTGTGCAGCCTGGGCTTTGCGCGGGAAGTCTGGGCGGGATTTCGGCCGAATTTCCCGCCGTGGGCTCACCCCGAAAGCCGTCGCTTCACAACCAAAGCCAAGGATTCACACCGAAGTCGTGAAACAACCAAAACGCCTTACCGTGCCGCGCATTAACCCCGCTACGGGTCTGAAATCAGAGTCAGACGCAGTTACCGTTTCCGGCGCTCAGTCGCGGACCGCGGCCAGCAGTCCGTCGCCCAGCGGTATCAAGGCCGGGGTGAGCCGTTCGTCCTCGGCGATCAACCGCGCCGCCTCGCGAACCGCGACCACTTCGGCGTCGCGCGCCTCGGGGTCACCGGCGCGACCGCCGAGTGCCGCCCGGTGCACGACGATCACCCCGCCCGACCGCAGCAACCGCACACCTTGCACTACGTATTCGGGCTGGTCGATCGGATCGCCGTCAATGAACACCAGGTCATAGGAGTCGTCGGCGAGCCGGGTCAGCACTTCCTGGGCCCGTCCGCTGATCAGCCTGGTGCGCGACGGCCCGACCTGAGCCTCGGCGAACGCCTGCTTGGCCTGCCGCACATATTCGGGCTCGATGTCGATGGTGGTCAGCACGCCGTCGTCGCCCATTCCCGACAACAACCACAGCCCGCTCACGCCCACCCCGGTGCCGACCTCGGCGACCGCCTTGCCGCCGCTGAGTTTGGCCAGCAGGCTGAGCAGCGCACCTACCGCGGGAGTGACCGCGCCGGCGCCGCTGTCGGCGGCCCGCTCCCGCGCGCCGACCAGAATCGCATCCTCAGAAATCGACTTCTCGGCGTGCGCCATCAGCAACTCGGCCCGGCCGGGGGTGGCGGCACCGCCGGCGTCGTCGGAACTGGACATGTCCGCAGAGTATGCCGAACCGTCGGCGCGGTAAGGCAGGCGCGCCCGGCGCGTGCGGCGCGGACACGCCCGGGAGCCGCCGCGCGAGGAACATCACTGCGACATCCATAAGTGCTGGAAAACGCTGGTAACGGTATGGTTTCTCAGCCAAAGCTCAGATTGCTCATACCTCGCCCACACTCGGATAGGCGACGGTGATCGGTATGCAACGCGGAGCACTGTGCGGTGAGAACGACGGGAATACCGGATCGCAGATTCGTGTTTCGGCGAGTGAAGAATGGCCAATCCTGCAAGCCAGGCAAAACCAAGAGGAAGTGAACACCACCACCTTGAGCACGATCACCATGTCTCACCCCCAGCAGGTCAGTTACGACGACTGGGCCGAGCCGTCCGACGCGCTGCTCGGCACAGCGGTTTTCGACGCGACCGGGGACAAGGCGGCCATGCCGTCGTGGGACGAGTTAGTGCGCCAGCACGCCGACCGGGTGTACCGACTGGCCTACCGGCTCACCGGCAATCAGCACGACGCCGAGGACCTGACTCAGGAGACGTTCATCAGGGTCTTCCGGTCCGTCCAGAACTATCAACCCGGCACGTTCGAAGGCTGGCTGCACCGCATCACCACCAACCTGTTCCTGGACATGGTCCGGCGCCGCGCCCGCATCCGGATGGAAGCGTTGCCCGAGGACTACGACCGAGTGCCCGCCGACGAGCCGAACCCCGAGCAGATCTACCACGACTCCCGGCTGGGGCCGGACCTGCAGGCGGCGCTGGACTCGCTGCCGCCCGAGTTCCGTGCCGCAGTGGTGCTGTGCGACATCGAGGGTCTGTCCTACGAGGAGATCGGCGCCACGTTGGGCGTCAAGCTCGGCACGGTGCGCAGCCGGATCCACCGGGGACGTCAGGCTCTGCGCGACTACCTGGCCGCCCACCCCGGACATGGGTTGCACGCCGACGACCGCACGGCGAAGGCCAGCTGAGTTTCCGACGGTAGGCCGTGCCGTCGCACGGTTGCCGAATGACGGGAAATACTGGGGTTTTAAGGGCTGAACATGGTTATCGAGCACCGCCTCGCGCTACATTCGAGATACGGATGGCTGGAAAAGGCGCGAAGGGATCTTCTGATGACCGACCGGGGGCATGTGTTTCGGCGCGCGTTCTCCTGGCTGCCCGCTCAGTTCGCTTCCCAGAGTGACGCCCCGATCGGCGCGCCGCGTCGGTTCGGGTCCACCGAGCATCTGTCCATCGAGGCCATCGCGGCGTTCGTCGACGGCGAGTTGCGGATGAACGCGCACCTGCGTGCCGCGCATCACCTGTCGCTGTGCCCGGAGTGTGCGGCCGAAGTCGAGGATCACAGCCGCGCGCGCGCCGCGCTGCGTGACTCCCACCCGATCCGCACCCCCAGTTCGCTGCTCGGGTTGCTGTCGGAGATCCCGCACAGCCCGCGGGAAGACGCGCCCCAATTCCCTGAAGCCTTCGCCGACCGCGATGTTCGTGATCAGCGGAAGCGCCGCTAGCTTGACCTTTGCTTGCCTGCGCCGGTATCGGCTCGTTGCTGGCTGTGCCGGTTCATGCCGACGGGCCGTGGTCCGTGGATACTAGGGTGGACGCGGAGATGCCCGTGTCGGGCGCCGCAATGGATCTGGAAGAGGAACCGTGACCTCCGACGAAGGCAACAGCAAGGGGCAGGACACCGAACGGCTTGCGCCGCGCCCCATTTACCGGCCACCGGTCGACCCGTCCTCCCGTCAAACGTTCGCCCGCCCGACCGGACTGCAAGGATCTTTCGTCGCCGATCGGGTGCGTCCGCAGAAGTACCGGGAACAGTCGGAGTTTCGGCCGCACGATCGACCGGCCGACCCGGTGTTGGCTGATGCGTTCGGTCGGCCCTACGGTGCCACCGAAACCCTGCAGCGTCATCCCATCGACGCCGCCGCGATGGCCGCGGAGAAGAACGGCGACCAGGCCGACGAGCCCGACGATCCGTGGCGTGACCCTGGCGCCGCCGCAGCGCTGGGCACTCCCGCACTGCCCCCGGTCGTCAGCCACGCCGAGTTGCGGCACAGCGGCAAACTCGGCGTTCGCGACGTGCTGTTCGGTGGCAAGGTGTCCTATCTGGCGCTGGCGATATTGCTACTCGTCGCGCTGGTGATCGGCGCGCTCGGCGGGGTGATCGGTCGCAAGACCGCCGAGGTGGTCGAGGCATTCACCACCTCGAAGGTGACGTTGTCGACCGCAGGCAACACCGAAGAACCGGCCGGGCGGTTCACCAAGGTGGCGGCCGCCGTCGCGGACTCCGTGGTGACTATCGAGGCGAAAAGCGACCAGGAGGGGATGCAGGGTTCCGGCGTCGTCATCGACGGCCGTGGCTACATCGTCACCAACAACCACGTCATCTCTGAGGCCGCCAACAACCCCAGCCAGTTCAAGATGACCGTGGTCTTCAACGACGGCAAGGAAGTTCCCGCCAGCCTGGTTGGCCGCGACCCCAAGACCGACCTGGCCGTGCTGAAGGTCGACAACGTCAACAACCTGAGCGTGGCCCGGCTCGGCGACTCCAACAAGGTGCGGGTCGGCGACGAGGTGATCGCGGCCGGCGCCCCGCTCGGACTGCGCAGTACCGTCACCCACGGCATCGTCAGCGCGCTGCACCGCCCGGTGCCGCTGTCGGGCGAGGGTTCCGACACCGACACCGTCCTGGACGCCATCCAGACCGACGCCTCGATCAACCACGGCAACTCCGGCGGTCCGCTCATCGACATGGACTCCCAGGTGATCGGCATCAACAGCGCGGGTAAGTCGTTGTCCGACAGCGCAAGTGGACTCGGCTTCGCCATCCCGGTCAACGAGATGAAACTGGTGGCCGAGACGCTGATCCGGGACGGCAAGATCGTGCACCCGACGTTGGGCATCAGCACCCGTTCGGTGAGCAACGCGATCGCCTCGGGTGCACAGGTGGCCAACGTGAAGGCCGGCGGCCCCGCGCAGAAGGGCGGGATCCTGGAGAACGACGTGATCGTCAAGATCGGCGGGCGTAAGGTCGCCGACTCCGACGAGGCCGTCGTGGCGGTGCGGCAGCTGACCATCGGCCAGGACGCGCAGATCGAGGTGGTCCGCGAGGGTCGTCCGGTCACCCTGACCGTCAAGCCAGACCCCGACACGAGCTCGTGATGATCGCAAGCGCGGCGCAGCCGGGCGCTGCGGGTCATCACCATCCGACCGTGATGATCGCAAGCGCGGCGCAGCCGGGCGCTGCGGGTCATCACCATCCGACCACCGTGATGATCGCAAGCGCGGCGCAGCCGGGCGCTGCGGGTCATCACCTTCTAATCTGATGTTCGCCAACATCGGCTGGGGGGAGATGCTGGTCCTCGTGGTGGTCGGGCTGGTCGTACTCGGACCCGAGCGCCTGCCCGGCGCCATCCGCTGGACCACTGGCGCCCTGCGGCAGGCCCGCGACTATCTGAGCGGCATGACCAATCAGCTGCGCGAGGACATCGGGCCCGAATTCGACGACCTGCGTGGGCAACTCGGGGAGCTGCAGAAGTTGCGGGGTATGACGCCGCGGGCCGCGCTGACCAAGCACCTGCTCGACGGCGACGATTCGATATTCACCGGCAACTTCGACAAGCCGGTCAGCACGCCGGAACCGGCACCCGCGCCGGAGGCACCCGCATCGCCGAAACCCGAACACACCCCGTTCGACACCGACGCCACCTAGCCAACCCGCTGAGCAGACGGAAAAGCGCCCTATTTCCGCAGGAAATGGGCGCTTTTGCGTCTGCTCGCGCGGGGACAGTCAGCGACGAGTCGGGTCCAGTCCCAACGACATTCCGGCCAACCCCCGCCGACGCGAGGACAGACTGTCGGCGATGCGGCCCAGTTCCTTGCCCACCGCGGAGTCTGGCGCATCGAGCACCGCGGGCACACCGGCATCCCCGGCGGCGACCAGAGCGGGATCCAGCGGGATCTGACCCAGCAGCGGCACGTCTGCCCCCACCGCACGCGAGAGCCGCTCGGCCACCTGCCGGCCACCGCCCTCACCGAAGACGTGCAGCGTGCTGCCGTCCGGCAGCGTCAGTCCGGACATGTTCTCCACCACGCCGACGATCCGCTGACGGGTTTGTATCGCGATGCTGCCGGCCCGTTCGGCGACCTCGGCGGCGGCCGCCTGCGGCGTGGTCACCACCAGGATCTCGGCGTTCGGCAGCAACTGGGCCAACGAGATCGCGACGTCACCGGTACCCGGCGGCAGGTCGAGCAGCAGCACATCCAGGTCACCCCAGTACACGTCGGCCAGAAATTGCTGCAGTGCCCGGTGCAGCATCGGCCCGCGCCACACCACCGGCGTGTTGTCCTGGGTGAACTGCGCGATCGAGATGACCTTCACCTCGTGGGCGATGGGCGGCAGAATCATCGACTCCACCTGGGTGGGCCGGTCCGTGGTGCCCATCATGCGGGGAATGGAGTGGCCGTGGATGTCGGCGTCGAGCACGCCGACGGACAGACCACGGGCGGCCATCGCCGCGGCCAGGTTGACCGTGACGGTGGATTTGCCGACGCCGCCCTTGCCGGACGCGACGGCGTATACCCGGGTCAGCGAGCTGGGCTGGGCGAACGGGATGACCGGTTCGGCGGCGTCGCCGCGTAACTGCTTGCGCAGCTCGGTGCGCTGCTCATCGTTCATCACGTCCAGGCTGACCCGTACCGCGCCGGTGCCCGGGACGTCGGCGACGGCCTGGGTCACCCGCTCGCTGATCTCCGACTTCTTCGGGCAGCTGGCTGTGGTCAAAAGGATCGTGACGTGCACACTGCGGTCGGGCTCGACGTCGATGCTCTTGACCATGCCGAGCTCGGTGATCGGGCGCCGCAGTTCGGGGTCGATCACCTTGCCCAGGGCGGCACGGATCGCGGCGGTCAGATCAGCGGTGTCATCTCGGGTTTCGGACATCACCGCCGAGTGTAGGCGGCGCGCAGCACCTGCTATCGAACGGTCAGCTGACCGGTGCGAGTGCCGGCTCACCCGGGGCCGGCGGGCTGGGCTGCTGCGGACCTGCCGGCTTGGGTGACGGGGTGCCGTTGGCGGGCCTCGGCGCCGCGTTGGCCGGAGCCGGGGCAGCCGGGCCTGCGGGCGCGGGTGCGGCGGGCGCCGGTGCCGCGGGCGCCGGTGCGGCGGGGGCAGGAGCGGCCGGTGGCGGGGCAGCAGGGGCAGGAGGCGCCGCCGGAGCGAACGGCAGTGCCGGCGCGGCCGTCGGCGGGGCGAACGGGTCCTGGAACGGCGGAGCCGCCGGGGGAGCCGCCGGGGCAAGCACGATGCCGCCGTTGGGTATCGGCGCCATGCCGGGCTGGACACCCTCGGGTGTCTGGGAGTTGATGCAGATCAGCGTGCATCCCGGCGTGGCCGCCGGTACGGGTGCCGGCTGCTGAGCGGGCGGCAACCACGGCCATATCGGTGCCTGCGGCTGCTGGTACAGGTTGGCGTACTGCGGGATGACCTGCGGCTGCCCGAAATCGATCAGCGGCATGTGCTGGCCCAGCGGGTCGTTTACGCCCAGGCCGGTGACGTTGAGCGGCAGGTTCGGCCCGAGGCCTTCCGGGTGCTCGAGGTGCGCATCGCCGATCGGTGGTGGCGGTCCGGTGATCGGCGGCAGGTCGACCGGGACCACACCGGTGGCGTACGCGGCGGCCCAGCCCAGCACGTTCTGGGCGTAGGACATCGAGTTGTTGTAGCGCAGGATCGCGGACATCACCTGCGACGGGTCGCGTAGGTTGAGTCCGCCGCTGCACAGGTAGCGGGCGGCGGCCAGCGTCGCATCGAACAGGTTCTGCGGGTCGGGCACGCCGTCGCCGTCGCCGTCGACGGCGTAGCGCGCCCAGGTGCCGGGCAGGAACTGCATCGGCCCCATGGCCCGGGCGTACTGCACCCGGTTGCCCTGGTTGCTCTGGACGATGACCTCGTTGCCGGGCAGCGTGCCGTCCAGCGCCGGCCCGTAGATGGGGTTCGTCGCGGTGCCGCGGGCGTCGGTGGCGCCGCCGTTCGCATGCATGGACTCGATGCGCCCGATGCCCGCGAGCAGGTTCCAGCTGACCCCGCAGCCCGGGACCGCGCCGGCCATCTTCTGCTCGGCGTTGCGGTAGGCCGACAGCGCCATGATCGGAATACCAAGCGTGCCAGGCGAATTGACGACCGTCGGCGGAGGCGGGGCGGAGATCGTGGCGGCGGCGACGTGGAAGCTGGTCGGCACCCGTTGCACCGAGATGACCGTCGGACCGGACAGGTCGACGTGCGGTGCCGGGCCTACCGCCGCAACTGGCGCGATTGCCGCGCGGGTCGGCATCTTGCCGTGGCCGGAGGGCGCGGCGCCGCTGACCGCGCCGGCGAAAATCAACGGGGAGATCATCACCACGCCGAACACCGGCGTCCTGGTAACGCGAACAACCCCCTGCCGCACCTTCGCGACGGCTGGGCCAACTCCCCAGCGTCCCCCTACGCGCACCTCGACCGTCCTCAAATTCTGTGAGCCGCCGGGAAAACTGACCTCTTTGTTACCTGCTTGTTAGCTTCGTGAACTAGATCACCATACATAACTCTCGTGACGGGAGTTGCGCAATGGTTCAGTTGTTTCTCAGCTGGATTTCTTAGCCCGGCGCTCGGTTCCCTCGGGTACGCGTAGCGGCCCGGAATTGGCCGGCGGCACCTGCAAATCCGCCAGCATCGTGCGCAGACTCTCCAGCTCATGGCGCAGGTAGTCGCGGGTGGCCACCTCACCGACGGCCAGGCGCAACGCGGCCAGTTCGCGGGCCAGGTATTCGGTGTCGGCCTTGGTTTGGGACGCGCGGCGACGATCTTCTTCGAGTGCGACCCGGTCGCGGTTCTCCTGACGGTTCTGGGCCAACAGGATCAGTGGCGCCGCGTAGGCCGCCTGGGTGGAGAACGCCAGGTTCAGCAGAATGAACGGGTAGGGGTCCCATCGCCAGCGCACGGCCCCCAAGTTCAGCGCTATCCAGATCAGCACGAACACCGTCTGCAGCAGCAGGTAGCGACCGGTGCCGAAGAACCGCGCGATCGACTCGGTGATCTGCCCGACGGCCTCGGGGTCCAGCCGCGGCGTGAACCTGCGCGACGTGCGGGGGGTGTACAGCCCGCGCGGGGCCGAGGACTTGCTCACAGCGACGATCCCTCGGTGCGCGCCGGCCGGCCGGCGGGATCGAGCTGGGGCACGTCCACCCGCCAGTCATGCGGCAGCAGATGGTCCAGCACGTCGTCGACGGTCACCGCGCCCAGCAAATGACTCTGGTCGTCGACCACCGGTCCGCACACCAGGTTGTAGGCGGCGAAATAACGGGTTACCGCGGCCAACGGCGTCTCCGGGGTGAGAGTGAGCAGGTCGGTGTCGACGATTCCGCCGACCAGTTCGGCGGGTGCCTCACGCAGCAGCCGCTGCAGGTGTACGCAGCCCACGTAGTGGCCCGTCGGCGTCGCCGTCGGCGGCCGCGCCACGAAGGCCATCGAGGCCAGGGCGGGAGTCAGGTCGGGGTCGCGCATCCTGGCCAGCGCCTCGGCGACCGAGGTGTCGGCGGTGAGCACCACCGGATCGGAGGTCATCAGCCCGCCGGCGGTGTCAGGGGAGTGCTTGAGCAGCCGTCGCACCGGGTCGGAGTCGTCGGGATCCATCCGGGTCAGCAGGACCTCGGCATCGGTCGGATTCAGCACCCCGAGCAGGTCGGCGGCGTCGTCGGGATCCATCTCTTCCAGCACGTCGGCGGCCCGGTCGGTGCCCAGCTGGGACAGCACCTCGGCCTGGTCGAGTTCGGGCAGTTCCTGCAGGATGTCGGCCAACCGTTCGTCGTCGAGGGCTTTGAACACCTCGTAGCGGCGTTTGGACGGCAGGCCGCGGATCGCGTCGGCGACGTCGACCGGTTTGCGGCCCTCGAAGTGGTCCAGCAGCTGTGCCACCCCCTGGCCCGGCATCGCCAGGGCCGACGGCGTCAGACCGTGCACGTTCTGCCAGTCCACGACGTGCACCGGCCCGCGCCGGCGCAGCCGGCGATGGGTGCGAACGGCAACCCGACTGACCACCCAGTCCCGGGTTCGGGTCTGCTCGATGCCCAGGTCGGCCACCACGAGGTCCAGGCCGGCCAACTCCGGCAGGTCGGGGTCGTTGACCCTGACCTGAGTGTCGAGCACCTGACCCATGGCCAGCACCTCGCCCGGTCGCTGCTCGAAGTGGCGCAGCGACACGTTTCCGGTGCTCAGCGTCACCGCGTTGGGCTCGATCGCGGCCACCCGCAGCATCGGGATGAATATGCTGCGTCGGGTCGCCAGGTCGACGACCAGTCCCAGTACCCGCGGCTGCGCACGCACGATGCTGATGCCGATGACGACGTCGCGTACGCGCCCGAATGATTCCCCGAGTGGACCCAGCACCAACATCCGCGGCAGGCGCGCCACGTACACCCTGTTGACAGATCCCATAGGACAGAGCGTAGGAGCGCGACCGGTGATCACGCTGCCCGAGGTCGTCCTAAGCCCCGCGCCCCGGTCGGGGAGGACGTCCGATCAGCGGCTGGATGCGACCAGGAAGATGAGGACGCCGACGGCGGTCAGGGCCAACGTCGCGCCGCCGACCGCGATGCCGGCGATGGCCATCCCGCGCCCCGCCTGGCGAGTTTGCTTGATCTGGTTGAGCGCGACGATCCCCAAGACGACGCCCGTGATATCCAGCAGCACGCCGATGTAACACAGCAGCATCGCGGGTAGCCCGACGACCGAGGTGGCGAGCGATGCGATCGCCAAGCCGTTCGTGCCGCTGGGGGTGCCGTAGTACGGGTCGCCGCCCATGGCCGGACCCGGATATTGCGGGTAGCCCGCAGCCGGATAGGCAGGTGGCGGGGGTGGCGGTGGAGCGGGGGAATACGGCACGCTGCCGTAGCTGGGCGGCGGGGGCGGCGGAGAGTAGCCGCCGGGGTAGGGGGGTGGGTAGCTGGAAGGCGGTGGTGACGGTGGTGGCGACGACCCCGGCACCGCCCATTGGGTCTGGTCGAATGGACCCGACCCGTAGGCCGCGCCGTCGTCACGGGGACCTGTCATGGTGACCGACTCTACCTCGGTATGCGCCGAAAAACGCGGCGCTGGCCAGGTGATATGCGAGGAACTTCGGGGTCCCGGACGGGTGCCGGCGACCTGCCTGCATAGTGCTGAGGTCGGGGACGTGAAACGATGGTCGGGCAGATGGCGGGCAGGAGGAAGTATGAGGACCGATGACTAGCCCATTCCAGCCCGGACAGCCCGACCCGGCGGCGGGCGGCGGGCCCGCGGGTCGGCGCGCTGTGCCCGCCTTGCCGACACCGCCCAAAGGCTGGCCGGTCGGGTCGTACCCCACCTACGCCGAGGCGCAGCGCGCCGTGGATTACCTGTCCGACCAGGAATTTCCGGTCCAGCAGGTGACCATCGTCGGCGTCGACCTGATGCAGGTGGAACGCGTCACCGGTCGCTTGACCTGGGGCAAGGTGCTGGGCGGCGGCGTGCTCAGCGGTGCGTGGCTGGGCCTGTTCATCGGGCTGGTGCTAGCCGCCTTCAGTCCACAGCCGCTCGGCGCAATTTTCACCGGTTTGGTCGCCGGTGTCTTCTTCGGGTTGATCACCTCGGCGGTGCCGTATGCGATGGCGCGCGGAACCAGGGACTTCAGTTCGACCATGCAGTTGGTGGCCGGGCGGTACGACGTCCTCTGCGATCCGCAGAACGCGGAGAAGGCGCGGGATCTGCTGGCGCGTCTGGCGATCTGACGCCGGGTCCGAAAGCCTTGCTGTTGCGGCGTTGGGGGGCGACCGCGCTGGCCGCACTGATCGCGGCATCGGTGGTCTCGGCCTGCGGTTGCCGAAGTTCCGGTGTGGTCATCAGCTTCTACACGCCGGCCACCGACGGGGCGACGTTCGCCGCGGTGGCGCAGCGCTGCACGGTCCAAGCCGGCGGCCGGTACCGCATCGCGCACGTGAGCCTGGCCAGGTCACCCGACGAGCAACGCCTGCAGCTGGCTCGCCGCCTGTCCGGCAACGACCACACCCTGGACGTGATGGGTTTGGACGTGGTGTGGACCGCGGAGTTCGCCGAAGCGGGGTGGGCGCTGCCGCTGTCGGATGATCCCGCGGGCCTCAGCGAGTCCGACGCCACCGTCGATACCCTGCCCGGCCCGCTGAGAACGGCGACCTGGAACCGGCGACTCTATGCCGCACCGGTGATCACCAACACCCAATTGCTCTGGTACCGACCGGATTTGGTGCGACAGCCGCCGCGTGACTGGGCGGGGATGGTGGCCGAGGCGACACGGCTGCACGCGGAGGGCAAGCCCAGCTGGATCGCGGGCCAGGGCAGCGAGGGCGAAGGACTGGTGGTGTGGTTCAACACGCTGCTGGTCAGCGCCGGCGGTCAGGTGCTCTCCGACGACGGCAAACGCGTCACCCTCACCGACACCCCTGAACACCGGGCGGCCACCGTGACCGCGCTACGGATCATGAAATCGGTGGCGACGGCGCCCGGCGCCGACCCATCGATCACCCGCAGCAACGAGAGCAGCACCAGGTTGGCGGTCGAGCAGGGGAAGGCCGCGCTCGAGGTCAACTGGCCCTACGTGCTGGCCTCGATGCTGGAGAACGCGGTCAAGGGCGGTGTGCCGTTCCTGCGGCTCGACCGCGTTCCCGAGCTGGCCGGCAGCATCACCGATCTCGGAACCTTCGCCCCCACCGACGAACAGTTCCGCATCGCGTACGAGGCCAGCCGCGAGGTGTTCGATTTCGCGCGATATCCCGGCGTGGCCGGACGGCCGCCAAAGGTCACGATCGGCGGCCTGAACCTCGCGGTGGCCGGCACCACCCGTCATCGCGCCGAAGCGTTCGAAACGGTCCGGTGCCTGCGCGACCTGGCCAGCCAGAAGTACGTCGCTATCGACGGGGGCCTGCCGCCGGTGCGGACGTCGCTGTACTCCGACCCGCGGTTCCAGGCCAAGTACCCGATGTACGGCGTCATCCGCCAACAACTCACCGATGCCGCGGTGCGGCCGGCGACACCGGCCTACCAGGCGGTTTCCATCCGGCTGGCGGCGGCGCTGAGCCCCATCACTGCGATCGATCCCGACCGTATGGCCGACGAACTGGTCGTGCAGGTGCAGAAGGCCATCGACGGCAAGGGCCTGCTGCCATGACCACACTCGGCGGCGAGCGGCGGCTGGCCTACCTGCTGGTGGCCCCCGCGGTGACCCTGATGCTAGCCGTCACGGCCTACCCGATCGGCTACGCGATGTGGCTGAGTCTGCAGCGCAACAACCTCGCCTCGCCCGAGGAGACCGCGTTCGTCGGGCTGGACAACTACCGGACCGTGCTGACCGACCAGTACTGGTGGAATGCGCTGACGGTGACGCTCGGAATCACGGTGGTCTCGGTGTTCTTCGAGTTCGTGCTCGGACTGTCGTTGGCGCTGGTGATGCACCGGACCGTGTTCGGCAAAGGGCTGGTGCGCACGGCGGTGCTGATCCCGTACGGGATCGTCACCGTGGTCGCGTCGTACAGCTGGTACTACGCGTGGACTCCCGGCACCGGCTATCTGGCGAACCTGCTGCCCGACGGCTCGTCCTTCGAAGCCCCACTGACCCAGCAGATCCCGTCGCTGGGCATCGTGGTGCTTGCCGAGGTGTGGAAGACGACGCCGTTCATGGCGCTACTGCTGCTGGCCGGGCTGGCGTTGGTCCCCGAAGACCTGTTGAGGGCGGCCGAGGTCGACGGTGCCGGCGCCTGGCGGCGTCTGACGAAGGTCACCCTGCCGATCATCAAGCCCGCGGTGGTGGTCGCCCTGCTGTTCCGGACGCTGGACGCGTTCCGCATCTTCGACAACATCTACGTGCTGACCGCCGGCGACAACAACACCGGATCGGTGTCGATCCTGGGTTACGACAACCTGTTCAAGGGGTTCAACCTGGGGATGGGTTCGGCGATCAGCGTGCTGATCTTTGTGTGCGTGGGGATCATCGCGCTGGTGTTCGTCAAGCTGTTCGGTGCGGCCGCGCCCGGAAGCGACGCCGATGGCCGGTGAACGGGTAGTAGACGCCCGCCGCGCGGCGTTCTGGGGGATCGTCGACACACTCGTGGTGTTGTATGCGTTGCTGCCGGTACTGTGGATCTTCAGCCTCTCGCTCAAGCCGTCGTCGAATGTCAAGGACGGCAAGCTGATTCCGGCGTCGGTGACGCTGGACAACTACCGCGGGATCTTCCGCGGTGACCTGTTCAGCTCGGCACTGGTCAACTCGATCGGGATCGGGTTGATCACCACCGCGATCGCGGTGTTGCTCGGGGCGATGGCGGCGTATGCGATTGCACGACTGGACTTTCCGGGCAAGCGGCTGTTGATCGGGATGACGTTGCTGATCACGATGTTCCCGGCGATCTCGCTGGTGACGCCGTTGTTCGACATCGAGCGCGCGGTGGGATTGTTCGACACCTGGCCGGGGCTGATTCTGCCGTACATCACTTTCGCGTTGCCGCTGGCCATCTACACGCTCTCGGCGTTCTTCCGGGAAATCCCATGGGATTTGGAGAAAGCAGCCAAGATGGACGGCGCAACGCCGGCCCAGGCATTCATCCGGGTCATCGCGCCGTTGGCGGCGCCGGGCCTGGTAACCGCAGCAATCCTGGTGTTCATCTTCGCCTGGAACGACCTGTTGCTGGCACTGTCGTTGACCGCCACCAAAGCCGCGATCACCGCTCCGGTAGCGATCGCCAACTTCACCGGCAGTTCGCAATTCGAGGAGCCGACCGGGTCGATCGCGGCAGGGGCTATCGTGATCACCGTTCCGATCATCGTGTTCGTGCTCGTCTTCCAACGAAAGATCGTCGCCGGGTTGACCTCTGGGGCTGTGAAGGGATAGTTATCGCGATGGCCGAGATCGTGCTGGAACACGTTCACAAGAGCTACCCCGACGGGCACACCGCCGTGCAGGACTTGAGCATCACCATCGCCGACGGCGAATTCCTGATCCTGGTCGGACCGTCGGGCTGTGGCAAGACCACGACACTGAACATGATCGCCGGACTCGAGAACATCTCGTCGGGCGAGCTGCGGATCGGCGGTGAACGGGTCAACGAGAAAGCGCCCAAGGACCGCGATATCGCGATGGTCTTCCAGTCCTATGCGCTGTATCCGCATATGACGGTGCGTCAGAACATCGCGTTCCCGCTGACGCTGGCCAAGCTGAAGAAGGCTGACATCGCGGCGAAGGTCGAGGAGACCGCCCGGATCCTCGACCTGACCGCTCTGCTGGATCGCAGGCCTGCGCAGTTGTCGGGTGGTCAGCGGCAGCGGGTTGCGATGGGCAGGGCAATCGTGCGCCAGCCCAAGGCTTTTCTGATGGACGAACCGCTGTCCAACCTCGACGCCAAGCTGCGGGTGCAGATGCGCGGCGAGATCGCCCGGCTGCAGAAGCGGCTGGGTACCACCACTGTCTACGTCACCCACGACCAGACGGAGGCGATGACGCTCGGCGACCGGGTGGTGGTGATGCACAACGGCGTCGCGCAGCAGATCGGCACGCCCGCAGAGCTTTACGAACGACCGGCGAATCTGTTCGTCGCCGGTTTCATCGGCTCGCCGGCGATGAACTTCTTCCCGGCCACCCTGACGACCCTGGGGCTGAATCTGCCGTTCGGGGAGGTGACGCTGACCCCGGACGTGCAGGACGTGATCGCGTCGCACCCGAAACCGGAGAACGTCATCGTTGGGGTGCGGCCCGAGCATATCGTCGACGCCGCCCTGATCGACGGCTACCAGCGGATCAGTTCGTTGGTCTTCGACGTCGGGGTCGATCTGGTCGAGTCGCTGGGTTCGGACAAGTACGTGTACTTCACCACCGCGGGGCCCGAGGTGCACTCGGCACGCCTGGACGAGGTGGCCGCCGAGTCCGAGGTGAACGAAAACCAGTTCGTGGCAAGGGTTCCCACCGAGTCGAAGGCAGCGATAGGCCAACCGGTCCAGCTCGCATTCGACACCGCCAAGATCGTCGTGTTCGACGCCGACTCCGGTGTCAACCTCACGTTGCCGCGTGCCGAATGACGCTGGAAGCCGTGCGCGCACATCTGCGTGCGCATTTCGCCGACACCAAGCCGGATTCCGCGAGCGTGACTTTTCTGGGCAGCGAACCCATCGAGGTGCTGCGGTTCCGCACCGCCGGGCTGACGCATTTCGTCACACTGGGCTGCTCGCGGCATCCGATGACCGATCCGACCGAATTCGTCACCGATCAGCAGCGCGGTCCGCGCGCCGAAGTGGTGCTGCGCCTGCGTGATCCGGGAACTACCGTCGGTCTGGCGCGCAGCCTGGCGGTCGTGGCGGCCACACCCGCAGTGGAAGGCATTGTTCTGGTGGCCGACGCGCTGATCGACCTCGGTAGGTCACTGTGGAAAGGGACGGCGTTCAGCGCAGTGCTTCTGGGGCACAGCGATATTGCCGATCTGCCGCTGGATCCGCCGCGCGACCCGGTGCGATTTCTTTCCGCGACGCCGATCACTGCGATCGAGGCCGCCTGGGTGCGGCTCAAGGGTGCCGAGGCGATGCGACAAACCTGGGACATCGACGGCGTCGACGTGCTGGACCCCGATCGCGCGTGACCGGGGCTGGCCTACAGCCAGCCGCGCCGGCGGAAGTTGAAGTAGAGGAACACGCAGACCACGACCATGACGCTGACCACCGACGGATAACCCCACCTGGAATCCAGCTCCGGCATGAAATGGAAATTCATGCCGTAGATGCCGGCGACCATGGTGGGCACGGCGACGATACCGGCCCACGCCGAGATCTTGCGCATGTCCATGTTCTGCTGCATGCCCGCCCGGGCCAGCGCGGCCTGCACCAGCGAGTTCAGCATCTCGTCGTAGCTGGTTATCTGGTCGGCGGCCTCGGTCTGGTGGTCGGCGACGTCGCGCAAGTAGCGCCGCACCTCCTTGGAGATCAGGTCCTTGTTGTCCGTCTGCATCCGCTGGAACGCACCCGACAGCGGGGCCACGCAACGGCGCATCTCCACCACCTCACGCTTGAGCAGGTAGATCGGTTCGACGTCGATCGAGCGTCCCGGCGCGAAAGCGACCACCTCGATGGCGTCGACGTCGTCTTCCATCAGGCTGGTCACGGCGAGGTAGTGGTCCACCACGGTGTCGGCGATCGCGTGCATCACCGCGTACGGGCCTAGCCGCAGGTGTTCGGGGTCGGCGTCCATCTTCTTGCGGACCTCGTGCAGCCCGCCGTGTTCGCCGTGGCGGACGGTGACCACGAAATCCTCCCCGACGAAAATCATGATCTCGCCGGTCTCGACGATTTCGCGGGCCAGCGCCACCGACTCGTGCGGCACATAGTTGATCGTCTTGAGAACCAGGAACAGGGTCTCGTCGTAGCGTTCCAGCTTCGGCCGCTGATGTGCGTGCACGGCATCCTCGACGGCCAGCGGGTGCAGCCCGTAGACCTCGGCCACTTCCTGCATGTGGGATTCGTCGGGTTCGTGCAGCCCCACCCACACGTAAGCCGAGTCGCCGGCCCGTCTCAACTCCCGCACCTTGGCCAACGCGTCAGCAGGTGCCCACTTGCCCGGCAGCCGATGTCCGTCGACGTAGACGCCGCAGTCGACCAGGGTCGGGACGGTCGGACCGGGGACCGAATGAACGTGCTGCGGCTTGTTGCGCGCGACCGGTCTGAGTGCTTCGGGCAATGCGTCGAATCCGGGAAACACGTCAACCTCCGATCGCTGGGCAGGTCTGACCGGCGGTGGTCTATCGTACGCGTCTCACCGCGACAAAACGGACCGGCGGATTCGCGACGGCTCCGGTGCGATAGTTTCGACGCGAACCCGTCTAGAAGGAGCAGAACCGACGTGAGCGCAAGTCCTCTCAAGGTCGCCGTCACCGGTGCCGCCGGCCAGATCGGCTACAGCCTGTTGTTCCGTCTGGCCAGCGGCTCGCTGCTGGGCCCGGACCGGCCCATCGAACTGCGGTTGCTGGAGATCGAGCCGGCGCTCAAGGCGCTCGAAGGCGTCGTCATGGAACTCGACGACTGCGCGTTCCCGCTGCTGAGCAGCGTCGAAATCGGCGCCGACGCCAACAAGATCTTCGACGGCGTGAACCTGGCCCTGCTGGTCGGCGCCCGCCCGCGCTCCAAGGGCATGGAACGCGGTGACCTGCTGGAGGCCAACGGCGCCATCTTCACCGCCCAGGGCAAGGCGCTCAACGAGGTCGCCGCCGACGACATCCGCATCGGCGTGACCGGCAACCCGGCCAACACCAACGCGTTGATCGCGCTGAACAACGCCCCGGACATCCCGAAGGAGCGGTTCTCCGCGCTGACCCGGCTGGACCACAACCGGGCGATCTCCCAGCTGGCCAAGAAGACCGGCGCGGCCGTCACCGACATCAAGAAGGTGACCATCTGGGGCAACCACTCGGCCACCCAGTACCCCGACATCTTCCATGCCGAGATCGGCGGCAAGAACGCGGCCGAGGTCGTCGACGACCAGGACTGGATCGAGAACGACTTCATCCCCACCGTCGCCAAGCGCGGTGCGGCCATCATCGACGCGCGCGGCGCATCCTCGGCCGCCTCGGCGGCCTCGGCGACCGTCGACGCCGCCCGGGACTGGCTGCTGGGCAGCCCGGAGGGCGACTGGGTGTCGATGGCGGTCTACTCCGACGGCTCGTATGACGTGCCCGAGGGCTTGATCTCGTCGTTCCCGGTCACCACCAAGAACGGCAACTGGGAGATCGTGCAGGGTCTCGAGATCGACGCATTCTCCCGGGGCAAGATCAACGCGACCACCGGTGAGTTGGCTGACGAGCGCAACGCGGTCAAAGACCTCGGCCTGATCTGACACGGATTAGGGTCGCCAGCGGCTGCGCAGTACCCTGGCAGCCGTGTCCGAAACCCTTGACATGGTGAAAAGCCTTCCCGAGCCAAGTCCCCAGGTCGTCGTCACGGACGAAGAGATCTTCGAGGCACACGAAGGCGGCAAGCTGTCGGTGGGTTTGACGGCCCCGCTGGACACCCAGCGTGCCCTGTCGCTCGCCTACACCCCGGGCGTCGCCCAGGTCAGTCGCGCGATCGCCGCGGATCGCACCTTGGCCGCGCGCTACACGTGGGCCAACCGGCTGGTCGCCGTCGTCAGCGACGGCAGCGCCGTGCTGGGCCTCGGTGACATCGGGCCGGCGGCGTCGTTGCCGGTGATGGAAGGCAAGTGCGCGCTGTTCAAGGAGTTCGGTGGGCTCGACGCGATCCCCATCGTGCTGGACACCAAGGATCCCGACGCCATCGTCGAGACCCTGGTGCGGTTGCGGCCGACGTTCGGTGCGGTCAACCTCGAGGACATCTCGGCGCCGCGCTGTTTCGAGATCGAGCGACGGGTGATCGAAGCCCTCGATTGTCCGGTGATGCACGACGACCAGCACGGCACGGCGGTCGTCGCGCTCGCGGCCCTGATGGGTGCCACCAAGCTGCTGGGGCGGGACATGTCCTCGGTGCGGGTGGTGGTCTCCGGCGCCGGGGCGGCCGGTGTCGCGTGCACCAATCTCCTTCTCGCCATGGGGGTTTCGGACATCACGGTGCTCGACTCGCGCGGCATCCTGCACCACTCCCGCGACGACCTGAACAGCGTGAAAGCCGATCTGGCGCGCCGCACCAACCCCGGCGGCCGCACCGGCGGGCTGGTCGAGGCGCTCGACGGCGCGGACGTCTTCCTCGGGGTGTCCGGCGGCGTGGTCCCCGAGGCTCTGATCGCCACCATGGCGCCCAACGGAATCGTGTTCGCGCTGTCCAACCCCGACCCCGAGATCCATCCCGACGTCGCGGCCAAGTACGCCGCCATCGTCGCGACCGGCCGCAGCGACTTCCCGAACCAGATCAACAACGTGCTGGCCTTCCCGGGGATATTCCGCGGCGCCCTCGACGTCGGGGCGCGCCGGATCACCGAGAAGATGATGGTGGCCGCGGCCGAGGCGATCTACTCGGTGGCCAGCGAAGACCTCGCTGTCGACCGGATCGTGCCCAGCCCGCTGGACCGGGGCGTCGGCGAGGCGGTCGCCCGCGCGGTGGCTCTGGCCGCGGACTTCTCCGACTGACGGTGTGGCGCGGCAGGCCGGCCGCGTTGTTGCCGGTCTTGATCCTGGTCTTCATGTCGGTTGTCACCGGCTGCTCCGGCTCGTCGACGCACCCGGCAGAACTCGTCGTCGGATCCAAGCCCGATGCCGACTCGCGCCTGTTGGCTGCCGTCTACGTCGCGGCGTTGCGGTCCTACGGTTTCCCCACCCGCGCCGAAACCGCGGAGAACCCGATGGCGAAGCTGGATGCGGGTGCCTTCACCGTGGTTCCCGGCTACACCGGCACGGTATTACAGTCGTTGCAGCCCGGCTCCTCGGCGCTGTCCGACAAGCAGGTCTACCAAGCGATGAACTCCGCCCTGCCCGAGGGTGTGGCCGCGGGCGACTACGCCACCGCCGCCGAAGACAAACCGACGGTGGTGATCACGCCGGCGACCTCGGGTGCCTGGGGCGGCAGCGACCTGACCCTGTTGCCCGGGCATTGCGCCGGCTTGACCGCGGGCATCGTCCGGGGCCGGCAGGCGCCGCCCGCGGTGGGTTCCTGCCGGATGCCGCCGCCACGCGAATTCCCCGACGACACAACGCTTTTCGCGGCGCTTCGGGCGGGCGAGGTGATCACGGCATGGGCCAGGACGGCTGACCCCGGCCTGCCGTCGGATCTGGTCGCGCTGGCCGACAGCAGCAAGGAGTCCTTGATTCAGGCGCAGAACGTGGTGCCGTTGTACCGCCGCAACGGCCTGAGCACCCGACAGCTGTTGGCGATCAACGAACCCGCCGGGGTACTGGACACCGCCGCGCTGGTCGAGATGCGCCGCAAGGTGGCCGACGGCGCCGATCCCCAGGTGGTAGCCGACGGCTGGCTGGCCGAGCACCCGCTGGGGCGTTGAGTCCTGGTCGGGGAATGGGTTCAACACGCCGCGGCATGATCTGATTGCCGGTCACGCCGGTGAACCGTACCCGGATCTGTGCGGGGATATTCAGCGACTGGTGGACGTCAATGTGGCGCGCCCCCAAGTCATTTCAACGTTTCGAACGTCGTCTCAGTGTCTGGGCGGGATGACCTTACTGATGAACAGCTCGGTGATCCGCTGATACCCCGAACCGGTCACCCGCACCATCAGGTCCAAGACCTTGGCGTCGGGGCCGACCAGCACGCGCGCGCGGTTCTTGCGCACCGCGTCGAGGATGATCTTGGCGGCTCGCTTCGGACTGGTGTTGGCCAGCCGCTTGTCGAACAGTTCGGCCAGGTCGTCGCGATCGTGGCCTTCGCCCACGGTGGCGTTACGGGCGATCGCGGTCTTGATCCCGCCCGGGTGCACCGCGAGAACCCCCACCGGGTGGCCGTGCAGACGCATCTCCTGGCGTAACGCCTCGGTGTAGCCGCGCACGGCGAACTTGGCCGAGTTGTACGCGGAATACCCTGGGACAGAGAACAATCCGAAGATGCTCGAGATGTTGATGACGTGGCCGTCGCCGGAAGCGATCAGGTGGGGAAGGAACGCCTTGGTGCCGTTGACCACCCCCCAGAAGTCGACGTCCATCACGCGTTCGATGTCCTTGAAGTGCTCGACCTCGACGTCACCGGTGTGGCCGATGCCGGCATTGTTGTAAATCTGATTCACCTTGCCGAAGTGCTCGGCGACCTCGTCGGCGTACTCCAGGAATCGTTCCCGTTCGGTGACGTCGAGCCGGTCGGCCTTGACCTGCACCCCGATCGCTTTGAGCTGTTCCTCGGTCTGGGCCAGGCCCTCGGCGTTGACGTCGCAGATCGCCAGGCTGGCGCCGGACCGGCCCAGCTCCAGGGCCAGCGCCTGTCCGATGCCCGATCCCGCGCCGGTCACTACGGCTACCTTGCCGGCAAACCCCTGCATGAACACCCTCCCTCGATACGGCTCGATAGAGGTTAGCCGGTACCGGCGGTCCCGCCTGGCAGCGGCCTGGCTATTGGGTCAAAGCCAGCACTGGCGCGGCGCGCAAGCCGTACCCTTGGTACCGATTCGACCTCCGTCGATGACCAAAGGTTAGGGAGTTGACGTGTCGTTTGTCGTTGCTGTCCCCGCGGCGCTTGAGGCGGCCGCGACGGAGTTGGCGAGCATCGGTTCGGGAATCACGGCGGCGAATACCGTTGCCGCGGCCGCTACCACCGGGGTGCTGCCGGCGGCTGCCGATGAGATATCGGCGGCGATCGCGGCGGTGTTCGGCGGGCACGCCCAGAGTTTCCAGCGGCTCAGCGCGCAGGCGGCAGCATTTCATGCCCAGTTCGTGACCGCGGCACAGGCCGCTGCGGGCGCTTACGCCAGCGCCGAGGCCGCCAACGCCGGTCCGCTGCAACCCCTGCTCGACCTGCTCAACGCGCCCACCCAAGCGGTGCTGGGGCGCCCCCTGATCGGCGACGGGGTCAACGGAACGGCGACGAATCCCAACGGCGGTGCCGGCGGGATCCTGGCCGGCAACGGCGGCGCCGGTTTCACGCAAACGGCCGACGGCGTGGTTGGGGGTAACGGCGGCAGCGCCGGGCTCTTCGGCAACGGTGGCACCGGTGGTGGCGGTGGAGCCGGGGCTAACGGGGGCGACGGCGGTGCCGGCGGCGTGCTGTACGGCAATGGCGGCGCCGGCGGCCTCGGTGGGGCCGCAGCCCTTGGCGTCAACAACGGCAACCCCGGCGCCGGCGGTGCCGGCGGGAACGCCGTCTTGTTCGGCAGCGGGGGCGCCGGCGGGCAGGGCGGCACCGGTCTGGCCGGCACCACCGCCGTCACCCCGGACAACGGCACGGCCGCCACCGGCGCCACCGGCCAGGTCGCGACTCAGGTTGGCTTTACCGGAGGCACCGGCGTCGATGGCACTCTTGGTCAGGTCGGCGGCACTGGTGGGACCGGCGGGTCCCCAGATTTCCTGTACACCGGCTCGGTTCCCGGCGCGGACACCAGTGGTGGCACCGGAGGCGTCGGCGGTGTTGGCGGATTCGGTAGCGACGCTGGTGCCGCAGGCAGCGGCGGGATTGGCGGTGCCGGCGGTGTCGGGGGCAATGGCGGGCTGCTGTTCGGTAGCGGCGGGGCCGGCGGACACGGCGGCACCGGCGGCACCGGCGGCGCGGGCGGCACAGCGGCGAACGGTGGTACCGGCGGTGCCGGAGGTAGCTCCACCTCTAGGGCCAGCTTTATTGCTGTCACCGCCGTCGGCGGAACCGGCGGCATCGGGGGCGTGGGCGGCGTCGGGGGCACCGGCGGAACGGGTGGCAACGGAGGTGTCGGGGGGGCCGGCGGCCACGGCGGGCTGCTGTTCGGCGCCGGCGGTGCCGCCGGCACCGGGGGCACGGGTGGTCTCGGCGGATCCGGCGGTCTCGGCGGCGACGGCGGATCGGCGGGCAACGGCGGCACCAGCTCAGCGATCGCGACGCAGGTCGGCGAGAGATCGTTCGGCGGCAACGGAGGTCTCGGAGGCAGCGGTGGCGTCGGCGGTACGGGCGGTGCGGGCGGTGCCGGTGGTGCCGCCGGCGCGGCGGGCGAGGGCGGCTTCCTGGGCCAGGCCGGATCCAGCGGCAGCGCGGGCGCGGGTGGCGCCGGCGGTGTTGGCGGCGGCGGCGGCGACGGTGGTGATGGCGGGAAGGGCGGGACCGCGACCGGCGGCTTGGACAGCATCAAGACGCCGGGTGGCCCGGGGGGTGGTGGCACTGCCGGCGGCGGCGGCACTGGAGGCGCGGGCGGTTCCGGTTCAACCGCGGGTGCCGTCGGCGGCAACGGCGCGACCGGCAATTCCGGCGTGAGCGGCTAGCTCACGAGCGTCCGCAACATGCCAGCCAGCGCGGTGTGTCGTCGTACAGACACGGTCGCTCGCAGTTTGGGAGCTACCCCCGTCACCGCCGAACAGACGCAAAGGTCCCCAAAACCGGCCGGTTTTGGGGACCTTTGCGTCTGTTCGCGCTAGGCAAAAGCGGTGTCGATGATCTCCTGCTGCTCCACCGCATGCACCTTCGACGAACCCGACGACGGCGCCGACATGGCACGCCGCGAGATCCGCTTGATCCCACCGAGCTTCTCCGGCAGCACCTCGGGCAGCGTCAGTCCCAGCGACGGCCACGCACCCTGGTTGGCGGGTTCCTCCTGGACCCAGAAGTACTGCTTGGCGTTCTCGTAGCGGTCCAGCGTCTCCTCGAGCCGACGGCGGGGCAGCGGCGCGAGCTGCTCCACGCGGACGATCGCGACGTCGTCGCGCTTGTCCTTGGCTTTGCGGGCCGCCAGCTCGTAATAGAGCTTGCCGCTGGTCAGCAGGATCCGGCTGACCTTGCTGCGGTCACCGTCGCCGTCCTCGTAGGTGGATTCCTCGAGCACCGAGCGGAACTTCATCTCGGTGAAGTCCCTGATGTCGCTGACCGCGGCCTTGTTGCGCAGCATCGACTTCGGCGTGAACACGATCAGCGGGCGCATCACGCCGTCCATCGCGTGCCGGCGCAGCAGGTGGAAGTAGTTGGCCGGGGTCGACGGCACCGCGATCGTCATCGAACCCTCGGCCCACAGCTGCAGGAAGCGCTCGATGCGGCCCGACGTGTGGTCGGGACCCTGCCCCTCGTGTCCGTGCGGCAGCAGCAGCACCACGGTAGACAGCTGGCCCCACTTGGCTTCGCCGGAGCTGATGAATTCGTCGATGATGGACTGCGCGCCGTTGACGAAGTCGCCGAACTGCGCTTCCCACAGCACCACGGCCTCCGGATTGCCCACCGTGTAGCCGTATTCGAAGCCCACCGCGGCATATTCCGACAGCGGGCTGTCGTAGACCAGGAATTTGCCGCCGGTAGGCGCGCCGTCCTTGTTCACGGCCAACAGCTGCAGCGGGGTGAACTCTGCGCCGGTACTGCGGTCGATGATCACCGAATGCCGTTGTGAGAAGGTGCCGCGGCGGGTGTCCTGCCCGGAGAACCGGACCAGCTTGCCCTCGGCCACCAACGATCCCAGTGCGAGCAACTCCCCGAAGGCCCAGTCGATCTTGCCCTCGTAGGCCATCTCCCGGCGCTTCTCCAGCACCGGTTGCACCCGCGGATGTGCGGTGAAGTCCTCGGGCAGCGCCAGGAACGCGTCGCCGATGCGGGCCAGCAGTGATTTGTCCACCGAGGTGTCCAGTCCGGCCGGGATCATCTGGTCGGCTTCCACCGACTCGCTGGGCAGCGCGCCGTGTTTCTCCAGTTCGCGGACCTCGTTGAACACCCGCTCCAGCTGGCCCTGATAGTCCCGCAAGGCGTCTTCGGCTTCTTTGAGCGAGATGTCACCGCGGCCGATCAGGGCTTCGGTGTAGCTCTTGCGGACGCCGCGCTTGTTGTCCACGACGTCGTACATGTAGGGGTTCGTCATCGACGGGTCGTCACCCTCGTTGTGACCGCGACGGCGGTAGCACAGCATGTCGATGATGACGTCTTTCTTGAACCGCTGCCGGAAGTCCACGGCCAACTGAGCCACCCACACGCACGCCTCGGGATCGTCGCCGTTGACGTGGAAGATCGGGGCGCCGATCATCTTCGCGACGTCGGTGCAGTATTCGCTGGAGCGTGAGTACTCCGGCGCGGTGGTGAAGCCGATCTGATTGTTGACGATGATGTGGATGGTGCCGCCGACGCGATAACCGGGCAGGTGCGCCAGGTTCAGCGTCTCGGCGACCACGCCCTGGCCGGCGAACGCCGCGTCGCCGTGCAGCATCAGCGGCACCACCGAGAACGCCTTCGCCTCGTCGGTGTCCGACGAGCCGTGGTCGAGCAGATCCTGCTTGGCCCGCACCAGACCTTCCAGCACCGGGTCGACGGCTTCCAGGTGCGACGGGTTGGCGGTCAGCGACACCTTGATGTCGTTGTCGCCGAACATCTGGAAATACACCCCGGCCGCGCCCAGGTGGTATTTCACGTCGCCGGAACCGTGTGCCTGTGACGGGTTCAGGTTGCCCTCGAACTCGCTGAAGATCTGCGAGTACGGCTTGCCGACGATATTGGCCAGCACATTGAGCCGGCCGCGGTGCGGCATCGCGATCACCACTTCGTCCAGCCCGTGCTCGGCGCACTGGTCGATCGCGGCGTCCATCATCGGGATGACGCTTTCGGCGCCCTCCAGCGAGAACCGCTTCTGCCCGACGTACTTGGTCTGCAGGAAGGTCTCGAACGCCTCGGCGGCATTCAGCCGGCTCAGAATGTATTTCTGTTGCGCCACAGTCGGTTTGACGTGCTTGGTCTCAACCCGTTGTTCCAGCCAGCGCAGTTGCTCGGGGTCGAGGATGTGGGTGTACTCCACGCCGATGTGGCGGCAGTACGCGTCGCGCAACAGGCCCAGCACGTCGCGCAGTTTCTTGTATTCGGCCCCGGCGAATCCGCTGACCTTGAACACCCGGTCGAGGTCCCACAGCGTCAGCCCGTGGGTGAGCACTTCCAGGTCTGGGTGGCTGCGGAACCGGGTGCTGTCCAGGCGCAGCGGGTCGATGTCGGCCATCAGGTGACCGCGGTTGCGGTACGCCGCGATCAGGTTCATCACGCGGGCGTTCTTGTCGACGATCGAGTCCGGGTTGTCCGTGCTCCACCGCACCGGCAGGTACGGAATGCTCAGTTCGCGGAAGATCTCGTCCCAGAAGCCGTCCGAGAGCAACATCTCGTGGATGGTCCGCAGGAAGTCACCGGATTCCGCGCCCTGGATGATGCGGTGGTCGTAGGTCGAGGTGAGGGTGATCAGCTTGCCGATGCCCAGTTCAGCGATGCGCTCGGGACTGGCGCCCTGGAATTCGGCGGGATACTCCATCGCACCCACACCGATGATGGCACCCTGGCCGGCCATCAGCCGCGGCACCGAGTGCACGGTGCCGATCGTTCCCGGGTTGGTCAACGAAATCGTCACTCCGGCAAAGTCTTCGGCGGTCAGCTTGCCGTCGCGGGCGCGGCGCACGATGTCTTCGTAGGCGGAGACGAACTCGGCGAACCGCAACTCCTCGCAGCCCTTGATGCCGGCCACGACCAGCGAGCGCTTGCCGTCCTTGCCCTGCAGGTCGATGGCCAGACCCAGATTCGTGTGGGCTGGGGTGACGGCGTTCGGTTTGCCGTCGACCTCGGCATAGTGACGGTTCAGGTTCGGGAATTGCTTGACCGCCTGCACCAGCGCGTACCCCAGCAGGTGGGTGAACGAGATCTTGCCGCCGCGGGTGCGCTTGAGCTGGTTGTTGATGACGATCCGGTTGTCGATGAGCAGCTTGGCCGGGATGGCCCGCACGCTGGTCGCCGTCGGCACCTCCAGTGACGCCGACATGTTCTTGACGACGGCAGCAGCGGCTCCGCGCAGCACCTGCACCTCGTCACCCTCGCCGGGCGGGGGCGCGGCGGCCTTGGTGGGGGCGGCAGCCTTGGTGGGGGCCTTGGTGGGGGCCTTGGCTTCCGGCGCGGGCTTGGGGGCCGGCGCACCGTTGCCGGACGCCGCGGTGCTTTTGGCCGGTTGCACTGCGGGCTTAGCGGCTTGCGGCGCGGACTTCGGTTCCGCGGCGGGTTTGTCCTTCGCGGGTGCAGGGCTGGCTGGCGCCGCGTCGCTCTGAGCGGCGTCCTCGTGAGTGGCCTCGGGGTTGTAGTCGACGAGGAATTCGTGCCAGCTGGGATCGACCGAGGAGGGGTCGTCGCGGAACTTGCGGTACATCTCCTCGACCAGCCACTCGTTTTGCCCGAATGGTGAACTTATATTGGCCACGGCCGCTGTTCGCCTCAATTCTTTTGTCCTGCAGACGTTTAACGCGACGCCTGCGACGTTGTGCGTCCCGGCTTGGCCGGCCGCCTCACACCCTGGGTGGTCGGGTCCGGCTTTCCGACCTCTTGTGACCCATAAAGGCTAGCGCTTTGCCTGCGATTAGCCAGCGAGACCGGGGCAGCCCATCAGCTGGCGTCCCGAACCGGTGGCAGCAGGTGCAGCGTCACCGGCCAACGCCCCGGCGGCGGGCCGAACGCCGATCGCGCGTTACCGACGATCTTCTTGCTCACCACCCGGTTGCCGATGGCACCGATGATGGCGCCGATCCCGATGGGCATGAGCTTGCCGAACATCAGCGCGCCGCGTTTGAGGGCGAAGCGCTTCATCACGTACTTGAGCATCCGGGTGTTGAACTTCGACAGCGCGGGCAGCGGTAGCGAGGCCATGCTCTCCGACACCCAACCACCCTTGGTCCGGCCCGGGCCGATCAGGTCGGAGACCGCACCCGTGCCGCTGTCGCCGGCCAGAACCGCCAGGATCAGGGCGCGACGGCGTTCGCGTTCGTCGAGCGGAATGCCGTACACCGAGGCGAGCGCCAGCACGAACAGGGCGGTGGTCTCCAGAAACACCGCCGTTTCGCCGGCGGCCGCGGACAGCGCGGCAATGGTGCCGATGCCGGGGAAGGTCGCGGTCGCGCCGATCGCCGCGCCGCTGGCCGTCACCACCGAGATGTAGCGCTTCTCGAGGCGGCCGACGATCTCGGCGGGGTCGGCGCCCGGGGAGGCGTGCCGCAGGCGGCTCACGTAGGCCTCGGCTGCCGGTCCCTGGACGTGCGAACTGCGCTCGATGACCTGCGCCAAAGCCCGCGAGGACAGCTTCGGCCGGCCGGGGCTGTCGCCGGCCTGCTCCGGTGTCGACTTCTTGCGTCGAAAGAACATGGTGCCTCTCTCTCCCAAGGGCGTCTCCCCAGGCTAGCGTCCATGCATCAAAAGCGTGCCGGGTGCAAAACCTTCACAGACTCCACTGGGAAACGCTCTGACTCGACGAACGTGTTCCCGGCCGCCGCCGCCTCACACCTCCCCTGGCGTCGCGAACGGACTGCGCAGCGAGGAATAATGCGGGCTGGATTGAACCGAGGCTTCGAGACGAGGCGCGCATGAGCACAGCGACCGGCCGGGTGGCCGGGGGCAACTACTCCGCAAACCCGTGGGCTGCGCTGTGGGCGATGATCCTGGGCTTCTTCATGATCATGGTGGACTCGACCATCGTGGCCGTGGCCAACCCGACGATCATGGCCCAGCTCCACATCGGGTACGGCACGGTGATCTGGGTGACCAGTGCTTACCTACTGGGGTACGCCGTGGTGTTGCTGGTCGCGGGGCGACTCGGCGACCGGTTCGGTCCGAAGAACCTTTATTTGGTGGGGCTGGTGATCTTCACCGCGGCGTCGGTGTGGTGCGGACTGGCCGGCACCGCTTCGATGCTGATCGCAGCTCGGGTGGTGCAGGGCGTAGGGGCCGGGGTGCTCACCCCGCAGACGTTGTCCACGATCACCCGGATCTTCCCGGCTCACCGTCGCGGGGCGGCGATGAGCATGTGGGGTGCCACCGCCGGGGTCGCCAGCCTGGTCGGCCCGTTGGCGGGTGGCATGCTGGTCGACACTCTCGGGTGGCAGTGGATCTTCTTCGTCAACGTCCCCGTCGGGATCGTCGCCGTGGCGTTGGCAGCGTGGCTGGTGCCGGCGCTGCCGGTGCATTCGCGCCGGTTCGATCTCGTCGGCGTCGCGCTGTCCGGGATCGGGATGTTCTTGCTCGTCTTCGGCCTGCAGGAGGGGCAATCGGCGCACTGGGCGCCGTGGATCTGGGCGGTGCTGGTCGCCGGCGTCGGGTTCATGTCGGCGTTCGTCTACTGGCAGTCGGTCTATCACCGCGCACCGCTGGTGCCGCTGGACATCTTCCGCGACCGGGACTTCAGCGTGTGCAACATCGGGGTGGCCATCATCTCGTTCGCGGTCACCGCGACGATGCTCCCGGTGACGTTCTATGCGCAGTCGGTGTGCGGGTTGTCGCCGACGCGGTCGGCGCTGCTGCTCGCACCGATGGCGATCGCCAGCGGGGTGCTGGCGCCCATCGTCGGCAGGTTCATCGACCGGACCCATCCGGTGCCGATGCTGGGTTTCGGGTTTTCGGTGCTGGCGATCTCTCTGACGTGGCTGTCGTTCGACTTGGACCCGGCCACGCCGATCTGGCGATTGGTGCTGGCGTTCCTGACTTTGGGCGCCTCGATGGCCTTCATCTGGTCGCCGCTGGCCGCCACCGCGACCCGCAATCTGCCGCCGGAACAGGCGGGTGCCGGCTCGGGTGTGTACAACGCCACCCGGCAGCTGGCCGCGGTGCTGGGCAGTGCGGGCATGGCCGCGTTCATGACGGCGCGGATCGGCGCGGAATTGCCCGGCGGCGGATCCGGGGCGGTACCCGACGACACCAACCTGCAACTGCCGGTGTTTCTGCGCGAGCCGTTCTCGGCCGCGATGGCGCAGTCGATGCTGTTGCCGGCGTTCGTCGCATTGTTCGGGATCATCGCCGCGCTCTTTCTGGCCGGAGCCGCCCGGCCCGGCGGGCGTCCGCCTGAACACGACAGCTTGGCCGGCTACGCCCTTGGAGACGACGACGAGGCCTACGAGGAGGAGGACGACGACGAGTACGTCGAGTACATCCTCCGTCGGGAGCCGTTCTGCGCCGACGAGTCCGATACCAAGCCGGTGGTCGCCCTGAGTCGACGCCCGCCGACCCCCGACGACTGGTCGCGCGATCCGCACGATTCGACACCGCCGGCGGCGGCCGTTGTGGGTTTCGGTCACGGGTCGAACGGACTCTCCCGCAACGGTTCTCATCTCGAATCGCCTGCGGCGTCGCCGCGTGAATTGCCGTAGTCGCTCAACCACCCCCCGTCAGCGCCAGGAACGCGCCCAGTTCCAGCAACCCGGCCGGTGTCGCGGGCAGGTACTGGGTCAGCGACTCCGAGCGGACGATCACCGCCGCGTACTGCGCCCTGCTGATGGCCACGTTGAGCCGATTTCGGTTGAGCAGAAACGAGATTCCGCGCGGTACGTCCTCGATCGACGAAGCTGTCATCGAGATGAACACCACCGGTGCCTGGCCACCCTGAAATTTGTCGACGGTGCCCACCCGGACGTCGTTGAGCCCGGCCCCGGCCAATCGCTGCCGGATCAGTGCTACCTGCGCGTTGTACGGGGCCAGCACCATCACATCGCGTGGGCCGAGCGGGCGGGGGCCTTTCTCGTCGGTCCACATACGGTCCAGCAGGCCCTGAATCTCCACAGCGATCGCTTCCGCCTCTTCGGCGCTCTCGGTCGAATTGCCGTGGTGTGCAACGGGAAGCACGCGCAAACCGGGCTCGGAGCCGGCCAGCCGGCGCGCGGTGGTGCTCTCGGCGTGGGAGTGCAAACGGCCCTCGTAGGACAACTTCGAGACGGCCGCGCACACGTCGGGATGCATCCGGTAGGAGAGGTCCAAGAAGTAGCCGCGCTCGTCGGGCAGCGTGCGCTGGCCGTCGACCAGCCATTCCAGCGCGGAGATGTCCACCGGTTCGGGATGGGTGCCCTGGCTGACCTGCGGCAGTTGCTGGGGATCGCCGAGCAGCAGCAGGTTGGTTGCCGCCGGTGCTACGGCAATGGTGTTGGCCAGGCAGAACTGTCCCGCCTCGTCGATGACCAACAAATCCAGGCTGCCGGGCGGCACCCGGTTGGCGTTGGCGAAATCCCAGGCGGTGCCGCCGATCACGCAGCCGGCGTGTCCGGCGATGAAGGACGGGTATTCGCTGGCGTTGATATCCTGCCAGCGCGCTGCGGCGCGGTCGCCACCTCTCTTGGCGACCAGTGCCGGATCCAGACCGGCCTCGATCGTGCAGCCCAACACGTTCTCCACCGCCGCGTGCGATTGGGCGACGACACCGATGCGCCAACCGTGTTCGACCACCAGCTGCTGGATCACCCGGGCGGCGGTGTAGGTCTTGCCCGTTCCGGGCGGGCCGTGCACCGCCAGATACGACGAGTCCAGGTTGCGTGTCGCCGTGGTGATGTCGGCGATGACGTCGGTGCTGCGCGGCAGCGCAACTCCGCCATGGGTGTGGGGCGGGTTGCGCAGCAGCACGTCGGACAACGCGGTGCGCGGCAGTTGCGGCAGCCCGTCGGCGATCAGCTGCGCGGTCGCTGCGATGGACTCGCGCAGCACAGTAGTCTGTACCGGCGGGCCGGGCGTGAGCGCGAACGGCCGGTGGTCGAATGTGTTGCCGTCCTTGCCTGTTCGCTCCAGGATGGTCACCTTGGTGGGCAGGCTTGGGTCGTCGACGTCGACGATCTTGGCGGGTGCGGCGCCCCGGCGGTCCGGGTCGGCGGCCATGCCGGTCGGCGCGGGTGGCTCGTAGAGCGCGAACACATCGCCTTTGAGGTCGCCGCGGGCCAGTTCGCCGATCAACTGGAGATGCCGCTGCGGTTTTCGGGCGCGCGGCGGAGTATGCCAGTCGGCGACGAGCGAAGTGTCTTCTACCACGAAAACGTCTGTGTCGTCGGCCCATTCGTCGACCGGATAATTCAGCCGGTCGAAGTGTGACCACCAGAACGGCTTGTCCTCGCGCTGGTGATAGCCGCGCGCCGCGGACAGCAGCGCCACCGCCGTCTGTGCTGCGGTGCGGTCGGCGATCGCGGCGTCGCCGGTGAACCTGGCCAGTGTCGTTGCGAGTTGATCGTCGCTTTTGATGGCGTCGCGTTGGGGCACCGGTTGCACGCCCATCGGTGTGACACCGGATTCCCAGGCCAGGATGACCAGCCAGTCGCGCAGTTTGCGGGTCGACAGGCAGTCGTAGTGGTTGTATTCCTCGATCTCCTTGAGCACGGCGGCGGCTTCGTCGGCGCGGCCTGCGGCCAACTTCTCGCAGTACTGCGCGTAGGCGGTGATCGAGGCGGATGCGGTGGTGACCTCGCCGCGCCGCAATTCACTGCCCATGTACAGCGGCTCCAGCGCCTTGAGGCTGAGAGACTCCGCGCCCACCCGAATGCTCTTGCGCACCAACGGATAAAGGTCAACAAGCACACCATTGCGGAGCAGATCGTCGACCTCGTCCTCCCCGACGCCGTAGCGCCCGGCCAGCCGCAGTAGCGCGGTCCTCTCATACGCCGCGTAGTGATAGATGTGCATGCCGGGATAGCGCTTGCGGCGTTTGGCCACCATTGCCAAGAAGTCCTTGAGCGCCTGGCGTTCCTCCACCGGGTTGTGTGCCCACAGCGGACGGAACTGGCCTGCCGGCGTGGCTTCCAGGACGCCGAATAGATATTCCAGCCCCCACTGCTGGCCGTCGGCGGTCCACAGCGGATCGCCCTCGAAGTCGAAGAACAGGTCGCCGGCATTGGGCTCGGGCAACAGCGCCAGGGGCTGCGGGTCGGCGAGTTCATACGTCGGTGTTTCAGTATCACGTTGCAGCAGTTGCAGTTTGGCTTGCGCCGTCAGCTTGCCGAGTGCCGGTGCGGCCAGGTCCCGCACCGGGTCACTGTTGTTGGCCAGCTTGCCGATGGTGGTGATGCCGGCGCTGATCAGCTTTTCGCGTTGGCTGACCCGCATGCCGGCGACCATCAGCAGGTCGTCGGATGCCCGCAACTGCTCGACGCACAGCGCACAGCGGAAACAGCCCTGCACGCTGTCGTCGTCCCAGCGCACCGCGTGCCCGGCGGCGTGGTGATCGTCGAGCAGACGTTGTAGATGGGCGCGCTGGGCGCGATAAACCGGGATCAGGTCGCTGACGCGGTAGGACACCGCGGTGCCGTTGCCGAGTTCCAGCTCAGCCTCGGCCGCGACCGGTACCCCGGCCGCGCTGAGTGCGTCGGCGTAAGCCGCCAGTTGTAGCAGCGCGGTGACTTTGGGGGAACGGGCAAGTTTGGTGTCGGTGACGCGGTACTGCTCACCGTCGCGAATCAGGAAGTCGGCGAAACCGACGAAGCGGCCGTCGAACATGGCAGCCTGATACACCACCGGAGCGCGCTCGGCGATGGCGCGTCGGGTGGCTTCGGCGGCAGCGCTCAGCCCGGCGTACGTGTAGGCGGGGCGACCGATGACGGCGATTTCGTCGCCGAACTGCGCGCGCAGCCGATCCAGCCGGCGGTGTTCATGCTGCTCGCCGAGCGCGGCCGTGCGGGCCAGCAAGTCGTCCTCGACAGCGGGCGCGGGACACCGACCGAGCTGGGCGTCGAGATCCCGTAACAGCGCATACTCGCACCGCGCGGCGGACGCGAGATCCGATGCGCTGTAGACGAGGTTGCCGTCGGCGAAGAACACAGCGGCAACTGTAGGTCGGGGGTACGACATCCGACGCCGCACAGTCGCGTCCCGGCCCGCGGGCGTCCGGTGTAACGGTCACCCGCGCCGGCACCAGACCACCCCCAATTTGACGCTGCAGTTCAAGCGCTTCGCTTAATGCATCCCGGAAATTGACGTTAGCGGAAAACGGCGAGCCGTCTCAGCCCCATGCAAAGCACCGCCCCATACGAACGGGCTGATGTACCGCCGCAAGTAAATAGCAGGGCAGCGCATCCGACCGGCAACTCGCACCGCATCACCGCAGGTAGCGGCTGGTAGGCTACCGCGGATGTGAGGGATCGTCTCGGTCCGGGGGCGATTCCCGCGGGCGCTGGGCCAGGCTGCTCGAGCCGCGGCGGGTCCTTCTGTCGCCGAGTTTGCTGCTGTGCGTCGAGAAGCCCATGAGCAGACCTTGCAGGTTTCCACAAAAGAATCGTGGAAAGACATACAAAATTCATAGGCAACCGCGTAGCGTCCCCCTCGTGGGGTCTCTCGGCATTCCTGCGCGTCGGGGTAAGTCAATCGGCGGGTTCAGATGAGACGTCGGCCTTATCTGCCGTGTTCGGGCAGTACCTAGGTGACGCGTGAGGTTTTCGGAGAGATGTGATCTGGTCACTTGTACATACCAAGGGCGGTGTCGGGAAGACGACGACGGCGATGTTCTTGGCCGCGACGGCCGTGCAACGGGGGGTTGCGGTACGTGTCGTGGACGCTGACCCGCAAGGATCGGCGTCGTCATGGGCCGATCGGGCGGCTCATCTGGGGGCGCCGTTGCCGTTCGATGTCAGCCTGGGGACGGCGGCCGGCGTGCGAGCGTTGGTCAGCGGGCCCGGCGAGCTGATCTTGGTGGATAGTCCACCGGGAGTGGCGGCGGCGATTGATGCGGCGATCGATGTCGCCGACCTGGTGATCATCCCGACCGGGGTGCGCGCTGCGGACATCGACCGACTGTGGCCGACGCTGGACATCACCCAGCACCGTGCCACGACGATTCTGCTGACCCTGGTGGACAAGCGGAAAGTCGAGGCGACGGAGATGCCGCGGGCGTTGATCGAGGCAAGTGCGCCCGTGCTGCGCAGCAGTGTGCGGCACCTGATAACGATCGAGCGTGCGTTCGGCCGGGCCATTCCGGCGCATCTGCGAGACTATGAGAACGTCTTCGACGAACTGAGGGCGGCGGCATGGATCGAGGGGGAGGCCGCAACGTTATGAACGAGAAAGTTTCGGTAGCGGACGTGGTGCGCGCCGCGGTGATCCGCCGGCCGACCGGAGCCGCGGCGACCGCGCGGGCGGCCAGTGCGTTCCAGGGCTATGACGCTGCGGCACGCGCGATGCCGTCGACGCCGTCACTGGTGCACGAGGCAATGCGCACCACGCTGCACCTGCATCCAGCGATGCGTACCGCCCTTAAACGGCGCGCACTGGACTGCGAGACCACCATGGGTGAACTGATTCGCGTCGCCATCAAATCGGGACTGCAGGATCCGGTGGGTTTGGCGCGGGCGTCGATGGTTCACCGCGGCGCTAGTGGTGGTAGCCGGACCACGCTCGACTTGCCGCGCGACCTGCACCGCGCGCTGAAGCGGTTGGCCGCTGATGAGCAGACGAGTCTGCAAGCGTTGGTAGTCGCTGCCCTCTTGCAGACCTACACCGAGCTGGGTTAATTCGCCGGCCGCGAGGCCGGCTGCTGCTGCCGGACCGAGGTGTCCCGGGCGACGCGATGCTGCGATCAGGCCGGGTCCCTGATAATGCTTATTTTGCGCCGGTGAGCGAATTCCCGCCGGGCTTGCCTCGGCCCGCGCTTGACCACTTCAACCGGTCGAGCGGGCGCGCCGGCCCGGTGCGCAGTAACAAAATCCTTAACCGACTGGCTGCTATGGCAGATGAATATGCTCATCCATATTAACGCGCGTGGCCGACGAAGCGAACTCCGGTCATGTAGCTAATTGGGAACTGCCCGAATAAGCGTGTTCAGAGGCGTTGTAGCAAATGCTGTAGCGCACCGCTTCAAGAAATAATTGCGCCAGCATTTCCAGCCATCATTATGGGCACACTGACACTCGTATATATGCACATATGTACTTCCATAAATCATGATTCATGAGCGTTTACTGGCCGAATTCCGCGCCAAAAAAATCAGTTGAAAAATGGCAATGAATACGGACATCGCGCGTAGTCTTCGGAATGGTCTTCACCGGCCGCGGCGAGTTGGTCAGCACGAACTGTTGGGAGTTGCAGATGTCTTCTTATGTGATCGCAGTACCTGAGGGATTGGCCGCCGCGTCGGTGGACTTGACCGGGATCGGAGCGGCGATCACGTCGGCGAACGCGGCAGCTGCTGGTTCCACGACCCAGCTCGCCGCGGCCGCTCAGGACGAGGTGTCGGCGGCGATCTCGGCGCTGTTCGGCACCTTCGGCCAGGAATACCAGGCGCTGAGCTCACAGGTCGCGCAGTTCCACAACCAGTTCGTGCAGACCTTGAACTCCGGTGGGTTCGCCTACGCGGCGGCCGACGCCGCCGCGGCGTCGCCGCTGCAAACGCTGGAGCAGGACATCCTCGGCGTGATCAATGCCCCCAGCCAGTTCCTTACCGGGCGGGCGCTCATCGGTGACGGAGTCAACGGCGCGGCAGGGACCGGACAGGCCGGCGGCGACGGCGGCTGGCTCTGGGGTAACGGAGGTAATGGTGGCTCCGGTGTGGCGGGTACAGCCACCACACCCGGCGGCGCTGGCGGCGCTGGCGGATCCGCCGGCCTGTTCGGATTTGGCGGCACCGGCGGGACCGGGGGAGCCGGATGGACCGGCACCAACGGCGCTAACGGCACCGCCGGCGGCAGCGGCGGGACCGGTGGGGCCGGTGGTTGGCTGTGGGGCAACGGCGGAGCCGGCGGGATGGGCGGCGCCGGCGGAGCGGGCGCGATCGGCACCACCAACAACGTCGGTGCCATCGGGGGTAATGGCGGCGCCGGCGCTCAGGGCGGGAATGGCGGCGCAGGCGGTGTAGCGCATGGACTCTTCTCCTCCGGCGGGGCCGGTGGGACCGGTGGTGCCGGCGGCGACGGTGGCGCGGGTGGTACCGGCGGCACGGGTGAAACCGGCAGCTTCGCCGGTACGGGTACCGGTGTCGGCGGCGACGCCGGCAACGGCGGCAATGGCGGGGCCGCCGGCAACGGCGGCAACGGCGGTGGCGGCGGTGCCGGTGGGGCGTTCGGCTCTGCGGGCGCCAATGGCAACGGTGGACACGGGGGTAACGGTGGAAATGCCGGCCTCGGCGGAACCGGCGGCACCGGCGCGACCGGCACTTTTGCCTCGCCGCTGAGCAACGGCAACGGCGGGCACGGTGGCCACGGCGGCGATCCGGGCACCCCGCACGCCACCGGCGGCAGCGGCGGCGCTGCCGGCACCGGCGGATTGGCCGGCACCGGAACGCCGGGCGCGGCCGGTCATGGGGGTGCCGCGGCAACCAGCGGCGGCGACGGTGGGAAGGGCGGCGACGGTGCGCTCGGCACGTTCGCCTCGCCGTTGAGCAACGGCACCGGTGGTAACGGCGGAACCGGTGGTACCGGCGGCGCACTCGGCGACGGCGGCGACGGCGGGAAGGGTGGCGCCGGCGCCGACGGTGGTAGCGGAGTCACCGCGGGCCACGGTGGTAACGGCGGCACCGGCGGTGAAGGAGGCCCGAATGGCAGCGGTGGCACCGGCGGGGCCGGTGGTAGCGGGGGCGCCGGGCAGGGCCAGTTCAGCAACCAAAGCTTCAGCAACATCGGTCAGGCGCAGGCCGGCGGCACCGGTGGCACCGGCGGAATGGGCGGCCATGGCCACGGCACCGGCGAAAACGGCAACGGTGGCGCAGGTGGTGCCGGCGGGACCGGCGCCAGCGTCGGTACCGGCGCGGTCGGGAAGACCGGTGGGGCCGGCGGAGCCGGTGCTGTCGGCACTGCTACCGGGCCCGGCTACGGCGGTGGCGGTGGTGGTGGTGGGGGTGGTGCGCTCGTCCAGGCCACTGACTCCGGCACGGTCAGCGGTACCGCGACCGGCGGTGAGGGCGGACACGGCGGCGACGGCAGCTCCACGGCAGCCGGCGGTCACGGTGGCACCGGCGGCGCGGCGACGATCGCTGCCAACGGCACGGGCAGCACCGCCGGGGGTACGGCCAAGGGCGGCATGGGCGGTGCCGCCGTCGGTACCGGCACCGGTGGCGACGGTGGGCAGGGTGCGATCGTTGCCAACGGTGTGAACGCCCACGCCAGCGGCTTTGGTTACGGCGGTAAGGGTGGCGACGGCATAAACGGAGGCATCGGCGGCTACGGCGGCCTCGGTGACGTCAACGCCCGTACCTATGGCATCGCCAGCGGAACCGGCACCGGCGGCAACGGCGGCAGCGGCACCGGCGTCGGCAGCGTCGGCGGCAACGCTTACAACCCCGCTTTCAGCGGCGGTGAAGTCCAAGCCGGCTACGGCAGCAACGTCGGCGGCATCTCCCACGGCGACGCGACCGGCGGCAACGGCGGCGACGCCACCAACGGCGGCCACGGTGGCACCGGTGGGTATGGAGTGCTGCTCTCCGGCGGAGCCGACGGTCAGGCCACCGGCACGGCCACCGGTGGAGCCGGCGGCGGCGCGAGTGCCGGTGGTGCGCAAGGTGGCACTGGCGGGGACGCCCAGATCGGCGGCTTGTTCGGCAGTGCGGACGGCCACGCGACCGGCGGCAAGGGAGGTGCGGGACTCGGCGGTAGCGGCGGCGACGGTGGCTACGCATGGACGACGGCCAACACCGACACCACCCCCCTAGGCACTCCAATCGTGAACGGCACCTCGATCGGGGGTAACGGTGGTGACGGCGGCATCAACGGCACGAACGGTGCGGTGGGTGGCCACGGCGGAAACGGCGGTATCGCCAGGCTCGTGCCGCTCAATGGCACCGTCTCCACCGACATGACCGTGCAGGGCGGTAACGGCGGAGCCGGTGGCGAGGGCGGCGACGGCGTGGGCGGCACCGGGGGTAATGGCGGGAACTCCGCCCTGGTCAACGTCACCGGCGAAGGCGTTTCCGACACCCTCGTGCGGAGCGGTGGCGGTGGCGACGGCGGCAAAGGCGGGAACGGCATCAGCGGCGGCACTGGCGGCGACGGCGGAGCTGCCCAAGTCAGCGCCACAAATGGTGGATCCATCACCGAGAGCTCCGCTATCGGCGGGCTCGGTGGCCGAGGCGGCGACGGCACGGGCACCTCGGCCGGCGGACACGGGGGCGGTGGAGGCACCGCCAGCATCTTCGCGGACGGCACCGGCAGCAGCGTGTCCGACAACACCGTCGCCAAGGGTGGACAAGGCGGAGCCGGCGGCACCAACGGCGGCACCGGCCAGACCGGCGGCGCAGGGTACGTCGCGGCGTCCGGTGGCGGCACCGTCTCCGGCAGCAGCGCCACCGGCGGCCTGGGTGGCGCGGGTATCGCCGGAGGCACCGGCGGAACCGCGGGAGCGGGCGCTATCTACTTCGACCCGGGTACCGGCACCGTCAACGGCGGCAGTGTCATCGGGGCCAGCGCCCTGGGCGGCGACGGCGGCACCGGAACAAACGGAATCGGCGGCGACGGCGGCGCCGGCCTCCTCGTCGTCGACGGCACCGGAACCGCAGGTCCCGGCGGCACGATCGGTGGCCCCGGACTCGAAGCCTTCGCCACCGGTGGTAACGGCGGAGCCGGCACCAATGGCGGTCACGGCGGCAACGGTTCGTTCGGCGAGCTCGAGGCCGGGCCGCAAGGCTTGTCGTACGGTCATTCCACCGCCGGAAACGGCGGCGATGCCACCGGCGCCAACAGCGTCGGCGGTAAAGGCGGCCAATCCGACATTCAGAGCGGCAAGACGACGCAGGTCGTGGGTGTCACCGGCGACGCCGGCGGTCCCGGCGGGACGGCGCACGGCACGTCCACCGGTGGTAACGGCGGCAACGCCGACGGCGGCGGTCACGGCGGCAACGGCAGTGGTGCATCTATCGCTGCCGGTGGGACCGGCGCTGAAGCCAGCGGCACGTCTCAGGGCGGCGCCGGTGGTGACGGCAAGAACGGCGGTACCGGCGGCGGCGGCCTAGCTGTTCTTGACGGCCAGGTTGTGAACGCGTAGGCGCTCGATGGGGGGCTTGCCTCCGATGCCGGTGTGGGGTCGGTGGTGATTGTAGTGATGCAGCCAGTCTTGGTAGGTCGCTGAGCGCGCGGCGTTGGACCCGTAGGTCTGGGCGTAGGCCCACTCGGCGGTCAGGGTGCGATTGAAGCGTTCCACCTTGCCATTGGTCTGCGGCCGATACGGCCGGGTTCTCTTATGCGCGACGTCGTCACCCAACGCTTGGGCGAAACACTTTGAGCGGTAGCAGGATCCGTTGTCGGTCAGGACGCGTCGAACGGTAATGCCATGCTCGGCGAAGAAGGTATTGGCGTTGCGCCAGAACGCCGCGGCGGTCTCCTTGCGTTCATCGCCGAGTTCCTCGGAGTAGGCCAGGCGGCTATGGTCGTCGACCGCGTGATGCAGGTAGGCGTAGCCCATCCCGCTGCAGTTTTTGCGCCCGGCTTGCCGGCCGAGCTTGCGGTGTCCGCCGCCATCAGGGATGCGACCGAGCTTTTTGATGTCCACATGCACCAGATCGCCCGGCGCCGCGTGCTCGTAGCGGTTGGGCTTCGGGCGGCGTACCGGCAGACCAGTGGCCTGATCCAGGTGCCGCAGCAGAGGCATCTTGTAGCGCTTGAGCACTGCCTGCACCGTTGAACGCGGCACGTGCAGGTGTGCGGCGATACGATCAGCGCCCCAGCGGCGGGTGAAGCGCAGCTTGACGATCCGGCGCTCCCGACGTACCGGCAGCTGGTTGGGGCTGCGGTGAGGGCGGCTGGGCCGGTCGAACATCGCCTCAGCGCCACCGATGCGGTAGCGATCGGCCCATTTCTTCGCCGTGGCCGGCGAGCACTGGAACCGCTCGCCAGCCCGCCGGATCGGCCAACCGTCATCGACGATCAATTTGGCGAGTTTCAATCGCCCCTTCGGGGTCAGCGAAGCATTAGCGTGGGGCACGAGGACCTCCTGGTGATCGGCGTGTGTGTGGTAACCACACCGATACCGGAGGTCCTTACCTACTTCCGCGCACCACGCCGTTCACAACCTCCCTGGCCATTACAGCTAGTCCGGCAGCAGCGAGGTGATGGTGACGTCGACGGCGGGCCGCGTCATGTCTCCGGCTCCTTCGACACCACCCGCGGCGATCTTGTCCAGGGTCGCCAGCCCGTCGGGCTGGATGGTGCCGAAGACCGTGTAATCCGGGGGTAGCGCGGAGTCGCGGAAGACCAGGAAGAACTGACTTCCGTTGCTGTTGGGCTGTTGAGAGTGCGCCATGGCCAGCGTGCCCCGCGGATAGATGGCGAGCTCCTGGAGCTTCTTGTCGTTCGGCGGGAACTGGTTGGTGGGGAACTCGTTGGCGAAGGAATACCCCGGACCCCCCGTACCGCTACCGGTGGGGTCGCCGCACTGCAAGATCGACAGTGCCGGCGAAGCGACCATCCGGTGGCACTTGGTGTCCTTGAAGAAATTCTGCGTGGCGAGGCTGATGAAACTGTTTACCGTGCAGGGGGATTGGTTGTTGGCCAGCATCAGCCCGATATTGCCCTGGTTGGTCGACATGCTGACGCTGATCTGGGCGGGTTCGGTCGGTACCTTGCCGGTGCGGGGCGGTTTGACCTCCTTGGCGGCCTTCTCCGGCGTCGCAGGGTACTGGCAGTTGGCACCCAGGTTGGGCGGCGCCTTGAACTGAGGCAGCGGCACGGCGTTGCCGAGCTGCACGGGCGGCAGATTGGCTGCCGATGGTGAGGCGGGTGCCGAACTGCTCGGCGTGCTGGACGCCGTCGGCGTGCCCTTGTGGTCGTCCTTCATGAACACGACGACGACGACGGCGACGACGACGGCGACTACTGCGGCGGCGGCTGCGGAGATCAGCCCGATGCGGCGTCGCTTGGCCCGTTTGGCGCGGGTTTCTATCTGCCGCTCGAGTTTGCGCTTGGCTGTGGCACGTCGCTGTTGGTTCGTTGGCACGGCCGCCATCTTTCCATGGCTCCGGGGATGGGAAACTGGGACGGTGTTGATCACCGGATTTCCCGCCGGGTTGCTGCAATGCAATTGCTATGTGCTGGCCGAACGGCCAGGAACCGACGCCGTCATCGTCGACCCGGGCCAGCGGGCAATGGCCCAGCTGCGGCGCATCCTCGACAAGAACCGGCTGACGCCGGCAGCGGTGTTGATCACGCACGGACACATCGACCACATCTGGTCGGCGCAGAAGGTCTCCGACACTTTCGGTTGCCCCACCTACATTCATCCCGAGGACCGGTTCATGCTCAAGGATCCGATTCACGGCCTCGGGCCGCGGGCCGCGCAGCTGTTCGCCGGCGCGTTCTTCCGCGAACCCAAGCAGATCGTCGAACTGGACCGGGACGGAGACAAGATCGACCTCGGCGGCATCTCGGTCAACGTCGACCACACTCCTGGGCACACCCGGGGCTCGGTGTGTTTCCGGGTTCTTGCCGACAAGGATCTGGTGTTCACCGGAGACACGTTGTTCGAGCGCTCGGTGGGCCGCACCGACCTGTTCGGCGGCAGCGGCCGGGACCTGCTGCGCTCGATCGTCGACAAACTGCTGGTCCTCGACGACCAGACCGTGGTACTTCCGGGGCATGGCAACACCACGACCATCGGCGCCGAACGTCGCTTCAACCCGTTCCTCGAAGGTCTGAGCCCGTGAGCGATTTCGCTGCCCCGAAGGGCGTTCCCGACTATTTCCCGCCGGACTCGGCTGCGTTCGTGGCGGTGCGCGACGGGTTGCTCGGAGCCGCCCGGCGGGCCGGTTACGGCCATATCGAGTTGCCGATCTTCGAGGACACCGCGTTGTTCGCACGCGGCGTGGGCGAATCCACCGACGTGGTGTCCAAGGAGATGTATACCTTCGCCGACCGCGGCGACCGCTCGGTGACGCTGCGTCCCGAGGGCACCGCCGGCGTGGTGCGCGCGGTGATCGAGCACGGGCTCGACCGCGGCACGCTGCCGGTGAAGCTGTCGTATGCGGGCCCGTTCTTCCGCTACGAACGGCCGCAGGCCGGCCGGTACCGGCAGCTGCAGCAGGTCGGTGTCGAGGCGATCGGCGTCGACGATCCGGCGCTGGACGCCGAGGTGATCGCCGTCGCCGACGCCGGGTTCCGCTCGTTGGGGCTGGACGGGTTCCGCCTCGAGGTCACCTCCCTGGGTGATGACAGCTGCCGCCCACAGTATCGAGAATTGTTGCAGGAGTTCCTCTTTGGGCTCGACCTCGACGAGGAGACCCGGCGCCGGGCAGCGGTGAATCCACTGCGCGTGCTCGACGACAAGCGTCCCGAGATCAAGGCGATGACGGCCGATGCACCGGTGCTGCTCGACCATCTCTCCGATGCTGCCAAGCAGCACTTCGACACGGTCCTGATGCACCTGGACGCCCTCGGTGTCCGCTACGTCATCAACCCCCGGATGGTGCGCGGTCTGGACTACTACACCAAGACCACATTCGAGTTCGTGCACGACGGGTTGGGTGCGCAGTCGGGCATCGGCGGCGGCGGTCGCTACGACGGCCTGATGCGCCAACTCGGTGGACAAGACTTGTCCGGCATCGGATTCGGGCTGGGTGTGGACCGGACTTTGTTGGCGTTGAAGGCGGAAGGCAAGAGCGTGGGGGAGACGTCGCGCTGCGACGTGTTCGGCGTGCCGTTGAGCGACGCGGCCAAGCTGCGATTGGCCGTCCTGGCCGGCGAGTTGCGTGCCGCCGGTGCCCGTGTCTACCTGGCCTACGGTGACCGAGGACTCAAGGGCGCGATGCGGGCCGCGGATCGCTCCGGAGCGCGGCTTGCGCTGGTCGCCGGAGACCGTGACATCGACGCCGGGACGATCGGCGTCAAGGATCTGCAGTCCGGCGAGCAGGTTTCAATTGCAGTCGATTCGGTTGTCGCCGAGGTAATTTCGCGGTTGGCGAAATAGCAAGCCGTTCTTTGCCTCCTACGTCAACTGCATGCACCACGCCGAAAAACCACTCAAACCCGACGACGACGAACCCGAATGACGCCACGCCTCAAGCACTTTGAATACATTTCGCGCATGGGCGAGAGAAACCCGATTTTCACGACTTCGCGATTTTCAACCGCGTCAGACAGGTAGGCTCACAGCCGCTATTCGAGGGTACGAGCCCCTCGTTGGCTCGAGGAGGCTCCGGTGGCGTACGTCGTGGCGGCGTCTGAGCTGTTGACGATCGCCGCAGCCGAGCTTGACGCGATGGAGGCGGGCCTCGGCGCTGTGAGCGCCGCAGTCGCACAGCCCACTTCGTCGCTGGCGGCCGCGGCGGCCGACGAGGTGTCGACCGGCATCGCTGCCCTCTTCGGGTCCTTCGGCCGGGAATTCCAGGCGGTTCAGGCCGTCGCGGCTCAGTTCCATCAGCGGTTCGTAGCCAACCTCGCGGCGACGGCGTCTGCGTATCTGGGCACCGAAGCTGCCAACGCCGCTGCGGCGGCGAGCGTGCGGTTGACGATCCCCGGTGCCGGACCGCTCTACAATCCGCAATTCCTCCTCCGCCTTCCTTACCTCGGACTGCCGCTACTCGCCGGCGGGGTACCGGGCCCGCTGTCGGCCTCCCTCCTGCAGGCCTACGACCTGCTGAACTTCGCCATCGGCGGGAACTGGTTCCCCGGCAGCGTCGCCCAGGTGGTCAATTACCCCGCCAGCATGGGCATTCTGAGCGGCAACCTGCTTGCTCCCGGCGTCAACGAGGCCGTCGCCATCGGACAGTGGGCACTCAACGGTCAGATCCTCGACGCGCTAGCCGCCGCCAATGGTTCGCCGGTGCAGGTTGCCGGGCTGTCGTTGGGCTCGATCGTGCTGAACCGCGAATTGGCCTATCTTGCAACTAATTTGAGCGCACCACCGGCTCATGCGTTGCAGTTCACCATGTTCTCCAATCCCGAATTGGGACTGTTTCGCACCTATCTTCCGACCGGCGCGACTCTGCCATTCGTCGATTACACGGTGCAGGGCTTGGCGAATACCCAGTACGACGTCAGCGTGGTGTTCGGTCAGTACGACGGATTCGGCAATCCGCCCGACCGGCCGTGGAATCTTCTGGCAGTGGTGAACGCGCTGTTCGGCACGGCGTACCAACACAACACGGTTTCGCTCGTACCGCTGTCGGATGCGGTGCAGTTGTCCAGCGTGACGACGTCGACGGGCGGCACGATCACCACCTATATGGTGCCCGCGCCGACGCTTCCGATGCTGCTCCCGCTCGCTCAACTCGGTGTGCCGCAACCGATCGTCGGCACCCTCAACTCACTGCTGAAGCCGATCGTGGACGCCGGCTACTCATCCGTCACCCCCGGAGCCGGACCCTACTTCTCCGGGGGATCCCTCGTCGGGTTGCTTTGACACCGCACTTGACGTCGTATCGAACTATTGTTCGAATAGGAGTATGCGTTGGGCCGATCAGGCGGTAGCTGTCAACGGGGAGCCGGTTGACGACGGTGCTCTGCCCGGGCTGCAGCGCGTCGGTCTGGTCAGAAGTGTGCGGGTCCCGCAGTTCGAGGGCATGACGTTCCATGAGGTGCTGTGCAAGTCGGCGCTGAACAAGGTGCCCAACGCGGCGGCGCTGCCGTTCAGCTACACCGTCAACGGCTACCGCGGCTGCTCCCACGCATGCCGCTATTGCTTCGCCCGCCCCACCCACGAGTACCTCGATTTCGATCCCGGCGCCGACTTCGACACCCAGGTCGTGGTCAAGACCAACGTCGTCGAGGTGCTGCGCCGGGAACTGCGCCGCCCGTCGTGGCGTCGGCACACCGTCGCGCTGGGCACCAACACCGACCCGTACCAGCGCGCCGAGGGCCGCTACGCACTGATGCCGGGCATCATCGCGGCGCTGGCCGGATCCGGGACGCCCATGTCGATCCTCACCAAGGGCACCTTGCTGCGCCGGGATCTTCCACTCATTTCCCTAGCGGCACAACAGGTTCCGCTTTCGGTGGCAGTGTCTCTGGCGGTCGGCGACCCGCAGCTGCACCGCGACGTCGAGCCGGGCACCCCCACGCCGCAGGCGCGGCTGGCGCTGATCACCGCGATCCGTGAGGCCAACCTGGACTGCCACGTCATGGTGGCACCCGTACTGCCGCACCTGACCGACTCGGTCGAGCACCTCGACAGCCTGCTCGGGCAGATCGCCGCCGCGGGAGCAACCAGCGTGACGATCTTCGGCCTGCACCTGCGGGGTTCCACCCGCGGCTGGTTCATGGCCTGGCTGACCCGCGCGCATCCCGGGCTGGTCGGCGTCTACCAAGAGCTGTACCGCCGGAGCGCGTATCTACCCCAGAGCTACCGGGACATGCTCCGCGACCGCGCCCGCCCGCTGCGGGCGAAGTACAAACTGGGCGCCGACAGCCGGCCGTCGACCCCACCAGCCGAAGTCGCGGTGATGCCCGAACCCGCGCAGCAGGCGCTGTTCTGAGTTAGCCGCGGCGTGGTTTGGTCAGGGTGAACTGATCGACCGCGGTCACCGCACCGTAGGGCCCGTTGACCGCGTAGTACGTCGCCTTGATCGAGGTGTTGCCGCCCGGTGGCCCGGGATCGACGTCGAATGACACGAAGCCGTACGGATTCTGCCGGTCCCGGAACGCCGACCAGGGTGCGTCTTCCATCACGTAGATCGGCTTTTTGTGTCCGTTGTCCGGGTCGATCTCGCCGACACCGGTGATCACGCGGCACCGGAGGTCGGGAAAAAACCTGCCGTTGGTCGGTCTCGAGGTGCCGCCCCCGCCGATCACGAGGTGCACCGTCCCCCGGGTCGGGTCGATGACGTCGGTGCGCAGGTCGACGGGGATCGGGGTCCGCGTGTCGGTGCCCATCGAGCCGCGCAGCGGATGCGAACGCTCGTAGTGGTGTTCGTGGCCGCACAACACCAGATCGACCTGGTGCTGGTCGAACAACGGCAGCCAGTCCTGCCTGATCCCCAGATCGGCACCGTTGGCCTCGGCGGTGGATATCGCCGTCTGATGCATGCAGACCACCAGCCAGTCGATGTCCGGATCGCGCCGCGCGGCGGCGAGTTCGCTTTCCAGCCAACGCCTTTGCTCACCGCCGGAGTAGCCGCGCACATAGGAGTTGCCGCCGTCCTGATAGGTCACGTCGTCGTTCTGCAAGACGATGACCCGCACCGATCCGGCGGTGAACGAGTACCACAGCCCGCGTAGCTCGGCACTGGCGCCGGAGTCCGGCACCGCGAAGAACGTCTGGAAGGCGCCGTAACCGATTGGGCCGTTGCCCTTTTCGTTCTCGTGATTACCCGCGGCCGGCATCCACGGTCGGTAACGCGCGGAGCGGGTGTTGTTCTCGAACCAGTCCGACCAGGTGCGGACGCGATCGCTGGCCAGGTTCGCGTAGCACAGGTCGCCGTTGACGAGGTTGAACAGCGGAGCCAGGCGTTCGATCGCGACGGTGGTGTCGCCGGCCGCGGGTGACCCGATGTGGTCGTTCACATACCTGCCGTCGGTCAACTTGTCCAGTCGCGGGGTCGACTGGTCGCCGAAACTGGTGAAACGCAGCGGCTTTCGCCCGGACGGCGCGGTACGTACGGTGCCCAGCTCCGGCGTGGTGCCGTCGTGCACCGCGGCGTACACGTAGTCGGTGTCCGGCGTCAGCCCGGACAGCCGCGCGTGATTGACGCGAATCTCGGTGCCGGATTTGCCATCCCGGTAGGTCCGCGTCTCGGCGGCCACGACGCTGCCGAAACCGCCGGTCGGTGTGCCCAGCATCACCCGCGGGTTGCGCACGGCGTCGGAGGTGTGCCACGACACCACGACCTCGGTACCGGCGTTGCGGCCGAACTGCAGATGCAGACCGCCCACCGGCGGCGCGCCGGTGCGATCGGGCTGGTACCAGACACCGGGCCCGCGTGAATCCGACAGCAACGCGGCCCCGCCCACCGCGACGCCGGCACCCACGATGGCCGAGGCCGCACCCGTCGTCAGCAAGGTGCGCCGGCTGATGCCCGGATTCATGTCGTTCACGCCCGCTTCATACCGAAGCCAAGCGAATCGCAGGTTAACGGTGCTCGACTCGCGTAGCGCCGGTAACGAATCCGGTAGCGTTTCCGATATGACGAACGTGCGAAAACTGGCAAGCGCGGTCGCAGCGGGCTTCCTCGGCGCGGCTGTGGTGGCGGCGACTCCGCCCGCGGTGTCACACGCGGATCCGACCGGACACCAGGTGACTTACACCATCACCACCACCGGCAACCTGACCGGCAACCTGCGCTACATCAGCAGCGATCCGCCCAGCCAGGCGGCTTTCGACGCCAACTCGGCGCAGTTCCTGACCACCGTGCCGACGACGTTCAGCGGTGGGGAAGCACTGGTGTACAACGCGACGTTGGCCAACCCGAACCAGTGGGCGTTCATCGCCGCCAGCGGCTCGTGCCGCTGGCCGGACTGCAGCTCGGGAGCCATCGCCGAGATCAAGTGCCAGATCGCCGTCGACGGCCAGGTGGTGGTCACCCAGCAGGCCACCACGGCTGTGACGTGCGCGACACGCCCCTGGTAGCTGCTCAGACGGTGTCGTTGTGGGTGACGACGACGACTTGCGCCGGCGCGGTGCCGACGTCCCGTAGTTTGTGCCCGACCGAGGCGTCGAAGTAGGCGCTGTCGCCGGTCTCGAGGGTGATGGTCTGGTCGCCGTAGCGCAGTTCGACGGTCCCCGCGTGCACGAAGACGAACTCCTGACCGCTGTGTTCGGGGTGCGGATCGGCTGAGACGGTGCCGGCGGGTCGAACCACGAACGGCGACATCGACTTTCCGAGCAACGTCGGGGCCAGGGCGCGGTAGCGGCCGGCGTACGGGTCGGCGCGGTCGACGGTGATCTTCTCCTCGGCCGCTTCGTCGGAGAAGAGCCGGCCCACGTCGACCTCGAGCGCCCGGGCGACTCTCAGCGCCACCGCGATCGACGGTGTGCTGTGGCCGCGCTCGATCTTGGACAGGTAACTCTTGGTCAGGCCGGTCTGTTCGGCCATTTGCTCCAGGGTGAGGCCGCGTTGTCTGCGGACGGCTCGCAGTCGTGCAGTCACCCGTCACCCCTTAATGACACAAAGTTTCCTATCGAGTACATTGTGTCATATGGCGTCCACGTTCACGGAGTCGAAATCCGAGTTGATGCGTCAGGCCCAGCAGCGACTGGACGCAGAATCCTTCGAGGCCCGGCTGACCACCCGGCAGAAGATCGCCCTTACCTGCCGGGCTCTGTTCGACGCCGGCCACGATTCCGGGCTGGCGGGTCAGATCACCGCACGCGACGAAACGCCCGGAACGTATTTCACCCAGCGGTTGGGTCTGGGGTTCGACGAGATCACCGAAGACAACCTGTTGTTGGTCGACGAGGATCTCAACGTCCTCGAGGGCACCGGAATGGCCAATCCCGCCAACCGTTTTCACAGCTGGATCTATCGTGCACGCCCCGACGTGCAGTGCATCGTGCACACCCATCCCTTCCACGTGGCCGCGTTGTCGATGCTGGAAGTGCCGTTGATCGTCTCGCACATGGACACCACGCCGTTGTACGACGACTGCGCTTTCCTCGCCGAGTGGCCGGGTGTGCCGGTCGGCAACGAAGAGGGCGAGATCATCACTGCAGCGCTGGGCGACAAGAAGGCGGCGCTGCTGGCCCATCACGGGCAGCTGGTGGCCGGCGCCAGCGTCGAGGAAGCGTGTTCACTGGCGGTGCTGATCGAACGCGCCGCCAAGCTGCAGTTGGCCGCCATGGCCGCGGGCACCGTCAAGGCGCTGCCCGACGATCTGGCCCGCGAAGCCCACGACTGGACCCTGACGCAAGCGCGTAGCCGGGCGAACTTCGCCTACTACGCGCGCCGCGCGCTGGCGCGCCACCCGGACGCGCTGAGCAACTGAGAGGAGCAGGTCCGTGCCCACGATCCACGGCATCATCGCCTATCCGGTGACACCGTTCGCGCACAACGGAATTGACACCGATCGGCTCACCGCACTGGTCGACCGGCTGGTGTCCGCCGGGGTCCACGCGATCGCCCCGCTCGGCAGCACCGGAGAACTGGCCTACCTCGACGAGGCGGAGTTCGACACCGTCGTCGACACCACGATGAGCGCGGTCGACGGCCGGGTGCCGGTGATCGTGGGCGTCTCGGATGTCACCACCGCCAAGACGATTCGGCGCGCCGAGTATGCGCAGCAGGCCGGCGCGGATGCGGTGATGGTCCTGCCGGTCTCGTACTGGAAGCTCAGCGATCGCGAGGTCACCGAGCACTACCGCAGCATCGGCGCGTCCATCGGGATCCCGATCATGGCGTACAACAACCCGGCCACCAGTGGGGTCGACATGAGTCCCGAACTGCTGGTCGGCATGTTCGACAGCATCGAGAACGTCACGATGGTCAAGGAATCCACCGGCGATCTGTCCCGGATGCGCCGTATCGCCGAACTCAGCGGCGGGCGGTTGCCCTATTACAACGGCAGCAACCCGCTGGTGCTCGACGCGCTGAAGGTGGGTGCGTCCGGATGGTGCACGGCCGCACCGAATCTGCGCCCGCAACCGTGCATCGATCTCTACGAGGCGGTGCGCGGCGGCGATTTGGACAAGGCGCAGGCTCTTTACGACGACCTCAAGCCGTTGCTGCAGTTCATCGTCGCCGGGGGCCTGCCCACCACCGTCAAGGCCGGTCTGGAGCTGCTCGATTTCCCGGTCGGGGATCCGCGCGCCCCGCAGTTGCCGTTGGACGAGCAGGGCCGCACCGAGTTGCGGGAGTTGCTGGCCGCGCGTTAGCCCAGGTCGTTGGTGCCGAAGGTGTCGCACTTGTTCGGCTCACCGGTCTGATATCCGACGGTGAACCACTTCTGGCGTTGGGCCGAGGAGCCGTGCGTCCAGGACTCCGGGTTGACGCGTCCGTTCACCTGCTCCTGGATGCGGTCGTCGCCCACCGAGGCCGCTGCCGACAGCGCGTCCTGAATGTCCTTGTCGCTCAGCGGATTCAAATACGGTTGGCCGGTGCTGTCCTGCTTGACGGTCGACGCGTAATGCGCCCAGACGCCGGCGTAGCAGTCGGCCTGCAACTCGGTGCGCACGCCGCCGCCCTTGGCGCCCTGCGCACCCGACTGAGCCCGGCCCAAAGTGCCCTGCAGGTTCTGCACGTGGTGACCGTACTCGTGCGCCACCACATACTCTTCGGCGAAAGGTCCACCGCTGGAACCGAACCGGTCGACCAGAACCGAGAAGAAGTCGGTGTCGAAGTACGCCGTCTTGTCCACCGGGCAGTAGAAGGGCCCGACCTCGCTGCTCGCCGCCCCACATCCGGTGCTCACCGTGCCGCTGAACAACCGCATCTTCGGCCGGGAGTAGTTGGGCATCAGCTGTTTCCACACCGCGTCCAGTGAGTTGCCGGTGGCCACCACGCGACACTGCACGTACCTGTTGGCGTCGGCGCCGGTCTTGCATTTGGCCAAGTCGAAGCCCGGCGCCACGTCGCCACTGGTGTCGACGGGCTGCTGGCTGACCACCCCGCCGGGGTCGACGCCGAGCAGCATCGCGACCACCACGATCAGCAGTCCGCCGATGCCACCACCGATGGCGATCCGCCCCCCACCGCCGCCGCCCGAGGACGACGCGGCGCTGGTGTCGATCCGCATACCTTCGTTGAAGGTCATCGCACGCTCCCCGAGTCTGAGTTTGGCTACCCGCGCCGGACCAGCCTATCGCTGCTGCGCTGAAGCGAACCGAGTGTCGGTGTACGTGCGCAGGTTACGCAGGAATCGGCGCAGGCTCAGGTTCAACAGCGGGCCGAACACCCGCATGCCCAGCCCCGCGCCGCGGGCCGGTTGCTGGGCCATGGTCCAGGTCAGCCGGCAGCCACCGGGAATGACCTGCACCCGGTAGTCTTCGGCGAACGCGGCGACCGCTTTGGTCGAGCACTCGTTGAAACGAAAAGCCATGTGGGTGAACGGCTCCCACGCGATGAACTCTTCATTCCCGACGATGCCGCCGCGCATCTCGACGACGCGTGTGGTGCCGACACCGCGCGGCTCCGGGCTGGTCCAGGTGACCTTGGTGATCACCTTCGCCCAGCGTGGCCAGGATTGCGCGTCACCAAGAACCTCGAACAACTGCTCGGGCGTGATGGCCAGATCCACGCTGTTGCGGAAGCGGTACGGCGCGGTGTCGATGAAGCTCAGGTCGACGCGTTCGCACGGGTGCATGACTGCAGACCCTAGCCGGGACCCTCACTCGCGGCCGCCAGCAGCGGCACGATGACATCGCTGATCGGGGTGGCCAGACCGTGCGCGCGGGCCTTTCGCGCGATCACGCCGTTACGCAGGTCCCATTCCAGCGGCCGGCGCTGCTCGCGGTCGGCCAGGATCGAGGTGCCCATGTCCTCGGGGACCGTCCGGAACGAACGCACCAGCTGCTCGACGACGTCGTCCCCGAGCCGGGCGCCCTCGGCGCGGGCCACGGCCAGGCATTCGGCGACGTAGCGCCGGGACAGTTCGGCGACGTCGTCGCGCCGGAACATGCCCGAGCGCCGCCCGGTGAGGACCATCAATCCGGCCAGTGCGTTGATCAGCAGCTTGCGCCAGTTCACCGTGTCGAAGTCGGGGTCGCAGTCCACCCGGCAGCCGGCTCCGCGCAGCAATTCGGCCAGATTCTCGGCGGCGGTCCCGGTCGGCAGCACCAGCGCCGCCTGGCCCCGCAACCGCACCCAGCCCTGCGGCTGGGTTTCCGCCGAAAACCAGACGCTGCCGGGAACGACGGTCGAGTCCGGGCAGAGCGGCTGCACCTGCTCGACCTGCTCGACACCGTTCTGCAGCACGGCGACCACCGTGTCCTCGCCGCACAGCCGGTCCAGCCACCCGGCTGCGGCCTGATTCTGGGTGGATTTCACCGCCAGCACCAACAGGTCCACCGGGCCGGTCACCGATTCGGGATCGGTGCACACCGGGCCGGGCACCACGATGGCGTCCGCGCCGTCGGGCCGCAGTTCGAGGTGGTCCCGTGGTGTGCGCCCGCACACCGACACCGGGTGGCCGGCCGCGTGCAGCAGCGCCGCGATGGTCGTACCGACGGCACCGGGACCCACGAGTGCGGTTTTCGTTGAGATACAGGCAAAGTACCGCGACAGAACCGGCCCTTTAGACTGGGCAGTCAATCAGCCCTGGATAGAGGAGTTTTTGTGCTGCGCAGCCACGCCGCCGGATCGCTTCGGGAAAGCGATGCCGGCCAGCAGGTGACGTTGGCCGGCTGGGTGGCCCGCCGGCGCGACCACGGTGGCGTCATCTTCATCGATTTGCGCGACGCGTCCGGGGTGACGCAGGTGGTGTTCCGCGATCCGCAGGTGCTGACTCAGGCGCACCGGTTGCGTGCGGAGTTCTGTGTGGCGGTCTCCGGCGTGGTCGAGGTCCGCCCGGAGGGCAACGCCAACCCCGAGATCGCCACCGGCGACATCGAGGTCAACGCCACGTCGCTGACCGTGCTGGGCGAGAGCGCCGCGCTGCCGTTCCAGCTCGACGAGCCCGCGGGGGAGGAGCTGCGGCTGAAGTACCGCTACCTGGACCTGCGCCGCGACGGCCCGGCTGCGGCAATTCGGTTGCGCTCGAAGGTGAATGCGGCGGCACGTTCGGTGCTGGCGAGCCACGATTTCGTGGAGATCGAGACGCCGACGATCACCCGGTCCACTCCGGAGGGCGCGCGTGACTTCCTGGTGCCGGCCCGGCTGCGCCCCGGGACCTTCTACGCGCTGCCGCAGAGCCCGCAGCTGTTCAAGCAGCTGCTCATGGTGGCCGGGATGGAGCGCTACTACCAGATCGCGCGCTGCTACCGGGACGAGGACTTCCGCGCCGACCGGCAGCCCGAATTCACTCAGCTCGACATGGAACTCAGCTTCGTCGACGTCGAGGACGTGATCGCGATCTCCGAAGAGATCCTGACCGCGCTGTGGGCGCTGATCGGCTACCAGATTCCCAGACCCATCCCGCGGATGACCTACGCCGACGCGATGCGCCGGTTCGGTTCCGACAAGCCCGACCTGCGGTTCGGCCTCGAGCTCGTGGAGTGCGCAGAGTTCTTCGCGGACACCACCTTCCGCGTCTTCCAGGCGCCCTACGTCGGCGCCGTGGTGATGCCGGGCGGGGCGTCCCAGCCGCGCCGCACGCTGGACGGTTGGCAGGAATGGGCCAAGCAGCGCGGGCACCGCGGCCTGGCCTACGTGCTCGTCGGTGACGACGGCACGCTGACCGGTCCGGTCGCCAAGAACCTCTCCGACGCCGAACGCGACGGCCTGGCCGCGCACGTCGGTGCCGGCCCGGGGGACTGCATCTTCTTCTCCGCCGGCCCGGTCAAGACGTCCCGCGCGTTGCTGGGAGCGGCGCGGATCGAGATCGCCAGCCGGCTCGGGCTGATCGACCCGGACGCCTGGGCGTTCGTCTGGGTCGTCGACCCGCCGCTGTTCGAACCCGCCGACGACGCCGTCGAGGCCGGTGACGTGGCTGTCGGATCGGGAGCGTGGACGGCGGTGCACCACGCCTTCACCTCGCCCAAGCCCGAGTTCCAGGACGTCTTGGGAACTTCCGACACCGACCCCGGCAGCGTGCTGGCCGACGCCTACGACATCGTCTGCAACGGCAACGAGATCGGCGGCGGGTCGATCCGTATCCACCGCCGCGACATCCAGGAGCGGGTGTTCGCGGTGATGGGTCTGGGCAAGGCCGAAGCCGAGGAGAAGTTCGGATTCCTGTTGGAGGCGTTCACCTTCGGCGCTCCGCCGCACGGCGGCATCGCGTTCGGCTGGGACCGGATCAACGCGCTGCTGTCCGGGGTGGAGTCCATCCGGGAGGTCATCGCGTTCCCCAAGACCGGCGGCGGCGTCGACCCGCTGACCGATGCGCCGGCACCGATCACCGCCCAACAGCGCAAGGAATCGGGAATAGACTTCAAGCCCAAGCCCGTTGACGGGGCATGACGTTCCCGGACTCCGAGACAATCAAGGCGTTCAACCAGGCCATCGCCGACGAGTTCCGCGCCAACGAAGGCAAAGTCGGCGGCCAGTTCGCCGACGCGGACATCCTGCTGCTCACCACGACCGGCGCCAAGTCCGGCCAACCACGGCTGTCGCCGCTGGCCTACTTCCGCGTCGACGGCAAGCTCATCATCATCGGATCGTTCGCCGGTGCCGACGTCAACCCGGCCTGGGTGCACAATCTGCGCGCCAACCCGGCGGCCCACGTCGAGGTCGGCACCGAGGCGTATGAGGTGGCCGCGCGCGAGTTGACGCCGCAGGAGCGCGACGAGATCTTCCCGCAGATCACCGCCGTGGCCCCCGGTTTCGCCGAGTATCAAGCCAAGACCAGCCGGGTGATTCCGCTGTTCGAGCTGCGGCGGGTGTAGCCGAGCGCAAATGAGGTAAGTCAGCGTGATGCCCGAATCGCTGCTTGCCCGGACCTTCGGAGTCGGGGCCGCCGCTGTCCAGCGCCTGCGGATCGCGCTGTGGCCGATCATCCAGACCTCGGTGGCCGCCGGACTCGCCTGGTATCTCACCCACGACGTGCTGCACCATCCGCAGCCGTTCTTCGCGCCGATCGCGGCCGCGGTGTGCATGTCGGCGACCAACGTGCTGCGCGCCCGGCGGGCCGCCCAGATGATCGTCGGCGTCAGCCTGGGAATCGTGCTCGGCGCGGTTGTGCAGGAACTGTTGGGCACCGCGGGGCTGGCGTTCGGGGTGGCGGTCTTCATCGCGTTGTGCTTCGCGGTCCTCGTCGGCACCGGGTTCATCGCCCAGGGCCTGATGTTCGTCAACCAGACCGCCGTCTCGGCCATCCTGGTGCTGGCTTTCGCCCACACCGCGGGCATGGTCGGCGAGCGCATCTTCGACGCGCTGGTCGGGGGCGGTCTGGCCATCGTGTTCAGCTTCCTGCTGTTCCCCGCCAACCCGGTCACCGTGCTGGCTACCGCACGCTCGGAAGTACTCAGCGCGCTGCACGAAACTTTCGAAGAGATCGCCCGGGTGCTGAGCGATCCGGAACACGTCGCGCCGGACTGGCTGCTGGCCCGCGTCGACCTGCTGCACAACCAGATGGGCGCCCTGACCGAGGCGCGCAGCACCGCCCGCCTCATCGTGCGCCGGGCACCGCTGCGGCTGTCCATGCGCAAGACCGTCGACGTCGTCGACCAGCAGGCGGCCCGGCTGGGGTTGTTGGCCAGCGCCGTGCTGCAACTGGCCCGGACCGTCCGGGCGCCGCTGTACCCGCGGCTGACCGAGCCGTTGCGCGCCGCGGTCGGCGAGCTGGCGCAGGCGGCGTCGGCCGCGGATTCCGACGCCGCGACGGCCTGCGAACACACCGCCGCGGCCCGTGTGCACGCCGACGACCTGAAAGCCGCTGCGCAAACCCGGACCGAGGTGGTGCTCGCTGCGATCGTCGGAACCTGCATCGACGACCTGCAAGCGGTGGTCGACTGTCCCCGGTCCGTGACCGGGGCCGGCGTCACGGCGACTGGGCGAGAAACTCCTTGACCAGATGCTTCGGCGCCTGCGTCAGCCAAGCCTCGGTGATCACTTCGCGGAGTTCCTCGACCCCGATCTCGGCCAGCCGGACCAGCACCGCCGCGTAGCCGTCGAAATGCGGCGTGGTGAAGTACACCTCCGGCTCGTCGGCGATCAACGCGAACTTGACGCCCTCGTCGGGCACCCGGACGCCGAGCAGGTCGCCGGACGGCGGCCGGATACCGCTGCGGGTCAGCGCTTCGACGTCGGATTTACGCAGCGGCCGCTCCCACGCCATCAGCTTCTTGCCGACCCGCCAGTCGTGCGGTGCCTGCTCGGTGGTCAGCGGCAGCTCACCGACGATGCGGGCCACGTCGTCCCAGGTGGCCACGTCTTTGATTGTGCGCGCGGCCGCCCCGCTACGGAACGGTTATCGACGAACTAACCCGCAGACGTCAACGCCGGCGGCTGGCTGAGCCACGCCAGCAGTTTGTCGTAGACCAGCGGATGGTTGAGCAGGTCGAAGTGATTCAGGCCGGTCAACGTCAGGCCGTGCGCCGCCTCGAACGGAACCCGCCTGCCGCGACCCCGTCCCGAAGCGCTGCGCGGACGCACCAGGTGGTCGCCCATCAGCAGACCGAGCGCCCGCGGCGCGGCCGTGGTGGAGACGAAGTGGTAGACCGCGTCGGGCAGAAACGGCACCTCGCGGCAGCGATCCTGCAGGAACTCGTCAGGGTCGCAATCCCGCCAGTCCTCGTCGAGCAGCGCGCCGTACCGCAAGTCCTTCACCCCGGCGCTGCGCGTGTTGAGAAACGTGGCCAGACCGCGTGTTTCGGGCAGATGCGACAGTGCCCAGGACGCCGCGTTGACACCCTTCTCCAGGTCGGCACCCAGGTGCGGGGAACCGAGGCAGACCACGTGCCGTACGCCGGCGGTCCAGGCCTGTTCCTGTTCGAGCCCGTAGTGGCAGGCGCTGCGGGCCACCAAGCCGCCCATCGAATGCCCCACCAGGGCGACTTCCTGCACCGGCACCGGCCACAGCGCGTGCAGTCGGTCCAGCAGGTCGGCCAGGTCCCGGCCGTTCTGCGAGATGTGGTGGCCGCTGTTGTAGCGCACGAAGACCGGTGTGAAGCCGAGGTCCTTGCGCAGCCGCTTGCCGTACGGGCGCAGCGGTTCGCCAGTGCGTGGCGGGCGCCACCAGGACCGTTCGGTCATGCACCAGCCGTGGGTGAAGACGACGACCCGGCCGGTGGCCTTGGGGAACGCCTCCGCGAGGGACTCCGCGGTCAGCGCGACCGGTAGCCGCTTTCGGCGGACCTGCATGGTGAGGGCGAAGCCGTTGGACCGGTTGGTCATCTCGTCGCCGTAGATGCCGTTGATCGCCGCCAGCGCGCCGGCGATCCGGGGCCGTAACTCGACGGTTTCGTCCTCGTCGTTGCTGATCGTTTCGGCGGCCAGTGCGCCGGCGCCGTAGAGGGATCGCCGGACCGCGCCGTCGACCGCGCAGTAGATGGTCTTGGCGGTGGTGTCGTGCACCAGTTGCACGGGTTTGGCCGCTGGACCGATCGAACCGAAGATGCGACTGGCGATTCCGCGATGCACGTCCCGGACCAGCGTGGTCAGCACCCGGGTGCCCTCGCCGGCCAGGTCGGCCAGCGATCGAATCTCTTGTCCCTGCACGACGAACTCCTTCCTGCGTTCAGTAAACAAGTGTTCACAATTCCTCCGTGTCGCGCAACCCGATCGGAACGGACCGCGATTTCGCAGTAGGTTTGGGCGTGTGACGGACTCTCGCGACACCAAGCGCTACCGGGTCACGCACCGCACCGAATACCGCTACTCCGACGTGGTGACAAGTTCGTACGGCCGCGGTTTCCTCACCCCGCGCGACTCGTTGCGGCAGCGCTGCGTCGCGCACCGGCTGGTCATCGACCCGGGCCCGGCCGACAGTTCCACCAGCCGCGACACCTACGGGAACCTCAGCTGCTACTTCCACGTCACCGAGCCGCACCGCAGCCTGAAGATCACCAGCGATTCCATCGTCGACGTGGGCCCGCCGACCTCGGGGATGTACACGAGCGGACCGGCGCTGAAACCGTGGGAAGCCGCCCGGCCGGTCGGGACGCAGGGCGCCCTGGCAACTGACTTCACGCTGGACCTCACCCCGGCCGAGATCACCGACGAGGTGCGCGACTACGCCGCCCCCAGCTTCGAGCCCGGCCGGCCGTTGGTGGACGTGCTGCGCGACCTCGCTTCACGGATCTTCCACGACTTCGCCTACCGCTCCGGATCGACGACCGTTTCCACTCGCGTCAGGGAGGTTCTGATTGCCCGCGAGGGGGTATGTCAAGACTTCGCCAGGCTGGCGATCGCCTGCCTGCGCGCCAATGGGTTGGCGGCCTGCTACGTATCCGGGTATCTGGCCACCGACCCACCCCCGGGAAAGGACCGAATGATCGGCATTGACGCCACTCACGCCTGGGCTTCGGTGTGGACGCCCCAGCAGCCCGGCCAGCACGAGTGGATGGGACTCGACCCGACCAACGACGCGCTGGTCGACCAGCGTTACATTGTGGTCGGCCGCGGTCGTGACTATGCCGACGTGCCCCCGTTGCGCGGCATCATCTACACCAACTCCAAGCGCAGTGTGATCGACGTCGGGGTCGACGTCGTCCCGTTCGAAGGGGATGTGCTCGATGCGTGACTTCCACTGCCCCAACTGCGGCCAGCGGCTGGCTTTCGAGAACTCCGAATGCCTGAATTGCGGTAGCGCCCTTGGGTTCTCCCTTGACCAGATGGCACTTCTGGTGATCGCGAAGAAAGACGAAGACGACCACGCCGGTGCCGTCGCTGCCGCCGACTACCAGTTGTGCGCCAATCTGTATGTGGCCGAATGCAATTGGCTGGTCCCGGTGAATCATCCCGGCGGTCTGTGCGAATCGTGCTCGCTGACCATCGAGCGCCCGAACGACGACGATCAGGTGGGGCTGCCCGAATTCGCCCGCGCCGAGGCGGCCAAGCGCAGGCTGGTGGTGGAACTGCGCGAACTGAAGCTGCCGATCATCGGACGCGACGAGGATCCCGACTACGGGCTGGCCTTCCGGCTGCTGTCCAGTGCGCACGAGAACGTCATCACCGGTCACGAAAACGGTGTCATCACACTGGATCTGGCCGAAGGCGACGACGTGCACCGCGAGCAGTTGCGGGTGGAGATGGAGGAGCCGTACCGCACCCTGCTGGGCCATTTCCGTCACGAGGTCGGCCACTACTACTTCTATCGGCTGATCAGGTCGCCGGAGTACCTGGAGCGGTTCAACGAGTTGTTCGGCGACCCGGACGCCGACTACCAGGCCGCGCTGAATCGGCATTACAGCGAGGGTGCGCCCGAGGGTTGGCAGGAGAACTTCGTCTCGTCTTATGCGACCATGCACGCCGCCGAGGACTGGGCCGAGACGTTCGCCCACTATCTGCACATCCGCGACACGCTGGACACCTCGGCGTCGTGCGGTCTGGCGCCGGCGGCGGCGACCTTCGACCGGCCGCCGTTGGGGCCCAGCGCTTTTCCCACCATCATCGAGATGTGGCTGCCGCTGTCGTGGTCGCTGAACATGGTGAACCGGTCGATGGGTCACGACGACCTGTACCCGTTCGTGCTGCCGCCGGCGGTGCTGGACAAGATGCAGTTCGTACACACGGTGATCGACGAGACGACGTCGCAGCTCTAGCGCGAGCAGACGCAAAAGCCCCCATTTCGTGCCGAAATGAGGGGCTTTTGCGTCTGCTCGCGCAACGTTAGGCGGGCATCGTGCGGCGCTCGTCGGGGCCACCCCACAGGGGCTGCATGCCACCGGGCAGCGCCAACTGCGTCGCGGCGAGCGCGTCGGCCAGGTCGCGCAGCGCGGCGTGCACCCAGGTGAGCAACTCGGCCAGCTCCTCGCGATGGCCGTCGACGAGCTCTTCCAGTTCGGCGGGATCGGATCGGCGCAACCGGGTGCCGATCTCGTCGACGATGCGTTCGGGGCGCGACGATCCCGACGAACCGGGCAGGTCTTTGAGGTTGGCCCGCAACCGTTCCAGCTGATAAAGCAGCGACCGCGGGTTCTGCGGGTCGAACAGCATCAGATCGGTGACCGCGGCGACGCTGACCTTGCCCAGCGTGCGGCGTCGGTAGATCACCGAGGACTCGCAGGCCATCAGCGTCGCCTCGACGATGGACTGTTCGGCGACGGTTCCGCGCACGGTGGTCAGCGTGTCGGCCAGCAGCGCGGTCAACCACAGTCCGCGCTCGATGCGTTTGCCGATGTCCATCATCGTCCAGCCGACGTCGCGGACCATCGACTCGCCGGCCACTCCCGACAGCGTCAACATGCCGGCCAGCGCCTGCGACTGGGCGGCGGCGAGCAGGGCATCCGCTTCGGCCAGCGACTGCGGCGGATCGGCGCGAAGCGCCACGGCGCGTTCGACATTGGCCAGCACCATCCAGGTGTCGTTGGACAGCTGGTCGCGCACCGCCCGGGCCGCCAACGCCAGACCTTCCACCGATTGGATCAACGATCCCGGACGGGCCAGGTCCACGGTCATCGACCACAGCGTCGACGGGGTCACCGCGATCATCTCGGCGTGATCGCCGCCCGCCCCGGTGTCGGTGCCGGTGATGCGGCCCAGCGCCGCCATCAGCACCGGGACGCATTCGCTTTCCTCGCTGTCCTGGTGGTGCCGGTAGACGTGGTAGCGCTCCCGCGCGACGATCAGCAGCCGGGCCATGTTCTCCGCACGTTCGCCGTAGCGCCCCATCCAGAACAGATCCGACAACACCCGCGGCGAACTGACCCCCCAGGTGCCCGCGCCGGTCTTGACCGGTTGCGGCGCCGACGGCAGGCTGACCGTCTCGGCGGTCGCGCGCTCCGTCGGGCGCACCCAGACATCCTTGGCTGCAACGGTTTTCATCGTGTACCCGGCCGGCCCGGGGGCCACCACGTAGCCCAGGCCGCCGATCATCGGCGCATAGCCGCCGCGTTGGGCGACGGTGAACAACCGCATCCCGACACCCCCCGAGGACAGCACGCCAGCATGATCGGTGGGCGCGGTGGAGAACGTCGGCAACTGCTGACCGACCCAGCGCCACGGCGCGGTCTCGATGCGGGCAGCCAGCCGGCTCAGCTGCGCGGACGAAAGCGTCGGCCCGACAACGGTTTCCCCGCCGTCTACCGGCCTGATCAACAGCGACGACAGATTCGCCAACACGTGGGAGAGCTCGGCTGCGATGCCTCCCCAGTAGACCGGCGTGGTCTGCAGCAGCGGCTCTTCGCCCAGTAGGCGCTCGGCCAACTCGGGCAGAAATCGAAGCAGCCCAGGGCTTTCCAGGAACCCGCTGCCCAGCGTGTTGACCACGGTCACCGCGCCCCGGTGCAGCGCCTCGACGAGTCCGACCACCCCGAGCCGCGAATCAGCGCGAAGATCCAAAGGATCCACGTAGGCCGCGTCGACCCGGCGCAACACCACATCGACCTGTTTCAGCGTGCCCAGCGAGCGCATCCACAACTTGCCTTCGCGGACCACCAGATCCGCGCTCTCCACCAACGGGAACCCCAGCAGCGTGGCCAGATACGCCTGGTCGAACGCGGTCTCGGAATAGATCCCGGGGCTCAGCACCACCACCACCGGGTCCTGCACCACGTCGGGCGCGGCGTCGATCAGCGCCAGCCGCAGCGCCTGGGCGAACGGCGTGGTCGCCCGGGGCGCGATCCGTTCGTAGAGGTCGGGGATCGCGTGTGCCAGCACCCTCCGGTCGGCCAACGCGTAGCCGGCGCCCGACGGTGCCTGGGTCCAGTCGGCGTTGACGCAGAAGCTGCCGTCGGAGAGCCGGCTGACATCGCAGCCGTGCATGAACAGCTGATGGTGGCCGGGCACCTTGATTCCGGTGGCGGGCCGCAGGTAACCCGGGTGGGCGAACACCAGCTGGGCCGGCAACAAACCCTCGGTCAGCAGGTTGCGCGGCCCGTACAGGTCGGCCAGCACGGCGTCCAGGAGCCGGGAGCGCTGCACCAGGCCGGCTTCCAGCACGTCCCAATCGGCGGCGGAAACCACCAGCGGCAGCGTGTCCAGCCGCCACGGACCGGGCTCGGGACCGTGCCCGACGGGCAGTTCGCGGGCGGCCTGGGCGTCCGAGACCCCGGTGTAGGTGATGCCGTCGTGGTCGATCAGGCTGTGCACCACCGAACGGAGCCGGTCCAGTCCACTGCGGCCGCGCTCGCCGATCGCGTCGGCCAGCTCGTCCCAGCCGGGCCGGATGTTGCCGTCGGCGTCGACGAACTCGTCGTAGCCCACGCCGGGACCGTCGCGCAGTTCGAACAGCGCCTCCTGGGTGCGGGCGGTGCGGTACCCGGCCAACAGGCGGTCGACGTCGTAGCGACGGTCCCCGGCGACCACCGCCGACCCACTCACGCTCATGCCGACTGTCACTACTGCTGCACGGTACGCACGCGTCGCAGATCGAGGATTCCCGGCGCGCCGACATCGGTGAACAAACGCGCCTGTTTCTCCCGGAGGCCCGCGAGGTCGAGCTTGCCGGGGGTGAAACCGGTCGCCTCGAATCTGCGGGCCCGGCGCGACTCGGCTTCCACGGCGTTGATCGGCGGTTCGTCGTAGGCCCGACCGCCGGGGTGTGCGACGTGGTAGGTGCAGCCGCCGCGCGAGGTTCCGGTGGTCAGGTCGATCAACTCGAACTGCAGCGGGACGTCGGTGGAGATGGTGGGGTGCAGAGCGCTGGGCGGCTGCCACGCCTTGAACCGCACCCCGCCGACGTGGATGTCGGGATTGTCGGTGGCCAGCAACGGGACGGGGTAGCCGTTGCAGGTCACCGCATAGCGATGGCGATCGGCGCCGATGACGCGGACCTGAACGCGCTCGACCGAGGAGTCCACGTAGCGGGCGGTGCCAGTGGCGGTCGACTCCTCACCGAGGGTGTTCCACGGTTCGATGGCCCCGCGCAGCTCGACCTCCACGCCGTCGAACACCGCGGTGCCGATGCGCGGGAAGCGGAACTCGGTGAACGGGTCCAGCCAGCTGGTCTCGAACGGGACGCCCTGGGCGCGCAGGTCGGCGGCCACGTCAGCGATGTCGTGAATGAGGAAGTGCGGCAACAGGTATCGGCCGTGCAAATTGGCGCCGTGGCGGATCAGGGGAGCACGCAGCGGCTGTTCCCAGAACCACACCACCAGCGAGCGCACCAGCAGCGACTGCACCATCGCCATCCGCAGGTGCGGCGGCATCTCGAAGCCGCGCAGCTCGAGCAGACCGAGCCGGCCGCGGGGACCCTCCGGGCTGTACAGCTTGTCGATACAGAACTCGGCGCGATGGGTGTTGCCGGTGATGTCGGTCAGCAGATGCCGCAGCGCCCGGTCGGTCACCCATGGTTTCGCCCCGCCGCCCGCCGAGAGCCGCGCGATCTCGGCGAACGCAATCTCCAACTCGTACAGCGATTCCGCCCGGCCCTCGTCGACGCGCGGCGCCTGGGAGGTGGTGCCGACGAACCGGCCGGCGAACACATAAGACAGCGACGGGTGCCGCTGCCAGTAGGTCAGCAACGACACCAGCAGGTCCGGGCGGCGCAGCAGCGGTGAGTCGGTGGGCGTGACACCCCCGAGAGTGATGTGGTTGCCTCCGCCGGTGCCGCCGTGGGTGCCGTCGATGTCGAACGACTCGGTGGACAGCCGGGCCTGCCGCGCTTCTTCGTACAGCGTTTCCAGCTGCTGTCGCTGCTCGTCGAAACTGGCCGTCGGCGCGACGTTCACCTCGATCACACCGGGGTCCGGGGTGACCGTCGTCGAGATCAGCCGCGGGTCGGTCGGCGGGCTGTAACCCTCGATCACAACCGGGCAGTCGGCCTTGGCGACTGCGGTCTCCACCCGGCTGAGCAGGTCGACGAAGTCCTCCAATGCCGCGATGGGCGGCAGGAAGATGTACAACAACCCGTCGCGTACCTCGGCGACGAGCGCGGTCGTCGGCGCGCCCTCCGGGTCGGTCACCACCGCGCGATCCGCGCTCTGCGGTTCCGGCGTCAGCGTCTTGCCGACGGTCCCGGGGTCGACCTCGAACGTCGTGGGTGGCGGGCGCCAGCTGATCGAATCCAGCGGCAGCCGCAGCCCGGCCGGCGAATCGCCCGCGGTGAGCACCAGACGGCCGCGGCGCAGTCGCCAGTCCGCGCTGGCCCAACCGGAGCCGTCCTCGCGGCGGTGCAACGGAAGCACGTAAGCCGCTGGCGTCGTGACGGATTCGTCCAGGCCCAGCACCAGCGCACCAGGGCTCGACTCGTCGCCGTGACCCGGGACCAGGTCGTCGGTCGGCGCCACCGGATCCCCGTCCGGCAACCGCACCTCCGACGCCAGTCGCGCCAGCGGGTCCTCATAGGCGGGGCGGACCTGGGTGCCCGGCAGGCCCAGACCCTCGGCGATCGTCGACAACACCTCGCCCCCGGTCCCCTCATCGACCGGTCCTGGCCGTTCGTCCGCCCACGGGTCGGCCAGCAGCCTCTCGTCGGTCCACAGCGCGCGACCGTCGGCGCGCCAGTACAGCCCGATCTGCCAGCGCGGCAACGGCTCGCCGGGGTACCACTTGCCCTGGCTGCGCTGGACCAGCCCCTGCGGCGCCCACTGCGCCTTGAGCCGCGCGGCCAGTTCCGAAGCCAGGCGCCGCTTGTGGGGCCCGTCGGCGGCGGTACGCCACTCCTCGTCGACCTGGTTGTCCACCGACACGAACGTCGGCTCACCGCCGACCGTCAGCCGCACATCGCCGGCGGCCAGCCGCTGGTCGACCTGGCGGCCCACCGCGCAGATCGAGGCCCAGGCGTCGTCGGTGTAGGGCAGCGTCACGCGCGGGTCTTCGTGGACCCGGGTGACGGTGTTGGAGTACTCCAGGATCGAAGTACACGGATCGGTGCTGCCGGTGATCGGCGCCGCCGACGACGGATGCGGCGTCGCTGCCAGCGGGATGTGGCCTTCGCCGGCGAACAGACCGGACGTCGGGTCCAGTCCGATCCAGCCCGCGCCCGGGATGTACACCTCGGTCCACGCATGCAGGTCGGTGAAGTCGGCGGCCGGTCCCGACGGGCCGTCCAAGGCTTCGACGTCGGACGCCAACTGCACCAGATAACCCGACACGAACCGGGCGGCCAACCCGAGTTGCCGCAGGATCGACACCAGCAGCCACGCCGAGTCCCGACAGGAACCGACGCCGCTGCGCAGCGTGAAATCCGGTGTCTGAACGCCGGGTTCCATCCGCAGGCTGTAGCTGACGTCGGCGTTGATCGCGTGGTTGAGCGCGACCAGGAAGTCGATGGTGCGGGTGCCATCGGGCACCGCGAAGTTCCGGACCCAGGCCCGGGCCAGGTCGCCGGGACCCGACCCGTCGCCGTCTTCGTCGACCGGCCGCATGAACGGTTCCAGATCGTGGGCCAGCGCCTTGGGGTACAAAGATCTGCCCGCGTCCCACGTCTCGGCCCAGTCCTCGATGAAGAAGTCGAACGGGTTGATCACCTTGAGGTCGGCGATCAATCCGACGGTGATGCTGAGGCGTTGGGTCGGTTTGGGGAAGACCAGCCGCGCCAGGAAGTTTCCCAGCGCGTCCTGCTGCCAGTTGATGAAGTGCTCACCGGGGTCCACCCGCAGCGAATAGGCCTCGATCGGCGTGCGCGAATGAGGCGCCGGACGCAACCGCACGACGTGCGGATACACCTGGACCAGCTTGTCAAAGGTGTAACTGGTGCGGTGCTCCAGTGCAACTTTGATGCTCATAGGTGCTGATCCCATCACACAAGACAGCCGCCCGCAGCGCGCACCGTTTCCGGATTGTGCTGCGGGCGGCAGTCATTCGTTCATTCGGCCGCTGCGGTGTGAACGGCCCGTATCGACGCCTTTACGAGTATTGCTGACCCGGATACTGCTGTCCGGGGTATTGCCCGGGCGGCGGACCCGGCGGCAGGCCGCCCTGCTCCAGCGGAGCCACCTGGCCGCCGGTCAGCTTGCGGTAGGCGTAGACCTGGATCAGCATCGCGACCGGGACGGCGACGATCAGACCGATGCCGCAGGCGAATTCACCGACCAGCATCACTGCAACCTGTACGAGCCAGGTCAGTAACGCGGGTCCGACGTTGGCTCGTGTCGTCGCGATGCTGGCTTTGATGGCCTCAACCGGCGGTAGGGATCTGTCTATCGCGAATGGGACCGCGAACATCGTGAGGAACGCGAAAATGAGGCCGGGTATGTAACACAAGAGGCTGCCGATGGCATTGCCGAGCGCCACCAGCAGCATGGTGAGAACGACCGGGCCGAAATTGCGGGGCTTCAGGAACGATCCGATCGTGACCGGCCGTCCGTCCGCGACATCAAGGCTGCCGGAAGTCAGAGACGCCTGCATGTAGAAGGTGACCGCGGCGAGCAGGATCAGCAGGACCACTAAGAAAATCAACGACCCCGCGCCGGTACTCGCGTCACTGGCGCGCCATATGCGCGTCCCGGTCTCCGGGTCGTAGGTGGTTTCACCGCCACTCAACATCGTTGCCAGGAACGACGCGTAGAGGATGCCGAAGACAACGCCGATGCCGATGACGAATATGGCGGCGGGCACGGCCATCGCGGCGGCGTTCTTGGTGAACTTGCCCCACGCCCAGCTGAAGGCGTCTCCGACGCTGTACGGGCCGGCCGGACCGCCGCCCAGACCGGCCGGGGGAGCGCCGTAACCGCCGGGCGGCGAGGAAGGCGGTGGTGGGCTGTAACCGGGGGCTTGGTAGCCACCGGGCTCACCGGACGGGGGGCTTTGAGGCTTGGAGAAGTCCGGCCCGGACGGGGGCGGGCTGAAGCTTGGCGGTGGCCCGCCGTATCCGCCACCGGGCGCCCCGTATCCGCCACCGGGCGCCCCGTATCCGCCGCCGGGTGGCCCATATCCGCCTCCGCCTGGGGGTGGCGGCGGGGGCGCGCCGTGGCGAGGCGGCGGGTAGCCCGGAGGATTGCCGCCTTGAGGGTCGGACGGATTGCCTGGATAGGGTGGCGGCTGGCTCATTGCTGTCCTCGTTGCCTCGTAGTTCGATCTTGTTCGTTCGGGGCCTGGCTCTGTCCATCGGGCGTAGCAAACGGGAACTTAGCAAATATGAGACCGGATCGCGCGCATTGGTGGCCTGTCCGGGCTGCGTGGTATGCCTGATTTTGTGTCCGACGGTCTGTTCGACCTGCCCGGCGCACCCGAATCGACCGGCCTGAGCGCCACCGGCGCCTCCTCGCCGCTCGCGGTGCGGATGCGTCCGGCGTCGTTGCAAGAAGTGGTCGGCCAGCAACACCTCCTGGCGGCGGGTTCGCCGTTGCGTCGCCTGGTCGAGGGCTCCGGTATGGCCTCGGCGATCCTCTACGGTCCGCCGGGAAGCGGAAAGACCACGCTGGCGGCACTGATCTCGCAGGCCACCGGCCGCCGCTTCGAAGCTCTGTCGGCGTTGTCGGCCGGTGTCAAAGAAGTGCGGGCGGTGATCGAGAAGGCGCGACTGAGTGCACTTTCCGGCGAACAGACGGTGCTGTTCATCGACGAGGTGCACCGGTTCTCCAAAACGCAACAGGACGCGTTGCTGGCCGCGGTGGAGAACCGGGTGGTGCTGCTGGTGGCGGCGACCACCGAAAACCCGTCGTTCTCCGTCGTCGCGCCGCTGCTGTCGCGATCGTTGATCCTGCAACTGCGGCCGTTGACCGCCGACGACATCCGCACGGTGGTGCAGCGGGCGATCGAGGACCCCCGCGGACTGGGCGGCAAGGTGACGGTCGCGCCCGAGGCCGTCGAGCTGCTGGTGCAGCTGGCCGCCGGCGATGCGCGCCGGGCGCTGACCGCTCTGGAGGTGGCTGCCGAGGCTTCGGATCACGTGTCCGTCGAAACCGTCGAACAGTCCCTGGATCGGGCCGCGGTGCGCTACGACCGCGACGGCGATCAGCACTACGACGTCGTCAGCGCGTTCATCAAGTCGGTACGTGGCTCGGACGTGGACGCCGCGCTGCACTACCTGGCCCGCATGCTGGTCGCGGGGGAGGACCCGCGGTTCATCGCCCGCCGGCTGATGATCCTGGCCAGCGAGGACGTCGGGATGGCGGACTCGACGGGCCTGCTGGTGGCGGTCGCGGCGGCGCAGACGGTCGCGCTGATCGGTATGCCCGAGGCGCAGTTGACGTTGGCGCACGCCACCGTGCATCTGGCGACGGCGCCGAAGTCCAACGCGGTGACGACGGCACTGGGGGCGGCGATGGGCGATATCAAGGCGGGCAAGGCGGGCCTGGTGCCGGCTCACCTGCGCGACGGCCACTACTCCGGTGCGGCCGCGCTGGGCAACGCGCAGGGCTACAAGTACTCCCACGACGACCCGGACGGCGTTGTGGCGCAACAATATCCGCCGGACGAGTTGGCGGGGGTGGACTACTATCGGCCCACCGGTCGGGGTGCTGAGCGGGAGATCGCCGGACGGTTGGATCGGTTGCGGGCCATCATTCGGGGGAGGCGGGGACGGGCGTGAAGACCTTCAGCGACGAGGAGATGGCACCGCTGCTGGCAACGGCCAAGGCCTACAGCGTCGTCATCTTGAAACGCGGACCCGGGTACGGAACCGAGGAAGCGTCCGGGCTCATCTGGGAGCACGGCCGCCGGAACTTCGGGCTGCGCGACGAGGGCGTGCTGGCGGTGGTGTTGCCGACCACCGATGAGTCCGACGTCTGCGGAGTCGGGGTCTTCGCCGCGACGGTCGAGGACACCGACGCGATCATGGCCGGCGACCCGGGGGTGGCCGCCGGGGTGTTCACCTACGAGGTGCACCCGTGCCTGGGATTTCCCGGGGACGCGCTGCCGTAGGTGTGTGTTTGACGCCGAGCAGACGGAAAAGCACCCTTTTCCCGCGACAATGAGGGGCTTTTGCGTCTTCTCGCGGCCTAGACCAGCTCAGGCACCCGCAGCCGCGCGATCGCCAGCTCGAACTCGCCGACGTCGTCCTGATCGACGCTCAGGTCGCGCAGTATCGCCGTGCGCAGCGAGCGGGCCGCGTCGCTGCTCCTTTCCATCGCCTCGCGGCTGTCATAGGTCACCGACGCCACCGCCCGCGCAGAGGCGCGGTCGATCATCACGCTGGCGCTGCAGAAGCCGTCGAACTCCTCGATGGCCGGCAACACGGCCAGCTTGTAGAAATCGACGGCGTGCTCGAACTGCTCGGGCCGGGCTTTGAGCCAGGTGGCGCGCACGCAGGCACCCAGACCCGAGCGGCGGGCGCGGTGCAGCACCGAGATCTGCCACTGATCCACCACCGCGCTGCCCCCGAGAATCTTGACGGCTCGACTGCGCACCGGCCACACCCGCTCGGCGCTGGCCCGCAACGCCTCCTCCGATTCCCACGCGGTGGTCGCCACACATCTGGCCGTCTCCCGGTCCACCAACAACGACATGCCCAGGCAGCCGTCCACCGCCTGAACAGTGGGCAGGACGACTTCGCGCATGTGCGCGATGCCCATGGTGAGCAACGAAGGTTGCGCCTGGATAGTGGTCGAGCGAGCGTACACAGCCGGCCCCTCCCTCTTGTCAGGGCGGCGCCCGGCGCGCCACCGGTCCCTCATTCACCTTCCTCCTCCGCAACAGCCCTGGCAATGCTGGATTGGCAGCCGCCCAAGCCTCGCCCGTAGGCTTGGTCGGATGGATACCGATGTGCTGGAGGTCGACACCACGCGTCGCCGCATCGTCGATCTGACCGACGAAGTGCGCTCGTTCTGCGGCAATCACGCCGACGGTCTGTGCAACGTCTTCGTCCCGCACGCCACCGCCGGGGTGGCGATCATCGAGACCGGCGCCGGCTCCGATCACGACCTGGTGGACACCCTGGAGCGGCTGCTGCCGCGCGACGAGCGCTACCGGCACTCGCACGGCTCCCCGGGCCACGGCGCCGACCATGTGCTGCCGGCGATCGTCTCGCCGTCGGTCACCGTGCCGGTCAGCGGCGGCGAACCGCTGCTGGGCACCTGGCAGAGCGTCGTCCTGGTCGACCTCAACCGCGACAACCCCAAGCGGTCGGTCCGGTTGAGCTTCGTCGAGGGGTAAGTGGCAGGCTGAGCGGGCCTGCAAATACGTGTTCGGCGGCCAACCTCGGCGAATAGGCTGGTGTTGACGTCAAGCAACCGTGCCGATTTAAGGAAGAAGCGACAGTGCAGACACACGAGATCAGGAAGCGTTTCCTTGATCATTTCGTGAAGGCGGGACACACCGAGGTGCCCAGCGCCTCGGTGATCCTTGACGACCCCAACCTGTTGTTCGTCAACGCGGGCATGGTGCAGTTCGTGCCGTTCTTCCTGGGCCAGCGCACGCCGCCATACACCACGGCCACCAGCATCCAGAAGTGCATCCGCACTCCGGACATCGACGAGGTCGGCATCACCACCCGGCACAACACGTTCTTCCAGATGGCCGGCAACTTCAGCTTCGGTGACTACTTCAAGCGCGAGGCCATCGCGCTGGCCTGGGACCTGCTGACCACCAACGTCGTCGAGGGTGGCTATGGCCTGGACCCGGAAAAGCTCTGGGCCACAGTCTATCTGGACGACGACGAGGCCGCCGGGTTGTGGCAGGAGATCGCGCACCTGCCGCCCGAGCGGATCCAGCGCCGTGGCATGGCCGACAACTACTGGTCGATGGGCATCCCCGGCCCGTGCGGCCCGTCCTCGGAGATCTACTACGACCGAGGACCGGAGTTCGGTGTCGGTGGTGGCCCGATCGCCAACGAGGACCGTTACCTCGAGGTCTGGAACCTCGTCTTCATGCAGAACGAGCGCGGCGAGGGCACCTCCAAGGAGGACTACGAGATCCTCGGGCCGTTGCCGCGCAAGAACATCGACACCGGCATGGGTGTGGAACGTATCGCGCTGGTGCTGCAGAACGTGGCAAACGTCTACGAGACCGATCTGCTGCGCCCGGTCATCGATCTGGTGGCCGCCCGCGCGCCGCGACCCTATGACGTCGGAAATCACGCTGATGACGTGCGCTACCGCATCATCGCCGACCACAGCCGCACCGCAGCCATTCTGATCGGCGACGGCGTCAGCCCCGGCAACGACGGACGCGGTTACGTGCTGAGGCGCCTACTGCGACGGGTGATCCGCTCGGCCAAGCTGCTCGGTATCGAGGACCCGATCGTCGGAGACCTGATGGCCACCGTGCGCGACGCGATGGGCCCGTCCTACCCCGAGTTGGTCAGCGACTTCGACCGGATCAACCGCATCGCGGTCGCCGAGGAGACCGCGTTCAACCGCACGCTGGCGTCGGGGTCCCGACTGTTCGACGACGTGGCCAGCGCCACCAAATCCGCTGGCACCGGCCTGGTTTCGGGCTCGGATGCGTTCACGCTGCACGACACCTACGGCTTCCCGATCGAGCTCACGTTGGAGATGGCGGCGGAATCCGGGTTGAGCGTCGATGAGGCGGGTTTCCGCGAGTTGATGGCCGAGCAACGTCAGCGCGCGAAGGCCGACGCGGCCGCCCGCAAGCACGCGCACGCCGACCTGAGCGCCTACCGCGAACTGGTCGACGCCGGTCCCACCGAGTTCACCGGATTCGACGAATTGACCTCGCAGGCAAGGATTTTGGGCATCTTCGTGGATGGCCAGCGGGTCCCGGTGGTGTCGCACACCGACAGCGCCGAGGCGGACCGCGTCGAACTGATTCTGGATCGCACCCCGCTCTACGCCGAATCGGGCGGACAGATCGCCGATGCGGGAACGATCAGCGGCACCGGATCGGGCGGCAGCGCCAAAGCCGCCGTCACCGACGTGCAAAAGATCGCCAAAACCGTTCACGTGCACCGGATCAACGTGGAATCGGGCGAGTTCGTCGAGGGCGACACCGTCGTCGCGGCCGTCGATCCCGGCTGGCGCAAGGGCGCCACCCAGGGCCACTCCGGCACCCACATGGTGCATGCCGCGCTGCGACAAGTGTTGGGTCCCAATGCCGTTCAGGCCGGATCGCTGAACCGCCCGGGCTACCTGCGCTTCGACTTCAACTGGCAGGGCCCGCTCACCGAGGACCAGCGCAATCAGATCGAAGAGGTCACCAACGAGGCCGTCCAGGCCGATTTCGAAGTGCACACCTTCCTCGAGCAGCTGGACAAGGCCAAGGCGATGGGCGCGATGGCGCTGTTCGGCGAGGCATATCCCGAGCAGGTGCGGGTGGTGGAGATCGGTGGTCCGTTCTCGCTGGAGTTGTGCGGCGGCACCCACGTGCACAACTCGGCGCAGATCGGGCCGGTGACGATTTTGGGTGAGTCGTCCATCGGCTCGGGCGTGCGACGGGTGGAGGCCTACGTCGGTCTGGAATCGTTCCGGCACCTGGCCAAGGAACGCGCGTTGATGGCCGGGCTGGCATCGTCGCTGAAAGTTCCCTCCGAGGAGGTGCCGGCCCGGGTGGCCAACCTGGTCGAGCGGCTCAAGGCTGCGGAGAAGGAACTGGAACGGGCCCGGCTGGCCACTGCGCGAGCGGCTGCGGCAAATGCCGCCGCGGGAGCCGAGCGGGTGGGTAACGTCCGTCTGGTGGCGCAGCGTATGTCCAGTGGAACGACGGCGGCTGATCTGCGCTCGCTGGTCGGCGACATCCGAGGCAAGCTGGGCAGCGACCCGGCGGTGGTGGTGCTGATCGTCGAGGGCGAGGGCGCCACAGTGCCGTATGCGGTGGCGGCCAACCCGGCTGCGCAGGAACTCGGTTTGAGTGCCAACGAGCTGGTCAAGGAGCTGGCGGTGGCGGTCGAGGGCGGTGGCGGCGGCAAGGCCGACCTGGCGCAGGGCTCGGGGAAGAACCCGGCCGGTATCGATGCCGCCCTGGATGCGGTGCGCGCACAGATAGCGCGGGTCGGTTGAGTGATCGCGCCGCAGCGCCAGCCGGATCGGCCGGGCGAATCAGATCCCGGGAGGGGTCGGCGCATCGGTGTCGACGTGGGCACCGTGCGGATCGGGGTGGCGGTCAGCGACCCGGACGGCATCCTGGCCACTCCGGTGGAAACCGTACGTCGCGACCGTTCCGGTAAGCATCTGCGCCGGCTGGCCGGGTTGGTCGCCGAGATGGAGGCCGTGGAGGTGATCGTCGGCCTGCCGCGGACGCTGGCTGACCGGATCGGGCAATCCGCGCAGGACGCCATCGAGGTCGCCGACGCGCTCGCGCAGCGGGTGGCCCCGGTCCCGGTCCGCGTCGCCGACGAGCGGCTGACCACGGTCAGCGCGCAGCGGTCGCTGCGCGAGGCGGGTGTCCGCGCCAGGCAGCAACGCGCGGTGATCGACCAGGCTGCCGCGGTGGCGATCCTGCAGGGCTGGCTCGACCAGCGCCGATCCCTGCCCGCCGAACAGGCCACCGATGTCTGACCTCGAAGAGGGCCAGGCCGCGAGCCGGGCCAAACCCGTCGCCGTCGGGCCCAACCGACACCGCAAGAGCCGCGCCGAACGCAAACGGGCGCAGCGCAGCCGCCGCCGGCGTCGCTTCGCCGGCGGTTTCGCCATCAGCCTGCTGGTGGTGGTCGTGGTGGCGGCCGTGTTGCTCGGCTCGAAACTCTGGCATGCGGTGACCTCCAACGACGACGACTTCACCGGCAACGGCAAGCGCGACGTCGTCATCCAGATCCAGGCCGGCGACTCCACCACGGCGGTCGGGGAAACGCTGCACAAGCGCGGCGTGGTACGCACGGTGCGCGCGTTCGTTGACGCCGCCCACGGCAACGCAGCTATCACGTCCATTCAGCCCGGTTACTACCGGATGCGCACCGAGATCCCGGCGGCCAACGCGGTGGCGCGGCTTACGGATCCGGGCAGCAGGGTGGGCAGGCTGGTCATCCCGGAGGGCCGTCAACTCGACGACACCACCGACATGAAGACCAACAAGACCACCCCCGGCATCCTGACGCTGATCTCACGGGCCACCTGCGTCGACTTGGACGGCAACCAACGTTGTTTGGCGGTGGCCGATCTGCGCACCGCGGCCAGCAAGAGCACCCCCGCCGCGCTGCTGGTGCCGGACTGGGCGCTGGAACGGGTGCAGGAACAGGGCGACGACCATCGCCGGCTCGAGGGTCTGATCGCGCCGGGCACCTTCAACATCGATCCGGCTGCTTCCGCGGAGACAACGCTGTCCAACCTGATCAGCGCCGGCGCCGTGTCCTACCTGACGTCCGGGTTGGTCGACACCGCCAAGTCGTTGAACCTGTCGCCTTACGAGATTCTCGTCGTCGCGTCGCTGGTGCAGCAGGAAGCCAACGCGCAGGACTTCGCGAAGGTGGCGCAGGTCATCTACAACCGGCTGCACGAGCACCGCAAGCTGGAGTTCGACTCGACGGTGAACTATCCGCTGGACCGCCGCGAGGTGGCCACCACCGACGCCGACCGCGCGCAGCGCACCCCCTGGAACACCTACATGGTCGACGGGTTGCCGCGCACCGCGATCTGTTCGCCGGGGGTGGAGGCGCTGAGCGCCGCCGAGCGTCCGGCGCCGGGTGACTGGTTGTACTTCGTCACCATCGACGCCCAGGGCACCACCCTGTTCACCCGGGACTATCAGCAGCATCTGGCGAACATCGAACTGGCCAAACGCAACGGTGTCCTTGATTCCGCACGCTAGAAAAGCCGGGGTGCTGGGCTCGCCGATCGCCCATTCCCGCTCTCCGCAACTGCACCTGGCCGCCTACCGCGCGCTGGGCCTGACCGACTGGACCTACGACCGCATCGAATGCGACGCCGACGCGCTGCCCGGGTTCGTCGCCGGCTTGGGACCGGAATGGGTCGGCGTGTCGGTGACCATGCCGGGCAAGTTCGCCGCGCTGCGGTTCGCCGACGAACGCACGCCGCGGGCCGAGCAGGTCGGGTCGGCTAACACGCTGGTGCGCACGCCGCGCGGCTGGCTGGCCGACAACACCGACGTCGACGGGGTGTCGGGCGCCCTGGGACCGGTCTCGGGGCGGGCGCTGGTCGTCGGATCGGGCGGCACCGCGCCGGCCGCCGTGGTGGGGTTGGCGCAGCTCGGCGTCGTGGAAATCACGGTGGTGGCCCGCAATCCGGAGAAGGCGGCGCGGCTGGTGGACCTGGGTGCCCGGGTCGGGGTGGCGGTCCGGTTCTGCGGCCTGGACGATGACGGGCTGGCCGACGAGGTCGCGGCCGCCGCGGCCGCGGTCAGCACCATTCCGGCCGAGGTGGCAGCCCGCTACGCCCCGGCTTTTGCGGCGGTACCGGTCCTGCTGGACGCGATCTACCACCCGTGGCCCACGCCGCTCGCCGCGGCGGTGCAGGCGGCGGGCGGCCGGGTGATCAGCGGTTTGCAGATGCTGCTGCACCAGGCCTTCGCGCAGGTGGAACAGTTCACCGGACTGCCCGCCCCGCGTGAGGCGATGGCCCGCGCGTTGGATTAGTTCTCCTGCCGCCGAGCGCGCTCAAATGTACGGCAGACCCGGCAATTTTCGGCATTTTGGGGACGCTCGCGGGGCTTGCCCGCGGCTGACTTGCGCATCGCCCCGAGTGAATTAGCCTGCCGCGCATGCGGATTGCGCTGACCGGCCTGACACTGGCGTGGATGGCGGTCCTGAGCTGCTACGACGTCCGGCAGCGGCGGCTGCCCAACCTGCTGACTTTGCCGGGCGCCGCGGCGATCCTGATCGGCGCCGCGCTCGCCGGCCACGGCGTCGGGGCGCTGGCCGGCGCGGTGACGCTGACGGGGACGTATCTGCTGCTGCATCTGCTGTCGCCGACGGCGATGGGCGCCGGTGACGTCAAGCTGGCGCTCGGCCTGGGCGGCCTGGCCGGTTGCTTCGGCGCACAAGTGTGGTTCCTGGCGGCGATCACCGCGCCGCTGCTGACGGCGCTGGCCGCCGTGCTGATCGGCGCGCGGGCCGTTCCGCACGGTCCGTCGATGGTGCTGGCGACGGCCGGCGCGACGGCCCTGGCCGCGCTGAACTGACCCGACGTCGTCCGGTCTCGAGTCGGCCACGCCTGCGCGCGTGGGAAGATATCCAGGTGTTGCGCTGGATCACCGCTGGGGAGTCCCATGGCCGCGCGTTGGTGGCCCTGGTCGAAGGCATGGTCGCCGGCGTGGAAGTCACCTCGACCGAAATCGCCGACGAGCTGGCCCGCCGCCGGCTGGGCTATGGCCGGGGTGCGCGGATGAAGTTCGAGCGCGACGCGGTGACCCTGTTGTCCGGGGTTCGGCACGGCACCACACTGGGCGGTCCCATCGCGATCGAGATCGGCAACACCGAATGGCCGAAGTGGGAGACCGTGATGGCCGCGGACCCCGTCGACCCCGCCGAACTGGAGAACAGCGCGCGCAACGAACCGTTGACCCGGCCGCGGCCCGGCCACGCCGACTACGCGGGCATGCTCAAATACGGCTTCGACGACGCCCGCCCGGTGCTGGAGCGCGCCAGCGCCCGCGAGACCGCCGCGCGGGTCGCGGCCGGCACCGTCGCGCGCGCGTTCCTGCGGCAGGCGCTGGGTGTGGAGGTGATCTCCCACGTCATCTCGATCGGCGCGTCGGCGCCCTACGACGGACCGCCGCCGCGGGCCGAGGACCTGCCCGCCATCGACGCCAGCCCGGTCCGCGCGTACGACGAGCAGGCGGAGCAATCGATGATCTCCGAGATCGAGGCCGCCAAGAAGGACGGCGACACCCTCGGCGGTGTCGTCGAGGTGGTGGCGCTGGGTCTGCCGGTCGGGCTGGGCTCGTTCACCAGCGGTGACAACCGCCTCGATAGCCAGCTGGCCGCCGCGGTGATGGGCATCCAGGCCATCAAGGGAGTCGAGATCGGCGACGGCTTCGAAACCGCACGCCGCCGCGGCAGCCGCGCGCACGACGAGATGTATCCCGGCCCGGACGGCGTGGTGCGCTCCACCAACCGCGCCGGCGGGCTGGAAGGCGGGATGACCAACGGCCAGCCGCTGCGGGTGCGTGCCGCGATGAAGCCGATCTCCACCGTGCCGCGGGCGCTGGCCACCGTCGACCTGGCCACCGGTGACGAGGCCGTGGCCATCCACCAGCGCTCCGACGTGTGCGCGGTGCCGGCCGCCGGCGTCGTCGTCGAGACCATGGTCGCGCTGGTGCTCGCGCGCGCGGCCCTGGAGAAGTTCGGCGGCGACTCGCTGGTCGAGACCCGCCGCAACATCGCGGCCTACCAGCGCTCGGTCGCCGACCGGGAGGCGCCGGCGGCCCGGGCCTCCGGAAGCTAGCCGCACATGGCACCCAAAGCGGTACTCGTGGGCTTACCGGGTTCCGGCAAGTCGACCATCGGACGTCGGCTCGCCAAGACGCTCGGGGTGAGCATGCTCGACACCGACGCGGCCATCGAGGCGCGAACTGGACGCTCGATCGCCGACATCTTCGCTACCGACGGCGAAGCGGAGTTCCGCCGCATCGAGGAAGATGTGGTGCGCTCGGCGCTCACCGAACACGACGGCGTGCTGTCACTCGGCGGTGGTGCGGTGACCAGCCCCGGGGTGCGCGCAGCGCTGGTCGGGCACACGGTGGTCTACCTGGAGATCAGCGCGGCCGAAGGGGTGCGGCGCACCGGGGGCAACACGGTACGACCGCTGCTCGCCGGACCCGACCGTGCCGAGAAGTTCCGGGAGTTGATGTCCAAGCGCATTCCGCTGTACCGAAAGGTCGCGACCATCCGGGTGGACACCAACCGGCGCAATCCGGGCGCCGTGGTCCGCTACATCGTGTCGCGCCTCAAGACTCAGGTAGAGGCTTCCCAATGACAGACAAACCCACACCGGTGACCGTGCAGGTGGCCGTCGACCCGCCGTACCCCGTGGTGATCGGCACCGGGCTGCTCGACGAACTCGAGCAGCTGCTGGCCGGCCGGCACAAGGTCGCCATCCTGCATCAGCCGGTGCTGGCGCAAACCGCGGAGAACATCCGAACCCTGTTGGCCGACAAGGGAGTTGATGCGCACCGCATCGAAATCCCGGACGCCGAAGCAGGCAAAGACCTGCCCGTCGTCGGCTTCATCTGGGAAGTGTTGGGACGCATCGGGATCGGTCGCAAGGATGCGTTGGTCAGTCTCGGCGGCGGGGCGGCCACCGACGTCGCGGGTTTCGCGGCGGCCACCTGGTTGCGCGGCGTGTCGATCGTGCATGTGCCCACCACGCTGCTGGGCATGGTCGACGCCGCCGTCGGCGGCAAGACCGGCATCAACACCGACGCCGGCAAGAACCTGGTCGGCGCGTTCCATCAGCCGCTGGCCGTGCTGGTGGACCTCTCGACGCTGAAGACGTTGCCGCGCAACGAGATCGTCGCCGGGATGGCCGAAGTGGTGAAGGCCGGCTTCATCGCCGACCCGGTGATCCTGGACCTGATCGAAGCCGACCCCCAGGCGGCGCTGGACCCCGATGGTGACGTGCTGCCGGAGTTGGTGCGGCGCGCCATCGCCGTCAAGGCCGAAGTGGTGGCCGCCGACGAGAAGGAATCCGAGCTGCGCGAAATCCTCAATTACGGGCACACTTTGGGCCACGCGATCGAACGCCGGGAGCGCTACCAGTGGCGGCACGGCGCCGCGGTGTCGGTGGGACTGGTGTTCGCGGCCGAGCTGGCCAGACTGACCGGTCGCCTCGACGACGAGACCGCGCAGCGCCACCGCGCGATATTGGAATCGCTGGGCCTGCCGGTCAGTTACGAGGCCGACGCGCTGCCACAGCTGATCGAATACATGGCCGGAGACAAGAAGACCCGGGCCGGGGTACTGCGTTTCGTGGTCCTGGACGGGCTGGCCAAACCGGGCCGCCTGGTGGGCCCGGATCCGGGTCTGTTGGTGACGGCCTACGCGGGAGTGTGCGCCCCATGACGGTACAGGTGATCAACGGACCGAACCTGGGCCGGCTCGGACAGCGCGAGCCCGCCGTCTACGGCAGCACCACACACGACGAACTGGTCGCCTTGATCGAGCGCGAAGCCGCCGAACTCGGCCTCGAAGTCGTTGTGCGACAAAGCGACAGCGAAGCCGAGCTACTGGACTGGATTCACCGGGCCGCCGACACGTCAGAGCCGGTGATTCTCAACGCGGGCGGTCTGACCCACACCTCGGTGGCGTTGCGGGACGCGTGCGCCGAACTGCGCGCACCGCTGATCGAAGTGCACATCTCCAATGTGCATGCGCGCGAAGAGTTTCGGCGGCACTCCTACTTGAGTCCGGTCGCGTCCGGGGTGATCGTCGGCCTGGGGATCCAGGGTTACCTGCTGGCCCTGCGTTACCTGGCGGGGTTGCGCGACTAGGGTTTCGGCAGCCGCCTGACTTCGGTTGTGAAGCCTCGGCGTTGAGTGTGAAGGGACGGCTTTCGGTGTGAAGCCTGGCCGGAAAAATCGGCAGGATCCCGCCCAGGATTCACACGCAAAGCCAAGGATTCACGCGCAAAGCCCCCGACACGCCCTAGTCCTTGCGCAGGTCCGGCTTGCGCTCGGCCTGGGTGCGGTCCGCGTCGGTGCGGATCACCTCGGTCTTGGCGTCACTGTCGTGGGTGCGGATCACCTCGGTTTTCGCGTCACTGTCGTGAGTGCGGATGACTTCGGTCTTGGCTTCGCTGTCGTCGGTCGGAATGACCTCGGTGCGTCCGTCTTCCCGCTCTTTCGTGGCCACCGCGGTGCGTTCCTGCGCGCGGCCACCGCCGGTCGGGATCTCCCCGGTGGGGCTGTCGTCGTCGCGGACGGCGGAGAACACGTCGGTGTTCTCGTCGCGATCGCGCGAGCCGTCACGCGAACCGTCGTGCTTCTCCGGCGGGGGAGCGTTGCGGTCGATACGCCACCGGCCGACCGCCACCCCGAGGATTCCGAACACGAAGACCAGCAGCGCGGTGAACGCAGCGAAGGTAGTTAGCTCGTTGAGCAGTCCGCCGGTGTAGATACCTTCGTAGAACAGGTGGATGAGCCAGGCGACCAGGCCGCTGACCAGTCCGGAGACCAAGCCGGCGAGCAACCAAACCATCGCCAGGTCATCGCGCCGGTCCGGGTCCGGGTTGGATTTGGCGTCGGCGCGACCGTCGAAGAGGCCCCACACTGTGGCCGCGATGATGAAGAGCGTCAACAGCACGATGCTGATCAGCGCGGACTGCGTCTGCCAGGCGTTGATCAGCGCTCCTTGGATCAGACGCAGCACGACCATCCCGGCGGCGAAGACCAGACCACGCACCATCCACTTGTTCATGGGCAAACAGCGTAGCGAGTACCGTCAAGACCCGTGACACATTCCCAGCGTCGACACAACCTCAAAGCCAAAATCGGTGCCGCCGGACTAGATGCGATGCTGGTCACGGACCTGATAAACGTCCGATATCTATCCGGTTTCAGCGGATCCAACGGCGCGTTGCTGGTGTTTGCTGACGATCGGGAAGCCGTGCTGGCCACCGACGGTCGTTACCGCACCCAGGCCGCCGCGCAATCGCCGGATCTCGAAGTGGCGATCGAGCGGGCCGTCGGACGTTATCTGGCCGGGCGGGCCGGCCAGGACGGGGTAGGCAAACTCGGCTACGAGAGCCACGTGGTCACGGTCGACGGGATGGATGCGCTGAACGGGGGGCTGGAAGGGCATGACACCCAGTTGGTGCGTGCATCGGGCACCGTCGAGGCGCTGCGTGAGGTCAAGGACGCCGGGGAGCTGGCCCTACTGCGCTTGGCCTGCGAGGCGGCGGACGCCGCGCTGACCGACCTGGTAGAGCGCGGTGGCCTGCGACCGGGCCGCACCGAACGCGAGGTGACCCGCGAATTGGAGAGCCTGATGCTCGACCACGGCGCCGATACGATCTCGTTCGAGACCATCGTGGCGGCCGGACCCAACTCGGCGATTCCGCATCATCGACCGACCGATGCGGTGCTGGCCTCGGGCGACTTCGTCAAGATCGACTTCGGCGCACTGGTCGCCGGATACCACTCCGACATGACCCGCACCTTCGTGCTGGACAACGCCGCGCAGTGGCAGCTGGAGATCTACGAATTGGTCGCCGAGGCGCAACGGGCCGGGCGGGAGGCCCTGCATCCGGGCGCGGACTTGCGTGACGTCGACGGCGCGGCGCGCCAGATCATCGCCGACGCCGGTTACGGCGATCACTTCGGCCACGGCCTGGGACATGGGGTCGGCCTGCAGATACACGAAGCGCCGGGCATCGGCGCGACGTCCGCCGGTACACTACTTGCGGGTTCCGTCGTCACCGTGGAGCCCGGTGTCTATCTACCCGGCCGCGGCGGTGTCCGCATCGAGGACACTCTGGCGGTGCCCAGCGACCACCAGTCCTCCTCGCACAAAGCTGGGCAGACCCCGGAATTGTTGACCCGGTTCCCCAAGGAACTGGCCATTTTGTAGGAGATTCACCCACCGTGGCGAGCACTGCTGACTTCAAGAACGGACTTGTCCTGGTCATCGACGGCCAGCTGTGGACCATTACCGAGTTCCAGCACGTAAAGCCCGGCAAGGGGCCGGCCTTCGTGCGCACCAAGCTCAAGAACGTGCTGTCGGGCAAGGTCGTCGACAAGACCTACAACGCCGGGGTCAAGGTCGACACCGCCACCGTCGACCGGCGCGACACCACCTACCTGTACCGCGACGGCTCGGACTTCGTGTTCATGGACAGCGAGGACTACGAACAGCACCCGCTGCCCGAGTCGCTGGTGGGTGACGCGGCCCGGTTCCTGCTGGAGGGTCTGCCCGTGCAGGTGGCGTTCCACAACGGCTCACCGCTGTACATCGAGCTGCCGGTGTCCGTCGAACTCGTGGTCTCCCACACCGAGCCCGGTCTGCAGGGCGACCGGTCCAGCGCGGGCACCAAGCCGGCCACGGTGGAAACCGGCGCGGAGATCCAGGTGCCGCTGTTCATCAACACCGGCGACAAACTCAAGGTCGACACCCGCGACGGCAGCTACCTGGGCCGGGTAAACGCCTGAACATGCCCGACCGGAAACCGTCGCGACCCGTTCGAGGACGGCACCAGGCGCGAAAGCGCGCCGTGGACCTGCTGTTCGAGGCCGAGGCGCGCGGCTTGAGCCCGGCCGAGTTGGTCGACGGCCGCACCGCGCTGGCCGCATCCAATCCCGACGTGGCCGCGCCGGCGCCCTACACCGCCACGGTGGCACGCGGTGTCGCCGAGCACGCCGCCCACATCGACGAGCTGATCACCTCCCACTTGCAGGCCTGGACGCTGGATCGGTTGCCGGCGGTGGATCGGGCGATCCTGCGGGTCGCGGTGTGGGAGTTGCTCTATGCCGACGACGTTCCCGAGCCGGTGGCGGTCGACGAGGCCGTCGAGCTGGCCAAGGAACTGTCCACCGACGATTCGCCGGGTTTCGTAAACGGGGTACTCGGTCAGGTGATGCTGGTGACACCGCAGATCCGGGCGGCCGCCCGGGCCGTCCGGGGCGTGGCGCAGGGGAACGCGCCATGACCCGGCTCGAGTTGCGCGTCGTCCTGTCAGTGATCGCAGCGGTGGCGGTGGTGGTCGGCGCCGTGGTGAGCGCCGCGTTCGGTTGGACGATCGTGGCCTCGGTGCTGGCGATCCTGGCGCTGGGTGTGGGGGCGTGGGTCTATCACACGGTCGAGCGCCTGATCCTGGCCCAACGCATCAGCACGGTACGCACCGCGGCCAAGCCGCTGCAGCCGCTGCTGCCGGTGATGGCCGCCATCATGGGCCTGACCCAGGGTGTGGTGCGCTCGCTCAGCGATGTCACCGACCTGCCTGGTAAGCGCTGGGAGATGCCGCAGCTGCCGCTGCTGAAGTGGATGGAGAACCCGCTGGGCAGTCGCGGCGGTAAGCAGATCGTGGACGCCGACGACGCGTCCGACGACGAGTCGGCCTGAGTCCGAAAACCTCGCGCGAAATCATCGCGATTTTTCCACCGGCGGGACACAATGGCGGCTGGTACCAACGGAAAGCTGCTCAGGACTTGACTGCACTAGTGACGATGCGACGCACGGCCGCTGCGTCCATGCTGCTCATGCCGTCGGCCGCGCACGCCGACAGAAGGTGATGACATGACTCGACCGAGTGCCCGCAAGCGACGGCTTCGCGTCTCAGCGCTGGCGGCGGTGGCAAATCCGTCCTACACGCGCGTCGATACCTGGAACTTGCTCGACGACGCCTGCCGTCATCTCGCCGAGGTGGACCTGGCCGGGATGGACAAGGCGCACGACCTGGCCAAGGTCAAGCGGTTGATGGACCGCATCGCCGCCTACGAGCGGTACTGGCTGTATCCCGGGGCGGCCAACCTGGCGACCTTCCGCTCCCACCTGGACATCCTGTCCACGGTGCGCCTCACCGAGGAAGTGTCGCTGGCCGTGCGTCTGCTGTCCGAATATGGGGACCGCACAGCGCTTTTCGACATCACGGCACCGCTGGCCGAGCAGGAGTTGGTGGCCCAGGCCAAGCAGCAGCAGTTCTACACCGTGCTGCTCGCCGACGATTCTCCGGCGACGGCTCCGGAGAGCCTGGTGGAATGCCTTCGCGCACTGCGCAATCCGTACGACGACATCCAGTTCGAGATCCTGGTGGCGCCCAGCGTCGAGGACGCGATCACCGCGGTGGCACTCAACGGCGAGATCCAGGCCGCGATCATCCGCCACGATCTGCCGCTGCGGTCCCGGGACCGGGTGCCGTTGATGAACACGCTGCTCGGGCTCAACGACACGGAGAACGAGGCATCGGTATCCGACAGCGCCCACGACTGGATCGAATGCGGCGAATGGATCCGCGAACTGCGGCCCCACATCGACCTGTACCTGCTCACCGACGAGTCGATTGCCGCGGGCAACGACGACGAGCCCGACATCTACGACCGCACGTTCTACCGGCTCAACGACGTGACCGATCTGCACAGCACGGTCATCGCGGGTCTGCGAAAGCGGTTCTCCACACCGTTTTTCGACGCCTTGCGGGCCTACGCCGCCGCGCCGGTCGGCCAATTCCACGCCCTTCCCGTCGCGCGCGGCGCCAGCATCTTCAACTCGAAGACGCTGCAAGACATGGGCGAGTTCTACGGCCGCAATATCTTCATGGCCGAAACATCCACCACCTCAGGCGGATTGGACTCGTTGCTGGATCCGCACGGCAACATCAAGAAGGCGATGGACAAGGCCGCGGTCACCTGGAACGCCGACCACACCTACTTCGTCACCAACGGGACATCCACGGCGAACAAGATCGTCGTGCAGTCGTTGACCCGCCCGGGTGACATCGTGCTCATCGACCGTAACTGCCACAAGTCGCACCATTACGGCTTGGTGCTGGCCGGCGCCTACCCGCGGTATCTGGAGTCCTACGCGCTTCCGCAGTTCGCCATCTACGGGGCGGTGCCGCTCAGCACGATCAAGAAGGCACTGCTGGATCTCGAGGAGGCCGGGCAGCTGCACAAGGTGCGAATGTTGTTGCTCACCAACTGCATCTTCGACGGCGTCGTATACAACCCCCGCAGGGTGATGGAAGAGGTGCTGGCGATCAAGCCGGACATCGTCTTCCTGTGGGACGAGGCCTGGTACGCCTTCGCCACCGCCGTGCCGTGGGCCCGGCAGCGCACCGCGATGGTGGCCGCAGAGCGTCTCGAGCAGATGCTGTCATCGCCGGAATACCGCGAGGAGTACCGCGCTTGGCGGGCCTCGATCCAGGACTTGCCGCGTTCGGAATGGGTTGAGCGCCAACTGTTGCCGGATCCCGATCAGGCCCGGGTGCGCGTCTATGCCACACACTCCACGCACAAGTCGTTGTCGGCGTTCCGGCAGGCGTCGATGATCCACATCCGCGACCAGGACTTCAACGCACTTGCGCGCGACGCTTTCGGTGAGGCGTTTCTGACTCACACCTCGACATCGCCGAACCAGCAACTTCTCGCATCGCTGGACTTGGCCCGCCGCCAGGTCGACATCGAGGGTTTCGACATGGTGCGCCAGGTCTACGACATGGCGTTGGTGTTCCGCCACCGGGTCCGCAAGGACCGGCTGATCAGCAAGTGGTTCCGCATTCTCGACGAATCCGACCTGGTGCCCGAGGAGTACCGGGCCTCCCATGTCAGCTCGTACCGCGAAGTCCGGCAGGGCGCCCTGGACGAGTGGAACGAGGCCTGGCGGTCGGATCAGTTCGTGCTGGATCCGACCCGGGTCACGTTGTTCCTCGGCAACACCGGCATGAACGGGTACGACTTCCGCGAGAAGATCCTGATGGACCGGTTCGGCATCCAGATCAACAAGACGTCGATCAACAGCGTGCTGCTGATCTTCACCATCGGCGTCACCTGGTCGAGCGTGCATCACCTGCTCGATGTACTTCGCCGGGTCGCCATCGACTTCGACCGGATTCAGAAGGCAGCCAGCGCTGCCGACCGGGCATTGCATAGGCAGCGTGTCGAGGAGATCACCGAGGATCTGCCGCACCTGCCCGACTTCAGCGAATTCGACGTCGCCTTCCGCCCGGACGAGAACAGCGTGTACGGCGACACCCGGTCGGCGTTCTACGCCGGCTACGAGGAGTCCGACCGCGAGTATGTGCTGCTCGGCACGGCCGGCCGGCGGCTGGCCGAGGGAAAGACGTTGGTGTCCACCACATTTGTGGTGCCCTACCCCCCCGGCTTCCCGGTGCTGGTGCCAGGACAGGTGGTCTCCAGGGAGATCGTCTACTTCATGGCGCAACTCGACGTCAAGGAAATCCACGGCTACAACCACGAACTCGGGTTGTCGGTATTCACCCAAGAGGCGCTGAAGCGGATGGAAGCCAAGCGCTGCGCGGTCAGCACAGCCAGCGCCAACGGCAACGGGTCCGAGCCGACGGGTTCGGAACAGACATTGGTGGCCAACGAACACACGGTTCCGGTGAACTGAGGACCGACAGCGTCATTTGTTTCAGGACGATCAGAATTGCGGCCGCGACATCGGGGTGGCGCAATGGCGATTTGCGTCGAAAACATGCCTGGTCGCGACGCGAACGGCGCTGGCGCAATAGCTGCAACCGGGGTAACCGACCCTGATGCGTGCCCGGCGAAGGCCCGCTGACCTGCATTAGCGTGACGGCGTGAGCGAGACAGCGCCGAATCAGGAAACCCGGGCCGACCGGGCGCGCCGGACCGCCGACGTGCTGCGCCAGCAGATTCACCTCGGTGCCTATGCCGCTGGTCTGCCGACGGAGAACGATCTGGCCGCCGAATTCTCGGTCTCGCGCAATACCATCCGCGAGGCGCTCGGTGTGCTGAAGAACGAGGGTCTGATCGACCGCGGGCCCAAGATCGGAACCCATGTCGCGCAACGCAAATACGAGCACGGTTTGGAGGCGTTGCTGGGTCTGAAGGAGACCTTTAAGAACCAGGGCGAAGTCCGCAACGAAGTGCGGACCGCAACCCTGATGACCGCACCGCCCTCGGTGGCTCGCCGGTTGCGGTTGAACGTCGGTGCCGACGTCGTGTTCATCGAGCGGTTGCGTTACCTGGGCGACCTGCCGCTGAGCCTGGACCTCACCTATCTCACCCCCGGCATCGGCGCCGCCATCCTGGGCCAACCGCTGGAAGAGAACGATCTTTTTGCGCTCATCGAGCAGGTGAGCGGGCAACGATTGGGCTCGGCATCGCTGGCGCTGGAAGCCATTCCGGCGGACGCGCATTCGGCGGCGACCCTACAAGTGCCCGACGGCGCGCCACTGCTGATGCTCGAGCGACTCACCAGCCTCGACGACGGGACGCCGGTGGACCTGGAATACATCAGGATGCGGGGCGACCGAATCACCATGCGCGGCAACCTGACAAGGAGTGAGTAGTGACCCTGGTCCACAACAACCGCGCCGATGTGCCGGTCACGGTCGACGAGTCACTCTGCATCGACGGCTGCACGCTGTGCGTGGAAGTGTGTCCGCTCGATGCGCTGGCGATCAATCCGGAAACCGGCAAGGCGTACATGCACGTCGATGAGTGCTGGTACTGCGGCCCGTGCGCGGCGCGCTGCCCAACCGGCGCCGTGACGGTGAACATGCCGTACCTGCTCCGCTGAAACCCGACAGCTCAGGATTTTTCATGGTGAGACAGGCCGTTGCGCTAGTGTCGATGGTGACCGCTGTCGCCGTCGCGGCCTCCGGTTGCTCGCTGGAGTCGCTGGCGCAGTCTTCCGGAGTGGTCGATGTCGTCATCGGCTACCAGTCCAAGACCATCAACACCGTCACCGCGGGCACTCTGCTGCGCGCCCAGGGCTACCTGGAGCGCCGGCTCGCCGACATCACCACCCGTACCGGCACGAAATACGCTGTGCGGTGGCAGGATTACGACACCGGGGCGCCGATCACCGCGCAGATGCTGGCCGAAAAGATCGACATCGGTTCGATGGGGGACTACCCCATGCTGATCAACGGCTCCAAGACCCAGGCGAACCCGCTGGCCCGCACCGAGCTCGTCTCCGTCACCGGTTACAACCCCAAAGGCGCGCTGAACATGGTTGTGGTGGCGCCGAATTCGTCGGCCACCACGCTGTCGGACCTGGCCGGCACGCGGGTGTCGGCCAGTATCGGCTCGGCCGGCCACGGCACCTTGGTGCGTGCCCTGGACCGAGCCCGCGTGACGGGTGTCGACGTGCTGAACCAGCAACCCCAGGTCGGTGCTTCTGCCCTCGAATCCGGCCAGGTGCAGGCGCTTTCGCAGTTCGTCGCCTGGCCCGGGTTGCTGGTCTATCAGAACAAAGGCAAGTTGCTCTACGACGGCGCGGAACTCAACGTGCCGACCCTGCACGGGGTGGTGGCGCGACGGTCCTATGCCGGGGCGCATCCGGAAGTGCTGGCGGCGTTCCTGCAGGCGCAACTGGATGCCACCGACTTCCTCAACACCAAGCCGCTGGAGGCGGCGCGCATCGTGGCCGAGGGGAGCGGACTGCCGCCCGAGGTCGTCTATCTCTACAACGGCCCCGGCGGGACGTCCTTCGACACCACCCTGAAGCCGTCGCTTGTCGACGCACTCAAGGGCGACGTGCCCTACCTGGAGTCGATCGGCGACTTCGCGGCCCTGGACGTCAGCGAATTCGTCCAGGAGGAGCCGCTGCGCGCCGTGTTCGGCGCCCGGGGACTGGATTACGGGGCGGCCCGGGCGCGTACCGCGAACCCCTCGACGCTGGCCGGCGATCCGGCACAGGCCAGCGAACTGTGGCTGGACGGGACCACTGAGACTCAGACCGTCGCCGACCCGACCGCATTGCTGCGGGCGATTAGGGACGCCGGTGCCCGTGGAGCCAGAGTCCGGGCCGCCTACGTGCCCGACGCGGAGTTGGGCACCCGATGGTTCGCCGACAAGGCCGTCTGGATCCGCGACGGTGCCACCTACCGGCCGTTCGGAACCCCGGCCGCAGCGCGCCGTTACGCCGCGGCACACCCCGGCGCGGTCACCGTGACATATCAGCAGGCGTTGGGAGGTTCGTTGTGACCACCGAGTTGACCGACCGGGTGGTGCCGGCAGTGCCGGTGCCCGCCTTCACAGTGCCGCATCGACTCAACGCCGCGTGGCGGTCGCGACTGCTGCGCCTGGTGTCGCTGGGCGCCGCGATCGGTATGTGGCAGGCGCTGACCGCAGCCAAGGTGCGGTTCTGGTTGCGGTTCGACACCTTGCCGACCGTCACCGAGATCGTGCACGCCCTGACCCGGCGGTTAGGCGCCTTCGAATACTGGCTCGACCTGGCGCAGTCGTTGCTGCGCATCCTGACCGGCTTCGGGCTGGCGGCCGCAGTGGGCGTCGCGACCGGCGTATTGCTAGGCCGCTCCGAGCTTTTCGGCGATCTGTTCGGCCCGCTGACCGAACTGGTCCGGCCGATCCCGGCGATCGCGGTGGTCCCGGTGGCGATTCTGGTGTTCCCGACCGACGAGGCGGGCATCGTCTTCATCACCTTCCTGGCGGCCTACTTCCCGATCATGGTCAGCACCCGGCACGCGGTGCGGGCACTGCCCACGTTGTGGGAGGACTCGGTGCGCACCCTGGGCGGCGGTCGCTGGGAGGTGCTGATCCGGGTGGTGCTGCCCGGCATCCTGCCGGGTGTATTCGGCGGTCTGTCGGTTGGCATGGGCGTCGCCTGGATCTGCGTGATCTCGGCGGAGATGATCTCCGGTCGGCTCGGGGTCGGTTACCGCACCTGGCAGAACTACACCGTGCTGGCGTATCCGCAGGTGTTCGTCGGCATCATCACGATCGGGGTGCTCGGCTTCGTCACGTCGGCGGCGGTGGAAGTGGTGGGCCGTCGCGTCACTCGATGGTTGCCGCGCGGAGAGGAGACGAAGCGATGACTGTTTCAAGCCAGGGCATGAGTCTCGAACTGGATCGAGTGCGATTGTCCTACAGCGGAACTCCGGTGATCGATGACGTGACCCTGACGGTGCGGCCGGGGGAGATCCTGGTGCTCACCGGTCCGTCCGGGTGCGGCAAGTCGACGGTGTTGCGCGCACTGGCCGGTCTGATGATGCCCGACGACGGACGCGTCCTGGCCGACGGCGTCAACGTCACCGGCACCTCGGGTGATCGCGGAATGGTGTTCCAGGACAACGCTCTACTGCCGTGGCGCAGTGTGCGGTCCAACATCGAACTGGCACTGCGACTGCGGGGCGAGCCCCGGGCCACCCGGCGTAGTGAGGCCGAACGCTGGATCCGTGAGGTCGGGCTCACCGGTTTCGGCCGATACCTGCCCAAGAACTTGTCCGGTGGAATGCGCCAGCGCGTGCAGTTGGCCCGCGGCCTGGCCGGCGCGCCACGCGCGGTGATGATGGACGAACCGTTCGGTGCGCTGGACACCCAGACTCGCGCGGCCATGCAGCGCCTGCTCATCGACACTTGGCGGGCCCACCCGACGACGATCGTCTTCGTCACCCACGACGTCGACGAGGCGCTGGCTCTCGGTGACCGAGTCGCCGTCCTGGGCCGGGCCGGCCGGCCGCTGCGCGCTCTGGTCGAGATCCCGGAACCCAGGATGGCTCGCCAGTGGCCGGACCAGCGCGCGGAAATCATTGCGGCTCTGCAGGATTGGGTGGCGGCATGATGGAGATCCCGGCCCTTGAACCGCAGCTCCGGCTTGACTGTGACGTGCTCGTCATCGGTGGCGGCACCGCCGGCACCATGGCTGCGCTCACCGCCGCCGAGCATGGCGCCCAGGTGCTGCTGCTGGAGAAGGCGCACGTACGCCATTCCGGTGCGCTGGCCATGGGGATGGACGGCGTGAACAATGCCGTCATCCCGGGACGTGCCGAACCGGAGGACTACGTCGCGGAGATCACCCGTGCCAACGACGGAATCGTCAACCAGCGCACCGTGTATCAGACCGCCACCCGCGGCTTCGCCATGGTGCAGCGGCTGGAGCGTTATGGGGTGAAATTTGAGAAGGACGAGCACGGGGAGTACGCGGTTCGCCGCGTGCACCGGTCCGGCTCCTATGTGCTGCCGATGCCCGAGGGCAAGGACGTCAAGAAGGCGCTCTACCGGATGCTGCGGCAGAAGTCGATGCGGGCGAAGATCCGCATCGAGAACCGGCTGATGCCGGTGCGCGTCCTGACCCAGGGTGGCCGGGCGGTAGGCGCCGCGGCGTTGCACACCCGCACCGGCGAGTTCGTCGCTGTCGGGGCCAAGACGGTGATCCTTGCTACCGGCGCGTGCGGGCGACTCGGATTGCCCGCATCCGGTTATCTGTACGGCACCTACGAGAACCCGACCAACGCAGGCGACGGCTACTCCATGGCCTATCACGCCGGGGCAGAGCTGTCCGGAATCGAGTGCTTCCAGGTCAATCCGTTGATCAAGGACTACAACGGGCCCGCGTGCGCCTATGTGGCCAACCCGTTCGGCGGGTATCAGGTCAACTCCCTCGGTGAGCGGTTCGTCGACTCCGATTACTGGTCGGGACAGATGATGGCCGAAGTCAAGAGCGAGATCGACTCCGCACGGGGTCCCATTTATCTCAAGGTGTCCCACCTACCGGATGAGACATTGTCCGCGCTGGAAAACATCCTGCACACCACCGAGCGACCCACCCGCGGGACCTTCCACGCCAACCGCGGGCAGGACTACCGAACCCACGACGTGGAAATGCATATCTCCGAAATCGGCTTGTGCAGTGGACATTCCGCGTCGGGAGTCTGGGTGGACGAACATGCCCGGACGACGGTACCGGGACTGTATGCCGCCGGCGACATGGCCTGCGTCCCGCACAACTACATGATCGGCGCATTCGTCTTCGGTGATCTGGCCGGGGCGGACGCAGCCAGGTCGTGCACCGAAGTCGCTGCCCCACAGGCGCTCCCGGCGGAGCAACTACGCGCAGCGCACGAGCTCATCTACCGTCCGTTGCGGCACCCGGACGGCCCGCCCCAACCGCAAGTCGAATACAAGCTGCGGCGTTTCGTCAATGACTATGTGGCGCCGCCGAAGTCCGCAGCCAAGTTGTCGATCGCGGTTCGCACGTTCGATCGGATGCGAGACGAGATCGCCACGATGGGAGCCCGCACACCGCATGAGCTGATGCGCGCGGTGGAAGTCTCGTTCATCCGGGACTGCGCGGAGATGGCGGCACGGTCTTCGCTTACCCGAACCGAATCGCGCTGGGGCCTCTATCACAACCGCGCCGACCTGCCCGACCGTGACGACGGCCGATGGGGGTATCACTTGAACCTGCGCAAAGGGCCCGAGGGTGCAATGCTGTTCCTGAAGCGTCCGGTGGCACCGTATTTCGTGTCAGTTCCAGAACTCGATGGTCTGCCGCCGACGGATCAGCGGGTGCTGGAGGTGGCGCAGCCTCCGCTCGTCGGTGGCCAGGCGCCGGCCAGCACGCGGTCCCGAGTCGCCGCCGTGGCGGTCGATCCGCCGTCACCACGCATCGCCGCGGTGCTGGCACTGGACGAACCGACGATCGACGACCTGGTCCCGTACCTGACGGACTCCGATGCCGGCGTGCGGCGCACCGCAGTGGCCACGCTGACCGAACACACCCCGCCCGGTTATGCTTCGGCGCTGTTGGCCGCCCTGGGCGACCCGGACGCAGCAGTGCGGCGCGCCGCGGCGGAAGGGGCGCGGGAACTGGTCGAAATGCTGCCCGATCCCGCCGGCGCCCGCGCGCACTTGTCGTCGAAGGACTCCACGGTGCGCGCCGCTGCGGTGTATCTGCTTGCTTCGCGCCGGGCCGGTGCACCCGGGGATTTCCGTCGCGCGATCGACGACCCGGACCACCGGGTGCGCATCGAGGCCGTCCGTGCGCTGGTCTCGGTGGACGACGTAGCCGGAGTCGTGGCCGCCACGGCCGACGAGAACCGGGAAGTTCGCATCGCTGCCGCCGCCGGCCTGGCGACTCTGGGTGGCGGTGCCGAGACGGTGAGCGCTCTGGTCGCCGATCCCGATCCGTTGGTGTCCGCGGCCGCGCTCAGCGCGCTAGGTGAAATCGGTTGCCGGGAAAGCGATTGGGCCAACATCGAGCAGGCGTTGCGGGCACCGGCCTGGCAGGTCCGCGAAGGCGCGACGCGGGCGCTGGGCGGCGCTCAAAGCGACTTCGCGGTGCCGCGGTTGACTGATGCGCTGCGTGACACCCACCTCGATGTGCGCAAAGCCGCGGTGCTCAGTTTGACTCGTTTGCCTACCGCGGCAACGATTCACGACGCGCTGGTGGTGGCGCTGCAGGACAACGACGCTGACGTCCGTGCCTACGCGCGCCGCGCACTGGAACGTGTGTAGCCGAGGAGGTGCGCCGCGGTCGGTTCACAACCCCAGCGCGCGATAGGTATGGCGCACGAACCGCGGCTGCGCCGTACGCAACCGCGCCAGGGTCGGGTTGCCCGCTACCGCATCGGCGGCATTGACCGTCAGGTCGGGGCAGTACTGGATCAGATACATCAGGATCAGGTCCGCGCTCGGGTCGGCCTGCCACCACGTCCCGTAGGCGCCGGGCCAGCTGAACGTCCCGATCCCGCCCGGCCCGAACAGCGGAGCGGCTTTGACCGGGTCGGTGACGATGGACAGGTTCAAGCCGAACCCACGACCCACCCAGTACGGCGCGCCGAGGAAGTTGTGCCGCTTCTGTTCTGGGGTCAGCCGGTCGGTGCGCATCAGTCGTACCGACTCCTCGGACAACACCCGCACACCGTCGATGACGCCGTGGTTCAACAGCATTCGCACGAACCGCAGGTAATCGTCGGCGGTCGACCACAATCCGCCCCCGGCGTTGCAGAACGCGGGTGGCTTGACGTGCGGGGGACCCATCACGTCGTGCTGCAACCGGTCGTTCTCGTCGTGTCGGTACATGGTGGCCGCCCGCGACCGGGCCTCGGGCGTGACGAAGAATCCGGTGTCGGGCATGCCGACGGGGCCCAGCACCCGCTCGTCGAAGACCTCGTACAACGGCTTGTCCTCGACGCGGGACAAGATGACGCCCAACACGTCGATGGCGTGGCTGTAGGTCACCTTCTCGCCCGGCTGGTGTACCAGTGGCAGCGTGCCGAGTTCGGTGAGCCAGACGTCGGAACCCTGGTTGAACGGTAACCGCAGGTACGCGCGGGAGATGGGCCCGGACACCGAGAATCCGTAAGCCAACCCACTGGTGTGGGTGAGCAGGTCCTCGATCAGGATGGGACGCCGCAGCGGATGCGTGCGCTCCAGCGGACTGCGCGGATCGTCGAGCACCCACACCTCGGCGAGCTCCGGGGCCCACCGCGCGACCGGATCGCTCAGGGCCAGCTTGCCTTCGTCGACCAGGCTCATGACGGCCGCGACCGTGACGGGTTTGGTCATCGAGGCGATGCGGAACAGGGTGTCACGTTGCATCGGCAGGCCCGCCTCGACATCCCGATACCCGATTTCATTGACCTGCAACAACTCTCCGCGCTGCCAGACCACCGTGACCGCTCCGGAGAGCAGGCCGGCGTCGCAGACCTCGCGGATGGTCGTCTGATTGCCGTCCAGATTCACTCGGGTAGGGTAGCCGCTTGACAGCACGCTGTGCCCGCCGAAATGACCGGGAGTCATTGCGCCACCTGAGTGTTTGGTGCGTCGTGCCTTCGCCGCAAAGATCGATCCGGCGGATGCTGCGCTGGTCGAATCCGTCGACAGTTAATTCCGTGAGTATGGTTTGCAGCACGCGGGCCGCATGTTACTGTCGCGCTCTCCGGCAAAGTGAACTGGGGAACACGCTGTGAGGGCAGCGACGCGCAGTTGAACGGTGTCGTTGCTGGTGAACCAGGGTGCGGGTGTGCAGTCACCGAGATCCGCGATGGTGGGCGGTTGCTGGACGTCAGCATCCATCCACACCGTACGACGAGGGTAGCGACCCGCTGCTCATCACCACTGGTTGGTTAAACTCAGCAAAGGCTGGCCATGAATGGCTTGATCTCACAAGCGCAAATCTCCCACCGACCTGTCTCCCGTCGACCCTCGACCCCGGTGTCTGTAGCGATTCTGTTCGTCGCAGCACTTGTCGCGACGGTCGTCACCGGATGCGGAGGCAAATCGAACACCGGTAGTTCCTCGACATCTCAGACATCCGGATCCGCCGCCACCTCGGCGACCTCCGGGGCGTCATCCGCCACCTCCGGCGCCGCATCGCCCGAGGCCCAACAACTGCTGCAGGACGCTTCCAAGGCGACGACCGGCCTGCGCAATCTGCATGTCAATCTGCAGACCACCGACATCACTACGCTGCCGATGGAAATGGTCAACGCCGACGTGACCAACCAGCCCGAGGACCTCGGCGGGCAGGCCGTCGGCGACGCCATGATCCGGTTGCAGCCGAACACCCCGGCAGTGCCCAAGCAGTTCATCGTCACCAAGAAGACGATGTACACCAAGGACGATTCGGGTAAGTACACCTCGGTCGGCGAGGCGAGCAAGATCTACGACCCGGGCGTGGTGCTGGACAAGGAAAAGGGAATCGGCGCGGTGATCGGCAAGGTGCAGAGCCCGCAGATCGGTGGCAATGAAACGATCGACGGTGTACCGACCGTGAAGGTTTCCGGGACCATCGACCCGGCGATCATCGACCCGCTGGTGCCGCAGATCGGCAAGGACGCCAAGGGGCCGCTCCCGGTCACGCTGTACATCGCCGACGTGAAGGCACCGGGAGCGCCGGGCACGCCGCCGAGCCCGTACCTGGTGCGGATGGTGCTCGACAAGGACAAGGGCAAGGTCACCATCAACCTCTCCAAATGGGGTGAGCCGGTTACCATCCCGAACCCCTTGGGGTAACGGCCACAGGTGAGTCCCGGATTGGGAACCGACCCGGGAGTGCGGCACCGCCTATGCGGCCGCCGGGCCCCGGGTCGGTTCTCGTCCGAGACCGACTCTTTGAGAATCCTCCAAGGCTCTTCCAAGGCCGTGCCCCCACCATTTGGGCCAGCTCACCGGAAAGCCCGGCGCGCAGCCGATCTCATTCGACCAGACCTGGAGGACCACGAATGACCAACGACGTACCCGAAGTTCAGGAGCGCGGCCCCGACGCGCGCCCTGGGCCTCCGCCGGGCGGCCCTCCTGTGCTGCCCGACGTATGGGTATACAACGGACGCGCATACGACCTGAGCGATTGGATCGCCAAGCACCCCGGTGGCGCCTTCTTCATCGGGCGAACCAAAAACCGTGACATCACTGCGATTATCGCCTCCTACCACCGAGACCCGAAGGTCGTCGAGCGCATTCTGGAGCGGCGTTACTCGTTGGGCCGCGAGGCGACACCCCGTGACATTCACCCCAAGCACAACGCGCCACCGTTCTTGTTCAAAGATGACTTCGACAGCCGGCGCGACACACCTGAGTACCGGTTCGACAACCGAGATGACCTGATGCACCGCGTCAAAGCACGGTTGTGCGAGCCGGTGCTGGCAGCCCGGATCAAGCGGATGGACCGGCTTTTCAACATCGTTGCCGTCCTGCTGGCGATCTCGTATTTCGGCGTTCAGGCGGTGCGCCTGGTCGAGCCGCGGTGGATGCCGTTGTGGGCGTTCGTCATTGCGATGGTCCTGCTGCGCAGTTCGCTGGTCGGCTACGGCCATTACGCGTTGCACCGGGCACAACGGGGTTGGAATCGGGTCTTTGCCAACACCTTCGACCTGAATTACATCGCACTGGCGCTGGTCGTCGCCGACGGCCACACGCTGCTGCACCACCCATACACCCAGAGCGACGTGGACATCAAGAAGAACGTCTTCACCATGATGATGCGGCTGCCCCGGCTGTACCGCGTCCCGGTGCACACCCTGCACAAGTTCGGTCACCTGGTCACCGGCATGGCCGTCCGCATCGCCGACGTGTGGAACATGACGCGCAAGGTCGGCGTCGAAGAGGGCTATGGAAGTTGGCGCAATGCGCTGCCGCACTTCCTCGGTTCGTCGGGGGTACGGTTGCTGCTGGTGACCGAGCTGGTTGTGTTCTTGGCGGCCGGCGACTTCTGGGCCTGGGCTTTGCAATTCGTCGCGACACTGTGGGTCAGCACCTTCATGGTGGTGGCCAGCCACGAGTTCGAGAACGAGGACGCAGATCCCGAACCTGCCGGTGAAGACTGGGCGGTGGATCAGGTCGAGCACGCCAACGACCTGAGTGTGATCGGCAACCGCTACATCGACTGTTTCCTGTCCGCCGGCCTGAGTTCGCACCGCGTGCATCACGTGCTGCCGTTCCAGCGCAGCGGATTCGCCAACATCGTCACCGAGGATGTGCTGCGCGAGGAGTCGGCCAAGTCCGGTGTCGAGTGGTTACCGCCGAAGCGGTTCCTCACCGACCGGTTGCCCAAGCTGTGCCGCACTTATCTGTTGTCGCCGTCGCGGCCGGCCAGGGACCGGCACTGGGGCCTGTTGCGAGAACATCTGTCGCCGAGTGCATTCAAGGACAGCGCCGGCTACGTGGTCGCCGGCTTCGTCGGAATCGGGTCGGTATGAGCACCCCGGCCGACGGCGGCGTGCTCCCCGTCGCAGAAGGAACCGAAGTCCGGCTGGCCCAACTGCCGCCGGCGCCGCCCACCACGGTCGCGGTCATCGAAGGGATTGCGACCGGGTCGCCGCAGCGGGTGGTCGACCAGGCCGACGCCGCCCTTCGGGTCGCGGAACTGTTCGCCGATGCTCAACAACGGCAACGCATTCCGCGGATGTACCAGAAGACACGGGTGGACAGCCGGCGCATGGTGGTTGACCCACTCGATCCCGAGTTCGACGCGTTCCGCAAGGAACCGGGCACCATCCGGGACCGGATGAACCTGTTCTTCGAACACGCCGTTCCGCTGGCGGTCGAGGTCAGTCGGCGTGCGCTGGCGGGACTTCCGTACCAGGTCGAGGAGATCGGGCAGTTGGTGTTCGTCACCAGCACCGGGTTCATCGCGCCGGGTGTGGATGTCGCGATCGTCAAGGAATTGGGTCTGTCGCGGTCGGTGTCGCGGGTCGTGGTCAACTTCATGGGTTGCGCGGCGGCGATGAACGCCGTCCGCACCGCCGCAACCTTTGTCCGGGCCCACCCCAGCATGAAGTCGCTGGTGGTGTGCATCGAATTGTGTTCGATCAATGCCGTTTTCGCCGACGACGTCAACGATGTGGTCATCCACAGCCTGTTCGGCGACGGGTGCGGCGCCTTGCTCATCGGGGCCAGCCAAGTGCACAAGGCGCTCCCGCAAGGCAACGTGGTGATTCGCAGCACCTTCACCCGACTGCTCGACGACGCCGAAGACGGCATCGTGCTCGGCGTCAACCACAACGGCATCACGTGCGAGTTGTCGGAGAACCTGCCCGACTACATCTTCCGCAGCGTCGCACCCGTCGTGGCAGAGGTGTTGCGGGACAACGGCTTGCAGCAAACCGACATCGATCTGTGGGCGATCCACCCCGGCGGACCCAAGATCATCGAGCAGTCGGTGCGGTCGCTGGGCCTGCCCGCCGAGAGCGCGGCGCACAGCTGGGACGTGCTCGCGCGGTTCGGCAACATGCTCAGCGTTTCGCTGATCTTCGTGCTGGAAATGATGGTGCGGCAAGCGGAGTCGACGAAACCCATCTCCACGGGTATGGCTTTCTCGTTCGCACCCGGGGTCACCGTAGAAGGCATGTTGTTCGACATCGTCCGGCGGTCCTTGAAATGAGTGGCAATGAGTAGGGAATTGAACCGGGTTCTGTACCGGTCGCTGATGACCGACAACACGCGGTGGGACGCGCTGGAGCCGCGCGCCGGCGACGTCATCATCACGACGCCGTCGAAATGCGGCATGACGTGGACGCAGCGGCTGGTTTCGCTGCTGGTTTTCGACGGACCGGACCTGCCGGGGCCGTTGTCGACGGTGTCGCCGTGGTTCGACCAGACGATCCGCCCCCTCGACGAGGTGGTTGCCGTTCTCGAAGCGCAGCAGCATCGTCGCTTCATCAAGACCCACACCCCGCTGGACGGCCTGGTCCTCGATGACCGGATCACCTACATCTGCGTCGGTCGTGATCCTCGCGACGCCGCGGTGTCGATGCTGCATCAGTCCGCCAACATGGACCGGGACCGCGCCCGTGCGCTGTATGAAGCCGCGCTGCCGGCCGGCGAGCAGCACGGTTCGACGCGCTCGCCGGAACCCTGGCCGGCCATGCGGCACCCGGTCGAGGAGTTTCGGGACTGGATGGAGGGACCGGCGCATCCGCCGCCGGGACTGGGATTCGCCCCGCCGCGCGGTATCGGCACGTTGGCGAACATCCTCGACCAGTTCGGCAAGTCCTGGGAACTGCGCCACAGACCCAACGTCGCGCTGTTTCACTACGTCGACTTTCAGACCGACCTGGTCACCGAGTTCGTCCGGCTCGCGGCGGCCCTCGGCATTGACCTGACGCGGGACCGCGCGCAGCAGCTGGCCAGGTACGCCTCGCTGGACGAGATGCGCTCGCGTGCCACCGAGATCGCGCCGAACACCACCGACGGCATCTGGCACAGCGACGAACGGTTCTTCCGCCGGGGCGGGTGTGGGGAGTGGCAGCAGTACTTCGGTTTTCCCGAGTACCGCCGCTACAACGACCGGATCAACCAGTTGGCTGCGCCGGATCTGCTGGCCTGGGCGCACGAAGGACGCCGGGGGTGTGATCCCGAGATCTAGGCGTCGCGGAGCACGGTTCACGCGGTCGGGCGTTTGGGCCGGCGGCATGACTTCGGTTGTGAAGTCTTGGGGTTGATTGTGAACTGAGGGCTTTGAGGGTGAAGCCTGGGCGAGAAATTCGGCAGGATCCCGCCCAGGCTTCACGCGCAACGCCCAGGCTTCACGCGCAACGCCCAGGCTTCACGCGCAACGCCCAGGCTTCACGCCAGCCCGTCCGAACCGCCTGCGCCGAACAGGAATCCGCCGGCCGTCCGTGTCCTCTCGCTGTCCAGAGAACGAACACTTGCCAGGTTCGGCCACGCCGACAGCGAGCACGACTGATGATCTGACGGGGTCGTGTGTCGGTTTTGGGAGGGAACCTGCAATGAGTTTTTTCGTGCTGCCGCCGGAGGTCAATTCGGCGCTGATGTTTTCCGGCGCCGGCGTGGGGCCGATGGTGGCCGCCGCGACATCCTGGCAGGGACTCGCCGCGGAGCTGACCACCTCGGCCGGTTCGTTCTCGTCGGTGATCTCCGATCTCGCGGGACAAGCATGGCAGGGTAGTGCGTCGACCGCGATGGCCGCGACCGCGGCCAGATATGCGAGCTTCTTGAATGTGGCTGCGGCGCAAGCGGAATCGGCGGCAACCCAAGCGCAAGCCGTGATCAGTGCGTTCGAGGTGGCACAGGCGGCCACGGTGCGTCCGCTGATGGTGGCGGCCAACCGGCAGAATCTGGTGGCGCTGGTCGTCTCGAACCTGTTCGGGCAGAACGCACCCGCGATTGCCGCGGCGGAGTCCGTGTACGAGGAAATGTGGGCACGCGACGTGAGCGCGATGATCGGCTACCACGGCGGGGTCTCGGCTGCCGCGGCCCAACTGACGCCGTGGACCGCCGTCCTCGACGTCGTCAATGCGCCCACGCAGTTCATGTTGGGGCGCCCGCTGATCGGCAATGGTGCGGACGGCACCGCGAGCCGCCCCGCAGGCGGTGCCGGCGGGCTGCTGCTCGGCAGCGGCGGCAACGGTTTCTCGACGACCGCGCCGGGGGAGAGCGGTGGCGCCGGCGGCGCGGCCGGGCTGCTCGGAAACGGCGGAAACGGGGGCAGCAGCGTTGACCGTCTCGGGGGCGCCGGCGGTACCGGCGGCCTGCTGCTGGGCAGCGGTGGCGCGGGCGGTGCCGGCGCGGCCGGCGGCCAGGGCGGCAACACCGGCCTGTTCGGTTTCGGCGGAGCCGGAGGTGCGGCCACCGGACTGGGTCAACCCGGCGGCAACGGCGGCAGCGGTGGCGCGATCGCCGGCAACGGCGGCAGTGGTGGCTTCAGCGCGTCGGGCAACGGCGGTGCCGGAGGTAGCGGCGGTGCGATCGCCGGCAGCGGCGGCGACGGCGGCTCCAGCGAATCGGGCAACGGCGGTGACGGTGGGGCCGCGGCGGTCATGTTCGGCAACGGCGGTAGCGGCGGCAGTTCGTTGTTCGGCGGCGACGGGGGCGACGGGGGAGCCGGGGCCTCGCTGGCGGGCAGTGGCGGCAACGGCGGAAACGGCGGACAGGCCACCGTCACCGCCGGCGCCGGCGACGGCGGCAATGGCGGTGCCGCAGGCGATTTCGGCAGCGGAGGCGCGGGCGGTGCCGGTGGCAACGACCTGATCGGCGTGACCGGCGCGACCGGCGGGAACGGCGGCAACGGCGGCGCGTCGGTGATCGGCAACGCCGGCCCCGGTGGCAACGGTGGCATCGCCCAGACCGTGAATGGGACGGCCAACGGCGGAAACGGTGGAAACGGCGGCAGCTCAGCCGGATCCGGCACCGGCGGCTTCGGCGGACTCGGCGGTGACGCCCGCTCCACCAACGGCAACGCGAACGGTGGCCAGGGCGGCGACGGTGGCAGCGGCGGACTGACCGGCAACGGCGGTGTGGGTGGTGGCGGCGGAGACGCCGACGCCGGTGGGGTCGCCCGGGGCGGTAGCGGCGGCGACGGCAACGACGGCGGCATCGTCGCGCCCGGTGGCAACGGCGGCAACGGCGGCAACGGTTTCGGCGGCGTCGACGGATTCGGCGGCAACGGTGGCAACGGGGGCAACGGCTTCGGCGACGCGGACGGCGCCGGCGGTTTCGGTGGTTTCGGCAACACCGCCAACGGGAGTCCAGGTCTGCCCGGTTGACCGGACGCAGATTTCGTCACGGTTGCAGTTGGGCAAAGTTCCCGCAGCACACCCGTGGTGGCAGGGCCGCCACCGGTCGTGCGGCTATAGTGTTGGCTCCTATGACCGGACTAAACCGTTGCGTAAAGCTCTGGCGCACAGCGCTTCACGTGGTGTTGTCGGTATTCGTGATCGGCATTTCCGCCCTGGGTGCGGCACCCGTCGCTCAGGCGGCGGCGGCGTCGGCGACGCTGGTGGTGGAGCACACGTGGCAGGACGGTTTCATCGCCCGCTACAGCATCACCAATGCCAGCATGGCACCGTTGACCGACTGGAGGCTGGAGTTCGACATGCCGGTCGGTCAGTCCATCTCGCACGCGTGGAACAGCACCGTCTCCCAAGCGGGCACGCACTATGTCGTCAGTCCCGCGAATTGGAATCGCAGCATTGCCCCGGGCGGCTCGGCCACTGGCGGCTTCCGGGGTGTGCTGAGTGGTACCTACTCGCCCCCGTCGAACTGTCAGCTGAACCGGCAGGTTCCCTGCACCTGAGCACCTAGGGCGAGCAGACGCAAAAGCCCCTCATTTCCGCAGGAAATGGGGGCTTTTGCGTCTGCTCGCCACGGGTGCCGAGCACGCGTGTTAGGCTGCCCGGCAGCCGACATCCTTTAACGGACCGTCCAGAGAGGCGGAGAAGGAGGTCAATTTCTCGTATGGGTGCTGCCGCAGAACCGCGGGAGTTGATGTCAGCGGCCGACGTCGGTCGCACCATCTCGCGCATGGCCCATCAGATCATCGAGAAGACCGCACTGGACAACCCCGACTCCAATCGGGTGGTGCTGCTCGGCATCCCGACCCGTGGCGTGACGCTCGCGGACCGGCTGGCCGCTAACATCGCCGAATACAGCGGCGTCAAGGTCGGCCACGGGTCACTGGACATCACCCTCTACCGCGACGACCTGATGATCAAACCGCCGCGGCCACTGGAAGCGACATCCATCCCGGTCGGCGGCATCGACGACGCGCTGGTCATCCTCGTCGACGACGTGCTCTACTCCGGACGCTCCACCCGCTCCGCCCTGGACGCCCTGCGTGACGTGGGCCGCCCCCGCGCCGTGCAGCTGGCCGTACTCGTCGACCGCGGCCACCGCGAACTACCGGTGCGCGCCGACTACGTCGGCAAGAACGTGCCCACCTCGCGCAGCGAGAGCGTGCACGTCCAACTACGCGAAGACGACGGTCACGACGCGGTGGTGATCACCCGATGACCCCGCGGCATCTGTTGGCCGCGGGCGACCTGAGCCGCGATGAGGCCACCGCGATCCTCGACGACGCCGACCGGTTCGCGCAGGCGCTGGTGGGCCGCGACATCAAGAAGCTGCCGACGCTGCGCGGCCGCACCATCGTCACCATGTTCTACGAGAACTCCACCCGCACCCGGGTGTCGTTCGAGGTGGCCGGCAAGTGGATGAGCGCCGACGTGATCAACGTCAGCGCGTCCGGATCCTCGGTCGGCAAGGGCGAGTCGTTGCGCGACACCGCGCTGACGCTGCGGGCGGCTGGCGCCGACGCGTTGATCATCCGGCATCCCGCGTCCGGCGCGGCGCACCTGCTGGCGGACTGGACCAGCCACAAGGACGGCCCGTCGGTGATCAACGCCGGCGACGGCACCCACGAGCATCCCACCCAGGCGCTGCTGGACGCGCTGACCGTGCGGCAACGCCTCGGCGGCATCGAGGGCCGCCGCATCGTGATCGTCGGCGACATCCTGCACAGCCGGGTGGCGCGTTCCAACGTCATGCTGCTGCACACGCTGGGTGCCGAGGTGGTGCTGGTAGCCCCGCCGACCCTGCTGCCGCGCGGTGTCGAGAACTGGCCGGTCACCGTGTCCAACGACTTCGACGCCGAACTGCCCGTCGCCGATGCGGTGCTGATGCTGCGGGTGCAGGCCGAACGGATGAACGGCGGGTTCTTCCCGTCGGTGCGCGAATACTCGACCCTGTACGGGTTGTCCGCCCGGCGGCAGGCGCTGCTGCCCGGCCACGCCGTCGTGCTGCACCCCGGTCCCATGCTGCGCGGCATGGAGATCTCGTCGTCGGTGGCTGACTCTTCGCAATCGGCTGTGCTGCAACAGGTTTCCAATGGTGTGCACGTGCGGATGGCGGTTCTGTTCCATGTGCTCGTCGGGGCGGAGGAGGTCGCGGCGTGAGCGTGTTGATCCGAGGCGTCCGGCGCTACGGCGAAGGGGATCCCGTCGACGTTCTGGTCGACGACTCCCAGATCGCTGAAATCGGTCCGGGCCTGGACATTCCGGACCTGGCCGACGTCATCGACGCCACCGGCCAGATCCTGCTGCCCGGCTTCGTCGACCTGCACACCCACCTGCGCGAGCCCGGCCGCGAATACGCCGAGGACATCGAAACCGGCTCGGCCGCAGCGGCTCTCGGCGGTTACACCGCGGTGTTCGCGATGGCCAACACCAACCCCGTCGCCGACAGCCCGGTGGTTACCGACCACGTGTGGCATCGCGGCCAGCAGGTCGGTCTGGTCGACGTGCACCCGGTCGGCGCGGTCACCGTCGGGCTGGCCGGCAAAGAGCTCACCGAGATGGGCATGATGAACGCCGGCGTCGCCGGGGTACGGATGTTCTCCGACGACGGCATCTGCGTGCACGACCCGCTGGTGATGCGCCGCGCGCTGGAATACGCCACCGGTCTGGGCGTGCTGATCGCCCAGCACGCCGAGGAACCCCGACTGACCGTCGGCGCCGTCGCGCACGAGGGGCCCGCGGCCGCGCGGCTCGGGCTATCCGGATGGCCGAGGGCCGCCGAAGAATCCATCGTCGCCCGCGACGCCTTGCTGGCCCGGGACGCCGGCGCCCGGGTGCACATCTGTCACGCCTCTACCGCGGGCACCGTGGAGCTCCTGAAATGGGCCAAGGAACAAGGCATTTCGATCACCGCCGAGGTCACCCCGCATCACCTGCTGCTGGACGACAGCCGACTTGCCAGTTACGACGGCCGCAACCGGGTCAACCCCCCGCTGCGGGAAGCTTCGGACGCGGTCGCACTGCGTCAGGCGCTGGCCGACGGGATCATCGACTGTGTGGCCACCGATCACGCCCCGCACGCCGAGCACGAGAAATGTGTCGAGTTCTCCGCCGCGCGACCCGGCATGCTGGGGCTGCAGACCGCGCTGTCGGTGGTGGTGCAGACGATGGTGCAGCCGGGCCTGTTGAGTTGGCGCGACGTGGCCCGGGTGATGAGCGAGAACCCGGCGCGCATCGTCGGCCTGCCCGATCAGGGCCGCCCGCTCGAGGTCGGCGAGCCGGCCAACCTGACGGTGGTCGATCCCGACGCCACCTGGACCGTCACCGGCGACGGTTTGGCCAGTCGGTCGGCCAACACCCCCTACGAATCGATGACGCTCCCGGCGACGGTGACCGCGACCCTGTTGCGCGGCAAGGTCACCGCCCGGGACGGGAAGAGTCCGGCATGAACTCAGGCACCTTTGTGGGATCGCTGATCTTCGCGGCGGTCCTGGTGGTGGTGCTGGCGGTGGTGATCCAGCTGATGGTGCGTGGCTGGCGGCGCCGCGCCGAACGGCAGGTGGAGTTGGTCGGCGACCTGCCCGAGTTGCCCGTCGAGTTCGGTGCCGCGTCGATCACCACACCTGGGCTCTACGTCGGCTGTTCGTTGTCGCCGGCCTGGAACGACCGGGTCGCGGCCGGCGATCTGGGCTACCGCAGCAAGGCGGTGCTGATCCGTTATCCGGCCGGGATCCTGGTGGAACGCATTCGCGCGCAACCGATCTGGATTCCGCAGTCGTCGGTCAAGGACATCCGTTGCGAACGTGGCATCGTCGGCAAGGTGGGCCCGCGCAACGGGATCCTGGCGATCCGGTGGCGGCTGCCGTCGGGCACCGTGATCGACACCGGATTCCGCGCGAACAACCGCGACGAGTATGCGAAATGGCTGGAAGAGGAGGCCTCCTGTGAGTAAGGCGTTGCTGGTGCTCGAGGACGGTCGCGTCTTCACCGGCACACCGTTCGGGGCGATCGGCCAGACGCTGGGGGAGGCCGTGTTCAGCACCGGCATGTCCGGTTACCAGGAGACCCTGACCGACCCCAGCTATCACCGTCAGATCGTGGTGGCCACCGCACCGCAGATCGGCAACACCGGGTGGAACGGTGAGGACGCCGAGAGCCGTGGCGACAAGATCTGGGTGGCCGGCTACGCCGTGCGCGACCCGTCGCCGCGCGCCTCGAACTGGCGCGCCACCGGAACTCTCGAGGACGAGCTGGTGCGTCAGCGCATCGTCGGGATCTCCGGCATCGACACCAGGGCGGTGGTGCGCCACCTGCGCAGCCGCGGCTCGATGAAAGCGGGCGTGTTCTCCGGCGCGGCCCTGGCCGACCCCGACGAGTTGATCGAACGGGTGCGCGGGCAGGACGCGATGCTGGGCGCCGACCTGGCCGGCGAGGTCAGCACGCCCGACTCCTACCTCGTCGAACCCGAAGGCCCGCACCGGTTTACCGTGGCGGCACTGGACCTGGGCATCAAGACCAACACGCCGCGCAACTTCGCCAAGCGCGGGATCCGCAGCCACGTGCTGCCGGCGTCGGTGACCTTCGAGCAGATCACCGACCTGCAACCCGACGGTGTCTTTCTCTCCAACGGCCCCGGTGACCCGGCCACCGCCGACCACACCGTCGCGCTCACCCGTGACGTGCTCGGGGCCGGAATCCCGCTGTTCGGAATCTGTTTCGGCAACCAGATCCTGGGCCGCGCGCTGGGGCTGTCGACGTACAAAATGGTGTTCGGCCACCGCGGGATCAACATTCCGGTGATCGACCACGCCACCGGACGGGTCGCGGTGACCGCGCAGAACCACGGGTTCGCCCTCGAAGGGGAGGCCGGCCAGTCCTTCGACACCCCCTTCGGTGCGGCCGAAGTCAGCCACACCTGTGCCAACGACGGCGTCGTCGAAGGGGTCAAACTGAAGAACGGCAAGGCATTTTCGGTGCAATACCATCCGGAGTCGGCCGCCGGGCCGCACGATGCGGAGTACCTGTTCGACCAGTTCATCGAGCTGATGGAAGGGAACCGCTGATGCCGACGCTGCCGAGCGTGCACACATGTACGGCGACACGCCGTCAAGCTTGTACATTTGCGCACCTTCGCGCCTACGAAGGGAACAGCTAGTGCCGCGGCGGAGCGACCTCAACCATGTGCTGGTGATCGGCTCCGGCCCGATCGTCATCGGACAGGCTGCCGAATTCGACTACTCCGGCACCCAGGCCTGCCGGGTGCTGCGCGCCGAGGGGTTGCAGGTCAGCCTGATCAACTCCAATCCGGCGACCATCATGACCGATCCCGAGTACGCCGACTTCACCTACATCGAGCCCATCACCCCGGCGTTCGTCGAGAAGGTGATCGCCCAGCAAGCCGAGCGGGGCAACAAGATCGACGCCCTGCTGGCCACCCTGGGCGGCCAGACCGCGCTCAACACCGCGGTCGCGCTGTTCGAAAACGGCGCCCTGGAACGGTACGGGGTCGAACTCATCGGCGCCGACATCGACGCCATCCAGCGCGGTGAGGACAGGCAGCGGTTCAAGGACATCGTCACCAAGGTCGGCGGTGAATCCGCGCGCAGCCGAGTGTGTTTCACCATGGAGGAAGTCCGGGACACGGTCGAGGAGCTGGGTCTGCCGGTGGTGGTGCGCCCCAGTTTCACCATGGGCGGATTGGGTTCGGGCATGGCCAGTTCCATCGACGAGGTCGACCGGATGGCCGGCGCCGGGCTGGCCGCCAGCCCCAGCGCCAACGTGCTGATCGAGGAATCGATCTACGGGTGGAAGGAATTCGAGCTCGAGTTGATGCGCGACGGCCACGACAACGTGGTGGTGGTGTGCTCGATCGAGAACGTCGACCCGATGGGTGTGCACACCGGCGACTCGGTCACCGTGGCGCCCGCGATGACGCTCACCGACCGGGAGTACCAGCGCATGCGCGACCTGGGCATCGCGATCCTGCGCGAGGTCGGCGTGGACACCGGCGGCTGCAACATCCAGTTCGCCGTCAACCCCAGCGACGGCCGGCTCATCGTCATCGAGATGAACCCGCGCGTATCACGTTCCAGCGCATTGGCTTCCAAGGCCACCGGCTTCCCGATCGCCAAGATCGCCGCGAAACTGGCCATCGGCTACACCCTCGACGAGATCGTCAACGACATCACCAAGGAGACGCCGGCCTGCTTCGAACCCACCCTGGACTACGTGGTGGTCAAGGCGCCGCGGTTCGCGTTCGAGAAGTTCCCCGGCGCCGACGCCACGCTGACCACCACGATGAAGTCCGTCGGTGAGGCAATGTCGTTGGGCCGCAACTTCGTCGAGGCGCTCGGCAAAGTGATGCGGTCGCTGGAAACCACCCGCGCCGGGTTCTGGACCAAGCCCGATCCGCCGGACTCGTCCCTCGACCAGGTGCTGACCCGGCTGCAGAGCCCTACCGAAGGTCGGCTCTACGACATCGAATTGGCGCTGCGGCTGGGCGGTTCGGTGGAGCAGGTGGCCCGGGCCAGCGGTGTGGACCCGTGGTTCGTGGCGCAGATCGACGAACTGGTGGCGCTGCGCGCCGAACTGGTCGACGCCCCCGTGCTCGACGCCGACTTGCTGCGGCACGCCAAGCACTGTGGCCTCTCCGACCGCCAGATCGCGGCGCTGCGACCGGAGCTGGCCGGCGAGAACGGGGTGCGCTCGCTGCGCGGGCGACTGGGTATCCACCCGGTGTACAAGACCGTGGACACCTGCGCGGCCGAGTTCGAGGCCAAGACGCCCTACCACTACAGCAGCTACGAACTCGACCCGGCCGCCGAGACCGAGGTCGCCCCGCAGACCGAGAAGCCCAAGGTGCTGATCCTCGGTTCGGGTCCCAACCGGATCGGACAGGGCATCGAGTTCGACTACAGCTGCGTGCACGCGGCAACCACGTTGAGCCAAGCCGGTTTTGAGACGGTGATGGTCAACTGCAACCCGGAAACGGTGTCCACCGACTACGACACCGCCGACCGGCTGTACTTCGAGCCGCTGACGTTCGAGGACGTCCTGGAGGTGTTCCACGCCGAGGAGCAGTCCGGCGCCGGGGGTGCCGGGGTGGCCGGCGTGATCGTCCAACTCGGCGGCCAGACCCCGCTGGGTCTGGCGCAGCGCCTCGCCGACGCCGGGGTTCCGGTCGTCGGCACCCCGCCGGAGGCCATCGACCTCGCCGAGGACCGCGGCGCCTTCGGCGACCTGCTCAACGCCGCGGGCCTGCCCGCACCGAAGTACGGCACCGCCACCACCTTCGACCAAGCCCGCCGGATCGCCGCCGACATCGGTTACCCGGTGCTGGTGCGGCCCTCCTACGTGCTGGGCGGCCGCGGCATGGAGATCGTCTACGACGAAGAGACACTCAAGGGCTACATCACCCGCGCCACCGAGCTCTCACCCGAGCATCCGGTGCTCGTCGACCGCTTCCTCGAAGACGCGGTGGAGATCGACGTCGACGCGCTGTGCGACGGCACCGAGGTCTACATCGGCGGGATCATGGAGCACATCGAGGAGGCCGGCATCCACTCCGGGGACTCCGCGTGCGCGTTGCCGCCGGTCACGTTGGGCCGCAGCGACATCGAGAAGGTCCGCAAGGCCACCGAAGCGATCGCCCACGGCATCGGCGTGGTCGGCCTGCTCAACGTGCAGTACGCGCTCAAGGACGACATCCTCTACGTGTTGGAGGCCAACCCGCGGGCGAGCCGCACCGTTCCCTTCGTCTCCAAGGCCACCGCGATTCCGCTGGCCAAGGCGTGTGCGCGAGTCATGCTGGGCGCCAACATTTCTGCGCTCCGCAAGGAGGGATTGCTGGCCGAGTCCGGCGACGGCGCCAGCGCGGACCCCTACGCCCCGATCGCGGTCAAGGAAGCGGTGCTGCCGTTCCACCGGTTCCGCCGCGCCGACGGTGCCGCCATCGACTCGTTGCTCGGCCCGGAGATGAAGTCGACCGGTGAGGTCATGGGCATCGACCGCGATTTCGGCACCGCTTTCGCCAAGAGCCAGACCGCCGCCTACGGCTCACTGCCCGCCCAGGGCACCGTGTTCGTGTCGGTCGCCAACCGGGACAAACGGTCGCTGGTGTTCCCGGTAAAGCGCCTGGCCGACCTGGGTTTTCATGTCCTGGCCACCGAGGGCACGGCGGAGATGTTGCGCCGCAACGGAATTCCGTGCGACGAGGTCCGCAAACACTTCGAGGCGCCCCAGGACGGCCGTCCGGCGATCTCGGCCATCGACGCGATCCGCGCCGGTGAGGTCGACATGGTGATCAACACGCCGTTCGGCAACTCCGGCCCGCGCATCGACGGCTACGAGATCCGCTCGGCGGCGGTGGCGGTCAACATCCCTTGCATCACAACGGTTCAGGGCGCCTCGGCTGCCGTGCAGGGCATCGAGGCCGGCATCCGCGGTGACATCGGCGTGCTGTCCCTGCAGGAGCTGCATCGCGACCTCAGCACGCGCAACGGCCGGCATGACTAGTTTCGGGGCTCGGCTGGTCGAGGCGAAGGCACAGCGCGGCCCGCTGTGTCTGGGCATCGACGCCCATCCCGACCTGTTGCGGGCCTGGGAGCTGCCGGTCACGGCCGACGGGCTGGCCGCGTTCTGTGACATCTGCGTGGCCGCCTTCGCCGATTTCGCCGTGGTGAAGCCGCAGGTGGCGTTTTTCGAGACGTACGGGTCGGCGGGCTTCGCGGTGCTCGAACGCACCATCGCCGCGCTGCGGGCCGACGGGGTGCTGGTGCTGGCCGACGCCAAACGCGGCGACATCGGGTCGACGATGGCCGCCTACGCCGCGGCCTGGGCCGGCGACTCACCGCTTGCCGCCGACGCGGTCACGGTCTCGCCGTATCTCGGCTTCGGCTCGCTGCGTCCGCTGCTGGAGGTTGCGGCCGCGCACCAACGCGGGGTGTTCGTGCTGGCGGCCACCTCCAACCCCGAAGGGGCGACGGTGCAGCGCGCCGACGTCGGCGGGCGCACGCTGGCGCAGATGATCGTGGACCACGTGGCCGCGTGCAATCAGGGCGGCACCGGATCGGTCGGGGTGGTGGTCGGTGCCACCGCCCTGGAAGCGCCCGATCTGAGCGCCGTGAACGGTCCGGTACTGGTGCCCGGGGTCGGCGCCCAGGGCGGACGTCCCGAGGCCCTGGCCGGCTTGGGCGGGGCGGCGTCGCAGTTTCTGCTGCCGGCGGTGTCCCGGGAGGTGCTGCGGGCGGGACCCAGCGTCGCCAAGGTGCGCGCGGCCGCCGAACGCATGCGCGACACCGTCGCGTACCTGGCTCAGGTGTGACGACACGCGCGGACACGCCACACCAATCCGTGATCCGTGGCACTGCAAACCGTGGCCACGCTCCGACGGTGAGCGCCGCGGCACCATCACCCTGCCGGGACAACCGGGGTGCTAGGCTGAAACCGCTGGTGGGGGCGATTTACCCGAGCGTCCATGGGCGAAGGCCGTCGTGCCGGCCGCAACCGGTCAAGCAACTCCGGTTACTGCCACGGCGACCTTGGCTCGTCGTCACACGCTGGGCGTTTGCCCCCCAAACCGGGGGGTCGGGTTAGATTTCGTCGGGAACCGTGAGTACGGTCGTCTGCGCTGGCTGAACTACCCGGCCGACACAAACAGATATCCATGAGAGACGGAGGAATCGTGGCCCTTCCCCAGTTGACCGACGAGCAGCGCGCGGCAGCGTTGGAGAAGGCTGCTGCCGCACGTCGAGCACGAGCAGAACTCAAGGATCGGCTCAAGCGCGGTGGCACCAACCTCACCCAGGTGCTCAAGGACGCCGAGACCGACGAAGTCCTGGGCAAGATGAAGGTGTCTGCGCTGCTGGAGGCGTTGCCGAAGGTGGGCAAGGTCAAGGCGCAGGAGATCATGACCGAGCTGGAGATCGCGCCGACCCGCCGCCTGCGTGGGCTCGGCGACCGTCAGCGCAAGGCGCTGCTGGAAAAGTTCGGCTCCTAGTCGGCCGGCCGCCGACGATGCGGGCCAGCTGGCCTGAGCAGGAGGCGGGCGATCCAACCCGGCGACCGACCCGGGAGCGCAGATGAGCGTGGGCGGGGGACCGGACACAGGCCGCGTGGTCGTGCTGTCCGGTCCCTCCGCCGTCGGCAAGTCGACGGTGGTTCGGTGTCTGCGCGAGCGGATCCCGGACCTGCACTTCAGTGTCTCCGCCACGACGCGAGCACCGCGGCCCGGGGAAGTCGACGGCGTCGACTATCACTTCGTCAGCCCGGCCGGGTTCCAGCGCCTGATCGACCAGGGGGAGCTGCTGGAATGGGCGGACATTCACGGGGGACTGCACCGGTCGGGCACCCTGGCCGCGCCGGTGCGCGAGGCCACCGCGGCCGGGTTTCCGGTGCTCGTCGAGGTCGACCTGGCCGGTGCCCGGGCCGTCAAGAAAGCCATGCCGGAGGCACTCACGGTGTTCCTGGCCCCCCCGAGCTGGGAGGATCTGGAGGCCAGGCTGGTCGGCCGGGGCACCGAGACTCCCGATGTGATCCGGCGCCGGCTGGACACCGCGCGCGTCGAATTGGCAGCCCAGGGCGACTTCGACGTGGTGGTGGTCAACGGTCGATTAGAGTCTGCGTGCGCCGAATTGGTATCCTTGCTGGTTAGCAACCCATCCAGTTCTTGACTACTTGACCTTTTGAAGACCTTTTGAAGCTGCCCATGAGCAGCTTCGTGCAGCCAGGAGATTTTCTACGTGACCATTCCGCAGTCCGAGGCGTCGTTGTCCGCCGTCCCCGATCAGTTCGATCCGGCGGCCGGTGGGGCCGGTGCCTACGACACCCCGCTGGGCATCACCAACCCACCCATCGACGAGTTGCTGGACCGCGTCTCGAGCAAGTACGCGCTGGTGATCTACGCCGCCAAGCGGGCGCGACAGATCAACGACTACTACAACCAACTCGGCGAGGGCATCCTCGAGTACGTCGGCCCGCTGGTCGAGCCCGGTCTGCAGGAGAAGCCGTTGTCGATCGCTATGCGTGAGATCCACGCCGACCTGCTCGAACACACCGAGGGCGAGTAACAGGGGTCCGGCGCGCCATGGAGGGACAGCGCACTGAGCGCAGCTCCAAAAGGGTAATCGTCGGGGTCTCCGGCGGTATCGCCGCCTACAAGGCCTGCACGGTTGTCCGTCAGCTCGCCGAAGCCGGCCACGACGTCCGCGTCATCCCCACCGAATCCGCGCTGCGCTTCGTCGGTGCCGCCACCTTCGAGGCTCTTTCCGGTGAGCCGGTGCGCACCGGCGTCTTCGACGACGTCTCCGAAGTCCCGCATGTGCGACTCGGCCAGCAGGCCGACCTGGTGGTGGTCGCGCCGGCCACCGCTGACCTGCTGGCCCGTGCCGTGGCCGGGCGGGCCGACGACCTGCTGACCGCAACCCTGCTCACCGCGCGGTGTCCGGTGCTGTTCGCGCCGGCGATGCACACCGAGATGTGGTTGCACCCGGCCACGGTCGACAACGTCGCCACGCTGCGCCGTCGCGGCGCGATCGTGCTCGAGCCCGCCTCGGGGCGCCTGACCGGCTCCGACAGCGGCGCCGGACGGCTGCCCGAGGCCGAGGAGATCACCACCCTGGCTCGCCTGCTGCTGGAACGCCACGATGCCCTGCCGTACGACTTGGCAGGATGCAAAGTGCTGGTGACCGCCGGCGGCACCCGCGAGGCGATCGACCCGGTGCGTTTCATCGGCAACCGCAGCTCCGGCAAGCAGGGCTACGCCGTCGCGCGGGTGGCCGCCCAGCGCGGGGCGGAGGTCACGCTGATCGCCGGGCACACCGCCGGGCTGGTCGACCCGGCCGGCGTCAACGTGGTGCACGTCAGCTCGGCAGCGCAGCTCGGCGAGGCGGTGTCCAAGCACGCCCCGGAGGCGAACGTGCTGGTGATGGCGGCCGCGGTGGCCGACTTCCGGCCGACCGAGGTGGCGACCGCCAAGATCAAAAAGAACGTGGACACCCAAGTCGGCCCACCGCCGATCGAGCTGGTGCGCAACGACGACGTGTTGGCCGGGACGGTGCAGGCGCGCTCGCACGGCCAGCTACCCAACATGCGCGCCATCGTCGGGTTCGCCGCCGAGACCGGCGACGCCAACGGCGACGTGCTGTTCCACGCCCGCGCCAAGTTGCAGCGCAAAGGCTGCGACCTGTTGGTCGTCAACGCCGTCGGCGAGGGCAAGGCGTTTGAGGTGGACAGCAACGACGGCTGGCTGCTGACGGCCGACGGAACCGAGTCGGCTTTGCAGCACGGCTCCAAAACCCTGATGGCGAGCCGTATTGTGGACGCGATTGTCACGTTCCTGAACAGGGAGACATCCCAGTAACGTGTCGGGCGCCAGCAGCATCGGAGGCCCATCCGAATTTGCCAAAAACCCGGCGTAGCCGGTTGAGTAAGAGCCAAGATAATAATTCGCCTAACTAACCTTTGGGCGGGCGCGACTGGAAGGACACAGGGTGAGCGAGAAGGGCCGGCTATTCACCAGCGAATCGGTGACCGAGGGGCATCCGGACAAGATCTGTGATGCAATCAGTGACTCGGTCCTCGATGCGCTACTCGCGCAGGACCCCCGCTCCCGTGTCGCGGTCGAAACCCTGGTGACCACCGGCCAGGTTCACGTGGTGGGAGAGGTGACGACCTCGGCGAAGGAGGCGTTCGCCGACATCGCCAACACGGTCCGCAGCCGCATCCTCGACATCGGTTACGACTCGTCGGACAAGGGGTTCGACGGCGAGACGTGCGGGGTGAACATCGGCATCGGGGCGCAGTCACCGGACATCGCCCAAGGCGTCGACACCGCGCACGAGGCCCGCGTGGAGGGCGCGGCGGACCCGTTGGACCTGCAGGGCGCCGGTGACCAGGGTCTGATGTTCGGGTACGCGATCAACGACACCCCGGAACTGATGCCGCTGCCGATCGCGCTGGCCCACCGGCTGTCGCGGCGACTGACCGAGGTCCGCAAGAACGGGACGCTGGCCTACCTGCGTCCGGACGGCAAGACCCAGGTCACCATCGCCTACGAGGACCATGTGCCGGTGCGGCTGGACACCGTCGTGATCTCCACGCAGCACGCCGACGGGATCGACCTGGAGAAGCAGCTGGACCCCGACATCCGCCAGCATGTGCTGACCAGCGTGCTGAGGGAACTGGACCACCCGACCCTGGACTCCTCGGACACGCGGGTGCTGGTCAACCCGACCGGCAAGTTCGTCCTGGGCGGCCCGATGGGCGACGCGGGCCTGACCGGGCGCAAGATCATCGTCGACACCTACGGCGGCTGGGCCCGGCACGGCGGTGGCGCCTTCTCCGGCAAGGACCCGTCCAAGGTCGACCGCTCGGCCGCGTATGCGATGCGCTGGGTGGCCAAGAACGTGGTGGCCGCCGGATTGGCGGAGCGGGTCGAGGTGCAGGTGGCCTACGCCATCGGCAAGGCAGCGCCGGTCGGGCTGTTCATCGAGACGTTCGGCACCGAGGCCGTCGACCCGGTCAAGATCGAGAAGATCATCCCCGAGGTGTTCGACCTGCGTCCGGGTGCGATCATCCGCGACCTGAACCTGCTGCGGCCGATCTACGCCCAGACCGCGGCGTACGGGCACTTCGGCCGCACCGATGTCGAGTTGCCCTGGGAGCAGCTGGACAAGGTCGACGACCTCAAGCGCGCCATCTAGTCGCCTCCTACCGCGAGCAGACGCAGAATCGCACGATCTGGCCGCCGCCAGTGCGATTCTGCGTCTGCTCGCGCAGGCTAATCGGGCGGTAGCGGGTGGTCGGGATCCAGCCCGGCCAGCCCGTCGATACTGCGCTGGTTGCGGCCGATGACCTTCGAGTACGCCTCGGTCGGCTGCTTGCCGTGCAAGTCGTCCAGGACGGGCCGTTCGTCGACGAGTTCGTAGTAGGGCACCGAGAACCCGCAGGCGTCGGCGATGCGTTCCACGTCGACGACGATGGCCGACCGGATCCCCGGGCGGTGCCCGAAATGTGTTCTGATACGAGCGAATTCGTCGTCGTCGGGGCGCAGCGCCCGGCCGGTGCCGAACAGCCGCAGGATCCGGGAATTGCGGGTGAACGAGCAGAACATGATGGTGATGCGGCCGTTGTCCCGCAGGTGCGCAATGGTTTCCACGCCGCTGCCGAACAGGTCGAGGTAGGCCACGGTGTGGTCGTCGAGTACCGCGAATGTGTCGGCATAGCCCTTGGGCGACAGGTTGATCCGACCGCCCTGCGACGGGGCGGTCGCGACGAAGAACATGGCCTGTTCCGCTATGAACTCACGCAGCGACGCATCGAGGTGCGAGAACTCCTTCGCCATCCGCTGAGCGTAACGCGATGAACCCCAGCACGATCAGCAGCAGGCCGCAGCGCGGCACGCCGGACGTCTCCTTGGTAGAACCCGATCACGCGGGGGTCCATCACCCTACGCCACAGCGGCGGGAACACCGCCAGCACCAGCATCGCCGCGTAGCCGGTCGGCAGCTGCGGGGCCTCCTGCGCGTGGCGTAGCGCCTGATAGCCGCGCAGCGGGTTGGCGTGATGATCCGAATGTCGCTGCAGATGGAACAGCAGCACGTTGGACACAATCGAGTTGCTGTTCCAGCTGTGCGACGCCCGCACCCGTTCGTAGCGGCCGCTGGGCAATTTCTGTCGTCGCAGTCCGTAATGCTCCACGTAGTTGACCGCCTCGAGCAGGCTGAAGCCGACGACGGCCTGCCCGATCAGCCACGGCAGCACGACGGGCCGGAACCACACCGCCAGCACGGCGAACAGCAGGATGCTGAGCAGCCAGGCGCTGACGGCATGATTGTGCAGCGTCCAGGCCGACTTGCTCGACTTGGCCAACCTTCGCGACTCCAACTGCCAGGCAGACCGCAGACTGCCGACAACCGAACGTGCCAGGAACGCGTAGAGACTCTCGCCGAGGCGCGCGCTGGCAGGGTCCTCGGGTGTCGCCACCCGAACATGGTGTCCGCGGTTGTGCTCGACGAAGAAGTGGCCGTAGCACGTCTGCGCAAGCGCGATCTTGGAAAGCCGACGCTCGAAGTCCTCCCGGGTGTGACCCAGGTTGTGCGCAGCGTTGATCGCGAGTCCGCCGATCAGACCGACCGTCATCATCAGCCCCACCTTGTCGGCGAAACCCATCACCACCCAACCGCCGCCGGCCCAGAGCCAGCACGCGAGGATCAGCATCCCGTACTGGTGGGGCAGGTAGAGATAGGTCGCCCAGCGATAGAACCGGTTGTTTTCCAGCGACGCGAGAACACTGTCCGGCGGATTGTCCGAGTCCGATCCCACCAGACGGTCGAGAACCGGAACCACCACGAAGGCCAGCACCGAACCGGTCCACCAGAACGCTGCCACTCCGGTCGTCAGCACCAGCAGCCAGGACGCCAGGACCAGCACGGGGACGCCCGCCCCGAGCATCCACAGGTACCTTTTCGGATCCGTCCACGTGCCGGGGGAGCCTTGTCCGAAGCCGAATTCACCGGGTTGTAACTCTGCCTTGAGGCGTACCAACACCTTCATACTAGCGGTAGTACCATACTTTGAGTATGCTTAAACCGGTAATTAGCTGATACTCGGTTGGCTTCTAGGAGAGCTAAGAGATGAGCAGCGCACCGCGCGGAAGCGCCTTCACGCGCCGCCGGTTCCTGGGAGCCGCGGCCGGCATTGCCGTCGGGGCGCTGGGCGCCGGGGTCGTCGAACTCGGAACACGCCGCGAGGAGCCGGCGGCGAGTCCCCGTCCCCATTACCCGGCTCTCGTGATCGGCAGCGGTTACGGCGGCGGGGTGACGGCGCTACGTCTCGGTGAAGCCGGCGTCACCACCCTGATCCTGGAGAAAGGTCGCCACTGGGACGCCGCCGACGCCGACGGCAAGCGTTTCTCCAGGATGCTGCCCGCCGACAACCGGGCGGGATGGTTCACGTCGGTCCCGCCCAGCCTGGTGCCGTCGTTTCGCGGTGTCTCGATGGAACAGGTGGCCAGGAACGCGCCGTCCGCACAGCCCGTTCAGGCCGGGATCTGCGACAAGGTGGTGCACGGGGCGCACAGCGTGTTCCGCGGCATTGGCGTCGGCGGTGGGTCGATGATCAATGCCGCAATCGCGGCGATCCCCACCCCGGACCAGTTGCGTGCGGCTTTCCCGGACATCGATCCCGCCGTCTTCCTGGGAACCTACATCGAACGCGCGAAGACCATGCTGCACATCAGTTATCGCGACCCGGAGTGGTTCGAGCACACGCCCTGGTTCCAGTACGCGCGAGTCGGCCGGCAATATGCCGCGGCGGCGGGCTACAAAGTCGATTACAACGGCAGCGCCTACTCGTTCGACTATATGAGACGCGAAGAGGCAGGCCAGGTTCCGCGTTCCTCGCTGGATTTCGAGCAGCAGTACGGCAACAACTACGGCCGGTTCGGCAGCGTCGATCAGACCTACATCGCAGCCGCACTGGCCACCGGCAAGGTCACCCTGCGCCCGCTCACCGAGGTCACCGGAATCCGGCGCGAGCGCTCCGGTGAGTACGTCGTCTCGACCCGTGAGATAGACCGCTTCGGCAAGGAGGTACGCCGGGACGAAATCGGCTGCAACGAACTGCATCTCAATGCCGGGGTGCTGGGGACCACCGAGCTGTTGCTGCGGGCCAGGGAGACCGGGGCGCTGCCGGACCTCAGCGAGGAGATCGGCCGCGGCTACGGCAACAACGGCGACATCATGGTCGCGCACAACCTGGCGTCCGCAGACCCCGCCGGCACCCAGCAATCGCTGATGGGCATGATCAACCTCGACGGCCGAAACGATCCGGTGAATCCGGTGTACGCCAGTATGTTCTCGCTTCCGCTACCGGTCGAGACGTTCGCGTTGGGTTACTACGCGATGGTGCGCACCGGCGACCGTGCCGACATCCGCTACGACCGGGGAACCGATGCGATCCGCATCGACTGGCCCGAGGGCTACACCGAAAACCTGCGCAGCAGAGCCAAACTGGTGTTCGACAAAGTGACCCACGCCAACGGGGTCGACTACCGGGATGACCTGTTCGAAGGGAAAGCCCTCGCCCCCAACACCGTTCACCCGATGGGCGGGGTGGTGCGGGGCAAAGCCACCGACACCTACGGCCGGGTCAACGGTTATCCCAAGTTGTATGTCAACGACGCGTCGCTGCTGCCCGGCTATCTGGGCTGCAACCCGTTCATGACCATCACCGCACTGGCCGAACGCAACATCGAAGGGATCCTGCAGGGCCGAAAGTAGGTCAGGCCGTGAACTCGTAGTCGTCCAGATCGAAACGCCTACTCCGCCAATACGCTTCGACGGTGGTCGTGGGCCGCAACGGCACGTCGCCGTTCTTGTCGAAGTAGTAGCTGTTGGCCAGTCGGCAACTGTCCTGCCAGAAAACTTGCCGGTAGCGCCGGCGCATCATCTCGGCGAAATACCGGTCGTTGGCTTCCGGGGTCACCGCCACCCGCGTCGCGCCGTCGCGCTGCGCGCGTTTCAGGCACCGCAGGATGTGGTGGGTCTGGGTCTCGATCAGCGCGAAGTAGGACGATCCGACGTAGCCGTACGGGCCGAACACGGCAAAGAAGTTGGGGAACCCCGGAATGCTGACGCCTTCGTAGGCCTGCGTGCGGTGCTCGTCCCAGAACCGGCTCAGGGACTGACCGCCGGCGCCGGTGACCGCGAAGGTCAGCACGTCGTCGGTGTCGAGCACCTTGAAGCCGGTGGCCAGGATCAGCACGTCGATTTCGTGGCTGGTGCCGTCGGCCGTGACCACCGCGGACGGGGTGATCTTGCTGATCGGATCGGTGACCAGTCGCACGTTGTCGCGGTTGAAGGTGGCCAGATAGGTGTTGTGAAATCCGGGGCGCTTGCAACCGACGGCATAGCGCGGGGTCAGTTGGTCCCGCACCGCCGGGTCGCGGACCTGCTGGCGCAGATAACTTCGTCCCGCCGCGGCCATCCACCGGGCCATCGGGAAGACCTTGAAATAGTGCGCGGCGATGGGGAAGGTGGCTTCGACGTAGGCCTGACTCAGCGCCCGCTGCACCACCTTGCCGCCGGGAACCCGCATCGCCCACTTGACCGGCGCGGGCAGCGGCACGTCGAGCTTCGGGAAGCACCAGATGGGGGTGCGCTGAAACACGGTGAGCTGGCTGACGATCGGTGCGATCTCGGGGATGATCTGCACGGCCGAGGCGCCGGTGCCGATGATGGCGACGCGCTTGCCGGTCAAGTCCTGCGTGTGGTCCCAGCGCGCGGTGTGCATGGTGATGCCGTCGAAGGAGTCCACGCCGTCGATGTCGGGCAGCTTGGGCACCGTCAGCACGCCGCTGGCCCCGATCACGAACCGGGCGGTGATCTCACCGCCCGGATCCGTCTGCAGCCGCCACAGGTCCCGCTCGTCGTCGAACTCCGCGGAGATCACCTTGGTGTTGAACCGGATTCGGGACCTGATGCCGTACTTGTCGGCGCAGTGGTCGGCGTAGGCCTTGAGTTCCCGGCCGGGCGCATAGGTGCGTGACCAGTCCGGACTCTGCTCGAACGAGAACTGGTAGGAGAACGACGGAATGTCCACCGCGATACCGGGATAGGTGTTCCAGTACCAGGTGCCGCCGACCCCGTCGGCGGCTTCGATGATCAGATAGTCCGACAGTCCCGCCTCGTCGAGCTTGATGGCCGCGCCGATGCCGGAGAAACCGGCGCCGACGATGACGGTGTGGTAGTCGGGTGCGCCAACCATGGCGAAATTTCCTCCGATGACGGGTTCTCGGCTTTCCGGTTCAGCCTACGGCCCGCGAAACCGCGCCTATCCGTGCGCGCCCGGAAAGCGGCTATCGAAGCCGGTCAGGAATACAGCGCCTGCTTCAGCGCCGCCACCCCACGACTGGTCGCCTCGGCCGCGGCGGGCACCACCGGGGCGAAGCTGGCGTAGCCGTGCACCATGGACGGTTCGTTGCACAACTCGACCGCGACCCCGGCGGCGGCGAGTAGTTCCGCGTAGCGGGCTCCGTCGTCGCGCAGCGGGTCATGCTGGGCGGTGCCGATGAAAGCCGGTGGCAGGCCGGACAATTCGCCGTTTCCGGGGGCCAGTTCGGGCGGCAGCGCGGTGTGATCGGCGAGGTCGAGATGCGGGACGTACCAGCTCAGGAACGCATCCATGACTTCGCTGTCCAGGATCGGGTCGTCGGCGTACTCGATGAACGACGGCAGCGTCCGGTCACCGATGCACGACGGGTACCACAACAGCTGGTAGACCAGCGTCGGGCCGCCTCGATGGGCGTTGTCGCGGGCGCGCTGGGCCATCACCGCCGAGATGTTGCCGCCGGCGGAGTCGCCGGCCACCGCGATCCGGTTCGGGTCGCCGCCCAGCTCAGGGGCATTCTCGGCCACCCAGCGCAGCGCCGCCCAGGAGTCGTCGATCGCGGCGGGAAACGGATGCTCGGGAGCCAGCCGGTAGTCCACCGACACCACGATGGCCTCCGCGCCGACGGCGTGGGCGCGCGCGACGTGGTCGTGGGTGTCCAGATCGCCCAGTGCCCAGCCACCGCCGTGGTAGAACACGACCACCGGCAGGTCGCGCCGGGCTGCGGTGGGCGGCCGGTAGATCCGAACCGGGATATCGGTCAGCTCGCCGTAACCGATCGTGCGTTCCTCGATCCGAAGCTGAGGCAGCAGCTCCGGGGGGACCTTCAGCGCCGCCATCTGCGCGCGGGCAACCTGCACCCCGTCGGCCGCGCGGAACGTCATCGGGATGGCGTCGAGCAGCATCTTCAGCATCGGGTCGACAGGTTGCGTCGGCGGCTCGGTCATACCTTGACGGTACAAACTCCCGGGCTATCCGTGCAGCGCTGCGCACAGTGCGGTCAACCCGCGGTCCATCGCGGCGGTGGCGGCGGGCACCACGCCGGCGTAGCCGAGATAGCCGTGCACCATCGTCTCGGCGTTGTGTACCTCGACCCCGACGCCGGCGTCGGCCAGCAGCTCGCCGTAGCGGATGCCGTCGTCGCGCAGCGGGTCGTGGCCGGCGACGGCGATGTAGGCGTCCGGCAGGCCGGACAGGTTCTGCGCCCGGCCCGGAGCCATGCCCGACGGCGGGTTGGACATGTCGACATCGCCTGCATACCAACGGGAGAAGTCCGAAATCGCCTTCGTATCCAGGATCTGCGCTTCGGCATTCTCGGTGAACGACGGCAGCGAGTTGTCCCACATCGTGGACGGGTACCACAGCAGTTGAAACGCGATCGGTGGTCCACCCTCGTCGCGGGCCCGTTGGGCAACGGCGGCCGCGATGGTGCCGCCCGCCGAATCGCCGGCGAGTGCGACTCGACCGGTGTCGGCGCCCAGTTCCGCGCCGTGTTCGACGACCCATCGTGTTGCGGCCCAAGCGTCCTCGATGGCTGCGGGGTAGGGATGCTCGGGTGCCAACCGGTAGGCGACGGACACCACCATCGCGCCCGCGCCGACGGCATGCTGGCGTGCCGTGCCGTCGTGCGTGTCCAGGTCGCCCATCACGAAGCCGCCGCCGTGGAAGAACAGCACCACTGGAGCGTTCTCGGAATTATCTGGCGGCCAATAGATCCGGATGTCTATGGGGCCGCCGGGTCCGTCGATCGTCCGGTCCTCGACGCGCAGTTCGGGGTGCAGCGCCCGGCGGGGCAGGTCACGCAGCCGCTGTCGCACCGCGTCGATTCCGTCCTCGGTTGATAGCCGAAAGGGAACGGCATCCAGTACCTTCAGCAGGATGGAGTCCACACCGGGTTTCGCGTCGGCGGCGTTGTCCAAGTTGGGCATGGATGTACCGTACGCAGCCCGTCTGGTGCTCGGCGGCTGGGTGGCGGCGGGGTGGGCCGGTATCGCCTACGGCATCTACCTGACGGTGATCGCGCTGCGACTGGCGCCCGGTAGCGAACTGACCGGACACTGGACGTTCCAGCCGGCGTTCAAAGCATCGATGGCCGTGTTGTTGGCCGTCGCGGCGCTCGGGCATCCGGTGGTCCGCGAGCGGCGCTGGCTGGTGCCCGCCCTGGTGTTCTCCGCCGCTGGTGACTGGCTGTTGTCGATCCCCTGGTGGGGGCTTTCGTTCGTGCTGGGCCTGGGCTCATTCCTGTTGGCGCACATATGCTTTCTGGGCGCGCTGTGGCCGCACGTCGCACCGACGCGGGCGCGCATGGCGGCCGCCGCGGTGATGGTGCTGGCATCGGTGTCGATGCTGATCTGGTTCTGGCCGCATCTGGACGAGGGCACGCAGAACCTGACCATCCCGGTCGCGGTCTACATCACCGTGCTGACCGCGATGGTGTGCACGGCATTGTTGGCGCGCCTGCCCACCATCTGGACGGCGGTAGGGGCGGTGTGCTTCGCGGCGTCGGATTCGATGATCGCGATCGGCCGGTTCATTCTGGGCAACGAGGCCCTGGCGGTGCCGATCTGGTGGTCCTATGCGGCCGCGGAGATCCTGATCACGGCCGGTTTCTTCTTCGGTCGCGACGACCTGGCGGACGCCCCGGTTACCGACGCGCCCGTCGAGAACTGATCAACAACCTCGGCGAGAGATATCTTGGCCAGCAACGCATCTCGCAGTTCTGCGCCTGCCGAGGTGGAGCCGATCGCGCGGGTGCTGCCGATGCTGACGGTGCCACACCTGGATCGCGATTTCGACTATCTGGTGTCACCCGAGCAGTCCGACGACGCGCAGCCGGGCGTGCGGGTGCGGGTGCGATTCCACGGCCGCCTGGTCGACGGGTTCGTCCTGGAACGCCGCAACGACACCGATCACCAGGGCAGACTCGGCTGGATCGATCGCGTCGTATCGCCCGAACCGGTGCTGACGCCCGAGGTCCGGCGGCTGGTCGAAGCGGTCGCCGCGCGCTACGCCGGCACCCGGCCTGACGTGCTGCGACTGGCGATACCGGCCCGGCACGCCAGGGTGGAGAAAGAGGGCGCCGGAACCCCGTCACGGCCGGTGGTCGCGCCGGTCGACGCGTCGGGTTGGGACGTCTATGGCCGCGGCGGCCAGTTCCTGGCCGCGCTGGCCGAGTCCCGCGCCGCCCGCGCGGTGTGGCAGGTGCTGCCGGGGGAGTCGTGGGCCGACCGGTTTGCCGAGGCGGCGGCCCAGACGGTCGCAGCCGGCCGCAGCGTCCTGGCGATCGTGCCTGATCAACGCGATTTGGATGCGCTGTGGCAGGCGGTCATCGCCCGTGTCGAGGAGAACAGCGTGGTGGCGTTGTCGGCCGGGCTGGGACCCGCCGCGCGTTACCGCAGGTGGCTGGCGGCACTGCGAGGCGCCGCGCGGGTAGTGCTCGGCACCCGCAGCGCGGTGTTCGCACCGACGGCCGACCTGGGTCTGGTCATGGTGTGGGCCGACTCCGACGACAGCCTGGCCGAGCCGCGGGCGCCCTATCCGCACGCCCGGGAAGTGGCGATGCTGCGCGCCCATCAGGCCCGCTGCGCGGCGTTGATCGGTGGTTACTCCCGGACCGCCGAAGCGCATGCACTGGTGCGCAGTGGCTGGGCACACGACATCGTCGCGTCCCGGCCGGTGGTGCGGGCCCGCACACCGCGCGTGGTTGCCCTCGACGACAGCGGCTTCCTCGACGAACGCGACCCGGCGGCGCGCACCGCGCGGCTGCCGTCCATCGCGCTGCGCGCCGCCCGGTCGTCACTGGCCGCCGGAGCGCCCGTGCTGGTTCAGGTGCCCCGCCGGGGGTATGTGCCGTCACTGGCGTGTGGACGCTGCCGGGCGATCGCCCGCTGCCGGCACTGCACGGGCCCGTTATCGCTGCTGGAACGGGGTGCGGGCACCACCTGCCGATGGTGCGCCCGGGTCGACCTGGCGCCGCGGTGCGCGCGGTGCGGATCGGACGCGGTGCGGGCGGTGGTCGTCGGGGCCCGCCGCACCGCCGAGGAACTCGGGCGGGCGTTTCCGGGTACGGCGGTCATCACGTCGGCGGGGGAGGCCATCGTGGCGGAGGTGCCCGCCCAACCAGCGCTGGTCGTCGCCACTCCCGGTGCCGAACCGCGCGCACCGGGCGGTTACGGGGCCGCACTGCTGCTGGATACCTGGGCGCTGCTCGGCCGTCAGGACCTGCGCGCGGCCGAGGAGGCAATGTGGCGATGGATGAGCGCCGCCGCGCTGGTGCGCGCCCGGTCGATGGGCGGCCTGGTGACCGTGGTCGCCGAATCCTCCCTTCCGACAGTGCAATCGCTGATCCGCTGGGATCCGGTTGGGCACGCCGACGCCGAATTCGCGGCCCGCAACGAAGTAGGGCTGCCGCCCTGTGTGCACATCGCCGCACTGGACGGCAGTGCCGACGGGGTGGCCGCTCTGCTCGCCGAGGCGAGACTGCCCGGCTACGCGGAAGTGCTGGGACCGGTGGACCTACCGGCAGGCGTGCGTCGCCCGGCGGGGACTGCCGCCGGCGCGCCCGTCACGCGGATGTTGGTGCGCGTTCCGCGTGAGCACGGACTCGCGCTGGCGGCGGCGCTGCGCGGTGCGCTCGGTGTGCTCAGCGCCCGCCAGACCCACGACCCCGTCCGCGTGCAGATCGATCCCCTGCACATCGGATAGCCTTGCGCGAAAATGTGTACATAGGAAACAATGAATGCCTACGCTGGTAGGAAGTTGCGACGCTTTCTTTGCCGTAGTCGAGTGTGGGGAAGGGGATTCGGTGACTTCGGAAAACTCGACAGTGGTCGATGAATCGCTGGACATGATCACCGATTCGCTGCTGACCGCCTCCCGTTTGCTCGTGGCGATCTCGGCACGTTCCATCGCGCAGGTCGACGAGACCATCACCATTGCGCAGTTCCGCACGCTGGTGATCCTGTCCCACCGCGGCCCGGTGAACCTGGCCACGCTGGCCACGCTGTTGGGCGTGCAGCCCTCGGCAACCGGCCGGATGGTGGACCGCCTGGTCGGTGCCGGGATGATCGATCGCCTGCCGCATCCGACCTCGCGCCGGGAGTTGCTCGCCGCGCTGACCAAACGTGGTCGGGACGTCGTTCGCCAGGTGACCGCGTACCGGCGCAAGGAGATCGCGCGCATCGTCGAGCAGATGCCGCCCGCGGAACGGCACGGCCTGGTCCGTGCGCTGACGGCCTTCACCGCTGCCGGCGGCGAACCCGACGCCCACATCGACATCGAAGGCATCTAGCGCGGCGGTCGGGTCGGCCCTTTCTAGACTGACCCGGTGCGCCTCGTCTTCGCCGGCACCCCCGAACCCGCGCTGCCCTCGTTGCGTCGGCTCATCGACTCACCCCAGCACGACGTGGTCGCCGTGCTGACCCGCCCGGATGCGGCCTCCGGGCGACGGGGCAGGCCCGAGCCGTCGCCGGTCGCCCGTGAGGCGCTCGATCGGGGCATTCCGGTGCTGCGACCCTCGCAACCCAACTCCGCCGAGTTCGTCGCCGAACTGTCGGAGCTGGCGCCGCAATGCTGCGCCGTGGTGGCGTACGGGGCACTGCTGAAAGACGGGCTGCTGGCGGTGCCGTCGCGCGGCTGGGTCAACCTGCACTTCTCGCTGCTGCCGGCCTGGCGGGGTGCCGCCCCGGTACAGGCGGCGATCGCCGCCGGGGACACCATCACCGGGGCCACCACGTTCCAGATCGAGCCGAGTCTGGACTCCGGACCGGTGTACGGCGTCGTCACCGAAACCATCCGCCCGACCGACACCGCCGGCGATCTGCTTGCGCGACTTGCGGTTTCGGGGGCGGCGCTGCTGTCGGCGACCCTGGACGGTATCGCCGACGGGTCGCTGACGCCGCAACCGCAGCCGGCCGACGGGGTCAGCCTGGCGCCGAAGATCAGCGTAGAACAAGCCCGGGTCCGCTGGGATCTGCCGGCGCCGGTGATCGAACGGCGCATCCGCGCGGTGACGCCACATCCCGGTGCCTGGACCCTGATCGGCGACCTGCGGGTGAAACTCGGTCCGGTGCAGCTCGACCCGGCGACAGCCCCGAAGTTGCTGCAGCCCGGGAAGATTCACGTCGACCGCAAGGCCGTCTGGATCGGGACGGCATCGGAACCGGTGCGGCTGAACCAGATTCAGCCGCCGGGCAAGAAACCGATGGATGCGGCGGCGTGGGCGCGTGGCGCGCGGCTCGACGACACGGTCACGGCCTCATGAGCCCGGCCCAGGACAAACCGCACCGGAAGCGACCGGACCGCAATCCCCAACGGCCGCAACCGTCTTCGCGCCGGCCGCCCAGACCCCGGCGCAAACCCCTGGACCCGGCGCGACAAGCCGCTTTCGACGCGCTGCGGGCGGTCAGCGAACGCAACGCCTACGCGAACCTGGTGTTGCCCGCCCTGTTACGCGAACGCGGTATCACCGGCCGCGACGCCGCCTTCGCCACCGAACTGACCTACGGCACCTGCCGGACCCGGGGACTGCTCGACGCCGTCATCGCCGCCGCCGCCGGCCGGCCCCCCGACACGATCAACTCGGTGCTGCTGGAATTGCTCCGATTGGGCAGCTATCAACTGCTGCGCACCCGGGTCGACGCGCACGCCGCGGTATCCACCACCGTCGAACAAGCCGGAATCGAATTCGACTCGGCGCGAGCAGGTTTCGTCAACGCGGTGCTACGTAAGATCGCTGACCGCGACGAGAAGTCCTGGGTCGACGAACTGGCCCCGCGCAACGACCCGGTGGGCCGGGCCGCGTTCGTGCACGCGCACCCGCGCTGGATCGCCCAGGCCTTCACCGACGCGCTGGGCGCCGACGCCGGTGAACTCGAGGCGGTACTGGCCGCCGACGACGAACGTCCGCTGGTCCATCTGGCCGCCCGCCCCGGGGTGCTGACCGCCGACGAACTCGCCGCACAGGTCAACGGCACGGTCGGCCGGTTTTCGCCGTACGCGGTGTATCTGCCGGGCGGGGACCCCGCGGCGCTGCCGTCGGTCCGCGACGGTCAGGCCCTGGTTCAGGACGAGGGCAGCCAGTTGGTGGCGCGGGCGCTGACCCTGGCGCCGGTCGACGACGACGCCGGCCGCTGGCTGGATCTGTGCGCCGGACCCGGTGGCAAGACCGCACTGCTGGCCGCACTGGGCGCGCAGACGGGGGTCACGGTGACGGCGGTGGAGCCCGCCCCGCACCGGGCGGACCTGGTGGCGGAGAACACCCACGGGTTGCCGGTGGAGGTGGTGCGGGCCGACGGGCGCGAATCCGGCCTGCAACCGGGCTTCGACCGGGTGCTGGTCGACGTGCCCTGCACCGGACTCGGCGCCTTGCGCCGACGGCCGGAGGCCCGCTGGCGGCGACAGCCGTCCGACGTTCCGGCGCTGGCCCGGCTGCAACGGGAGCTGCTGGCCGCCGCGATCGCGCTGACCCGGCGCGGTGGCGTGGTGCTGTATGCCACCTGCTCCCCGCACCTGGCCGAGACGGTCGGCGTGGTCGCCGACGCGCTGCGCCGCCACCCGGTGCAAGCCATGGATACCCGAGCGTTGTTCGAGCCCGTCGAGTTGGGCGAGGGGCCCTACGTGCAGCTGTGGCCACACCGACACGGCACCGACGCGATGTTCGCGGCTGCTCTGCGCCGCCAGTAAGGTGTCGCTCATGCCTGCTACGGGGGGGCCGCTGATCGCGCCGTCGATCCTGGCCGCCGACTTCGCCCGACTCGCCAAGGAAGCCGCCGCCGTGGACGGCGCCGACTGGCTGCACGTCGACGTGATGGACAACCATTTCGTGCCGAACCTCACGATCGGCCTGCCGGTGGTGGAAAGCCTGCTGGCCGCCACCGAGATCCCGATGGATTGCCATCTGATGATCGACAACCCGGACAAGTGGGCCCCGCCGTACGCCGAGGCCGGCGCCTACAACGTCACCTTCCACGCCGAGGCCACCGACAACCCCATCGGCGTGGCCCGCGACATCCGGGCCGCGGGAGCCAAGGCCGGCATCAGCGTCAAACCCAAGACCGCGCTCGAGCCCTACCTGGACATCCTGCCGCACTTCGACACCCTGCTGATCATGTCCGTCGAACCCGGCTTCGGCGGGCAGAGCTTCATCCCCGAGGTGCTGAGCAAGGTACGCATGGTCCGCAAACTGATCGACGCCGGGGAGTTGACGATCCTGGTCGAGATCGACGGCGGCATCAACGAAGACACCATCGAGGAGGCCGCCGAAGCCGGCGTGGACTGTTTCGTCGCCGGATCGTCGGTGTACGGCGCCGAGGACCCGGCCGAAGCGGTCGAAAAGCTGCGCCGGCAGGCCGCGGCCAAGTCACCTCATCTGAGCGGCCGATGACCGGCCCGAACCTCCCCGAGCAGGTCAAAAGCATCGACGAGGCCATGCGGCTGGCCATCGAGCACTCCTACCAGGTCAAGGGCACGACGTATCCGAACCCGCCGGTCGGAGCCGTCATCGTCGACCAGGAAGGCCGCGTCGTCGGGGTCGGCGCCACCCAGCCGGCCGGCGGCGACCACGCCGAGATCATGGCGCTGCGCCGGGCCGGCGGTCTGGCCGCCGGCGGCATCGCGGTGATCACGATGGAGCCGTGCAACCACTACGGCAAAACACCGCCGTGCGTCAACGCGCTGATCGAGGCGCGGGTCAGCACGGTGATCTACGCCGTCGACGACCCGAACGGCATCGCGGGCGGCGGCGCCGGGCGGCTGACGGCGGCCGGGCTGCAGGTGCGCTCCGGCGTCCTGGCCGACGCGGTCGCGGCCGGCCCGTTGCGGGAATGGCTGTTCAAGCAGCGCACCGGGCTGCCCCACGTGACGTGGAAGTACGCCACCAGTATCGACGGCCGCAGCGCCGCAGCGGACGGGTCCAGTCAATGGATCTCCAGCGAGGCCGCCCGCGCGGACCTGCATCGTCGCCGCGCGATCGCCGACGCGATCGTGGTCGGCACCGGCACCGTCCTCGCCGACGACCCGGCGCTGACCGCGCGGCTGCCCGACGGCTCGCTGGCCCCGCAGCAGCCGCTGCGCGTGGTGGTGGGACGACGCGAGATACCGCCGGAAGCCAAGGTGCTCAACGACGACTCCCGCACCATGGTGATCCGCACCCGCGAGCCCGTCGAGGTGCTACGGGCACTGACCGACCGCACCGACGTGCTGCTCGAAGGCGGTCCCACCCTGGCCGGGGCGTTCCTGCGGGCCGGCGCGATCAACCGCATCCTGGCCTACGTGGCGCCGATCCTGCTCGGCGGCCCGGTGACCGCGGTCGACGACGTGGGAGTGTCCAGCATGGCCCAGGCGCTGCGCTGGCAGTTCGACAGCGTCGAGCAGGTAGGGCCCGATCTGCTGCTCAGCCTGGTAGCTCGGTAGCCGCCGGGGCTTCTTCGGGTTCGAGTGTCTTGCGCTCGGGCGCGGCCGGCGGCTCCTCGGCCTGCTCCTGGCGGCCGCTGATCAGCAACCCCAACAACGCCCCGACCACACAGATCACCACGGTGACCTTGAAGATGTCGCCGTACATCAGCGCGAACGCCTGCAGGTAGGACCCGGCTTCGCGCGGCAGGCCGGCCAGGATCTGGTTGAACCGGTAGAGACCCCACGCGCTGAGCGCGGCCACCCCGATCAACATGCCCGTCATCCGGGCCACCACCACCGCCGCCGAGGCGATGCCGTGCTGAGCCGCCGGCACCACCCGCAGCGCGGCCGAGGACAGCGGCCCGATCACCAGGCCCAACCCGAACCCGGCCACCAGCAGGTCGCTGTGCACCGACGGCACACTGACCAGTCCCAGAATGTCGTGGTGACGCGTCGCCAGGTCGGCTCGCCAATACGAGATCAGCCAATAGCCGCCACCGGCGATCAGCAACCCGACGAACACGACAATGCGGTCACCGACCCTGGTGGCAACCCACCCGCCGAGCAGCGCCCCGACCGGCAGGGCGATCAGGAACCACAACAGCATCGCCGCGGCTTCGTTCTGGGTCTTCCCCAGCACGCCCTGGCCGAACAGCTCCACGTTGACCAGCGTCACCATCAGCGCCGCGCCGGCGCAGACCGACGAACCCAGCGCGGACAGGAACGGCCGGAAGTGCACCCCGGCAGGCTCGATGAGCCGGGTGCGCGCGAAGCGCTCCCACACGAAGAACAACGCCGCGGCCACCACCGCGCCGATCACCAGCGGTAATCCGTAGCTGGGCAACACCTGCTTGCCGTCGGGAGTGGGGTTGTACAGGCCGATCACCGCAAGCCCGAGCGACAGGGCAAGCAGCAGACCACCCACCACGTCGATGCGTTCGGGTTTCGCATCGCGATCGTGCGACGGCAGGCTGAAATGGATCATCAGCATGGCGATCAGGGTCAGCGGCACGTTGACCCAGAACACGTCGCGCCAGTCATGGAACAACCACACGATGAAGATCCCGTACAGCGGACCCAGCACGCTGCCGAGTTCCTGCGCGGCACCGATACCGCCGAGCACCCCGGCCCGGTTCCGCTCTGCCCACAAGTCGGCGCCCAGCGCCAACGTGACCGGCAGCAAGGCGCCGCTGGCGACGCCCTGAATGGTGCGGCCGGCGATGAGGATGTGGAACGCGCGGTTCGGATCGGGATTGACCATGTAGTCGCCGAACTCCGGATTCCAGTTGCCGAGCTTCACCGACAGCGCGGTCACCACCGAACCCACGATGAACAGGGCCAGGCTGGATTGCAGGACGAACTTGCGTCCGAACCGGTCCGAAGCCCGGCCCAACAGCGGCATGGCGGCGATGTAGCCCAGCAAATAGAGCGTGACGATCCAGGTGATCCGTTGCAGCTGGTTCACCGGGATGCCGACGCTGTTCATGATGTCGCGCATGATCGTCACCACGACGTAGGTGTCGAGGGCACCCAGCAGAACTGCGAGACTGCCCGCGCTGATCGCTACTCGTCGTCCCGTACGCATTTGCATCATCGGGTCAGCTCCCCGGCTTCGTGACCTGGACGGTCTGGTTCCAGTTCGACAGGGTCATCTGGACCGAGTTGCCCGAGCCCTTGTCGAGCAGTACCTGCGCCAGATGGTGCTCACCGGCCTCCTGAATCCAGACTGTCGTCGGGATCGGTTCTTTCGCGTTCAGCGGTGCGAGCTTGTTCACGGCCTCGGGGCTCACCTTGCCGCTGATGCGGACCGCGGTCTGCCCGTTGATCGAGTCGCGGCCCTCGGCCTTGGGGTCGCTGAGGTTCGCCAGCAGGTTGGCGACGCCGGTATCCGGGCTCAGAATCGCCGACGGGTCGTAATGCAGGAGGTCGTCGATCTTGCCGAAGTTGGTCCATTGACCCGGCGACAAGGCGGTGGTGTACAGCTCGCCGTCCAGGATCACGAAATCGGCCTCGACCTCGTTGCCGAAGACGATGATCCGCGCGTTGCCCTTACCGGCCGTCGTGGGTGTGGTGGTGAGATCGCCGCTGAGCGTCTTGAGGGGGAGTTCGGCGATTTTGCCGTTCACCGTCAGGACCAGGTGCGCGCTCTTGACGCCTTTGGTGACTTCGACGGACTGGTTGACCAGTGTTTTCGCGTCGGGAAGGGGACCGCCCTTGGGTTTCTTGCTGATCGTGCACCCCGAGACGAGCGTGACGGCGACGCTCAGGACGGCGAGGACGGCTAACAGTCGTCGGGGGGTTTGCATAACGTGCATCGTAGAGGGTGACGATCGGCTGCCCGGGGAGCCAGGCGGGTGCGGGTGCCGGCTCACAGTCATTAACCTGGTGCGATGTTCACCGGAATTGTCGAGGAACTCGGGGAGGTGACCGGCCGGGATGTCCTGGCCGACGCCGCGCGACTGACCATTCGCGGCCCGGTTGTCACCTCCGACGCCGGGCACGGCGACTCGATCGCCGTCAACGGGGTGTGCCTGACGGTGGTCGAGGTACTGCCCGACGGGCAGTTCAGCGCCGACGTGATGGCCGAGACGCTGAACCGTTCGAATCTGGGCGAGCTGCAGCCCGGCAGCCGGGTGAACCTGGAACGCGCGGCCGCGGTCAACAGCAGGCTGGGCGGGCACATCGTGCAGGGACACGTGGACGGCACCGGGGTGATCGTCGGCCGCACGCCCTCTGAGCACTGGGAAGTGGTGCGGGTGGAGATGCCGGCGACGGTGGCCCGGTATGTCGTGGAGAAGGGCTCGATCACCGTGGACGGGATCTCGCTGACCGTGTCGGGCCTCGGTGCGCAACCCCGCGACTGGTTCGAGGTGTCGCTGATTCCCACCACCCGAGAGCTGACGACGTTGGGGTCCGCCCCGGTCGGAACCCAGGTGAACCTCGAGGTCGACGTCATCGCCAAATACGTCGAGCGGCTCATCGCGAAGTGACGCGGCTCAACTGCCGTCGCGAATAACGGGGACCCGCCGGTGGTTCATACTGAGTGCAGGCGAACGCTCCTATCAGCAAGGTGACAACGATGACGAGGTTGGACTCCGTCGAACGGGCGGTTGCCGACATTGCGGCGGGCAAGGCCGTCGTCGTCATCGATGACGAGGACCGCGAGAACGAGGGCGACCTGATTTTCGCGGCGGAGAAGGCCACCCCCGAGCTGGTGGCGTTCATGGTCCGCTACACCTCCGGCTACCTGTGCGTGCCGTTGGACGGCGAGGTCTGCGACCGGCTGGGTCTGCTGCCGATGTACGCGGTGAACCAGGACAAGCACGGCACCGCCTACACCGTTACCGTGGATGCGAGAATCGGTGTGGGAACCGGCATTTCGGCATCGGATCGGGCCACCACGATGCGGCTGCTGGCCGACCCGGCCAGCATCGCCCAGGATTTCACCCGCCCGGGGCACGTGGTTCCGTTGCGCGCCAAGGACGGTGGCGTGTTGCGCCGTCCCGGCCACACCGAGGCGGCGGTGGATTTGGCCCGGATGGCCGGTCTGCAGCCCGCAGGCGCCATCTGCGAGATCGTCAGTCAGAAGGACGAGGGCTCGATGGCCCAGACCGACGAACTGCGGGTCTTCGCCGACGAACACGGCCTGGCGCTGATCACCATCGCCGACCTCATCGAGTGGCGGCGCAAGCATGAGAAGCACATTGAGCGGATCGCCGAAGCCCGGATCCCGACGCGGCACGGTCAGTTCCGGGCCATCGGCTACGCCAGCATCTACGAGGACGTCGAGCACGTCGCGCTGGTGCGCGGTGACATCGCCGGACCCACCGGTGACGGTGACGACGTGCTGGTGCGCGTGCACTCGGAGTGCCTGACCGGCGACGTGTTCGGGTCCCGCCGTTGTGACTGCGGGCCGCAGCTGGACGCGGCGATGGCGATGGTGGCCCGTGAGGGCCGCGGCGTGGTGCTCTACATGCGTGGCCACGAGGGCCGCGGCATCGGCCTGATGCACAAACTGCAGGCCTACCAGCTGCAGGACGCCGGCGAAGACACCGTGGACGCCAACCTCAAGCTCGGATTGCCCGCTGACGCACGCGATTACGGGATCGGCGCGCAGATCCTGGTCGACCTGGGTGTGCGCTCGATGCGGCTGCTGACCAACAACCCGGCCAAGCGGGTCGGTCTGGACGGCTACGGGCTGCACATCATCGAGCGGGTGGCGCTGCCGGTACGGGCGAACGCCGAAAACATCCGCTACCTGATGACCAAGCGTGACAAGATGGGCCACGACTTGGCGGGTCTGGACGATTTCCACGAATCCGTCCATCTGCCAGGTGAATTCGGCGGTGCGCTGTGACGCGCCGGCGCCTATGCAGTGGGTGCGCCGCCCACTTGCGGGGGACGCAGCGATGCTGAGGAGCGGCGCAAAATGAGTGGTGGGGCCGGCATCCCGGACATTCCGGTGCTGGATGCGTCCGGTGTGCGGTTGGGCATCGTCGCCAGCACCTGGCACGGCACCATTTGCGACGCGCTGCTGGCCGGCGCGCGCAAGGTCGCAACCGAGTCCGGCGTCGACGACCCGACGGTGGTACGCGTGCTCGGTGCGATCGAAATCCCCGTCGTGGCACAGGAACTGGCCCGCAATCACGATGCCGTCGTCGCACTGGGCGTCGTGATACGCGGTCAGACACCGCACTTCGACTATGTCTGCGACGCCGTCACCCAGGGGCTGACCCGGGTCTCGCTGGACGCCGCCACCCCGGTGGCCAACGGGGTGCTGACCACCAACACCGAAGCGCAGGCGCTGGATCGCGCCGGGCTTCCCTCGTCCGTCGAAGACAAAGGTGCCCAGGCCGCCGCGGCCGCGCTGAGCACCGCACTGACCCTGCGCGACTTGCGCGCCCGATCATGATGGCCAAACCCGAACCGGGCGAGTGGGAACTGGTGTGCCGTCCCCGATTGACGCCGTTGTTCGCCTACGGCGCGGCGCTCGTCATCCTGGTGACCCACATCGGCGGCGGTCTGATGCTGAAGCGGGGAACCAGCGGGGTGGTCTTCCAGACAGCCGACCAGGTGGCGATGGCGCTGCTCGGGACGGTGCTCGCGGGCGCGGTGTTGTTGCTGACACGGCCCCGGCTACGTGTGGGAGCTGCCGGCCTTTCGGTTCGTAATGTGCTGGGCGACAAGCTGGTTCCGTGGTCCGACGTCGTCGACGTGTCGTTTCCCCTCGGCAGTCGGTGGGCGCGCATCGACCTTCCGGACGACGAGTACATTCCCGTGACGGCAATTCAGGCGGTGGACAAGGAGCGCGCAGTCGCTTCGATGGACGCCGTCCGCGCGCTGCTGGCCCGATACCGTCCCGACCTGGTCCGCTCGCCGGACTGACGCGCCGAACCGCCCGAACGCCCCGGCCGAGCACGGGTGACCCGCCTATTAGCCTGGATGGGTGCCAGATCCCGCCACCTATCGCCCCCCGCCCGGGTCCATCCCGGTCGAGCCCGGCGTGTACCGGTTCCGGGATACGCACGGCCGGGTCATCTACGTCGGCAAGGCCAAGAGCCTGCGCAGCCGCCTTACCTCGTACTTCGCCGACGTCGCCGGCCTGCACCCGCGCACCCGGCAGATGGTGACCACCGCCGCCAAGGTCGAGTGGACGGTGGTCAACACCGAGGTCGAGGCGCTGCAGCTGGAATACAACTGGATCAAGGAGTTCGATCCCCGCTTCAACGTCCGCTACCGCGACGACAAGTCCTACCCGGTGCTGGCCGTCACCCTCAACGAGGAGTTCCCGCGTCTGATGGTCTACCGCGGCCCGCGGCGCAAGGGTGTGCGCTATTTCGGGCCGTACTCACACGCGTGGGCGATCCGGGAAACGCTGGACCTGCTCACCCGGGTGTTTCCGGCCCGAACCTGCTCGGCCGGAGTTTTCAAGCGACACAGCCAGATCGACCGGCCGTGCCTGCTCGGGTACATCGACAAATGCTCGGCGCCCTGCATCGGCCGGGTCAGCGCGGAGCAGCACCGCCAGATCGTGATGGACTTCTGCGATTTCCTGTCCGGCAAGACCGACCGCTACGCCCGCGAACTCGAACAGCAGATGCACGCGGCTTCTGACGAGTTGGACTTCGAGCGCGCCGCCCGGCTCCGGGACGACCTGGGCGCCCTCAAGCGGGCCATGGAGAAGCAGGCGGTGGTGTTCGGCGACGGCACCGACGCCGACGTGGTGGCCTTCGCCGAGGACGAACTGGAAGCGGCGGTGCAGGTGTTCCACGTTCGCGGCGGGCGGGTTCGTGGTCAGCGGGGTTGGATCGTGGAGAAGTCGGCCGATCCCGGCGACACCGGCGCCGAGCAGTTGGTCGAGCAGTTCCTGACGCAGTTCTACGGCGAACAGGCCGAATTAGGTGGTGCCGCAGACGAATCCGTCAACCCGGTGCCCCGCGACGTGCTGGTGCCTTGTCTGCCGTCCAACCACGACCAACTGACCGACTGGTTGTCGGGCTTACGCGGCGCCAAGGTCTCGTTGCGGGTGCCGCGCCGCGGCGACAAGAAGGCGCTGGCCGAAACCGTGCACCGCAACGCCAAAGATGCGCTGCAGCAACACAAGTTGAAGCGGGCCGGCGACTTCACCGCCAGATCCGCTGCGTTGCAGAACATTCAGGAAGCCCTCGGCTTGGCCGAAGCCCCGCTGCGCATCGAATGCGTCGACATCAGCCACGTGCAGGGCACCGACGTCGTCGGCTCGCTGGTGGTCTTCGAGGACGGCCTGCCCCGCAAATCGGACTACCGGCACTTCGGGATCCGGGAAGCGGCGGGGGAGGGCCGCTCGGACGACGTGGCGTCCGTCGCCGAGGTCACCCGGCGACGGTTCTGGCGGCACCTCAGCGAGCAGAAGGACCCGAATCTGCTGTCCCCGGAGGGCAAGTCGCGGCGCTTCGCCTACCCGCCCAACCTCTACGTCGTCGACGGCGGCGCCCCGCAGGTCAACGCCGCCAAAGCCGTGCTCGACGAACTCGGCATCACCGACGTCGCCGTCATCGGGCTGGCCAAACGGCTCGAAGAGATCTGGGTGCCCGCGGAGCCGGACCCGATCATCATGCCGCGCAACAGCGAGGGCCTCTACCTGTTGCAGCGGGTGCGCGACGAAGCCCACCGGTTCGCCGTCGCCTACCATCGCAGCAAACGATCCAAGCGGATGACGGCCTCGGCACTGGACTCCGTGCCCGGCCTCGGCGAGCACCGTCGCAAGGCGCTGGTCACCCACTTCGGGTCGCTGGCCCGCCTCAAAGAAGCCACCGTCGACCAGATCACCGCCGTTCCCGGTATCGGCGTGGCGACCGCCACGGCGGTCCTGGAAGCTCTGGCGCCGACACCGCCGGCACCGCAGCCGGAATCCCGATCGGACGAGGAGGGGCCCCCGAATTGACCACTGACGACGCGCCGGCCGGCATCGACGTCGTGCTGGTGACCGGGCTCTCGGGCGCCGGGCGGGGCACCGCGGCCAAGGTGCTGGAGGACCTCGGCTGGTACGTGGCCGACAACCTGCCGCCCCAATTGATCACCCGGATGGTCGATTTCGGGCTGGCCGCCGGATCCCGCATCACCCAACTCGCGGTGGTGATGGACGTGCGGTCCCGCGGCTTCACCGGCGACCTCGACGAGGTGCGTAACGAACTGGCGACCCGCAACATCACTCCGCGGGTGGTGTTCATGGAGGCCTCCGACGACATGTTGGTCCGCCGCTACGAGAACAACCGGCGCAGTCATCCGCTGCAGGGGGAGCAGACCCTGGCCGAAGGGATCGCCGCCGAACGCAGGATGCTGGCTCCGGTGCGCGCCAACGCGGACCTGATCATCGACACCTCGACGCTGTCGGTGCGAGGTCTGCGGGAAAGCATCGAGCGCGCGTTCGGCAACACCACGGCCGCGACCACCAGCGTCACCGTGGAATCCTTCGGATTCAAATACGGGCTGCCGATGGACGCCGACATGGTGATGGATGTCAGGTTCCTGCCGAACCCGCACTGGGTGGACGAACTGCGCCCGCTGACCGGCCAGCACGAGGCGGTCCGCGACTACGTCTTGCGCCAACCCGGCGCGGCGGAGTTCCTGCGGACCTACCATCAGTTGCTGTCGCTGGTGGTCGGCGGCTATCGGCGGGAGGGTAAGCGCTACATGACGGTCGCGGTCGGTTGCACGGGCGGCAAGCACCGCAGCGTGGCGATCGCCGAGGCGCTGATGGGATTGCTGCGGTCGGATCCACAGCTGGCGGTGCGGGTGCTGCACCGGGATCTGGGCCGCGAGTGAGCGCCCCGATAGCGCAGAGCATCGTCGCGCTGGGCGGCGGGCACGGCTTGTATGCGACCTTGTCGGCGGCCCGCCGGCTGACCCCGTACGTCACCGCCATCGTGACCGTCGCCGACGACGGCGGCTCGTCGGGCCGCCTGCGCAGCGAGCTGGACGTGGTGCCGCCGGGTGATCTGCGAATGGCGTTGGCGGCGTTGGCTTCCGACAGTCCGCACGGACGGCTGTGGGCGACCATCATGCAGCACCGCTTCGGCGGCAGCGGCGCGCTGGCCGGGCATCCGATCGGCAATCTGCTGCTGGCCGGGCTGTCCGAGGTGCTGGCCGATCCGGTGGCGGCGCTCGACGAGATCGGACACATCCTCGGCGTCAAGGGCCGGGTGCTGCCGATGTGCCCGATCGCGCTGCAGATCGAGGCCGACGTGTCCGGCCTGGAGTCCGACCCGCGCATGTTCCGGTCGATCCGCGGCCAGGTGGCGATCGCGACGACCCCGGGCAAGGTGCGCCGGGTGCGGTTGCTGCCCGCAGATCCGCCGGCCACCCGGCAGGCCGTCGACGCCATCATGGCCGCCGAGCAGGTGGTCCTGGGACCCGGTTCCTGGTTCACCAGCGTGATCCCGCACGTGCTGGTCCCCGGTCTGCGGGAGGCGTTGCGGGCCACCGCCGCCCGCAAGGCCCTGGTGCTCAATCTGGTGGCCGAACCGGGGGAGACCGCCGGGTTCTCGGTGGAACGCCATCTTCATGTGCTCGTCCAGCACGCCCCGGAGTTCACCGTGGACGACATCATCATCGATGCCGAACGGGTGCCGAGCGATCGGGAGCGCGACCAACTGCGCCGCACCGCGACGCTGCTACAGGCGGAGGTCCACTTCGTCGACGTCGCCAGACCTGGTACACCTTTACATGACCCGGGCAAGCTGGCGGCAGTCCTGGACGGGGTGCGGGTGCGCGGCAAGGCTCGTCTCGAGGACCCCACGGGGCTCGGAGTGGCGGCCACGACAGAGCTGCCGATTGACGGTGACCGTCGGGAACGAACCAAGGGGTGACGACGCGTGGCGATGACGACCGAAGTCAAGGACGAGCTGAGCCGTCTGGTGGTCAAGTCGGTCAGCGCGCGCCGTGCCGAAGTCACGTCGCTGCTGCGGTTCGCGGGCGGGTTGCACATCGTGGCCGGGCGTGTGGTCGTCGAAGCCGAGGTCGACCTGGGCAGCATCGCGCGCCGGCTGCGCAAGGACATCTTCGACCTCTACGGCTACAACGCCGTCGTGCATGTGTTGTCGGCCAGCGGGATTCGCAAGAACACCCGATACGTGCTGCGGGTCGCCAGTGACGGCGAGGCGTTGGCGCGCCAGACCGGTCTGCTGGACATGCGCGGGCGTCCGGTACGCGGGCTGCCGGCGCAGGTGGTCGGCGGCAGCGTCGCCGACGCCGAAGCAGCTTGGCGGGGAGCGTTCTTGGCGCACGGGTCGCTGACCGAGCCGGGTCGGTCCTCGGCGCTGGAGGTCAGCTGCCCGGGGCCGGAGGCGGCGCTGGCGCTGGTCGGTGCGGCGCGCCGGCTAGGGGTCAGCGCCAAGGCGCGGGAGGTGCGCGGCGCCGACCGGGTGGTGGTCCGCGACGGCGAAGCGATCGGCGCGCTGTTGACCCGGATGGGGGCTCAGGACACGCGGCTGGTCTGGGAGGAACGCCGGCTGCGCCGCGAGGTCCGGGCCACGGCCAACCGGCTGGCCAACTTCGACGACGCCAACCTGCGCCGTTCGGCGCGTGCGGCGGTGGCGGCGGCCGCCCGGGTGGAACGCGCCCTGGAGATCCTGGGCGACACCGTTCCCGACCACCTGGCCACTGCCGGGCGGCTGCGTGTCGAGCACCGGCAGGCCTCGCTGGAGGAACTCGGCCGGCTGGCCGACCCGCCGATGACCAAAGATGCTGTGGCGGGCCGTATTCGGCGGCTGCTGTCGATGGCTGACCGCAAGGCGAAAGTGGACGGCATCCCCGACACCGAGGCGGCGGTGACGCCGGACCTGCTCGAGGACGCCTGACCGACGGTTCGCGTCGCGCGAGCGTCCCCAAAATGCCAGAAAACCGGTGCTTTGCCGTACATTTTGGGGCCCCTCGCGGGTATCGGCGTGCTCCACGCCTTCGGTGCGTGACACCGGAAGCCCTCGGACTGACACCGGAAGCCCACGGACTCACGCGAGAGATAAAGTCCGACGCGCTGTGAGATTTGCCGAGGTTGCTGGCTTCGGCGGGTGGCTGCGGGCTACGGTCGTTGGATGAAACGGCTCTCGAGTGTTGACGCGGCGTTCTGGTCGGCAGAGACCGCCGGCTGGCACATGCACGTCGGTGCGCTGGCGATCTGCGACCCAAGAAAAGCGCCTGACTACAGTTTCCAGCGTCTGCGGGAACTGCTCATCGAGCGATTGCCGGAGATCCCGCAGCTGCGCTGGCGGGTCGAGGGTGCACCGCTGGGTCTGGACCGGCCGTGGTTCGTCGAGGACGAGGAACTCGACATCGACTTCCATGTCCGCCGTATCGGTGTCCCGGCGCCCGGCGGGCGGCGCGAGGTCGAGGAGCTTGTCGGCCGGCTGATGTCCTACAAGCTGGACCGCTCCCGGCCGCTGTGGGAACTGTGGGTCATCGAAGGCGTCGAGGGCGGCCGCATCGCGACGTTGACCAAGATGCATCACGCCATCGTCGACGGGGTCTCGGGAGCCGGGCTCGGCGAGATCCTGTTGGACGTCTCGCCGGAACCGCGCCCGCCGCAGAAGGAGACGGTCGGCTTCGTCGGGTTCACCATCCCCGGTCTGGAGCGCCGCGCGCTCGGCGCCCTGGTCAACGTCGGCGTCATGACCCCGTTCCGCATCGCCCGGTTGGTGGAGCAGACGGTGCGTCAGCAGATCGCCGCGCTCGGTGTCAGCACCCGACCGCCCCGCTATTTTGACGCGCCCAAGACCAGGTTCAACGCGGCGGTGTCACCGCATCGGCGTATCACCGGCTGCCGCGTCGAGCTGGAGCGGGCCAAGAAGGTCAAGGATGCGTTCGGCGTCAAGCTGAACGACGTCGTGCTCGCGCTGGTGGCCGGGGCGGCGCGGGAATACCTGCAGAAGCGTGACGAGCTGCCCTACAAACCGTTGATCGCCCAGATCCCGGTGTCCACCCGCACCGAGGAGAACAAGTCCGACGTCGGCAACCAGATCAGCTCGATGACGGCGTCGCTGGCCACCGACATCGACGACCCGGGTGAGCGGCTCCTGGCGATCCACGAAAGCACCCGCAGCGCCAAGGAAATGGCCAAAGCGCTGTCCGCGCACCAGATCATGGGGCTGACCGAGACCACGCCGCCGGGCCTGCTGCAGTTGGCCGCGCGCACGTACACGGCTTCGGGCCTGTCGCGCAATCTGGCGCCGATCAACCTGGTCGTGTCGAACGTGCCCGGTCCGCCGATCCCGCTCTACATGGCCGGCGCCAAGCTCGACTCGCTGGTCCCGCTCGGGCCTCCGGTGATGGACGTCGCGCTCAACATCACCTGCTTCTCCTACCAGGACTGCCTGGACTTCGGGTTCGTCACGACGCCGGAGGTGGCCAACGACATCGACGAGATGGCCGACGCCATCGAACCGGCGCTGGCCGAACTGGAGCGGGCCGCGGGCCTGTAGCTGCCCAGCTAATCCTTCGCCGAGTTCTTCGTCACGTACACCCAGGACAGGAACCGGGCGACCGCCTCGGCGGACTTGTTCGCCCGCGGGGACTCGAAGATGTCGAAGGCGTGTTGTGCGTTGGGTAACTCCGCGTAGGCGACCGGCGACTTGGACACCGCACGCAACTCCTCGACGAACTCGCGGGCCTCTTCCACCGGGATCAGCGAGTCGTCGGTTCCGTGCAACACGAAGAACGGCGGCGCGTCCGGACCCACGTAGGTGATCGGGGACGCGTCGACGTAGATCTGCCGGTGCGTGCTGAGTTTCTTCTTGACGACCAGTCGCGCCAGCACTTCCAGGAATTCGCCCCGTCCCGGCTCGTCGATGGAGAACCAGTCGTAACGGCCGTAGAACGGGACCGCCGCCACCACGGAGGTGTCTGCGTCTTCGAACCCGGGCTGGAACTTCGGATCGTTGGGCGTCAGGGCGGCCAGCGCCGACAGATGCCCGCCGGCCGAACCACCGCTGATCGCAACGAAATTGGGGTCGCCACCGTAGTCGGCGATGTTCTCCTTCACCCACGTCAGCGCCCGCTTGACGTCGACGATGTGGTCCGGCCAGGTGTGCAACGGCGAGACGCGGTAGTTCATCGACACACACACCCAGCCGCGCGAAACCAGGTGTCCCATCAAGGGATACGCCTGCGGACGGCGCCACCCGATCATCCAGGCGCCGCCGGGCACCTGTAGCAGCACCGGGGCCTTGCCGTCCTTGGGCAGGTCGCGGCGACGCCAGATGTCGGCCAGGTTGGCCCGCCCGTGCGGCCCGTAACGCACGATGTTCTCTTTGTCCACATAGCGTCGCCGGGCACCGGTGGACCGAAGCGGCGGATTGCGGCGGCCGGATCGCTCGGCGATCTCGGTGGGCAGGTCGCGAAGTTCGTCGGCGTAATCGGCTCCGAGTTCTTCGGTCAGCGCGGACTCCAGCACCGGTCCGGGAGTCTTGACGCCGCGGTAGCCGATCACGCCCAGCATCACCCAGGACGCGGCCGTCAGCGCCAACGCCAGCTTCCCTTTCGGTCCGGCGAAATCACCGCGACGGCCGCGACGCACCGCGTCCAATGCCGACACTGCGCCGTACAGCGCCGGCACCTCCGAGGTCGGCCAGCCGAACCAGAACACCGTCGGGGCGGCCCAGGGGTTGCGGGTGATCGGCCGTAAACCGTTGGCGGCGTTGACGAATTCGACCGCGCCGCGGGTCAGCGGCCGCGGGCGGCGCAGTTGGGTCAGCAACGGACGGAGGTTCACGAGCCGCTCGCTTTCTCCTTGAGTTCGTTGCGCAGGATCTTGCCGGTGCTGCCGCGTGGCAGTTCGTCGAGCACGGTGATCTCGCGGGGCACCTTGTAGTTGGCCAGGTTGTCCCGCACGTGCTGTTTGAGGGTTTCGACGTCGGCGTTGGCGCCCGGCTCCAGGACCACGAAGGCCGCCAACCGCTGGCCGTACTTTTCGTCGTCCACGCCGATCACCGATGCTTCGGCCACCTCGGGATGGGTGGCCAGCGTCTTCTCCACCTCGATGGGATAGATGTTCTCGCCACCCGAGACGATCATCTCGTCGTCACGGCCGACGACGAACAGCCGGCCGTTCTCGTCGAGGTAACCGACGTCGCCCGACGACATGAACCCGGCGTGGAAATCTTTGGTCTTGCCGGATGTGTACCCGTCGAACTGGGTGTCGTTGTGTACATAGATGGTGCCGGTCTCGCCGGTGGGCAATTCCTGAAAGTCGTTGTCCAGGATACGAATTGTGGTTCCGCCGGCCGGTTTGCCCGCGGTGTCGGGGGCGGCGCGCAGGTCCTCCGGCGTCGCGGTGGCGATCATGCCGGCCTCGGTGGCGTTGTAGTTGTTGTAGATCACGTCGCCGAACTGGTCCATGAACGAGATGACGACGTCGGGTCGCATCCGGGAACCCGACGCCGCGGCGAACCGCAACGAGCGCCCGCTGTACCGGTTGCGGACCTCGTCGGGCAGCTCCATGATGCGGTCGAACATCACCGGCACCACCGCCAGGCCGGTGGCCTGGTGGCGGTCGATGAGATCCAGCGTCGCTTCCGGGTCGAACTTGCGACGGGTGACGATCGTGCAGGCCAGCGACGCGGCGAAGATCAACTGCGAGAAGCCCCATGCGTGGAACATCGGGGCGACGATCACGATCGTCTCCTCAGCCCGCCACGGGGTGCGGTCCAGAATCGCCTTGAGCGTGCCTACTCCGGCATTACCGCCAGATTGCTTGGCGCCCTTCGGTGTTCCGGTGGTGCCCGAGGTGAGCAGGATGATCTGGCCCTTGCCGCCGTCGCGCCGTGGTTGTTGGCCGATGTGCGCTGTGATCAGTTTCTCGACAGTCACGTCGTGCTCGGAGTCGGTCCACGCCAGGATGCGGACGGTGTCCGGCCGGTCGGCCACCGCGCGGTCGACCGTCTCGGTGAACTCCTCGTCGTAGATCACCGCGTCGACGCCCTCGCGGTTCACCACTTCGGCGAGTGCCGGTCCGGCGAAAGACGTGTTGAGCAACAGCACGTCGGCGCCGATCCGGTTGGCGCCCACGACCGCTTCGACGAACCCGCGATGGTTGCGGCACATGACGCCGACGACCTTGGGCCGGCCCGACGGCAGCTGCTGCAGGGCCGCGGCCAGCGCGTTGATCCGCTCGTCCAGTTGCCGCCACGTCAGCGTGCCCAGCTCGTCGATCAGGGCGGGACGGTCCGGACAGCGCTGCGGTGCGCCGGCGAAACCCGTCGTCATGCCCATGCCCTCGCGACGCATGGCAAGAATCATCTTCACGTAGCGGTCGGGGCGGATCGGCGCGATCATTCCCGCGCGCGTCATGGTGCGGACGACTCCGAGGACCTCTTCGATTCGAGATGCCATGGCTCAGCCCAGGATCGGGAATCGACGCTTGGCGGCGAGCTCGTTGAGACCCGCTTGCATCACCGACCGCACGTGCTCGTCGACGGCCTCGATGTCGGGGTCTTCGCCGAACTCCTTGGTGATGTCGATCGGTGCCAGCACCTGCGTCACGATCTTGGACGGTAGTGGCAGGTTGGGCGGGATCGGACTGGTCAGGCCGAACGGAAAGCCGATGGACAGCGGCAGGATGTCGCTGCGCAGCAGGCGCTTTAACCCGAGTCGCTGGGCCAGCCAGGTGCCACGGGTCAGATACAGCTGGGTCTCCTGGCCCCCGATGGAGACCATCGGGATGATCGGGACTCCGGCTTCGATGGCGGTGCTGACGTATCCCTTGCGGCCGTTGAAGTCGATGACGTTCTCGGCAGCCGTCGGCCGGTAGGCGTCGTAGTCGCCACCGGGGAACACCACCACCACGCCGCCCGAACGCAACGCCTTGGCGGCATTCTCCCGGTTGGCCCGGATGTAGCCGACCTTGCGGAAGAAGTCGCCGGTCGGGCCGGTGAACAGGATGTCGTGGCTCAATGTCAACACCGGACGGTCGTAGCCGAACTTGTCGTAGAAATCGACGCTGAAGATCGGCACGTCCATCGGGAACTGACCGCCGGAATGATTCGCCACCACCAGGCCGCCACCGGGGGGGAACGAATCCAGGCCATGCACCTCGCTACGGAAGTACGTCTTCAACATCGGGCGCATGACCGAGATCATCCGCTGGGTCATGCCAGGGTCGAATTTGCCGATGTCGTCTTCGCTCACTGAGGCTCCTTTGCCGACGAGTTCCTAGATCGTAGCGAGCGCCCCGAGGCACCGGCAGCCACGTCACCGGCATCCCGACGAGCGCGGCGCGCTGGTCACCGCAGCGGGCGGAGCTGCGAGCGGCGAAAACCTTCCCGTCGTGCGCCCGGTGCGGGCACAGTGGTGGTGACGGTTCTGCGGAAGGGGCCCAGAGATGGCTGATCCGGACACCGAATCCCACGGTCAGCTGTCGGTGATCGCGCGGCAGATGGAGATGATTCGCGACGAGTTCGTCACCGAGTTGTTCGCCACGATGAAAAAAGAGATCCCCGGCCTGGACTACGACAGCCGAATGCTGGCGTTGTGGCGGGGGAGCCTGACCGAGAACATGGTTGCGGGCATCCACTACCTGGAGCGAGATCCGCCCGAACCGTTCCTGGAAGCTCCGGCGGCCGCTCTGGCCTACGCGCGGGCCGCGGCACAACGCGATGCCCCGCTGTCGGCTCTGGTTCGAGCGCACCGCATCGGGCACGCACAGTTCCTACAGCAGGCGATGCAGTTCGCTGCCCTGATGGAACCCGCCCAGCGGATGCCGGCGGTGATCGAGCTGGTCAACCGCTGCTCGCGCTTCGTGGATGTGGTCGGTGACCAGCTGATCGTGGCCTACGAGCAGGAACACGACCGCTGGGTGAGCCGCCGTAGCGGACTGCAGCAGCAGTGGGTGACCGACGTGCTGTCCGGCACCCCGATCGACGTCCAGCGCGCCGAGATGGTCTTGGGGTACCCGTTGCACGGCGCGCACCTTGCGGCGGTGCTGTGGGCGGACGCCACCGTGACCGCCCACGACGTGGCGGCGATGTTCGACAAGGCCGGGTCGATGATGGCGGGTGAAATGGGTGCCGCGGGACGCTACCTGATGGTGCCGACCGACGAGCGCGAGGCCCGCCTGTGGTTTTCGCCGCTGCCCACCGGGGAAACCGTCCCGGCCGACCCGGTGCGGCTGCGTGCGGCGTTCGAGTCGGCCCGCATCGATGCGAACCTCGCGTGCGGGCGGGTCGAGCACGGACTGGACGGCTTTCGGACCTCGTTGCGGCAAGCCGAACGTGCCAAGACGGTGGCGCTTGCCCGTGGTGACCATCCCCGCCAACGGGTCGTCTGCTACGGCGACGTCGCGCCGATCGCGTTGATGGCCAGCGACCCAGAAGAGCTGCAACGGTTTGTCGCCGACGCGCTGGGCGCCCTCGACACCGACGACGAACGCAACCGCTGGTTGCGCGAGACGCTGCGCGAATTCCTGGTCCGCAACCGCAGCTATGTGGCCACCGCTGAGGCAATGACCCTGCACCGCAACACAATCCAGTATCGGGTCAGCCAGGCGATGAAGCGCTGCGGACAGGACTTCGACGACCCCGTTGCCGTGTTCAGGGTGCAGATGGCGCTCGAGGTCTGCCGGTGGATGGGTCCGACGGTGTTGCGCGGGTCCACGTCGTGAGCACGTTCGTGCTGCGCGCACAAAAGAGGTGGTGAGCTTCGGCGTCGCGACACATGGTATCGGCACGATAATGGACGTTATCGTTCCTTCGTGGACGTCTCGGCTCTCCTGCGCGCGCACCAGCCCGGTGCGCTGTTCTCGCGGAACGTGGGCGTCCATCAACGCCGGGTCGGTGACGAAAACAATTACCATGCAGAGAATTTCGTGCCGTCACCGCCGCCGCAACCGCCCGGGCCGGCCGCCCCCCGATATGCCGCCGAGCCGCTCGTGGGGGATCGGCGTCAAGGCGAGTATTTTCTCGCCCTGTTCAGGCTGAACCTGCGACGCATCGACTACCGGATCGAGAAATGCCGCGCCGCGATCACCTATTCACAGGCCGCCGGCGACATCGAGAACGTCATCGGATTCCGCGACCTGCTGCGGCTCGAGCAGCAGGAGCGGCGGGCGGTCGAAGCGATGATCGTGAATCTGCAGCGACGCTTCCCCGGCCCACACTCCGAAGCTCCGTGATCTGCCCGGCCGGCCGGTAGTTCCGCCGATCGGGCCGCCGCCGGTCCGAGTAGGCATTGCCCGGCCCGATACATTTGGACCCACTGCGTGCTACCTCGGAATTGGAGCCGTCATGGGATTCATGTCACCAGACCTTCCAGACGTCGATCGCGACACCTGGCCAAGCCTGCCGCGGGCCGAACGCCTGCAGGTGGTGACCCGGCACTGGGCCGAGAACGGCTTCGGCACACCGTATGCCGTGTACCTGATCTACCTGCTGAAGATCATCCTGTACGTCGCCGTGCCCGCCGCCGTCATCTCCCTGACTCCCGGCCTGGGCGGCCTGGGCAACATCGCCCAGTGGTGGACGCAGCCCATCGTCTACCAGAAGTTCATCGTGTTCACCCTGCTCTTCGAGGTGCTGGGTTTCGGTTGCGGGTCCGGGCCACTCACCGGTCGCTTCATGCCACCCATCGGTGGATTCCTGTATTGGTTGCGTCCCAACACAATTCGTCTCCCACCGTGGGGCGACAAGGTCCCGTTCACCCGCGGTGACTCCCGTTCCATCGCCGACATCGTGCTCTACGTTGTCGTACTGGCCAGCGGGGTGTGGGCGATGCTGGCACCCGGAGACGGGCCGATCGGCAACGACGGTGATGTGGGTCTGCTCAACCCCGTCCTGGTGATTCCGATCATCGTCGCGCTGGCACTGTTAGGGCTGCGCGACAAGACCATTTTCCTGGCCGCGCGCGGCGAGCACTACTGGCTGAAGTTGTTCGTGTTCTTCTTTCCGTTCACCGACCAGATCGCGGCGTACAAGCTCATCATGCTGTTGCTGTGGTGGGGAGCGGCGACCTCGAAGCTCAATCACCACTTTCCCTACGTCGTGTCGGTGATGACGAGCAACAACGCCCTGCTGCGCAGCAAACTGTTCACCCCGCTCAAGCATCGGCTCTACCTCGACCCTGTCAACGACCTGCGGCCCACCGTGATACCGAAACTGATGGCCCATGTCGGCGGCACCACCGCGGAATTCGTGGTCCCGACGATTCTGGTTTTCGTCGCCGGTGATCAGCCCTGGCGCTGGTTCCTGATCGGGTTCATGGTGATCTTTCACCTCAACATCCTGTCCAACCTCCCGATGGGAGTTCCGTTGGAATGGAACGTGTTCTTCATCTTCTCGCTGTTCTACCTGTTCGGTCACTACGGCTCGGTCCGGGCCACCGACCTCCACTCGCCGCTGCTGCTGGCGCTGGTGCTGACCGCGGCCGCGGTCGCGGTGGCGGGAAATCTGTTCCCGGCCAAGATTTCCTTCCTGCCCGGCATGCGCTACTACGCCGGGAACTGGGCCACCAGTGTGTGGTGTTTCGGCCCCGGCGCGGAGGAAAAGATCGACGCCGAAGTCGTGAAAAGCTCTGCGCTGGTGGTGAATCAGTTGGCCAGGCTCTACGACCCGGCGACCGCTGAGATCATGGCGGACAAAACCGCCGCGTTCCGTGCCATGCACACCCACGGTCGGGCGCTCAACGGGCTGCTGCCCCGCGCGATCGACAACGAGGCCGACTACAAGATCCGCGAAGGTGAGATCGTGGCCGGCCCGCTGGTCGGCTGGAACTTCGGCGAGGGCCACCTGCACAACGAGCAACTGCTCGAGGCGGTCCAGCGTCGGTGCAACTTCGAGGAGGGCGAGGTCCGCGTCGTCGTCCTCGAAGGTCAACCGATCCAGCATCAGAAGCAGTGGTATCGGATCTTCGACGCCAAGACCGGTCTGATCGAGGCGGGTTACGTCAACGTCGCGGACATGCTCACCCGCCAGCCGTGGCCGGAGCCCGGCGACGAGTTCCCCGTCCACGTCACCACCCAAACATCCTCTCCCGCATGACTTCCGCGGTCGTCGTCGGCGCCGGGCCCAATGGGCTGGCCGCCGCGATACAGCTGGCCCGTCAGGGCGTGGACGTGCAGGTGCTCGAGGCCGACGACACCATCGGCGGGGGAGCGCGCTCTGGTGAGTTGACGGTGCCTGGGGTCATCCACGATCACTGCTCGGCGTTTCACCCGCTCGGCGTCGGTTCACCGTTCTGGCAAGAGATCGACCTGCAGAGTTACGGCTTGACGTGGAAATGGCCGGAGGCCGACTGCGCCCATCCGCTCGACGACGGCACGGCCGGTGTGTTGTACCAGTCGATCACCAAGACCGCCAAGGGACTTGGACCCGACCGCAGACGGTGGCGGGCCGCGATCGGCGGTCTGGCGAAAGGTTTCGACAGCCTGGCCGAGGACCTGCTGCGCCCGGTGCTGCACGTGCCGCGCCATCCGCTGCGCCTGGCGCTGTTCGGTCCGCGGGCGGTGCTGCCCGCGACGGCGGTGGCCGGCTGGTTTCGCACCGAGCAGGCGCGCGCCCTCTACGGCGGCGCGGCCGCGCACGCCTACACCCGGTTGAACCGCCCGCTGACCGCTTCGCTGGGGCTGATGATCCTGGCCAGCGGCCACCGGTACGGCTGGCCGGTCGCCGAAGGCGGGTCCGGTTCGATCACCCGCGCGCTGGGGGCGGCGCTGCAGGCGCACGGCGGTCGGGTGACCACCGGCGTGACGGTGACCAGCCGCCGCGACATCCCCAACGCCGACGTCGTAATGCTCGACCTGAGCCCCGCGCAGGTGCTGCAGCTCTACGGCGATGCGATGCCCACTCGGATCAAGCGGTCGTATCGGCGGTATCGGGAAGGGTCGTCGGCGTTCAAAGTCGACTTCGCGATCGAAGGCGACATCCCCTGGACGAACCCCGACTGCGGGCGGGCCGGCACGGTCCATCTGGGTGGCAGCTTCGACGAGATCGCCGACACCGAACTGCAACGCGCGCAGGGCACCATGGTGCCGCGACCGTTCGTCCTGCTCGGCCAGCAGTACCTGGCCGACCCGTCCCGATCGGCGGGCAACATCAACCCGATCTACGCCTACGCCCACGTGCCGTTCGGCTACACCGGAGACGCCACCGCGGCGATCGTCGACCAGATCGAACGATTCGCGCCCGGATTCCGGGAGCGCATCGTCGCCACCGTCAGCACCGGCACCGCCGAGCTGCAGGCGCACAACCCCAGTTTCATCGGCGGCGACATCATCGGCGGCGCCAACGACCGGCTGCAGATCATCTTCCGGCCGCGGATCGCCCTCGACCCGTATGCGATCGGTGTCCCGGGCATCTACCTGTGTTCACAATCCGGCCCACCGGGCGCCGGCATACACGGATTGTGCGGCTATCACGCCGCCGAATCGGCGCTGCGGTGGTTGCGGCAGCGACACTGACGTTCGCGGTGGCCGAATTGTAACTAATCTTCGGTCGAAAAACACGGGGTGCGCGCTTTTCGAACGGTTCGGCCAACCAGCATCGCTATTGTAAGCCCGCCGAATTGACGCGCAATTGCGACGGTAATGTGATCAATCGCGGTATTGCGCTGCATTTCCGGATGCGCATTTCTTCAGCGCACGCTTCGGCGCGCGAATATGCCGCGACGGCAATTTCTGCGCCTGGTGCAAAAACGGCGGATTTATGTCAGCCGTTAGGTCCGGGCGATAAAGGCTGACCGGGCACCGGTCCACCAGTCGGCGCCGGACGGCTCGGGTCGCCCTTGCCGGTCCTGGACATGTCGGTGATCGGCGCGGTTGCCGCTCCACCCTCCGGACCCAGGGCGATCAACGGGGTACCCGCCGGGATAACCGGGGCGACAGGTGCGCCCACCGGAACCGGGGCGCCCACCGGGACGGGTGCGCCCACCGGAACCGGGGCGCCCACGGGCACGGGTGCGCCGACCGGCACGGGTGCGCCGACCGGGACGGGTGCGCCCACCGGGATGGGGCCACCTATGGGCACCACCGCACCGCCGGGACCAGGCACGACCACCGGAACACCGGCCATGCCGGTGATGGGAGCACTGGCAGGACCGCACACACCGGTGGGCGTGGCGCCGGCCGGTGCCGGGCCGCCACCCGGTGCCGGGCCGCCGGCCGGTGCTGGTGCACCACCGGGAACCGCGCCACCCGCGGCCGGGCCGCCTGCGGCTGCGGGCCCACCCGCTGCTCCCGCACCGCCGTATGCACAGCACGCCGCGGCCCCGCCGGCACCGGCAAGCGCCGCGCCGTCGGCTGTGCCCGCCATGCCCTGGATGCATCCGTAGCCGCCTGTTTTCAGCGGGACCGCGGCCGCGGCCGGGCTCAGCGAGAGGGCGGCCCCGCACAACCCGGCGCCGACAGCAATAACTTTGATGTTGAATCGATCAAAGATCGTCATCAACGCCAACTCCTTTATCCGTGCTCACATATTTCCTCGTGGTCCCGCAGAACCGCATAGCCGAAGTCTCCGAACGACCGGCCCAATTGTCAGCCGCCGTTGTTCAACACATGACACACCGCGCCGCGCCGTTTCCAAATGGTGACGTTCGCTCGGATTCAGCCCCGGGACAGTCTGCAAAGAGAATGGCGCGGACGCCGTCAAATCCGCGCCGCCTCCCACCGACAGCATCGCCAGGATTGGAGATGAATGCCGCCGAAACGGCGCCAGTCGCGCGCCGGGTAGGTGAGCCGGCAGTCTTACCGGCCCCAGCGACCCCGGTTGCACTGATCTAGGCTGGCCACGAGCGCTTATCAGCGGACACGAAAGAAGACGAGGAGAGACACCGTGACGGTCCGAGTAGGCATCAATGGGTTTGGTCGAATCGGACGCAACTTCTACCGCGCCCTTTTGACCCAGCAGGAGCAGGGCAAAGCCGACGTCGAGGTGGTGGCCGTCAACGACCTCACCGACAACGCCACGCTGGCGCATCTGCTGAAGTTCGACTCGATCCTGGGCCGCCTGCCTGCCGACGTCAGCCTCGACGGCGACGACACCATCGTCGTCGGCGACCACAAGATCAAGGCCCTGGCCGTCAAGGAGGGTCCGTCCGCGCTGCCGTGGGGTGACCTGGGTGTCGACGTCGTCGTCGAGTCCACCGGTATTTTCACCAACGCCGCCAAGGCCAAGGGTCACCTGGACGCCGGGGCCAAGAAGGTGATCATCTCCGCGCCGGCCACCGATGAGGACATCACCATCGTTCTGGGCGTCAACGACGACAAATACGACGGCAGCCAGAACATCATCTCCAACGCCTCGTGCACCACCAACTGCCTGGGACCGGTGGCCAAGGTGCTCAACGACGAATTCGGCATCGTCAAGGGCCTGATGACCACCATCCACGCCTACACCCAGGACCAGAACCTGCAGGACGGCCCGCACAAGGACCTGCGCCGCGCCCGGGCCGCCGCGCTCAACATCGTGCCCACCTCCACCGGAGCGGCTAAGGCCATCGGCCTGGTGCTGCCGGAGTTGAAGGGCAAGCTGGACGGGTATGCACTGCGGGTGCCGATCCCGACCGGATCGGTCACCGACCTGACCGCGGAGCTGTCGAAGTCGGCCAGCGCCGACGAGATCAACGCCGCGTTCAAGGCCGCGGCCGACGGACCGCTCAAGGGCATCCTGAAGTACTACGACGCCCCGATCGTGTCCTCCGACATCGTCACCGACCCGCACAGCTCGATCTTCGACTCCGGCCTGACCAAGGTCATCGACAACCAAGCCAAGGTCGTGTCCTGGTACGACAACGAGTGGGGCTACTCCAACCGCCTCGTCGACCTGGTCGAGCTCGTCGGCAAGTCGCTCTAGCCGTGAGCATCCCGACCCTCGAAGACCTTCTCGCCGAAGGTGTTTCAGGTCGCGGTGTGCTGGTGCGCTCCGATCTGAACGTGCCTCTCGACGATGACGGCAACATCACCGACCCCGGCCGCATCACCGCTTCGGTGCCCACGCTGCAGGCGTTGCTCGACGCCGGCGCCAAACTGGTGGTCACCGCGCACCTCGGCCGGCCCAAGGACGGGCCGGACCCCAAATACTCGCTGGCGCCGGTCGCCAAGGCGCTGGGCGAACAACTCGGTCGGCACGTCCAGCTGGCCGGGGATGTCGTCGGTACCGACGCGCTGGCCCGGGCCGAGGGTCTGACCGACGGCGACATCCTGCTGCTGGAGAACATCCGCTTCGACAAACGTGAGACCAGCAAGGACGACGACGAACGCCTGGCGCTGGCTAAACAACTCGCCGAATTGGTCAGTCCCGGAGGGGCTTTCGTCTCCGACGGGTTCGGTGTGGTGCACCGCAAGCAAGCCTCGGTGTACGACGTCGCCACCCTGCTGCCGCACTACGCGGGCAAACTCGTCGCCGACGAGATCAAGGTGCTCGAGCAGCTGACCAGTTCCACTGAGCGGCCCTACGCCGTGGTGTTGGGCGGCTCGAAGGTGTCCGACAAGCTCGGTGTCATCGAGTCGCTGGCGACCAAAGCCGACAGCATCGTCATCGGCGGCGGGATGTGCTTCACATTCCTTGCCGCACAAGGTTATTCGGTCGGCAAATCGCTGCTCGAAGAGGAGATGGTCGACACCTGCAGCAAGTTGTTGGAGACCTACCACGACGTGCTGCGACTGCCGGTGGACATCGTGGCCACCGAGAAGTTCGACGCCGATTCGCCGCCGCAGACCGTGGCCGCCAACGAAATTCCCGACGACCTGATCGGCCTGGACATCGGACCCGGTTCGGTGAAGAGGTTCACCACGCTACTGTCCAACGCGCAGACCGTCTTCTGGAACGGCCCGATGGGGGTGTTCGAGTTCCCGGCCTACGCGGAAGGCACGCGCGGAGTTGCCGAAGCGATCGTCGCGGCGACCGGCAAAGGCGCGTTCAGCGTCGTCGGCGGCGGCGACTCCGCAGCGGCGGTCCGCGCGCTGGGCATTGCCGAGGACGACTTCTCGCACATCTCCACCGGCGGGGGCGCGTCGCTGGAATATCTCGAGGGCAAGACACTTCCGGGCATCGAGGTGCTGGGTCAGGCCCAGCCCGAGCAAGACTAAGAAGGGCAAACAGTAGTGAGTCGCAAGCCGCTGATCGCCGGCAACTGGAAGATGAACCTCAATCACTTCGAGGCGATCGCGCTGGTCCAGAAGATCGCATTCGCGTTGCCGGACAAGTACTTCGACAAGGTCGACGTCACCGTGATCCCACCGTTCACCGATCTGCGCAGTGTGCAGACCCTGGTCGACGGCGACAAACTACGCCTCACCTACGGGGCGCAGGACTTGTCGCAACACGACTCCGGTGCCTACACCGGGGAGATCAGCGGGGCCTTCCTGGCCAAGCTGGGCTGCACGTTCGTCGTCGTCGGACACTCCGAGCGGCGCACCTATCACGACGAAGACGACGCGTTGGTGGCCGCCAAGGCCGCCGCCGCGCTCAAGCACGAACTGACCCCGATCGTCTGCATCGGCGAGCACCTCGAGGTCCGCGAGGCCGGAAATCACGTGTCGCACAACGTCGAACAGCTCCGCGGCTCGTTGGCCGGGTTGTCGAACGAGCAGATCGAGAAGGTCGTGATCGCCTACGAGCCGGTCTGGGCGATCGGCACCGGGCGGGTGGCCAGCTCGGCCGACGCCCAAGAGGTGTGTGCGGCGATCCGCGAGGAGCTGGGAAAGATCGCTTCACCGGAGATCGCCGAGGTGGTGCGGGTGCTCTACGGCGGTTCGGTGAACGCCAAGAACGTGGGTGACCTTGTCGCGCAACAGGACATCGACGGCGGCCTGGTGGGTGGGGCGTCGCTGGACGGCGAGCAGTTCGCCACGCTGGCGGCGATCGCGGCCGGGGGCCCGCTGCCCTGACCCCGCTGCCCTGACGGCAGCGGGACCCGCCCTACCGGTGCGCGGTCAGCCTGCCGTATTTCCCGGCCCGGACTATGGCGTGCGATCGCCACAATTGGCGCTGCATCGAGTCGAACACGTGGTCCGCAATGGATTTCGCGAGCTGCAACTGCTCGCTGGTGAGCGGCCCGGGCGCGCTGATGACGACACTGTCCCCGTCCGATCCGGTCGGCGGGTCATGCCGGCCGGCCAGATAGTCCAACCGGCCGCCGGTCTCGCTTTCCGCCGCCAACGCCAGCGGGCGCGTCTGGGCGAAGAATTCTTCGCCGGTCGATTCCAGCGCCACCAGCATCCACCAACGCAGTACCGGATCTTCTTGTTGCAGAGCGATTTTGGCGAACTCGATCATGTTCTGCCGGTGCACGTCCATGTCCGGATCGAAGAACAGCCACTCCAGCGCGTCACTGGCGGTGTGGTCGAGTAGGTCGTCGAGTCCGAGCGCATCCCAGTCCGACAAGAAGAGCTGGCTGTGCTCGGAAAGTCGCGAAGCCCACGCGTTGACCTCATGCTGCGCGGCGGACGACGGTTCGTCGAACGTCATCGCGTATTTGGTCAAGTCGCGGTAGCCGAGGATGTCCATCACCCACATCGGGATGAATTGACGAAGTTTGTCCGCGGGACCGTGTTGGTCGCTGCGCAGCCAGTCGTAGAACGGGTGCGCGCGCAATTTGTTCTTGTGCTCTTCGATGTAGGACACCAGCTCGGCGTCGCGGTCGTCACGGGGGGCGACGACCAGCGCGGGTGCTGTCCAGTCGTCGCGGGCCAGTGCGGGCAGTTCCGGACGACGCGGGACGGTGCCGTTGTCGAGGTAGGCGTTCGCGTAATGCAGGAATCCGTCGAAGATGTCGTCGAAGATGCCGAACATGCGCTGGCAGGCCTCGGCCGCACGCTCGCGGCGTGCAGGGTCCAGCGAGACCGTTTCGAAGATGCCTTCGGTATTCCCGACGTGCCCCGACTCCAAATCCAGGTGGTACGGGCCGAAATAGCGGTATTCCAGTCCGGTTTTGCTCGACAGCGTGGCCGCGACCCGGGCCGTATTGCTGAGCATGACGTGACCCGTCGCTTCTCCGGCCTCGGAGTGCCCGAACCGGATCAACGCATCGTCACCGTCGTCGACGACCAGCCTGATGAACTCGATTCCACTGCGGCGGAACGGTTCCTGATCCGGAGACAGAAACAACCACCACAGCGTGTCGCTGGTGCGCCAGCCCAAGCGTGCGTCCAATTCGAGCTTGCGCCAATCCTCGAGAAACATCTTGGAATGCTTCTCGTCTTCCAGGGTGCCGAGATTGATCACCCATTCGTATTCGGTGTGCGGCTCGGGGAACCGCAGCACCCACCGGTTCATGTCCCGGAACTGCATGATGAACAGTGCGCCCGCTGGACCGATGGACAACCGGTCCTGGGCTGGGACCCGATCGCTGGTCAGCCAGTCGAAGAACGCGTGTCCTCTGACAGCTTGTTGCCCTGCATCCCGCAGACGCATCACATGTTTCATTGCGAGGTCATTCCTTCGCTGACTTCATCCACCGATTGTTGAACCGCTACGCGCCACGGACCTTTCGCAAAAGGTGCGGCAATTGTACGTCTGCGCAACGCGAGCCGAACGTCGGACAGGAGTCACCCGCGAACGTGGCGGGAACTCGTCGATTCTGTTTACCCCAATCCGCCCATTTCTATGTGTTGCATGAGAAAGTAGCTGTGCAGCGGGCAGCGTTGATCTGGCTTTCTCGGTAGCAACCCGGGGGAGGAGGTGGAGTCGGTGGTAATGATCGACCACGACGACAGGCGCGAAGATTCCGCGGGCGATGTGCCCGCCGAAACCAGCCAGCCGACGCCTGACGAAAACTGCGCGCTCGAGTCGATGCTCACCGGACGCGCGAGTGGCCGCGATGCCGAGCTGCTGCGCGCCGTGTTCGCGCAGACCGGAATCGGGGTCGGCCTCTCCGACATGGCCGGCAAGATCCTGGTGGTCAACACCGCATTTGCCCGCATGTTCGGTTACGAGGTCGAAGAATTCGTCAAACTGCACATCACCGACCTCAACCACCCGGACGACACCTCGGAGACCTGGCAGCAGTACGCGGCGTTGATGCGCGGTGACGTCGACCGGGTCAGCCTGGAGAAACCGCACCTGCATCGCGACGACACACCATATGGAACAGCGTCAACGTCTCGCTGGTCCGGGACGCCAACGGCGTCCCCATCCACACCGTGGCGATGTTCGAGGACGTCACCGATCGTCACCAGCTCGAACAGCAACTGCGCCACCAGGCTCTCTTCGATCCGCTGACCGGCCTGCCGAACCGGGTGCAGTTCTTCGAGCGTCTCGGTGCGGCGTTCGACAATCCGCATTCGCGGGTCGGGATCTGCTATATCGACCTGGACTGTTTCAAGGATGTCAACGACACCCTGGGCCACGACATCGGCGACAAGGTCCTGGTCAAGGTCGCCGACCGACTTTCGTTGTGCCTGCAGCGATCTGAACAGATGGTCGCGCGGCTGGGCGGCGACGAATTCGTGTTCTTCGTACCAGAACCCAGTGGCACCAACGAGGTCACCGAGCTGGCCGACTCGGTGCTGCGGGTCCTGGAGTCGCCCTTCGACATCGACGGGCACCTGATCAACATCTCCGCCAGCGTGGGCGTCATGGAGCAGGAAGTCTCCGAGATGTCCCAGGTCGACCTGATGAAGGGAGCCGACATCACGCTGGCGCGGGCCAAGCAAGCCGGCCGCAACCGATGGGCGCTGTATGACCGCGACCACGACAACACCCCGATCTACAAGGCGCTGGACCGCGGTGAGTTCTTCCTCCTGTACCAGCCGATCGTGCGGCTGTCCGACAACTCCATCATCGGCGCCGAGGCCCTGCTGCGGTGGGCGCACCCCACGTTGGGCACGCTGCTTCCCGAGCGATTCATCAATCTGGCCGAGCGGAACGGGATGATCGTGCCGCTCACCACGTTCGTCGTCGAACAAGCCTGCCGCGACCTGCGTGCCTGGCATGCGGGCGTCACCGCCGACCCGTTGCCGTTCGTCAGTGTCAACGTCTCCGTCCGCAGCATCTGCGCTGCCGGCTTCATCTCGGTCGTCAAGAATGCCGTGCAGGACAGCGGGCTGCCGTCACACGCGTTGCAGCTGGAACTGACCGAGAATGCGATCCTCGGCAAAGACGAGACGTCGGTGACGCGGTTGCAGCAGCTGTCGGCGATGGGCGTGGCGATCGCCATCGACGACTTCGGCACCGGCTTCTCCAGCCTGGCCTACCTGCGCAACCTGCCCGTGGACGTGGTCAAGCTGGCCGGTGAGTTCATCAAGAACATCGGTGGCAACATCCACGGCAGGCTGGCCGACGAGCAGATCACCCGGGCGATGATCGACCTGGCTCACACGCTGGGCCTCAGCGTCACCGCAGAGCAAGTCGAGACCGCCAGTCAGGCCGCCCGGTTGCGGGCCTTCGGCTGCGACGCCGCGCAAGGCTGGCACTTCGCCAGGCCGATGCCCGCCGACGAATTGTTCGGACGCTGAGCGGCCGCGCCGCGAACGTGCCGCTACTGCGAATACCCGGCCCTGATTTTCGCAGCGGCAACACACTCGGCGAACCTGCCTGTGGCCCCCTTCGCCGAACGTGTAACCGCTGCCAAATCCAGGCCGAAATTTCGCAACAGCGACACGCTCGGCGCTCACCACCACGCCATGTTGTCTTGACCACTTGACAATGGGGGCCTGATTTTCGCAGCGGCAACACACTCGGCGAGAGGCTGCCGCTAGCTCACTTGTATTTGATCAGCAGTGCCATGCCGATGATCGACACCAGCCAGATTCCGGTGATGAACAGCGTCAACCGGTCCAGGTTCTTCTCGACGACGGTCGACCCGGACAGACTGGACTGCACTCCGCCACCGAACAGTGTCGACAGGCCGCCGCCCTTGGCGCGGTGCAGCAGCACCAGCAACACGACCAGCACGCTGGTGACCACCAGGGTGATCTGCAGGGCCAACTCCATAACGGGCAGCCTACCGAACGTGGCCGGACGGGCCGCGACCGCCAGGCTCAGTTGGGCGGACCAACCACCAGCGTCACCGGCACGGTGCGACTGACCTGCCCGCCGTCCAGGTAGGTGACCATCACGGTTTCGTCGGGACGACGCCGGTCCAGCACGTCGGTGAGGACGGTTGCGTCGGGCACCTGCGTGCCGTCGATCGCCGTGATGACGTCGCCGCCGTCCAGGCCCGCCGCCTCGGCGGGTGAGCCGCGCAGGACGCCTTCGACGGGGACGCCCCCGCCGCGGCTGTTGCTGACCGCCACACCGAGGATGGCCGTCGGGCCGACATGGATCGACCCGGCAGGGGTGCCGGAGCGGACGGCGTCGGCGATCCCCAGCGCGCGATTGAGCGGGATGGCAAAGCCGCCGGTGCTGACCATCTGGTAGGTCTCCGAGGCGGCGGTGACGATTCCGACGACCTGGCCGTTCCGGTCGACCAGGGGGCCGCCGGAATTGCCGGGCCGGACGTTGGCGCCGAACTCGATGAGGTCGCTGAGTTGCTCGCTGCTGCCGGTGGTTCGATCGTTGGCGACGATGCTCTGGCCGAGCGCCCGGACAGCCCCGCCCGCCGGGGTCAATCCGCCGCCCTCGGGGAATCCGACCGCGGTCACCGGGTCGCCGACTCGCACGCTCGAGGAATCCGTGGTGGGAGCGACGGGCAGGCCGGCCGCACCGCGTAGTTGCAGGACGGCGATGTCACTCTTGCGGTCGTACCCGAGCACGTCGGCCGCGTAGGCCTGCCCGTTGCCCACGTTGGTCACCGTGATGTCCGTGGCGCCCCGGATGACGTGGTTGTTGGTCAGCACGACGCCGTCCGGGCTCAGCACGATCCCGGTGCCGGTGCCGGTCGCCCGTTCGAACGGGATGTTGGTATCGATCCGCACGACGCCCGGCTCGACGCGGGTGGTGTCGACGACGAGGCTCGGTGCCGTCTTGATGCCGTCGTGCGGTCGCCCGCCCGACGACACGTCGGCGGAAGCCTCGGGTGTGGCGGTAGTGAGTCCGGCGGTGGTGAGAACCAGGACGAGCATCAGCAGGTAGCGGCTGATCCGCGCGCGCAGCGCCCCTGCTGGGTGACGCCCATTGGTCGAAAGCATGTCTGGTTCCTTTGGTTACTGGGTCAAAGCGACGGTTGGCGTCCTTTACCCAGGCCCGAGCTGGCTAAACTCGGCGCCAAATGGCCGAGTCGACAGCCGGCACCGATACTTGGACGCATGGTCGAGGTCTCAGACACCGCTTTAGAGCCGATCGGCGACGTCCATCGGACCGCGTTGGGTCGGGAGGCGACCGAGCCGATGCGCGCCGACATCAGGCTGTTGGGCGCCATCCTCGGTGACACCGTGCGCGAGCAGAACGGCGAAGAGATCTTCGACCTCGTGGAGCGGGCCCGCGTGGAATCCTTCCGGGTGCGACGCTCGGAAATCGACCGCGCCGAGGTGTCGCAAATGTTCGACGGCATCGACATTCACCAGGCCCTGCCCGTGATCCGCGCGTTCACCCACTTCGCGTTGTTGGCCAACGTGGCCGAAGACATCCACCGCGAACGTCGCCGTAGCGTCCACGTCGCCGCCGGGGAGCCGCCGCAGGACAGCAGCCTGGCCGCGACCTATCTGAAACTCGAAGAGGCTCAACTCGATTCGCAGACGGTGGCCGATGCGCTGCGGGGGGCGCTGGTGGCTCCGGTGATCACCGCCCATCCCACCGAGACCCGCCGGCGCACCGTCTTCGTCACCCAACACCGGATCACCGAGCTGATGCGGCTACACGCGGAAGGGCACACCGAGACCGACAGCGGGCGCAGCATCGAACTCGAATTGCGCCGCGAGATCCTCACGCTGTGGCAGACCGCCATCATCCGGTTGTCCCGGTTGCAGATCAGCGACGAGATCGCCGTGGGTTTGCGGTACTACCCGGCCTCGTTCTTCGAGGTCATCCCGAAGGTGAACGCCGAGGTCAGGGCGGCGCTGCGGGCCCGCTGGCCGGACGCCGAGCTGTTGTCCGGGCCGATCCTGCGGCCGGGCTCCTGGATCGGCGGTGACCGCGACGGCAACCCCAACGTCACCGGCGAGGTGGTGCGGCTTGCCACCGGCAGCGCCGCTTACACCGCACTGGCTCATTACCTGGCCGAGCTCGACCACCTCGAGCAGGAACTGTCGATGTCCTCGCGATTGCTCACGGTGACACCCGAACTCGCCGAACTCGCCGGCGGGTGCGAGGACAAGGCCCGCGACGACGAGCCGTACCGGCGTGCATTGCGGGTGATCCGCTCCCGGTTGAGCACCACCGCCGTCCAGATCTTGGACCGGGAGCCACCGCACCTGCTCGACCTGGGCCTGCCGGCCTACGACGCGCCTGCCGAGTTGCGTGCCGATCTGGACACCGTCGATGCTTCGCTGCGCAGCCACGGCAGTGCGGTGCTGGCCGACGACCGGCTGGCGCTGTTGCGAGAAGCCGTGCACGTGTTCGGATTTCACCTCAGCGGATTGGACCTGCGGCAGAACTCAGACGTGCACGAGGAGGTGGTGGCCGAACTGCTGGCCTGGGCCGGAGTGCACCCCGACTACGCCTCGCTCCCGGAAGAAGAGCGGGTGGAATTGCTGGTGACCGAACTGGGCACCCGGCGTCCTTTGGTGGGGGACCGGACGCAACTGTCCGATCTCGCGCGCAGCGAACTGGAGATCGTCGGCGCCGCCAGGCACGCCGTCCAAACCTACGGCCCCGCATCGGTTCCCAATTACGTCATCTCCATGTGCCGGTCGGTGTCGGACATGCTGGAGCCGGCGATCCTGCTCAAAGAAGTTGGCCTGCTGGACGCTTCGGGTGACGAACCGTACTGCCCGGTGGGTATCTCCCCGCTGTTCGAGACGATCGACGACCTGCACAACGGCGCGTCGGTGCTGCAGTCGATGCTGGAACTCCCGCTCTACCGGGCCATGGTGGCGGCCCGCGGCGACGAGCAGGAGGTGATGCTGGGCTACTCCGACTCCAACAAGGACGGCGGATACATGGCCGCCAACTGGGCCGTCTACCGTGCCGAGCTGGCGTTGGTCGAAACCGCCCGCGACAACGGAATCCGGTTGCGGCTCTTCCACGGTCGCGGCGGCACGGTGGGCCGCGGTGGCGGCCCGAGCTACCAGGCCATCCTGGCGCAGCCGCCGGGGGCGGTGAACGGGTCGCTTCGGCTCACCGAGCAGGGCGAGGTTATCGCGGCAAAATACGCCGAACCCCGTACCGCCCGGCGCAACCTGGAGAGCTTGGTGGCCGCGACCCTGGAGTCGACGCTGCTCGACGTCGAGGGCCTCGGTGACCGCGCCGAGCCCGCCTACGCGGTGATGGACGAGATAGCCGACCTGGCGAAGCGGGCCTACGCCGAATTGGTGCACGACACAGAGGGTTTCGTCGAATACTTCAAGGCGTCCACGCCGGTCGGGGAGATCGGTTCGCTGAACATCGGGAGCCGGCCCAGCTCGCGCAAACCCACCGAGTCCATCGCCGACCTCCGCGCCATCCCGTGGGTACTGGCCTGGAGTCAGTCGCGGGTGATGCTGCCCGGCTGGTACGGCACCGGCACGGCCTTCGAGCAGTGGATCGGCGCCGGGCCGGAAAGTGAAGAGGACCGGCTTGCGGTGCTGCACGAACTGTATGAGCGGTGGCCGTTCTTCAGCAGTGTGCTGTCCAACATGGCGCAGGTGCTGGCCAAGAGCGATCTCGGGCTGGCCGCTCGGTATTCGGAGTTGGTGGACGACGAAGCGTTGCGGCGCAGGGTGTTCGACAAAATCGTCGACGAGCATCGCCGGACCATCGCGATGTACAAGCGCATCACCGGCCAGGACGACCTGTTGGCCGACAACGCCGCGCTGGCGCGTTCGGTGTTCAACCGGTTTCCGTATCTCGAGCCGCTCAATCACCTTCAGGTGGAATTGCTCCGGCGCTACCGCTCCGGTGAGGACAACGAGTTCGTGCAGCGCGGAATCCTGCTGACGATGAACGGTTTGGCCAGCGCGCTACGGAACAGCGGCTGAAACGGCGGCTCAAGCCGGCGCGTCAGACTGAACAAGGTGCTCACGACGCGGTGCGGCGGCGCGCCCGGCGCGCAGTAGCTTCCATTTTGGTGTTGATCGGTTCGACGGCCGCGGCCAGGCGCGGATAGGCGATCGCCGGCCCGACCCAGCGGGCCAGGAAGCGGCGCAATTCAGCCGGACCGCGCGAATCACGTTCGGTGAGAAACGAATACAACACGCGGATGCTGAACTCGGAAAGTTCGTCCAGCGCCGCTTCGTCGAAACCGTGTGCCTCCCAATCGACGTCGAACCTATGCAGCATGGAGCGACTGAACGTCAACGCGGTGTCGGAGGCCAGTGAGGTGGTGACCTTGCCGCCCGGCCGGTTCGTCAGGATGAAGTTGATCCGCTGGTCGTCGGCCAGCGTCTCCACGGCGAATGCCATGCCTTCGACGATCGCGTCGACCGGTTCGGTCAATCCGCGCACGCGCGCGGCGAGTCGCTCCAGGAATCCGTCGCCGGAGCGCATGGACGTGGTCAGGATGAGCTGTTCGGCATTGGGGAAATAGCGATACACGGTCTGGCGCGTCACGCCGAGTTTTCGCGCCACATCGGCGATGCGCAGCGAAGGACCGCGTTCGACGAGCAATTGTTCGGCTGCGTCGAGGATTCGGCTGATCGCTTCTTCGTCAGATGCCGGGGTATCGCCTGACCACCCGTGGCTACGCATCGCTACCCAGCCGCTTCTGCAGACATATCCGGATCATAAAGGGTGCTGTCGCCTGCGACTTGAGTCGTTGACTCAGCGCAGAATCATCACGTTCTAGTGGACGGTTCGATTCCGCAGCCGGTCCAGCACCCCGCGCATCACGTGCTCGGTCGCGTTGATCGGCGTCATCATCGTCTCGCCCCAGCTGACGATGTTGTCCATCCGCTCGAGAATGGCTTCTACCGGCTGCAGCACTCCCAGCAGGCGTTTCGCCAGATCGTCGAGGCTGGACAGGGTGCGGTCCAGATGGTTGAGGGCGTCTTCCATCCGCTCCACGGTGGTGTTGAGCGCCTCCAGCGACGTGTTGAGTTGCTCGAGGGAACTGCTGAGCCCGTCGAGGACATCCTCCACCTGCTCTACAGTCTTGTCGGCATTCAACGCCGCTTGGGTGAGCGTCTTCACCCTTTGCCTAGCGGGCGGGCGGCCACCGCTTCTGTCTGCCATGTTGGTCATTATTACCAGCTGGCCAGTCAGCTTCCTACCCTCGGGAGAGTTTGCTCGCGGCGCCCTCGTCGAGTAGCCACAGCGTGGCCTCGCGACCGACGGCCCCGGCGGCCGGCAGCGACACCGGTTCGGCACCTCCGATCGCCGTCGCCACCGCGTCGGCTTTGCCTTCCCCCGACACCATCAGCCAGACCTCGCGGGAACGCTGAATTGCGGGCAACGTCAACGTGATTCGCAGCGGCGGCGGCTTGGGGCAGTCTTCGACCGCGACCACCATGCGGTTGGCCTCGCGCACCGCCGGAGTGTCCGGGAACAGCGAGTTGACGTGGCCCTCGGGTCCCATTCCCAGCAGGTGGACGTCGAAGGTGGGTGCCGGTTCGCCGTCGGTGGCGTTGGCGGCCAGGATCTGCTCGTAGGCCAGGGCGGCGGCGTCGATGTCGGAGCCGAATTCGCCGTCGCCGGCGGCCATCGGGTGCACCTGGCTGGCCGGGATCCCGACGTGGTCGAGGAGCGCCTCGCGGGCCTGTTTCTCGTTGCGTTCGTCGTCGTCCTCGGCGACGTAGCGCTCGTCGCCCCAGAAGACGTGCACCTTCGACCAGTCGATCTGTCCGTCCCGGGTCGCCAGATAGCGCAGCAGCCCGATCCCGTTGCCGCCGCCGGTCAGCACGATCAGGGCCTGACCGCGCGCCGCTACCGAGTCCTGCACGACTTTGATCAGCCGCTCGCCGGCGGCTTCGACGAGCTTGTCGCCGTCGGCAAACGTCTGGATTTCGGTGCTCATGCGTACTGCACTTTCTTGATGCCCTCCAGTGCCGACAGATAGATCTCGTCGGCGTCGAGTCGACGCAGGTCTTCGGCCAGACATTCGCCGGTCACCCTGCGCGGCAACGGGACCAGTGCGTCGGGCTTGGCGGTGCGGCTCAGGGTTGCGGTCGTTCCGTCCTGCGGGCGGCTGAGCGAGATCGTCTCGCTGTCACGCACCAGTTCCACCTTGAGGTCGCCGACCTCACGGCGCACCGGACCGTCGATGCGGCTGGCGAGCCAGCCGGCCAGCACATCGAGCGCGGGTTCGGTACGTAACCCGGAGATCAGCGCCGATTCGATCGGTTCGTGCGGCGGCAGATCGACGGCCGAGGTCAGCAGCGCTCGCCAGTAGGTGATGCGGCTCCACGCCAGATCGGTGTCCCCGGCGGTGTATCCGGCCAGCCGGCTCCTGATCGCCGACAACGGGTCGGCACCGTTGGTGGCGTCGGTGATGCGACGAATCGCCAACTTGCCCAACGGGTCTCGAGCCGGCACTGCCGGGGCGATGTCGGGCCACCAGGCCACCACCGGGATGTCGGGCAACAGGAAGGGGACGACGACGCTGTCGGCGTGACCGGACAACGCACCGGACAGACGCAGGATCAACACCTCACCGGCACCCGCGTCGCGACCCACCCGGATCTCGGCGTCCAGTCGTGGCTTGTCCGCGTACGGGTCTCCGCGCATGGCCACGATGATCCGGCTCGGGTGTTCGTGGCTGGCGTCGTTGGCGGCCTGGATGGACTCTTCCAGTACGGCGTCGCTGTCGGGCGCGATGATCAGTGTCAGAACCCGGCCCATCGTGACGATGCCGGCCTCTTCGCGAAGCTGGTCCAGCTTCTTGTTGATCGCGGTCGTGGTGGTTTCCGGTACGTCGACGATCATCTGCGCCGCTTCCCTCCGCGAGCCGGTGGTGCCTGCATCGTCGCGGCGCGGATCACGGCCGCCGCCATTCCCGGCCGGTGCGGCGCAGCATCTCGAACGCCGACTCCGGACCCCAGGTGCCGGCCTCATAAGGATCGGGTTTGCCGTGGGCTGCCCAGTTGTCGAGCACCGGATCGAGTATCTGCCAGGCCAATTCGACCTCTTCGTTGACCGGGAACAGCGACGGCTCACCGAGCAGCACGTCGAGGATGAGCCGCTCGTAGGCCTCTGGTGACTCTTCGGCGAAAGCCGAACCGTAGGAGAAGTCCATGTTGACGTCGCGGACTTCCATTGCGGTGTCAGGGACTTTGGACCCGAACCGCAAGGTGATGCCCTCGTCGGGCTGCACCCTGATGACCATGGCGTTGGCGCCGAGCTCGTCGGTCATGGTGGCGTCGAACGGCAGATGCGGGGCGCGCTTGAACACCAGGGCTATCTCGGTGACTCTGCGGCCCAGGCGCTTTCCGGTGCGTAGGTAGAACGGCACCCCCGCCCAGCGGCGGGTATCGACCTCGAGGGTGATCGCGGCGAAGGTCTCGGTGGTGGAGTCTTTGGCGAACCCCTCCTCCTCGAGCAGGCCGACCACCCGTTCCCCGCCCTGCCACCCGGCGGTGTACTGGCCGCGGCTGGTGGTCTCGTCGAGGGGTTCGGCCAGCCGTACCGCCGAGAGCACCTTGATCTTCTCCGTCTGCAACGACTGCGGGGTGAAGCTGACCGGCTCTTCCATCGCGGTCAGCGCGAGCAGTTGCATCAGGTGATTCTGGATCACGTCGCGGGCCGCGCCGATGCCGTCGTAATAGCCTGCGCGACCGCCCAATCCGATGTCTTCGGCCATCGTGATCTGCACGTGGTCGACATAGTGCGCATTCCAGATCGGGTCGAACAACTGGTTGGCGAAGCGCAGCGCCAGGATGTTCTGCACCGTCTCCTTGCCGAGGTAATGGTCGATGCGGAAGACCGCCTCCTCGGGGAAGACCGCGTTGACCGACTTGTTGAGGTCCTGCGCGCTTTGCAGGTCGTGGCCGAACGGCTTCTCGATTACCACCCGGCTCCACTGGTCGCCGTGCGGGCGGGCCAGTCCGGACTTGTGCAGTTGATCGCACACCACCGGAAAGGACTTGGGCGGGATCGCCAGGTAGAACGCGTGATTGCCGCCGGTGCCCCGATCGGCGTCCAGCTTCTCCAGCGTCTCGGCCAGGCGGGCGAAGGCGTCGTCGTCGTCGAAAGTCCCAGGGACGAACCGGAATCCCTCGGAAAGGCGGTCCCAGTTCTCCTGCCGAAAGGGGGTGCGACAGTGTTCCTTGACGGCCTTGTACACGACGTCACCGAAATCCTGGTGGCTCCATTCGCGGCGCGCGAAACCGACCAGAGAGAAGGTCGGCGGCAGCAGGCCGCGGTTGGCCAGGTCGTAGATCGCCGGCATCACCTTCTTGCGGGCCAGGTCGCCGGTGACCCCGAAGATCACCATGCCGCACGGACCGGCGATGCGGGGGAGCCGTTTGTCCCGCTTGTCGCGCAACGGGTTCTGCCATTGCGCGGCTTCGGAGCGGGTCATTTGTCGGCGGAGTCCAGCTGCTTCTGCGTCTCCTCGAGCAGTTCCTTCCAGGAATCCTCGAACTTCTCCACACCTTCGTTCTCCAGCACGACGAAGACGTCGTCGAGGTCGATCCCGATCTCGTCGAGCTTGTCGAACACCTGCTGCGCTTCGGAGGCGGTGCCGGTGACCGTGTCGCCCTTCACCTCCCCGTGGTCGGCGACGGCGTCAATCGTCTTCTCCGGCATGGTGTTCACCGTCTTGGGGGCGACCAGCTCGGTCACGTAAAGCGTGTCGGAGTAGTCCTCGTTCTTGACCCCGGTCGATGCCCACAGCGGGCGCTGCACCCGGGCGCCGTCGGACTTGAGTGCCTCGAACCGGTCACCGCCCTCGAACACCTCCTGATACGCCGCGTAGGCCAACCGCGCGTTGGCAACCGCGGCCTGACCGAGCAGCTTGCGCGCGTCTTCGGAGTCGATCTTCTCCAGCCGCTTGTCCACCTCGGTGTCCACCCGGGACACGAAAAACGATGCGACAGAGTGGATCTTGGACAGGTCGTGGCCGGCCTGTCTGGCCTTCTCCAGTCCGTCCAGGTAGGCGCCCATCACCGCGCGGTAGCGTTCGACCGAGAAGATCAGCGTCACGTTGACCGAGATGCCTTCGGCCAGCGTCGCGGCGATCGCGGGAATGCCCGCTTCGGTGGCCGGAATCTTGATCAGCAGGTTGGGCCGGTCGACGATCTTCCACAACTCGATCGCCTGCTGGGTGGTCTTGTCGGTTTCGTGCGCCAGCCTCGGGTCCACCTCGATGGACACCCGCCCGTCGACACCGTCAGAGGCCTCCCACTGCGGCCTCAGCACGTCACAGGCGTTGCGCACGTCGTCGGTGGTCACGGTGCGGATGGTGGCGTCGACGTCGGCGCCACGCTCGGCCAGTTCGGAGATCTGGTCGTTGTAGGTGTCGCTGTCCGCCAATGCCTTCTGGAAGATGGACGGGTTGGTCGTCACCCCGACGACACTCTTGGTGTCGATCAGTTCCTGCAGGTTCCCGGACTTGATCCGGTCCCGCGACAGATCGTCCAGCCACACCGACACCCCTGCGTCGCTCAGTGCGGCGAGGTTTGGATTCTGGGTCATCTTCAATCACCTTTTCTCAGTTATCGAGCGCTTCTTCCGCGGCGGCAGCGACGGCTTCCGCTGTGAAGCCGTACTCACGGAACAACGTCTTGTAGTCAGCGGACTCGCCGTAGTGCTCGATCGACACGATCTTGCCGGTGTCACCGACCAGCTTGTGCCAGGACTGCGCGACTCCGGCTTCGACCGCCACCCGGGCCGAGACCGTCGGCGGCAGCACGCTGTCGCGGTAGTCCTGCGGCTGGGACTCGAACCACTCCACACACGGCATCGACACCACCCGGGCGAGAATGTCCTTGTCCGCCAACAATTTCTGGGCAGCCACGGCGAGCTGCACCTCCGAACCGGTGCCGATGAGGACGACGTCCGGTTCCTCGTCGCCCGGGTCGCCGACCACATAACCGCCCCGGGCGACCCCGTCGGCGCTGGTGCCTTCCAGGATCGGGACGTTCTGCCGGGTCAGTATCAATCCAACCGGGCCGCTGCCGTTGCCCCGAGCCAACACGGTGCGCCACGCATACGCGGTCTCGTTGGCGTCGGCGGGGCGCACCACCGACAGGTTCGGGATCGCGCGCAGCGCCGACAGGTGCTCGATCGGCTGGTGGGTCGGGCCGTCCTCACCCAGTCCGACCGAGTCGTGCGTCCACACGTAGATGGTGTCGATGTCCATCAGCGACGCCAGTCGCACCGCCGGGCGCATGTAGTCGGAGAACTGCAGGAACGTGCCGCCGTACGCCCGGGTCGGCCCGTGCAGCACGATGCCGGACAGGATCGATCCCATCGCGTGCTCGCGGACACCGAAGTGCAGCGTCCGGCCGTACCAGTCCGCGTCGTAGTCCTTGGTCGAGATCGACGGCGGCCCAAACGATTTGGCGCCATCAATGGTGGTGTTGTTGCTGCCCGCCAGGTCGGCCGAACCGCCCCACAACTCCGGCAGCTTCGGTCCGACCTTGTTCAGCACCTCGTTGGAGGCCTTGCGGGTGGCGATCTCGTCGTCACCGGCATCCCAGTGCGGCAGATCGTCGTCCCAGCCGTCGGGCATCTCCTGCGCGGTGAGCCGGTCCAGGAGTGCCTTGCGCTCGGGTTCGCGCTCCGCCCAAGAATCGAAGTCGGTCTGCCACTTCTCGTGGGCTTCCTTGCCGCGGTCCACCAGCTTGCGGGTGTGGGCGATCACCTCGTCGCGGACCTCGAAGTTCTTCTCCGGGTCGAAACCGAGGATCTTCTTGACCTCGGCCACTTCGTCGTCGCCGAGCGCCGCGCCGTGCGCCTTGCCGGTGTTCATCAGGTTGGGTGCCGGGAAGCCGATGATGGTGCGCAGCGAGATGAACGAGGGCCGGCCGGTCTCGGCCTTGGCGTTGGCGATGGCTTCTTCGATGCCGACGACGTTCTCGCCTCCCTCGACTTCCTGCACGTGCCAGCCGTAGGCGCGGTAGCGGGCGGCGGTGTCCTCGCTGAGCGCGATGTTGGTGTCGTCTTCAATGGAGATCTCATTGCGGTCGTAGAAGACGATCAGGTTGCCCAGCTGCTGGACTCCGGCCAGCGACGAGGCTTCCGAGGTCACCCCTTCTTCGATGTCGCCGTCGGAGGCGATCACGTAGATGAAGTGGTCGAACGGGCTGGTGCCCGGCTCGGCATCCGGGTCGAACAGGCCGCGCTCGTAGCGCGCTGCCATCGCCATGCCGACCGCGGAGGCCAACCCCTGGCCGAGGGGGCCGGTGGTGATCTCCACGCCCTTGGTGTGCCGGAACTCCGGGTGCCCCGGTGTCTTGGACTTCCAGGTGCGCAGCGCCTCGATGTCGTCGAGTTCCAGACCGAATCCGCCCAGGTAAAGCTGCAGGTAGAGGGTCAGGCTGCTGTGTCCGGCCGACAACACGAACCGATCGCGGCCCAGCCAGTGGACGTCGCTGGGATCGTGCCGCATGGCCCGCTGAAACAGCGTGTAGGCCAGCGGAGCCAGGCTCATCGCCGTCCCGGGATGCCCGTTACCGACCTTCTGAACGGCATCGGCGGCCAGCACGCGGATCGTGTCGACCGCGGCCGAATCGATCTCGGTCCAATCGTCGGGGTGGTGCGCTTGGGTAAGGGCGGAGATCTCTTCGGTAGTGGTCAATTCATTCCTCAGTTCAGTGCACAGGCCGGTGTGGTCAAACTGATCAATCCCACCCTAGTGCGGGATCGTGGGTCGTTGCAGGTCCCAGATTTGGGTGTACCCGGGTGGGACCTCTGTGAAAATATCGCGTCGGGGGCAAAAGCGGCCGAACCGACCCTGCGGGCCAGTGGTCGGGCGTGCGCGGTCTACCATCGTGCGTAGTAGAAGCTGCGCGCGGCTGCGATTTCACCGAGGAGTTAATGCGTGAGCGTTCGCGGGCATGTCGCGCCCGGCCGGACATCAAGCCGGTTACGGGGACGGGTAACCGGCACCATGCTGGCTTATCTGGCGTTGACCAAGCCGCGTGTGATCGAGTTGCTGCTGGTCACCGCGATACCGGCGATGCTGCTGGCGCACCGCGGCACCGTCGACCCGCTGCTGATCCTCAACACGCTGGTCGGCGGGATCATGGCCGCCGGCGGCGCCAACACGCTGAACTGCGTGGCCGACGCCGACATCGACAAGGTGATGAAGCGGACCGCGCGACGGCCGCTGGCCCGGGCCGCGGTGCCGACCCTTCATGCGCTGATCTTCGGGTTGGCGCTGAGCGTGGGCTCGTTCTTCTGGCTCTGGTGGACCACCAACCTGCTTTCGGGTCTGCTGGCCGTGGCCACCATCGCGTTCTACGTGTTCGTCTACACGCTGCTGCTCAAGCGGCGCACCTCGCAAAACGTGGTGTGGGGCGGGGCGGCCGGCTGCATGCCGGTGATGATCGGCTGGTCGGCCGTCACCGGCACCATCGGTTGGCCGGCGCTGGCGATGTTCGCGGTGATCTTCTTCTGGACGCCGCCGCACACCTGGGCGCTGGCGATGCGGTACAAGGAGGACTACAAAGTCGCCGGGGTGCCGATGTTGCCGGCCGTGGCGACCGAGCGTCAGGTCACCAAGCAGATCTTGATCTACACCTGGCTGACGGTGCTGGCGACGCTGGCGCTGGCGCTGGCCGCCGGCTGGCTGTACGCGGGGGTCGCCGTGGTGGCCGGGGTGTGGTTCCTGGCGATGGCCCACCAGTTGTACTCGGGGGTGCGCGGCGGCGACGAGATCAAGCCGCTGCGGCTGTTCCTGCAGTCGAACAACTACCTTGCGCTGGTGTTCTGTGCGCTTGCCGTCGACTCGGTGATCGCGCTGCCCACGCTGTTCTGACGTTCCCTTCCGCGAGGGCGCCCAAATGTACGCCGAAACCCGACAATCCTGGCATTTTGGGGACGCTCGACGCTCAGGGCAGCAGCACGATCGAGCCGCTGGTCTTGCGGCCCTCTAGGTCGGTGTGCGCCCGCGCGGCCTCGGCCAGCGGATAGCTCCCGCCGACCGTGACCCGGACCGCACCGCTGCCGATCACGTCGAACAGTTCGGCGGCGCGCCGACTGAACTCCGGCCCGGTGCGGATGAAATGGGCCAGCGACGGCCGAGTCAGATACACCGACCCGGCGTAGTTGAGGCGCTGAGGGTTGAACGGCGGGACGGGACCGCTGGCGCCCCCGAACAATGCCAGCGTCCCGCGCACGGCCAAGCTGGCCAGGCTCGCGTCGAAGGTGCTCGCGCCCACGCCGTCGTACACCGCGGCCGCGCCCGCGCCGTCGGTGAGTTCGCGCACTTGGCGGCCGAATGCGTCGGCGTCCTCGGGGTAGGGGAGCACTTCGGCCGCGCCCGCCTCCCGCGACAACCGCTCCTTTTCCGGGGTCGACACCGTAGTGATCACCCGGGCGCCCAGCGCGGTGGCCCACTGGGTCAGGATCAGCCCCACACCCCCCGCGCCGGCATGTACCAGCACGGTGTCTCCGCTTTGCACCGGGTACACCGACTTCACCAGGTACTGCGCGGTCAGCCCCTTGAGCAAGACCGACGCGGCGACGTCAGAGGCGATCCCGTCGGGCACCTTTGCCGTCAAAGAGGCTGGCGCAGTACAGAATTCGGCGTAACCATCGTTGGCCGACGCGCTCACCACCCGGTCGCCCACCGCGATGCTGTCTCCCGCGTCCGGGCCCAGGGCGACCACCGTCCCGCACACCTCAGACCCGAGCACGAAGGGCAGTGGACGCGGGTACTGGCCGGAGCGGAAGTAGGTGTCGATGAAGTTGACGCCGATAATTTCGGACTCGATCAGCAGCTCACCCTGACCGGGCTCGGGCTGGGGCAGTTCGGTGTAGTTCAGAACTTCGGGGCCACCGGTTTCGCCGACTTCGATCGCGCGCATGAGAGATATCATGCCCGGGCATGAAACTAGCCCGACCGGACGTCTTCCATCCGCGCATCGTGCTGGCGGGTCGTCGGCACGGTGACGACGCGGGTCTGGTGGCCGCGCTCCGACACCGCGGCTTGCACGCCCGGTGGTTGTCCTGGGACGACCCGGACGTCGCCGATGCGCATCTGGTGATCCTGCGCGACACCCCGGACTACGCGGAGCGCCTGGACGAGTTTCTGGCCTGGACGGTCCGCGTGCAGAACCTGCTCAACCCGCCCGCCGTCGTCGCCTGGAACGCCGACCGACGCTACCTGGACGATCTGGCGCGCCATGGCGTGCCGACCGTGCCGGGTTCGCAATGGGCGCCCGGCGCGACCGTGCCCAGCGACGGCCACGTGTTCGTCGGCCCCGCCGTCGGCAGCGGGACGCGGCGATTCAGCGATCCCGCCGAGGCGACCACCTACCTCGCCGAGCAACCCGAGACCGTCTTCGTGCAGTCCGCTTCGGGGCCGGAAACAGTGCTGATCTTCGTCGGCGGCGAACCCTCGCATGCGTTCATCACCAGGGACAACGGCCTACACCACGGGGAGGCCGACTTCGGACTCTGGGACGTCGGTGCCGCCGCTCTGGACGTCGCGCCGGGGGACTTGCTCTACGGGCGGGTCCATCTGGTCGGTGACCGGGTCTTGGAATTGCAGCTAATCGACCCGCCGCTGGGCTGGCTGCGGCTGGACGCCCGCACCCGCGACCTGGCCCAACGGGAATTCGCGCTGGCCGTCGAATCGGCCTGCGAGCGCCTCGGTCTGGGCCCGTTCTCGCATCGACGCCCATAGCGCCGCGGTGGCCGCGGTGCATGCCGCCGCACCGGCGACGTGGATAGCGACCAGCACCGCGGGCACTCCGTTGTAGAACTGGGCGGTACCCACGGCGGCTTGGGCGAAGACCAGCGCCAGCAGCACGCCGAGCCGCCGCATGGTGGCCCGGCCCGCGTGTAGCGCCGCCAGCCCGAAACCCAGGCCCACCAACAGCGACAGGTAGGACACCAGCAACGACGAGTGCAGGTGCACCAGAGTGGTGATCTCGATCTCGAGTCGCGGCACGGTGCGGCTGGGGCTCTTGTCGCCGGCGTGCGGGCCGGCCGCGGTCACCAGCGTGCCGGTGACCAGCACCGCGGCCAGATTCACAGCGCTGAGCACGGTGAGCATGCGCAGCGGTGCGGCGACCGTGTGATGCGCCTCGCCGTCGTCGGGTTCGCCGACCTTGACGAAGAGCAGCACCGACAACCACACCATCGTCATCGACGCCAGCAGGTGGATCGCCACCGTCCACCACAGCAATCCGGTCCGTACGGTGATGCCGCCGATGACGGCCTGCACGACCGTCGAGGCCGGCATCAGCCAGGCGTAGAACAGCACCTCACGCCGCCGACGAGCCCTGGTGACGGCCAGCACGGCCAGCGCGGCGGTGACGACCACGGCAAAGGTGACCATTCGGTTGCCGAATTCGACGGCCTGGTGGATGCGGGGGACCTCGGCGTGCGCGACGGGGGTGAAGCTGCCCGGGAAGCACTGCGGCCAGGTGGGGCAGCCCAGGCCCGACGCGGTGACCCGAACGATCGCTCCCGTGACGGCGATGCCGCCCTGGGTCAAGATCACCGCGGCCGCGATCAGCCGCTGGACACGCAGACTGGGCTCGGGCAGCTTGTCCACCACCCGGAGCAACGCTTGTCCGACAGCCACCGCCCGATCGTATCGACAACTACGTCATGTAGTAGAAGCGGCTCCGGGTTGCAGGCCCGCTCAGGTGAAGCGGAACCACCGCCGCGCCGCCACCGCGGCCATTGCGCCCCAGGCGGCCAGTACCGCGATACCGAACCAGTCCACCCGCAGGCTCATCGCCTGCGACAGCGCCTCGGTCAATGCCCCGGACGGTGTCACCCGCGCCGCAAACTTGATCGCCGTCGGGACGACGTCCGTCTCGAGGGTCAGCGCGCCGAACCCGGCGAAGACGAACCACAACAGGTTCGCCAGCGCCAGCACGATCTCGGCCCGCAACGTTCCGCCGAGCAGCAGGCCCAATGCGGCGAAGGCGGAGGTGCCCAGCCCGATCACCACCGCGCCCAGTGCCAGCGCCGCCGGTGCCGGTCGCCATCCGACCGCAAAACCTATGCCGCCCAGGATGATTGACTGCAAGAGCACGGTGAAGACCACGGCCAGCGACTTGCCGGCGATGATGCCCCACACCGGCAGCGGGGTCGCTCCGAGCCGCTTCAGCGCGCCGTAACGGCGGTCGAAGCCGACCGCGATCGCCTGCCCGGTGAACGCAGTGGAGATGACGGCGAGCGCCATGATGGCCGGCACGAACACGTCGGCGCGGCGCGGACCGAAGGAACCCAACGGCAGCAGCGTGAGCCCGACGAGCAGCGTGATCGGGATGAACATCGTCAACAACAACTGCTCGCCGTTGCGCAACAGCAGCTTGGTTTCCAGCTTCGACTGCGCGGCCAGCATCCGGGACACGGGGCTGGGCCGCGGGTCCGGGGTGAAGGTGCCGACCGGGAACGCGTCAGCACTCATGACCGCAACCTCCTGCCGGTCAGGTCCAGGAAAACGTCCTCGAGGCTGCGTTGTTCGACGCGCATGTCGGTGGCCAGCACGTCGATCTGGGCACACCAGGACGTGACCGTCGCCAGCACCTGGGGTCCGACCGGGCCGGCCACCAGGTACTCGCCGGGGGACAGTTCGCTGGCCTCGTAGTCTTCGGGCAGCGCCGAGGACAGCAACGAGAGGTCGAGTCGCGGCGGCGCGCTGAACCGCAGCTGGTTCTTCGCGCCGCTGCGCATCAGTTCGGCCGGGGTACCGGATGCGACAGTTTCGCCGTGGTCGATGATCACCAGCCGGTCGGCCAGTTCCTCGGCCTCCTTGAGCTGATGGGTGGTCAACACCACGGTGACCCCGTCGCGGCGCAGTGCGTCGATCAATTCCCACACCAGCAGCCGCGCGTGCGCGTCCATCCCGGCGGTGGGTTCGTCGAGAAACACCAATTCGGGGCGGCCGACCAGGGCGCAGGCCAGCGCGAGTCGTTGCTGCTGCCCGCCGGAAAGCCGCTTGTAGGTGGTGCGGGCGGCTTCGGTCAGGCCCAGGATGTCCAGCAGCCAGGCCGGGTCCAGCGGGTTGGCGGCGTAGGAAGCCACCAGTTCCAGCATCTCGCCGGCCCGCGCTGCCGGGTAGCCGCCGCCGCCCTGCAACATCACCCCGATGCGGGGCCGCAGCCGCGCGTTGTCGGCGATCGGGTCCAGTCCCAACACCTCGATGGTGCCGCCATCTGAGCGCACGAAGCCCTCGCACATCTCGACGGTGGTCGTCTTACCGGCGCCATTGGGCCCCAACAGCGCGAACACCTCGGCGGCATGCACGTCCAGATCGAGACCTGACACCGCCTGGACGGACCCGTACCTCTTGGACACCCCGCGTAGCCGCAAAACGATTTCGCGGTCTTGGGGGACTGAGCTCACGTGGAATCAGCGTAGGCGTCGGGCGTCGTGGCTGCTTCCGAGGGCCGGTTTGAGGTGGTTGGACTCCCCACAGTCTCGGCGACTTCGGGCGGGGGCGCGCGGTCTTCGTCCTCATCCGGCAGCGGTCGCCACGGCAGCCGGTGATAGGTCAGCGAAATGAGCAACACCACGATGAAAGCGCTGGCCAGCGTCGCGTCGACGATCTGGAACAGCGCGAAACGGTCGCCGTTGGCGGTGGGTCCGAAGATGCCGACGACCAACGTGATGGCGATCGCGGCGGCGCGAAAGCCGGTGCGGGTAGCCCAGGCAGCCAGCGGGATGATCGCCCACAGCAGATACCACGGCTGCACGACGGGAAACAGCAGCACCGTCAGGCCCAGCGCCACGCCCAGTCCGCCGATCGGGTGCAACCTGCCGCGGAAGACGGCCAGCAGCAGCCAGCAGACGATCACCATGATCAGCAACACGCCGATCCCACGGGTCAACGACAGGATCGCGGTGGTGTGATCGCCCAGGCCCAACAGGATGCCGACCTGCCCGGTGCCCAGCGCCAGCAGCGTGGGCGGCGACATCCAGCTGCGCACCACGTTCGCGGTGCCCAGGGTGTAGATCCAACCGAATCCGAGCCCGCTGGCCGAGCCGACGAGCCCCATCACGGCCAGCGCCAACCCCGCCATCGCAGAGCTCGCCACCAGCAGCGCCTTGAGGGTGCCGCCCCACCGATAGGCCAGCGCCCCGGTGACGAAACCCAGCGCCAGCAGCGACGGCAATTTCACCTGGGAGGACAGCACGATCAGGATCGACCCGCCGACCAGCATCCCCAGCGGCTCCCAGTCCGGTCCTAGCCGCCACGACGCGGGTTTGAGGCGGTCGGCGTCCAGGCCACGCAGCGCGAATTCGGCGCCGGTCAGCATCAGCCCCAGCATCAGGGCCTCGTTGTGGATGCCGGCGACCAGGTGCATGAACAGCAGCGGGTTGGCCGCGCCCAGCCAGAGCGCGCTGACTTCGGCCACCCCGCAGCGACGCGCCAGCCGTGGCGTCGCCCACACGATCAAGGCCACACCCAGCAGCACCACCAGCCGGTGGCAGAGCACGGCTGCGACGATGTTCTCCCCGGTCAGCGAGGAGATGCCGCGTCCGATCCACAGGAACAACGGACCGTAGGGCGCCGGCGTCTCGCGCCACAGGCTGGGCACCGACAGGGTGAACACGTGGCCCAGGCCCAGCCCGGAGGCAGGCCCCACCCGGTATGGGTCCAGTCCTTCCAACGAGATCTGGCTCTGCGCCAGGTAGGAGTAGACGTCCTTGCTGTACATCGGCGGAGCGATGAGCAGCGGCAGCATCCACAACACCAGGGTGCGGTCCAACTCGCCACGCGACATTCGCCGCTTACCGGAGGCGAACCGGCCCAGCATCAGCCAGGCGAGTGCCATCATCACCGCACCGGTGGTGGTCATCGTCAGCGAGACCGTCTGGATGCGGGAAGGCAGATTGAGCAGCCGAACCCCGAAAGTGGGGTCCTGCACGACCGGTCTGGCGCCGTCACCCAGCGCTCCGATCGCCATCAGGACGGTGCCCGTGGCACCGAACAGCCGGGTGCGTTTGAGTGCGGACAGTTCGGTGGCGTTGAGTGGCTTGCCCACGGTCTGCTCGTCGCCGTGCAGCGCGGCGATCGACGAGCTCAACGTGTGGTGGCGGCCTGCCATGCGAGCAGCGTAGCCCCGGCGACGACGCGGGCTGTTGGATGCGGCCCGTGGAGGAGCGGGGCCATTGCTGTAGCCCCGGCGACGACGCGGGCTGTTGGCCTCGTCACGTAAGGGGACCCTTGCTGGACCGAGGCTCGGAATTGCGACACACTGGTGTTGTGAAAATCCGATCCGAGCTTGGCCTTGCCGTGCCTACGGCCGGTGCTGCCGGGTCGGACGGTCACACGAGGCGCGCGATCGTGCGACTGCTGCTGGAATCGGGATCAATCACCGCCACGGATATCAGTGAACGGCTCGGTTTGTCGGCCGCCGGGGTGCGACGCCATCTCGACGCACTCATCGACGCCGGGGACGCCGAATCCGTGGCTGCCGCGTCCTGGCAGCAGGTGGGCCGCGGCCGGCCCGCCAAGCGCTACCGGTTGACCGCTGCCGGACGCGGCAAGCTCGACCACGCCTACGACGACTTGGCCTCTGCCGCAATGCGACAACTGCGCGAGATCGGCGGCGACGACGCGGTGCGGACATTCGCGCGCCGCCGCATCGACTCGCTGCTGTCCGATGTCGCACCCGCCGACGGTTCCGACGAAGCGTCCGTCGAAGCCGCGGCCGGGCGGATAGCCGACGCGCTCACCGATGCCGGCTACGTCGCCACCACCACCCGGGTGGGCGGGCCCATCCACGGTGTGCAAATCTGCCAGCATCACTGCCCGGTCTCGCACGTGGCCGAGGAATTCCCGGAGCTGTGCGAAGCCGAGCAGCAGGCCATGTCGCAGGTGCTCGGCACGCATGTGCAGTTGTTGGCGACGATCGTCAACGGTGACTGCGCCTGCACCACCCATGTACCACTCGCCCCGGCGCCCAGCCCGCGCCCGCCGATCACCAACACCAGAGGAGCGTCCCGATGACACTCGAAGCGCCGCTGACCCAGGAACAGACGATCGAGTCGCTGGGCCGGTACGGCTACGGCTGGGCCGACTCCGACGTCGCGGGCGCCAGCGCCCGGCGCGGGCTGTCCGAGGCCGTGGTCCGCGACATCTCGGCGAAGAAGAACGAGCCCGAGTGGATGCTGAAGACCCGCCTGAAGGCGCTTGGCATCTTCGACAAGAAGCCGATGCCCAACTGGGGGTCCAATCTCGAAGGCATCGACTTCGACAACATCAAGTATTTCGTGCGGTCGACGGAGAAGCAGGCGGCGTCATGGGAAGAGTTGCCAGAGGATATCAAAAACACTTACGACCGGTTGGGCATCCCGGAGGCGGAGAAGCAGCGCCTGGTTGCCGGTGTGGCCGCGCAGTACGAATGCTTGGCGGGGGACACCTTGGTGTGGACGGCCAACCGAGGCCAGGTCCCGATCAAGGAAATCGAGTACGGCGACCGAATTTTCGCCTATGACGAGGACGCCGAGCGGTTCGTCGTCGCACCGGTCAGAGCCTCCGCTCAGACCGACACGAGGTTGACGCACGAGATCAAGACCACCCGGCGCGCTATCCGGGCTACCGACAACCACCCGATGTTGGTGTTGCGCGATGAGCGCAAGCAAGGGCGCCAGCGCGCCCGCTTCGCTCGTCGTTGGGTCACTGTCGGCGAGATCAAGGCGGGCGACTTCATCGCGGTGCCGCGGCGGGTGCCCGAGTTCGGCGTCGCCGCCGAGCTTCCGACCGTGGCGGGGCTGAAGACTCCGGCCTCGAGTTCTGTCGACCTGATGTGGCTGTTGGGCCTGTACATCGGTGACGGCAATCTGCATCTGTCGACGAAGACTTATCGGGTCCAATTGGCCATTCCCGCAACCGATGTCGAGTTGCGAGCCGAGGTGACGCGCGTAGTCAAGGAGTTGTTCGGGCTGCGGTGCATCGAGGCCGACGAGTACCGGATCGTCGTCAACTCGAAGGCGTTGACGGAGTGGATCGTCGCGCTGGGATTCAACGGGCTGTCGTTGACCAAGCGGGTGCCTGACTGGGTCTACGGGCTGCCGGTCGACCAGCGACTAGCCTTCTTGGGCGGATGGGTGGACGCCGACGGGTACGTGAACCCGGACAAGAGCGGTTCGATCCTGCTGACCAGCGCCAATGAACCCCTGATTGGTCAGGCGCGGGAGCTGGCCGAACTGTCCGGACTGCGCGCCGCCGGGCCGTGGTCGTTCACTCAGCCGTACCGGCATGCGCCCGACCGCATCCAAACCGCTTGGCGGCTCGGTATTTCCGGTGACTTCGAGCGCCTGGGCTGCCGTAATATCAAGCGCACCAGCCGCTTCGGGCGCCGTCGTTACATGCACTCGTCGAACAGCTCCCACGGCACCACGATCCGGGCGCACGTCAACGAGTGGCTCGGTTTCGAGCGGGTCAAATCGGTCGAGCCCTACGCCGTCGAGCCCGTCTACGACATCGAGGTGGACGGACCGCACAACTTCGTCGCTGCAGGCCTCGTCGTGCACAACTCCGAGGTGGTTTACCACCAGATTCGGGAGGACCTCGAAGCCCAGGGCGTCATTTTCCTCGACACCGACACCGGCCTGCGTGAGCACCCGGAAATCTTCCAGCAGTACTTCGGTACCGTGATTCCGGCCGGGGACAACAAGTTCTCGGCGCTCAACACCGCCGTATGGTCGGGCGGCAGCTTCATCTACGTGCCGCCGGGCGTGCACGTCGACATCCCGCTGCAGGCCTACTTCCGGATCAACACTGAAAACATGGGCCAGTTCGAGCGAACCCTGATCATCGTCGGAGAGAACGCTTACGTTCACTACGTGGAGGGCTGCACTGCTCCCGTTTACAAGTCGGATTCGCTGCACTCGGCGGTGGTCGAGATCATCGTAAAGCGCGGTGGCCGTTGCCGTTACACGACAATCCAGAACTGGTCGAACAACGTGTACAACTTGGTGACCAAGCGCGCGCGGGCCGAGGCCGGCGCCACCATGGAATGGGTCGACGGCAACATCGGCTCCAAGGTGACCATGAAGTACCCGGCGGTCTGGATGACCGGTGAGCACGCCAAGGGCGAGGTGTTGTCGGTGGCGTTCGCCGGCGAGGACCAGCACCAGGACACCGGCGCCAAGATGCTGCACCTGGCGCCCAACACGTCGAGCAACATCGTGTCCAAGTCGGTGGCGCGCGGCGGCGGCCGCACGTCCTACCGCGGCCTGGTCCAGGTGAACAAGGGTGCACACGGCTCCAAGTCGAGCGTGAAATGCGATGCACTGCTGGTCGATACGATCAGCCGCAGCGACACCTACCCCTACGTCGACATCCGCGAGGACGACGTCACGATGGGCCACGAGGCCACCGTGTCCAAGGTCAGCGAGAACCAGCTTTTCTACCTGATGAGCCGCGGGATGACCGAGGACGAGGCGATGGCGATGGTGGTGCGCGGGTTCGTCGAGCCGATCGCCAAGGAACTCCCGATGGAGTACGCGCTGGAGCTCAACCGGCTGATCGAGTTGCAGATGGAGGGCGCGGTCGGATGACCGCACCTGCAGCACTCAACAAAGGCGAGCTGTTCGCGTCCTTCGACGTCGACGCGTTCGAGGTACCGCACGGCCGCGACGAACTCTGGCGGTTCACCCCGCTGAAGCGGCTGCGCGGCCTGCACGACGGTTCGGCGAAGGCCACCGGCAGTGCAAAGATCACCGTCAGCGAGCAGCCCGGCATCCGAACCGAGACCGTGCGCCGCGGCGACGAACGACTCGGTGAGGGCGGTGTTCCCACGGATCGCGTTGCGGCGCAGGCGTTTTCGTCGTACAACGCGGCCACGCTGGTGACCGTCGGACGCGACACGCAGATCGCCGAACCGGTCAACATCACCGTCACCGGGCCCGGCGCCGGCGCGGTCGCCTACGGGCACCTGCAGATCCGGGTCGAAGAACTCGGCGAGGCCGTCGTCGTCATCGATCACGATGGCAGCGGAACCTACGCCGACAACGTCGAATTCGTTGTCGGGGACGCTGCCCGGCTCACGGTCATCTGGCTCGCCGACTGGTCCGACGACACCGTGCATCTCAGCGCGCACCACGCGCGGCTGGGCAAGGACGCGGTGCTGCGCCATGTCGCCGTCACGTTGGGCGGCGAGGTGGTGCGGACGTCGACCAACGTGCGCTTCGCCGGACCCGGCGGCGACGCGGACCTGCTGGGTCTGTACTTCGCCGACGACGGTCAGCATCTCGAGTCGCGGCTTCTCGTCGACCACGCCCAGCCGGACTGCAAGTCCAATGTGCTGTACAAGGGTGCGCTGCAAGGGGATCCGACGTCGAAGTTGCCCGACGCGCACACGGTCTGGATCGGCGACGTGCTGATCCGTGCCGAAGCCACCGGCACCGACACCTTTGAGATGAACCGCAACCTGGTGCTCACCGACGGGGCACGCGCGGACTCGGTGCCCAACCTGGAGATCGAGACGGGGGAGATCGCCGGCGCCGGACACGCCAGTGCCACCGGACGATTCGACGACGAGCAACTGTTCTACCTGCGCTCCCGCGGCATCCCCGAAGAACAGGCCCGCCGGCTGGTGATCCGCGGCTTCTTCGGCGAGATCATCGCCAAGATCGCAGTGCCCGAGATCCGGGAACGCCTCACCGCAGCCATCGAACACGAACTGGAAATCACGGAAAAGATCTCATGACAACTCTGGAAATCAAGGATCTGCACGTCAGCGTCGCCAACCCGAACGCCGCCGACGGTGAACGCGAGATCCCCATCCTCAACGGCGTCGACCTGACCGTGAAATCCGGTGAGACGCATGCCCTGATGGGCCCCAACGGCTCCGGGAAGTCGACGCTGTCCTACGCCATCGCGGGCCACCCCAAATACGTGGTCACGTCCGGGTCCATCACCCTGGACGGCGAGGACGTGCTGGCGATGAGCGTCGACGAACGGGCCCGGGCCGGGCTGTTCCTGGCCATGCAGTACCCCGTCGAGGTGCCCGGCGTGTCGGTGTCGAACTTCCTGCGTTCGGCCGCGACGGCCATCCGCGGCGAGGCACCCAAGCTGCGGCACTGGGTCAAAGAGGTCAAGGCCGCCATGGCCGCGCTGGACATCGACCCCGCTTTCGCCGAGCGCAGCGTCAACGAGGGCTTCTCCGGCGGTGAGAAGAAGCGCCACGAGATCCTGCAGCTGGAACTGCTCAAACCCAAGATCGCCGTCCTCGACGAAACCGACTCCGGCCTGGACGTCGACGCGCTGCGCGTGGTGAGCGAGGGCGTGAACCGTTACGCACAGGCCGAGCATGGCGGGCTGCTGCTCATCACCCACTACACCCGGATCCTGCGCTACATCCACCCCGAACACGTGCACGTGTTCGTCGGCGGCCGGATCGCGGAATCCGGCGGCCCGGAGTTGGCCGACGAGCTCGAGCAGAACGGTTACGTGCGCTTCACTCAGGCCGCCACCACCGGTGCCTAGCATGCTGGACCTGACGGCTGTCCGGGCCGATTTTCCGATCCTCAAGCGCACCATGCGCGGCGGAAACCAGTTGGCGTACCTCGATTCCGGTGCGACGTCGCAACGTCCGCTGCAGGTGCTCGACGCCGAGCGCGAGTTCATCCTGACCTCTAACGGCGGGGTGCACCGCGGCGCGCACCAGTTGATGGAAGAAGCCACCGATGCCTACGAGCAGGGCCGGGCGGACATCGCCGAGTTCGTCGGTGCCGACGCCGAGGAACTGGTATTCACCAAGAACGCCACCGAAGCGCTCAACCTGGTGTCGTATGTGTTGGGGGACAACCGGTTCGAGCGCGCCGTCGGACCCGGCGACGTCATCGTCACCACCGAACTCGAGCACCACGCCAACCTGATCCCGTGGCAGGAACTGGCGCGCCGCACCGGTGCCACCGTGAAGTGGTATGGCGTGACCGAGGACGGCCGTATCGATCTGGACTCGCTCCAGCTCGACGACAACGTCAAAGTCGTTGCCTTCAGCCATCATTCGAATGTCACCGGCGCGCTGGCACCGGTGGGCGAGCTGGTCGCTCGCGCCCGCGCCGTCGGCGCGCTGACCATTCTGGATGCCTGCCAGTCGGTACCCCACCACCCGGTCGACTTCCATGAGCTCGACGTCGACTTCGCCGCGTTCTCCGGTCACAAAATGCTGGGACCCAATGGGATCGGAGTGTTGTACGGCCGGCGGGACCTGTTGAACTCCATGCCGCCTTTTCTTACGGGCGGGTCGATGATCGAAACGGTCACCATGGAATCGGCCACCTACGCGCCGGCGCCCCAGCGCTTCGAAGCCGGCACCCCGATGACCTCCCAGGTGGTCGGATTGGCCGCCGCCGCACGCTATCTCGAAGCGATCGGCATGGACGCCGTCGAGGCGCACGAGCGGGAGCTGGTCGCCAAGACCATCGACGGCTTGTCCGGCATCGAGGGTGTCCGCATCGTCGGTCCCACGTCGATGGAGAACCGCGGATCGCCGGTGTCGTTCGTCGTCGAGAGCGTGCACGCCCACGACGTCGGCCAGGTGCTCGACGACGAGGGTGTGGCGGTGCGGGTCGGTCATCATTGCGCACTGCCCCTGCACCGTCGGTTCGGCCTCGCGGCCACCGCACGCGCGTCGTTCGCGGTGTACAACACCGACGAGGAAGTCGACCGGCTGGTGCGTGGCGTGCGACGGGCCGTGGATTTCTTCGGGAGATCCTGAGTTGCGGCTCGAGCAGATGTACCAGGATGTGATCCTGGACCACTACAAGCACCCGCATCACCGCGGGCTACGGGAGCCCTTCGGTGCCGAGGTGTTCCACGTCAACCCGGTGTGCGGCGACGAAGTGACGTTGCGGGTGGCGTTGTCCGCCGACGGTGAGACCGTCGCCGACATCTCCTATGACGGCCAGGGCTGTTCGATCAGTCAGGCCGCGACATCGGTACTGACCGATCAGGTGATCGGGCAGAGTGTGCCGCAAGCGCTGCGGACCGTCGACGCATTCAGCGAAATGGTGTCGTCGCGCGGAAAGGTCCACGGCGACGAGGATGTCCTGGGCGACGGAGTAGCGTTTGCAGGAGTGGCCAAGTATCCGGCGCGGGTGAAATGTGCGTTGCTCGGCTGGATGGCGTTCAAAGATGCACTCGCGCAGGCCCACGCAGCTCTCGAGGAGGTCGACAGATGAGCGAAACCACGGTGCCCGGCAGCGGACAGAGCGCTTCGGATGAGGAGTTTCTCGCCGACATCGAAGAGGCGATGCGCGATGTCGTGGACCCGGAACTGGGAATCAACGTCGTCGACCTCGGTCTCGTCTACGGGTTGAACCTGGAAGAGGGCGACGCGGGCACTGTCGCCGTGGTCGATATGACCCTGACGTCTGCGGCCTGCCCGCTGACCGACGTCATCGAGGATCAGTCGCGTTCGGCGCTGGTCGGCAGTGGCCTGGTCGACGAGATCAAGATCAACTGGGTCTGGAACCCGCCGTGGGGTCCGGACAAGATCACCGAGGACGGCCGCGAGCAGCTGCGTGCCCTCGGTTTCACCGTCTGAGGTCAGAAGGCGTCTTCGGGGATCCGCATGACCTCGTCGTCGAGGTGCTCCAGGACGGCTCGTAAGCCGGCCAGCTTGGGCAGCATGTTCTTGGCGAAGAAACCCGATACCGCGACCTTGCCCTGATAGAACGCCCGGTCCGCTTGGGACGGCTCACTGGCCAACGCCGCCTGGGCCACGTCCGCCTGCGCGAGCAGCCGCCACCCGATGAGCAGGTCGCCGACGGCAAGCAGGAAGCGCACCGAGCCGAGTCCGACCTTGTAGATGTCGCCCGGGTGTTGCGCGGCCGACATCAGGTAGCCCATCAACGCGGCGGTCATGCCCGTGACGTCGTCCAACGCGGCCTGCAGCAGCTCCGCCTGGTCCTTGAGTGACTCGTCGACACTCTCGATCGTCTTGTTGATCTGAGTCGTCACATGCTGCAGAGCCTGGCCATGGTCACGCACGATTTTGCGGAAGAAGAGGTCCAGCGCCTGGATGGCCGTGGTGCCCTCATAGAGCGAGTCGATCTTGGAATCACGGATGTACTGCTCGATGGGATAGTCCTGCAAGAAGCCCGAACCGCCCAGCGTCTGCAGTGATTCGGTCAGGACCTCGTAGGCGCGCTCGGAGCCCACGCCTTTGACGAGTGGCAGCAGCAAGTCGTCGATGCGGTGCGCCAAGTCGTGATCTGCACCCGAAACATGTTGTGCGACAGCATCGTCCTGATGGGCGGCGGCGTACAGATACAACGCCCGCAGTCCCTCGGCGTAGGCCTTCTGGGTCATCAGGCTGCGGCGCACATCCGGATGGTGCATGATCGTGACCCGCGGGGCCGTCTTGTCCGTCATCTGGGTCAGGTCGGCGCCCTGCACGCGTTCCTTGGCGTACGCCAGCGCATTGAGATAGCCGGTGGACAGGGTGCCCGCAGCCTTGACACCGATTGTCATGCGGGCGTTTTCGATCACGGTGAACATCTGCGCGATCCCGTCGTGCACGCCGCCGACCAGGTACCCGACGGCGGGTGTGTCGGTGGCGCCGAAAGTGACTTCGCACGTGGGGGAGGACTTCAGGCCCATCTTGTGTTCCAGCCCGGTGACATACACTCCGTTCCGGTCGCCGAGTTCGCCGGTGTCGGGGTCGAACAGGAAGTTGGGCACGTAGAACAGGCTCAGGCCCTTGGTCCCGGGTCCGGCGCCTTCCGGGCGGGCCAGCACGAGATGGAAGATGTTTTCCGCAGTGTCGCCGACGTCGCCTCCGGAGATGAACCGTTTCACCCCTTCGATATGCCAAGTGCCGTCGGGTTGTTCGATCGCTTTGGTGCGTCCCGCGCCCACATCGGATCCGGCGTCCGGTTCGGTCAGCACCATGGTGGCCTGCCACCCGCGCTCGACTCCCATTGCCGCCCAACGTTTTTGCTCGTCGTTGCCCTCTACGTACAAGGACTGCGCGAACACCGGCCCCAGGTTGAAGAAGCAGACCGACGGGTTGGCGCAGTAGATCATCTCGTTGACCGCCCACGTGAGCGGCGCGGGAGCGGCCATGCCGCCGATATCCTCGGCCATGCCCAGGCGCCACCATTCGGCGTCTTTGATCGCCTGCACCGTCTTGACCAATTCCGGCGCGACGCTGATGGTGTGCGTGCTCGGGTCGAAGACCGGGGGGTTGCGGTCGGCGAACGCGAAAGTCTCGGCGATCGGCCCTTCGGCCAGCCGCGCCGCCTCGGACAAGATCGTGCGCGCGGTGTCGACGTCGAGATCGGCGTAGCGCCCGGTTCCCAGGACAGCGCCTACGTCGAGCACCTCGAACAAGTTGAACTCGAGATCGCGGACATTGGCGATATAGTGCCCCACAGCGGTTCCTTCCACTCAGACCGGTGGGTCCTAAGTGTCTCCGACGTCGGAAAACGTACGCAACCGTAAGTAAGGGGCTCGGTGCGGCAGCTGACCGCCCGCTATGTTCCGTTCGCCCCTGGTGCGCCGAACAACAACCCGCCCCTGCCGCCGAGTCCACTGACGCCGGTCAAGCCACCGCCGTCGCCGCCCGCGCCGCCGTTGCCGATCAGCTGGGCGTTGCCCCCACCGCCGCCGTTGCCGTTCAGCGTCCCGCCGTCGCCACCTTCGCCGCCGTTGCCGATCAACCCGGACTGGCCGCCTGCCCCGCCGTTGGCGCCCGACAGCAGGCCCGCGCCGCTGCCGCCGGCGCCGCCGTTGCCGTAGAAGAATCCGGCGCTGCCGCCTGCGCCGGCGGTTCCGGCGGAAAGCGCAGCCCCGCCTGCGCCGCCGTCGCCGAATAGGAAGGCCCTGCCGCCCGCGCCGCCGCCGCCGAGGAAACTGCTGTTCCCTGCGCCGCCGTTGCCGAAGAACAACCCGCCGTTGCCTCCGCCGCCGCCGGCTCCCGAGCCGTTGGGGCTGATACCGCCCGCGCCACCGGCCCCGAACAGAAGAGCGGAGCCACCAAGACCGCCGGCACCGCCGCCGCCGCCGCTGGCGCCACCGGCGCCGCCGTTGCCGAACAGCCACCCGCCGCCGCCGCCGGCTCCGCCGTTCGCTCCAGCCCCGCCGACACCGCCGACCCCGCCATTCCCGAGTAGTCCGGCGGCCCCGCCGTTACCGCCCGCCACGCCGGCCATACCTGGCGAGAACCCGTTGCCGCCGTTGCCCCACAGGATTCCGCCGGCCTGACCGTTCGGGCTCGCCGCCGTGCCGTCGGCACCGCTGCCGATCAGTGGGCGCCCCAGCAGAAGGTTGGTAGGTGCGTTGATCAGGTCGAACACCGGCTGTAAGGGGCCGAAGTTGGTGGCCTCGGCAAGGGCGTACGACTGCGCGCCACCGGCCAAAGCCCGCACGAACTGCTCGTGGAACGCGCTGGCCTGTGCGCTGAGGTTCTGATAGCCCTGCGCGTGCGCGCCGAATACCGCTGCGACCGCTCTGGAAACTTCGTCGGCACCGGCGGCCAGCACGCCGGTGGTCTGTGCCGCTGCCGCGGAATTGGCTTCACTGATGAGCGAGCCGACCCGGGCCAGATTCCCGGCGGCTTGCGAAACGAAGTCTGTGTTGGCGACCACGAACGACATCTCGCACCTCCACACTGAGACAGCGACCCAAGAATCCTATCCCCATTTCGCACGGATGAATCCATCGACGGACCACCAATTTCGCAGCCGACCAGTCCGGACGTGCCGACATCGATTCGGCGGGCCCGCACAATGTCGTGCGGGTCTGGTCGCACTGGACGTAATCTCGGCTCGATGGACAACGCGCCGACGCGAGACCTCACCGCCGCCGACTTCCGGCAGGCGGTCCTGGGCAACGACAACGTGCTGGTCTACTTCTGGGCGCCGCTGTGCCAACCGTGCGACGTGTTCACCCCGACGTACGAGAAATCCGCCGAAACCTGCCCGGACATCGTGCACGGCAAGGTCAACTTCGAAACCGAGAAGGAGCTGGTCGAGACCGCCGGGGTGAAGCTGTTGCCCACCCTGATGGCCTTCAAGAAGGGCAAGTTGGTGTTCAAGCAGGCCGGTATCGCCAATCCCAGGGTGATGCTGGACCTGGTCACCCACCTCAGGGCCTACCGGTTGGCGCCCAGCGGCAGTTTGCTGGACCGGGCGTGAATCCCCGCGGGCCGGGAACAAAGGTGCCGGCGGTGGCGTTACCGCAGACGTGACTACCCAAGACCTCACTGCTGCACAGTTCAACGACACAATCGCCGAAAACGACATGGTGCTCGTCGACTTCTGGGCGTCCTGGTGCGGCCCGTGCCGGGCGTTCGCACCGACCTTCAAGGCGGCCTCGGAGAAACACCCCGATGTCGTCTTCGCCAAGGTGGACACCGAAGCCGAGCAGGAGTTGGCGGCGGCCGCTCAGATCCGGTCCATCCCGACCCTGATGGCGTTCAAGAAGGGCCAGCTGCTGTTCAACCAGGCCGGTGCGTTGCCGCCGGCGGCGTTGGAGGACCTGGTCCAGCAGCTCAAGGACTACGAGATCGAGGCCACCGAAGTCTGAGCCCCGACGGATCGCCGGCCGTCTGCGATACCGTTCACTGGTGAGTCTGGTCCTCCTCGAACATCCGCGACCCGAGATCGCCCTGATCACCCTCAACCGTCCCGAGCGGATGAACTCCATGGCCTTCGACGTCATGGTTCCGTTGCGCGAGACCCTCGAACAGGTCGGGTCGGACAACTCGGTGCGGGTGGTGGTGCTCACCGGCGCGGGGCGCGGTTTCTCTTCGGGGGCGGACCACAAGTCCGCGGGCACCGTCCCGCACGTCGACGGGCTGACCCGGCCGACATACGCGCTGCGCTCGATGGAAATCCTCGACGACGTCATCCTCAAGCTGCGTAGGTTGCATCAGCCGGTGATCGCCGCGGTGAACGGCGCGGCGATCGGCGGCGGGCTGTGCCTCGCGCTGGCCGCCGACATCCGGGTGGCCTCCACCAGCGCCTATTTCCGGGCGGCCGGCATCAACAACGGTCTGACCGCCAGCGAACTGGGCCTCAGTTACCTGCTGCCCAGGGCCATCGGGTCGTCGCGGGCGTTCGAGATCATGCTGACCGGCCGCGACGTCAGCGCCGAGGAAGCCGAGCGGATCGGGCTGGTGTCCTGTCAGGTGCCGGGCGCGCAGTTGCTGGACACCTGTTATGCGATCGCCGCGCGCATGGCCGCGTTCTCCCGCCCCGGCATCGAGTTGACCAAACGCACACTGTGGAGTGGACTCGACGCCGGTAGTCTGGAAGGGCACATGCAGGCCGAGGGCCTGGGACAGCTTTTCGTCCGTCTTCTCACCTCCAACTTCGAAGAAGCGGTTGCCGCACGTGCGGAGAGACGCCCGGCGGTGTTCACCGACGACAAGTAGGTCCGACGACGATGCGAGCTAGGAGCGAATGTGATCACGGCTACGGACCTGGAGGTCCGCGCTGGTGCGCGCATCCTGCTCTCACCGGACGGTCCCGATCTGCGGGTTCAGCCCGGGGACCGGATCGGGCTGGTCGGGCGCAACGGCGCCGGTAAGACGACCACGCTGCGCATCCTGGCGGGGGAGGGCCAGCCCTATGCGGGTTCGGTGGTGCGCAAGGGGGAAATCGGTTATCTGCCACAGGATCCCAAAGAAGGCGACCTCGACGTGCTGGCGCGCGACCGGGTGCTGTCCGCCCGCGGGTTGGACGTGCTGCTGACCGATCTGGAGAAACAGCAGGCGCTGATGGCCGAAGTGGCCGACGACGACGCCCGGGATCGCGCCATCCGCCGCTACGGCCAACTCGAGGAGCGCTTCGTCGCGCTCGGCGGATACGGCGCCGAAAGCGAGGCGGGCCGCATCTGCGCCAGCCTGGGCCTGCCCGATCGGGTATTGACTCAGCAGTTGCGCACCCTGTCCGGCGGTCAGCGCCGACGGGTGGAGCTGGCCCGCATCCTGTTCGCCGCATCGGACAGCGGAGCCGGGTCGTCCACCACCTTGCTGCTGGACGAGCCGACCAACCACCTGGACGCGGATTCGGTTGGCTGGCTTCGGGATTTCCTACGCGCCCATACCGGCGGGCTGGTCATCATCAGCCACAACGTCGACCTGCTCGCCGACGTCGTCAACAGGGTGTGGTTCCTCGACGCCGTCCGCGGCGAGGTCGACGTCTACAACATGGGCTGGCAGAAATACCTCGATGCCCGCGCCACCGACGAGCAACGGCGCCGTCGGGAACGCGCCAACGCCGAACGCAAGGCCGCGGCATTGCGCACCCAGGCCGCCAAGTTGGGCGCCAAAGCCACCAAAGCTGTTGCGGCGCAGAACATGTTGCGTCGCGCCGACCGGATGATGGCTGCGCTGGACGAGGAACGCGTGGCCGACAAGGTGGCCCGCATCAAGTTCCCGACCCCCGCCCCGTGCGGGCGTACCCCGTTGGTGGCCAAGGGTCTGAGCAAGACCTACGGCTCCCTCGAGGTTTTCACCGGCCTCGACCTGGCCATCGACCGCGGTTCCCGCGTGGTGGTGCTCGGGCTCAACGGCGCCGGCAAGACCACCCTGCTGCGGTTGCTGGCCGGGGTCGAGACCCCCGACACCGGCGGCCTGGAACCCGGTCACGGGATGCGGATCGGGTATTTCGCGCAGGAGCACGACACCCTCGACGACGACGCGACGGTCTGGGAGAACATCCGGCACGCCGCGCCCGAAACCGGTGAACAGGATCTGCGCGGCCTGCTCGGTGCGTTCATGTTCAGCGGTCCGCAGCTCGAGCAACCCGCGGGCACCCTGTCCGGTGGGGAGAAGACGCGGCTGGCACTGGCCGGTCTGGTGGCGTCGACGGCGAACGTGCTGCTGCTCGACGAACCGACCAACAACCTCGACCCGGCCTCGCGTGAGCAGGTGCTCGACGCGCTGCGCAGCTACCAGGGCGCGGTGGTGCTGGTGACCCACGACCCCGGCGCGGCCGAGGCGCTCGACCCCCAGCGGGTGCTGCTGTTGCCCGACGGCACCGAGGACTACTGGTCCGAGGAATATCGCGACCTCATCGAACTGGCCTGACGCCGGTCAGCTGCGGGTCGAAGCCGGCCTGCGCACCGAGTTCTCCACCAGGTCCAGCACGGCGGCCAGCCGCTGCGGATCCTCGCCCGACGCCAGTCGTGCCACCAAACCGTCGAGCACCAGGTCCAGATAGCAGTGCAGCGCGTCGGTGGGCACGTCGTCACGGACCCGCCCGGCCTGCTTCTGGCGCTGCAGCCGCTCGGTGGTCGCCGCCGCCAGCTCGGCCGAACGCTCGGCCCAGCCGCGGCTGAACTCCGGGTCGTGGCGCAGCTTGCGGGCGATCTCCAGCCGGGTGGCCAACCAGTCGAACTGCTCCGGCGCGGCCAGCATGTTGCGCATCACCTGGATGAGCCCCTCGCGCGAGGCGACCTCCGCCATGCGCTGGGTGTCTTCGCGCGCGAGAGCGAAGAACAGGGCGTCCTTGTCCCGGAAATGATGGAAGATCGCACCGCGCGACATCCCGATCTCTTTCTCGAGCCGACGCACGGTCGCCTGGTCGTAGCCGTATTCGGCGAAACAGCGGCGGGCGCCGTCGAGGATCTGACGACGGCGGGCCTCCAGATGGTCCTCGCTGACCTTTGGCATCGACGGGCTTGAGTCGTCAGTTAGCCAGACTTGAGCATGTTGCGCAGCACGTACTGCAGGATGCCGCCGTTGCGGTAGTAGTCGGCTTCCCCGGGCGTGTCGATGCGCACCTTCGCGTCGAACTCGACCGGATCCCCGGAATCCTTGCTGGCCTTGACCTTCACCGTCTTGGGCGTCTTGCCGTCGTTGAGCTCCTCGATGCCGGTGATGTCGAACGTCTCGGTGCCGTCCAGGCCCAGTGACTCCGCCGACTCCCCGTCCGGGAACTGCAGCGGAATCACGCCCATACCGATCAGGTTGGAGCGGTGGATGCGCTCGAACGACTCGGTGATCACCGCCCGCACACCCAGCAGTCGGGTGCCCTTGGCGGCCCAGTCCCGCGACGAGCCGGAGCCGTATTCCTTGCCGCCGAGCACCACCAGCGGGATGTCCTGCTCCGCATAGTTCTGTGCGGCGTCGTAGATGAAGGCCTGCGACGCATCGTCTTGGGTGAAGTCGCGGGTGTAACCACCCGACACGTCGTCGAGCAACTGGTTGCGCAACCGGATGTTGGCGAACGTGCCCCGGATCATCACCTCGTGGTTGCCGCGGCGCGAGCCGAAGGAGTTGTAGTCCTTGCGTTCCACGCCGTGCTCGTCGAGGTACTTCGCCGCCGGGGTGTCGGGCTTGATCGCGCCGGCGGGGGAGATGTGGTCCGTGGTCACCGAATCTCCAAGCAGCGCAAGCACTCTGGCGCCCTTGATGTCGGTCACCGGCTCCGGCTCCTCGGACATGCCGTCGAAGTACGGTGGCTTGCGCACGTAGGTGGATTCCTCGTCCCACTCGAAGGTGTTGCCCTCGGGGGTCGGCAGGTTCTGCCAACGCTCGTCGCCCTTGAACACGTCGGCGTAGTTCTTGGTGAACATCTCCTGGTTGATCGCCGAAGCGATGGTGTCGGAGACCTCTTTCTGCGACGGCCAGATGTCCTTCAAGTAGACGTCGTTGCCGTCCTCATCCTTGCCCAGCGGGTCCTCGTCGAAGTCGAAGTCCATCGACCCGGCCAGTGCGTAGGCGACCACCAGCGGCGGCGACGCCAGGTAGTTCATCTTGACGTCGGGGTTGATGCGTCCCTCGAAGTTACGGTTGCCCGACAGCACCGCCGCGACGGCAAGGTCGTTGTCGTTCACCGCTTTCGAGATTTCCTCGGGCAGTGGTCCGGAGTTGCCGATGCAAGTGGTGCAGCCGTAGCCGACCAGGTAGAAACCGAGCTTCTCCAGGTACGGCCACAGACCGGCTTTGTCGTAGTAGTCGCTGACCACCTGCGAGCCGGGCGCCATAGTCGTCTTCACCCAGGGCTTGGACGCGAGTCCCTTGTCGACGGCGTTGCGCGCCAGCAGGGCGGCCCCCAGCATCACCTCGGGGTTGGAGGTGTTGGTGCACGAGGTGATCGCGGCGATCACCACCGCGCCGTGATCCAGCACGAACTCGCCGTACTCCTCGGATTTCACTTCGACGGGGTTGCTCACCCGACCGTTGGCATGTACCGCGGCGGACTCCACGTTCGGCCTGTCGTCGACGCTGCCGTTCTCCGGTGAACCAGGATCGCTGGCCGGGAATGAGTCTTCTACGGTCTCGTCCAGCTTCGAGTAGTTCTTGTCGCCGTCGCCGTCGCCGACGTAGTTCGGGATCTGTTCGCGGAAGGTCGATTTGGCGTCGGAGAGCGCGATGCGGTCCTGCGGTCGCTTGGGCCCGGCGATCGAGGGCACCACCGTGGACAGGTCGAGTTCGAGGTATTCGGAGAACTTCGGCTCGTTCTCCGGGTCATGCCACAAACCCTGTTCCTTGGCGTAGGTCTCGACCAACGCGAGTTGCTCCTCGCTGCGCCCGGTGAACTTCAGGTACGAGATGGTCTCGTCGTCGATCGGGAAAATCGCTGCGGTGGAACCGAATTCAGGACTCATGTTGCCCAGCGTGGCCCGGTTGGCCAACGGCACCTCGGCCACGCCCTCGCCGTAGAACTCGACGAACTTGCCGACGACGCCGTGCTCGCGCAGCATCTCGGTCACGGTCAGCACCACGTCGGTCGCGGTCACGGCCGATTGGATTTCACCGGTCAGTTTGAAGCCGACGACCCGCGGGATCAGCATCGATACCGGCTGGCCGAGCATCGCGGCCTCGGCCTCGATGCCGCCCACGCCCCAGCCCAGGACGCCGAGGCCGTTGACCATCGTGGTGTGCGAGTCGGTGCCCACACAGGTGTCGGGGTAGGCCTGCCCGTCGCGCTCCATCACCACACTGGCCAGGTATTCGATGTTGACCTGGTGCACGATGCCGGTTCCCGGCGGCACCACCTTGAAATCGTCGAAAGCGCCCTGGCCCCAGCGCAAGAACTGGTAACGCTCGCCGTTGCGTTCGTACTCGATCTCGACGTTGCGCTCGAAGGCGTTGGCGGTGCCGAAGAGATCGGCGATGACGGAGTGGTCGATGACGAGGTCGGCCGGCGCCAGCGGGTTGACCTTCTCGGCGTCGCCGCCCAGGTCGCCGATGGCCTCACGCATGGTGGCCAGGTCGACGATGCAGGGCACGCCGGTGAAGTCCTGCATCACCACGCGTGCGGGGGTGTACTGGATTTCGATGCTGGGCTCGGCCTCGGGGTCCCAATTGGCGATGGCCTCGATGTGCTCTTTGGTGATGTTGCTGCCGTCCTCGTTGCGCAGCAGATTCTCGGCCAGCACCTTGAGGCTGTAGGGGAGTTTCTTGGTTTCCGGGACGGCATCGAGTCGGTAGATCTCGTAACTCTTGTCACCGATCTCGAGGGTGTCGCGGGCTTCGAACGAGTTCACCGAACCTTTGCTAGTCACATCAACTCCCAGGAATTAAGTTCTTTCCGCCGACGGGCCGTGCCGACGGAGTCGTGCCACTTTAACAGTACGCTTGTCCTGCATTAGCACGGCACACGCACTCTCCAGTCTTGTCCGGTGAGGCCGATGACGAAACCCCCAAGGGAGGTGGGTGTCGAGATGCCCCGTGCACGCGTCTGCAGGTGCGCAATCGTGCGACAGGTACGGTGCTGCTAGCACTTCGGGAGGAGCGACACCATGACCGGTCGGGAACAGTTGACCGAACTGCCGTTGCCGCAGACCATCCCGTTCCTGCCCGCATACATTCCGCAGGACGTCGACATGACCACGATCAAGGCTGAGGTCAAAGCGGACGGTGTCGCGTCGGCGCCGGGTCCCGAACCGGGTCTGCTCGACATCGTCAACCAGGCCCGCAGCCACGGCATCAGCCTCAAGATCGTCCTGCTCGACCACAATCCGCCCAACGACACCCCGCTGCGCGACATCGCGACCGTCGTGGGCGCCGACTACCCCGACTCCACCGTCCTGGTGCTGAGCCCCAGCTACGTCGGCAGCTACAGCTCACACTTTCCGCGGGTGACGCTGGAGGCGGGTGAAGACCATTCCAAGACCGGTAATCCGGTGCACTCCGCACAGAACTTTCTCAACGAACTGAGTACTCCGGAGTTCCCCTGGACCGCATTCACCATCGCGGTCTTGATCGGGGTATTCGCCGCGGCCGCCGGCACCCGGTTCCTGCAGCTTCGCCGTCGGTCGGCAGCAACGTCCGCCCCGCTCGCCGAAACAGTGTCCGGCGAAGACGTCTGACCTATCTTCCCAGGTCTTCACCTCGCGTCGAGGCGATAGCCGGCGCTGACGCGCCGTATTCGGCAAACCCTGCAGGTCACCGTTCGGTCACAGTAAACGCACTTCCCGAGTGCGATTTGTGGCGTGCGTTTCGTCCGGAACAAGTGTGACGTACGGTGCGAATGATGCTTGTGATGCTTTTGGCGCTTTTCCCGAAAACCGGCGCCGTCCGTCCGATTTAAGCCCTAGGAGATCCAAGTCGAATGAGACGGACACGCCCTGGCTCCGCTTCCCGAACCACCGCACGGCTGGTACGCCCCGCCGTGCCGGCGATGCTGAGTGTGGCGATGTTGTTCTGCACCCCCGAGCTGGCGGGCGGAATAGCCCACGCCGAGCCCGCCGCGGACTCCATGGCAGTGCTGATCGCCAACGTCGCCAGGGCCAACCAGCGCCTCGAGGACCTGAGCAACACCGTCGAAATCGAACAGGAAAGCGTCAACAAGGCTCTGGTCGCGGTAGAGGAAGCGCGTGAGCACGCCGACACCGCCGGCCGCGAACTCGAAGCCAGCCAGCAGGCCGTCAAGGATGCCACCGCGGCCATCGCCGCGGCCCAGCATCGGTTCGACACCTTCGCGGCCGCCACCTATATGAATGGTCCGTCGGACGGTTACCTGACCGCGCGCAGTCCCGAAGACATGATCGCCGCCGCTACCGCTGCCCGAACCATGGCCGCCAGCTCGCAATCGGTGATGACGAAGCTGCAGCGCGCCCGCACCGAACAGGTGAACAAGGAATCGGCGTCGCGACTGGCCAAGCAGAAGGCCGACCAGGCCGCGGCCGACGCCAAGTCCAGCCAGGACGCGGCCGTGAACGCGCTGGCCGACACCCGCCGCAAGTTCGATGAGCAACGCGAGGAAGTCAATCGCCTGGCCGCCGAGCGCGACGAGGCCGAGAACAAGTTGCAGCAGGCGCGGTTCGTCGCCTGGACCCAGGCGGGCGGGCAGGGCACGCCGCCGAACATGTGGGACACCGCACCCGGCGCGAACGGCGGCCGTCGCTGGGACGGGTGGGACCCTTCGCTGCCGCAGATCCCCAGTGCCAATGTTCCCGGCGACCCGATCGCGGTGGTCAATCAGGTGCTGGGTTACTCGGCGACCTCGGCACAGGTCACCGCTCAGATGGGCAAACAGTTCCTGCAGGGGTTGGGCATCCTCAAGCCCGACGACACGGGAATCACCAATGTGCCGACCGGCGCGACGTCGGGACGGATTCCGCGGGTCTACGGGCGGCAGGCTTCCGAGTACGTGATCCGCCGCGGCATGGCACAGATCGGCGTGCCCTACTCCTGGGGCGGGGGAAACGCCGCCGGGCCCAGCAAAGGGATCGATTCCGGGGCCGGCATCACCGGGTTCGACTGTTCGGGGCTGGTGCTCTACTCGTTCGCCGGGGTCGGCATCAAACTGCCGCACTACTCGGGTTCGCAGTACAACCAGGGCCGCAAGATCCCTACCGCCCAGATGCGGCGCGGCGACGTCATCTTCTACGGCCCCGGCGGCAGCCAGCACGTGACGATCTACCTCGGCAACGGCCAGATGCTCGAGGCGCCCGACATCGGTTTGAAGGTGCGTACCGCACCGGTTCGCACCAGCGGCATGACGCCCTTCGTGGTCCGCTATATCGAGTATTAACGAGGTCACATGCGCCACAAGCGATTTCATCTGTCCCTAGCCTGGATCACCCCGTTGATTCTGGGGTTGGTGAGCGGGCTCGTGATCGCTGTGGCGCCGCCCGCCGCAGCTGAGGGCGAGTGGGATCCGACCCTGCCGGCCGCGATCAGCGCCGGTGCTCCCGGCGATCCGCTGGCCGTCGCCAACGCCTCGCTGCAGGCCACCGCGCAAGCCACCCAGACCACCCTGAACCTGGGTCAGCAATTTCTCAGCGGGCTGGGCATCAACCTGGGCGGCCCGGCCGCGCCCGCCGCCGGCAACACCAGCGGTAGCCGCATTCCGCGGGCAAACGGTCGTCAGGCCATCGAACACGTGATTCGCCGCGCCGGATCGCAGATGGGCGTGCCCTACTCATGGGGAGGCGGGTCGCTGGAGGGCCCCAGCAAGGGCGTTGATTCCGGTGCCGGCACCAACGGCTTCGACTGTTCGGGTCTGATGCGCTACGCCTTCGCCGGCGTCGGGGTGCTGATTCCGCGCTTTTCCGGCGACCAGTACAACGCCGGACGCCACATTCCGCAGAACGAAGCCAGGCGCGGCGACCTCATCTTCTACGGTCCCAACGGCAGCCAGCACGTCACCATGTATCTGGGCAACGGCCAAATGCTGGAGGCGTCCAGCCTGGCCGGCAAAGTCACCATCAGCCCGGTGCGCAAGCCCGGCATGACCCCTTATCTGACTAGGATCATCGAGTACTGAGCCGAACAGGCGGGGCAACCCCAGCCCGCCAGCGAACCCGGTGACGTCGACGGATCCCAGGACGCCTGGAATAGTTGAACGCGGGCACGTCGCTGCCCCGCGACATTGGTCGTGACGGCAGTCGTGTCCGAATGAGCTGGAGGGTTATTGATGACAACAGCAGGTGGCGGTTTCCCGGGCCAGGGTGCCCCTTCGGGCCCACCCACCCAGGAGGCGCACGGCGGCGGGGCCGACGGGCTGGCCGCCGAGGTACACACGCTGGAGCGGGCCATCTTCGAGGTCAAGCGGATCATCGTCGGCCAGGACCAGCTCGTGGAGCGCATGCTGGTCGGTCTGCTCGCCAAAGGTCACGTATTGCTGGAAGGTGTTCCCGGGGTCGCCAAGACGCTGGCGGTCGAGACCTTCGCCCGGGTGGTCGGCGGGACCTTCGCGCGTATCCAGTTCACCCCCGACCTGGTGCCCACCGACATCGTCGGTACCCGCATCTACCGCCAGGGCAAAGAGGAGTTCGACACCGAACTCGGCCCGGTGGTGGTCAACTTCCTGCTGGCCGACGAGATCAACCGTGCGCCGGCGAAGGTCCAGTCGGCGCTGCTCGAGGTGATGGCCGAGCGCCACGTGTCCATCGGCGGTAAGACGTTCCCGCTGCCCAACCCGTTCCTGGTCATGGCGACGCAGAACCCGATCGAGCAGGAAGGTGTCTACCCGCTGCCCGAGGCGCAGCGCGACCGCTTCCTGTTCAAGATCAACGTCGGCTACCCGACGCCCGAAGAGGAACGCGAGATCATCTACCGGATGGGTGTCACCCCGCCGCAGCCCAAGCAGATCCTCAACACCGGCGACCTGCTGCGGCTGCAGAACGTCGCGGCCAACAGCTTCGTGCACCACGCGCTGGTCGACTACGTGGTCCGCGTGGTGATGGCCACCCGTCACCCCGAGCAGTTGGGGATGAACGACGTCAAGACCTGGATCGCGTTCGGCGCCTCCCCGCGTGCCTCGCTGGGCATCATCGCCGCGTCGCGGGCACTGGGTCTGGTGCGCGGGCGCGACTACGTGATTCCGCAGGACATCATCGACGTCATTCCCGACGTGCTGCGCCACCGTCTGGTGCTCACCTACGACGCCCTCGCCGACGAGATCACCGCGGAGACCGTCATCAACCGCGTGCTGCAGACGGTCGCGCTGCCGCAGGTTAATGCCGTTCCGCAACAAGGACATTCGGTCGCACCGGTGATGCAGGGTGCCACCGTGGCGGCTGGCGGTCGGTGACCGACCCGAAACCCGCCGCGGACAAGAAATCCGCGGTGCGTCATCCGCCCTCGATGATGCGTGGCACCATCGACGACCCGAAGTTGTCGGCGGCGCTACGCACCCTGGAGTTGACCGTCAGCCGCAAGCTGGACGGCATTCTGCACGGTGATCACCTGGGCCTGATCCCGGGACCGGGTAGCGAACCGGGTGAGTCGCGGATCTACCAACCCGGTGACGACGTGCGCCGGATGGATTGGGCTGTCACCGCCCGCACCACCCATCCGCACGTCCGGCAGATGATCGCCGACCGCGAACTGGAGACCTGGCTGGTAGTCGACATGTCGGCCAGCCTGGATTTCGGAACCTCGGTCTGCGAGAAGCGCGATCTGGCCGTGGCCGCCGCGGCGGCCATCTGTTATCTCAACGTCGGCGGCGGCAACCGGATCGGTGCGCTGGTCTCCAACGGCCAGAACACAATTCGGGTGCCGGCCCGGGCCGGCCGCGAGCACGTGCAGACCTTGTTGCGCACCATCGCCACCACCCCCAAGGCGCCAGTGGGTGTGCGCGGCGACCTGGCCGCAGCCATCGACGCATTGCGCCGACCGGAACGCCGTCGCGGCATGGCCGTGATCATCAGCGACTTTCTGGGACCGATCAACTGGATGCGTCCGTTGCGGGCGATCGCGGCCCGGCACGAGGTGCTGGCCATCGAGGTGCTCGACCCCCGCGATGTGGAACTGCCCGACATCGGGGACGTGGTGTTGCAGGACGCCGAGTCGGGTGCGGTTCGCGAGTTCACCATCGACGCGCAGTTGCAGACCGATTTCTCCCGGGCCGCGGCGTCGCATCGCGCCGACGTGGCCCGCACCATCCGCGGTTGCGGTGCGCCGGTGATGACGCTTCGCACCGACCGTGACTGGATCGCCGACATCGTCCGTTTCGTCTCCAACCGCCGCCGCGGCGCGATGGCGGGGCGTCGGTGACGGACAGACTGACTATGACGGGTTTGTGATGAAGTTGCCGTTGCTGGGCCCGATGTCGCTGACGGGCTTCGAACATTCGTGGTTCTTCCTGTTCCTGTTTGTCGTGGCCGGCCTGGTCGCGCTGTATGTGGTGCTGCAGCTGGCGCGGCAGCGGCGCATGCTGCGATTCGCCAACATGGAATTGCTGGAAAGCGTTGCGCCCAAACGTCCTTCGCCGTTGCGGCACGTCCCGGCGATCCTGCTGGTGGGCGCGCTGGTGCTGTTGACGATCGCGATGGCAGGGCCGACCAACGATGTCCGTATCCCGCGTAACCGCGCGGTGGTGATGCTGGTGATCGACGTGTCGCAGTCGATGCGCGCCACCGACGTCGAACCCAACCGGATGGTCGCCGCGCAGGTGGCCGCCAAGCAGTTCGCCGACGAGTTGACCCCCGGGATCAACCTCGGACTGATCGCCTACGCGGGTACCGCGACGGTGCTGGTGTCGCCGACCACCAACCGCGAGGCGACCAAGGCCGCGCTGGACAAGCTGCAGTTCGCCGACCGCACCGCCACCGGGGAGGGCATCTTCACCGCCCTGCAGGCCATCGCCACCGTCGGTGCGGTGATCGGTGGCGGTGACACGCCGCCGCCGGCGCGCATCGTGTTGTTCTCAGACGGCAAAGAGACGATGCCGACCAACCCGGACAACCCCAAGGGCGCCTTCACCGCCGCGCGGACCGCCAAGGACCAGGGTGTGCCGATCTCGACGATCTCGTTCGGCACCCCGTACGGGTTCGTCGAGATCAACGACCAGCGTCAGCCGGTGCCGGTGGACGACGAGACCCTGAAGAAGGTCGCGCAGCTCTCGGGTGGAAACGCTTACAACGCAGCCACTTTGGCTGAGCTGAAGGCGGTCTACTCCTCGCTGCAGCAGCAGATCGGCTACGAGACCATCAAGGGCGACGCGAGCGTGGGCTGGCTGCGGCTCGGCGCGCTGGTGCTGGCGGTGGCGGCGCTGGCGGCGTTGCTGATCAACCGCCGCCTGCCGACCTAGTCAGGCCACTCGGCGACCGGCTAATCGGCGGCAATGACCGCCGAAGGCGGATACGACGCCGGGATCGGATTGAGATTCGGCACGATCGGCGTGCCCGGCGGCGGCGGTAGCACGCGACTGAGCGTGAACCGTGCCCCATCCGCCAATTCCTGTGGCGTGCACATGAACTCGGTGGTGGTCCGCAACCGCCAGCGGTCCTGAGTCAGGCAGGCGCGCTTGCCGTCCCGGCTGACCGCCAACGCCAACGCGAGCGCGTCCGCCCACGATTCGTCGGTGCGTGTCTCCAGCAGCACCGGTCGGCCGTGGGCGTGGGCGTCGATGTAGCTCAGGGCGGCGGGCACCCCGGCCAGATCGTCGTGATCCCTGCGCAATCCGGGGGTGGTCAGGGCCAGCACCAGGCCCACCGCTACGACACCGACCGGCAGTCGTCGTATCCAGGAGTGACGCCGCGCGGTAGTCAGCACCACCAGTGCCGACGATCCGAGCATCAGCAACGTCAGCGGCAGCGCGTAGGAGAAGATCCCGATGTAGGACGCGAAGAGCTGATCCACCCCGTACCAGCAGTACAACCCGAACAGCACGGTGGCCGCGGCGGCCACCCGCAACAGGTGCCGGGAGAATTCGTGGGGATCGTCACTGTCGAGGCGCGCCAAAGCGCGGACCAGGAAGAAATTCCCGACGAACAACACGATCAAGAACAGCGTGCCCAGCGCGGGATTGGGACCCCAGAACTGCACAAGGAACTTGGCCGCGTCCAGCGGCGGGTTCGGCGCACGATGCCCGTACTCGATGTACTTCGGGATCTCCCCGGGCCAATTCAGCACGATCGGCAGCAAGAAGATCCCCAGCACGCCCGCGGCAATGAAAACCTCACGCCGGTGGGTGGACAAATTGCGCCACTGCGGGATCAGCGCGACCACCGCGAGCAGCGGAACCAGCACCAGGAACTCCGCGTGCCCGTGCACCAGCAGGCCGCCGGCCAGCACCATGATCCACAGATGACGCAGCCGCCCGGCCGACACGGAAGCGGCCGCGAACAGGAGCAACACGAACGGCGCGAAGCAGGCATGCGGGATCCAGGTCGAGCAGACCAGTTGCTTGTGCTCAGCCAGGAAGATCAGCGCGACGCCGGCCGCGGCGAGCACGCCCCACGACGAGCCGAGCCAGGTGTACAGAATCGTCAGCGCCAGTCCCAGCAACGCCGCGTTGAGCACCATGACCGCGACGACCTGGCCGTTGTAAGCCGCCGGGACCACGTGCAGCACGTCGTGCAGCAGCCATTCGCCGGCGGCCTGCAGGTAGAAGTACGCCGGTCCCGGATGGTGAAAACCGACCCTCGAGTAGTGGCCGGTCAACAGGGAGAAGTGCTTGGCCTGAATGGTGAGCATCGAGTTCGACGCGGGATCCCCGGCCTCGTAGATGGCGCGGGTGAACAGGTCTGAGTTGCGCAACAACAGCAGAATCAGCAAACCGCCGCCGCAAGCGGCGAAGATCGCTCGGGCGGACGGTGCGTTGGTAGGGGTCGACGGGTCGGCCATGCAGCCCCGATCGTAAGCAGCCGAGCCGATTGCAGAGAAATCGTGGCGGGGCGATAAGTTGGCGGGGTGACAGGAGCAGCCACCGAACTCGCATCCGAGCCCGCGGCTAACGGGGGCAAACCCCCTTTCGTGTCCCGATCGGTGCTGGTCACCGGCGGAAACCGGGGGATCGGGCTGGCCATCGCGCAGCGACTGGCCGCCGATGGACACAAGGTCGCCGTCACGCACCGCGGATCGGGGGTGCCCGAGGGCTTGTTCGGGGTCGTCTGTGACGTCACCGACACCGACGCCGTCGACCGCGCCTTCAAAGAGGTCGAGGAGCATCAGGGTGCGGTCGAGGTGCTGGTATCCAACGCCGGGATCTCCGCGGACGCCTTCCTGATCCGGATGACCGAGGAGCGGTTCCAGAAGGTCATCGACGCGAACCTCACCGGGGCGTTCCGGGTGACCCAGCGCGCCTCGCGCAGCATGCAGAAGAAGCGGTTCGGCCGGATCATCTACGTGGGCTCGGTCTCGGGCAGCTGGGGGATCGGCAACCAGGCCAACTACGCCGCCTCCAAGGCCGGTCTGATCGGCATGGCCCGCTCGATCTCGCGGGAACTGTCCAAGGCCGGGGTGACGGCGAACGTGGTCGCACCCGGTTACATCGACACCGAGATGACCCGGGCGCTGGACGAGCGGATCCAGGCCGGCGCGCTGGACTTCATTCCGGCGAAACGGGTCGGCACCGCCGAGGAAGTCGCCGGGGTGGTCAGCTTCCTCGCCTCCGAGGATGCGAGTTACATCGCCGGCGCGGTCATTCCTGTCGACGGCGGCATGGGTATGGGGCACTGAGGGTCAGAGGGAAAAGGACAAACATGACAGGACTGCTCGAAGGCAAACGAATCCTGGTCAGCGGGATCATCACCGACGCGTCGATCGCGTTCCACATCGCCCGGGTCGCCCAGGAGCAGGGCGCGCAACTGGTGCTGACGGGATTCGACCGACTCCGGCTGATTCAGCGCATCGCGGACCGGTTGCCGGAGAAGGCGCCGTTGATCGAACTCGACGTCCAGAACGAAAAGCACCTGGACACCCTCGCCGACCGGGTCGTCGAGGTGATCGGCGAGGGCAACAAACTCGACGGCGTGGTGCACTCGATCGGCTTCATGCCGCAGTCCGGCATGGGGATCAACCCGTTCTTCGACGCACCTTATGAGGACGTCTCCAAAGGCATCCACATCTCGGCGTACTCGTATGCCTCGCTGGCCAAAGCGGTGCTGCCGATCATGAACCAGGGCGGCTCGATTGTCGGGATGGACTTCGACCCGAGCCGGGCCATGCCGGCATACAACTGGATGACGGTCGCCAAGAGTGCCCTGGAATCGGTGAACCGGTTCGTGGCGCGCGAGGCCGGCAAGCACGGCGTGCGGTCGAATCTGGTTGCGGCCGGCCCGATCCGGACGCTGGCGATGGCCGCGATCGTCGGCGGCGCGCTGGGCGAAGAGGCAGGCGCCCAGATCCAGTTGCTCGAAGACGGTTGGGATCAGCGCGCTCCGGTCGGCTGGAACATGAAAGACCCGACGCCGGTCGCCAAGACGGTGTGCGCGCTGCTGTCCGATTGGCTGCCGGCCACCACGGGTGACATCATCTTCGCCGACGGCGGCGCTCATACCCAATTGCTCTAGGACACAATGAACTTCGACGCCGTCCTGCTGCTGTCTTTCGGTGGGCCGGAAGCGCCCGAACAGGTTCGCCCATTTCTGGAGAACGTCACCCGCGGACGTAACGTGCCGCCGGAGCGGCTCGATGACGTCGCCGAGCACTACTACCATTTCGGCGGTGTGTCCCCGATCAACGGCATCAACCGCGCGTTGATCGCCGAATTGGAAACCGTGCAGCCGCTGCCCGTTTACTTCGGCAACCGCAACTGGCAGCCGTACGTCGAAGACACAGTAAAACTCATGCGAGACAACGGCGTTCGTCGGGCGGCGGTGTTCACCACGTCGGCGTGGAGTGGCTACTCCAGCTGCACGCAGTATGTCGAGGACATCGCGCGGGCGCGGGAGGCGGCCGGTCCGCAGGCGCCCGAGTTGGTCAAGCTGAGAACGTACTTCGACCATCCGCTGTTCGTGGAGATGTTCGCCGACGCCGTCGTCGCCGCCGCCGACACCGTGCCACCGGATGCCCGGCTGATCTTCACCGCGCATTCCATCCCGATCGCCGCCGACCAGCGGTGCGGGCCGAATCTCTACAGCCGCCAAATCGGATATGCCGCAAGGCTTGTAGCGGCGGCAGCGGGCTTCAGGGATTACGACGTAGTGTGGCAGTCCCGGTCGGGCCCGCCGCAGGTTCCGTGGCTCGAGCCCGACGTCGCCGATCACCTCGCTGCGCTGTCCGCTTCCGGTGTCAAGTCCGTAATCGTGTGTCCCATCGGCTTCGTCGCGGACCACATCGAAGTGGTGTGGGATCTCGACCACGAACTACGCCTGGAGGCCGACGCTCTCGGTGTCACGTTCGCCCGCGCCGCCACGCCCAACGCAGACCGCCGATTCGCCCGGCTGGCAGCGGATTTGATCGACGAACTACGCGATGGCCGCGAACCCGCGCGCGTCACCGGCGCCGACCCGGTCCCGGGATGCCTGGGCAGTCGAGACGGCCAGCCGTGCCGGCCACCGCACTGCGCGGCGACCTAGCCGCTCAAGCGCGAGGCCTGGGCTTTGGGCGTGAGCCCTGGGTTTTGAGTGTGAAGCCTGGGTTTTGAGTGTGAAGCCTAGGTCTTGCGCGTGAAGCCTGGGTGGGATTGCGCCCGGTTTCCCGCCCTGAGCTCACAACGAAAGCCGTTGATTCACACTCAAAGCCAAGGATTCACCGTGCAGACGTAAAGCACCCATACGTTGCCCACGGGCGACTTCGCGGACGCCGCTCAGTCCGTCCAGGCGGACTGCAGAATCGCGGTGACCGCGGCCATCCGTGCCGAGCGGACCACGGCGCTCAGCGGGCGCAGCGCATCGTTGGCGATCTGTCCTTCCGAAGATGATTGCGTCCCCGTCATTTCCGGTGCGGCAGTCCCGCGATCAGGCAGACGGCTCAGTCCGGCGCTGACCGCGATGATCGCATCGACGTGTGCCGCGTTCTCCAGCACCCGCAGCGCGCGGGTCGGCGCATGATCGGGAATCCGGTGCTGCCGTGCAGATTCCAGCATCTGCTCGACCAGTCCGCGCGGATTGTCAACGCCGCTGGCCGATTCCAGGCCCATGGAGCTCAGCGCGTCGGCGGCCGAGCGCACCGCTGACCGCAGCGTGTATTCGGCATCTCCCAGTTCGTGATGGTCGAACATCGGCGCGCCCGGCAACGAGTAGACCATCCAGGTCAGCGCGCACAGTTCGGGCTCTTCGGTCTCGTCGTCGTCGCTGTAGGAGTATTCGGGGACGAGTCCGATCGCGGTGCCGGGGTCGTCGGCCTTCGTGACGATCACCGCCTCGCCGGCGGCGAGCGCGTCGCGCTCGAACTGGGTCCCCGCGGTCAGACCCCGGACGTCGCCGGGCACCGGCAGCACCACGTTGATCGTTCCCCGGCCCTCGCGGCCGACCGCACCCCGCAACGTCTGCAGCAACGAAACCGTCCCGGCGTCGTCCACATCCGGCCACGGCAGACCGGTGTGGCCCGCGGCGACGGCGTCGTATGCGGCAACGGATTGCCTTGGCGCCCAAAGCGATAACGCATCAAGGACGTCGTCGGGCGCGGCCTTGCCAGCGAGCCAGGCGTTGGCCCACATCGACAGCGAAACACTCGGGCACCACATGGTCTCGCAGTGTAATGGCTCGCCGCCTTGGACGCGGTTTGTCACCGATCGCGCGTATTCTGTGCCCATGCCCGTCGCGCTGATCTGGCTCATCGGGGCCTTGGTGCTCATCGGGGCGGAGGCCCTGACCGGCGACATGTTCCTGCTGATGCTCGGCGGCGGCGCGCTGGCCGCCTCCGGTGCCAGTTGGTTGACGGACTGGCCGATCTGGGTCGACGGTGTGGTGTTTCTGATCGTCTCGGTACTGCTGCTGACGCTGGTTCGGCCGCCGCTGCGTCGCCGGCTGACCCCGCACACCGGGTTGAAGATCGGCGTCAAGGCGCTGGAGGGCAAGAGCGCACTGGTGCTCGACCGGGTGGCCAGCGATGCCGGTCAGGTCAAATTGGACGGTCAGGTGTGGACGGCCCGCCCGCTCAACGACGGCGACGTCTATGAGCCCGGCCAGTCGGTCACCGTCGTGCACATCGACGGTGCCACCGCCGTGGTGTTCAAAAACGCATAGCGTTTCGAGAGAGGAGTTCCGGTGGACGGTGCGGTAGCCGGTTTGGTCCTGCTGGTCGTTCTGGTGGTGTTCGCCATCATCGTGGTGGCCAAGTCCGTGGCGTTGATACCGCAGGCCGAAGCCGCGGTGATCGAGCGGCTGGGTCGGTACAGCCGCACAGTCAGTGGGCAGCTGACCCTCCTGGTGCCGTTCATCGACCGCATCCGCGCCCGGGTGGACCTGCGGGAGCGGGTGGTGTCGTTCCCGCCGCAGCCGGTGATCACCGAGGACAACCTGACGCTGAACATCGACACGGTCGTCTATTTCCAGGTCACCGTTCCGCAGGCGGCGGTCTACGAGATCAGCAACTACATCGTCGGCGTCGAGCAGTTGACCACCACCACGCTGCGCAACGTGGTCGGCGGCATGACCCTGGAGCAGACGTTGACCTCGCGCGATCAGATCAACGCGCAGCTGCGCGGCGTGCTCGACGAGGCGACCGGCCGCTGGGGCCTGCGGGTGGCGCGGGTCGAGCTGCGCAGCATCGATCCGCCGCCGTCGATCCAGGCGTCGATGGAAAAGCAGATGAAGGCCGATCGGGAGAAGCGCGCGATGATCCTGACCGCCGAAGGCACTCGGCAGGCGGCCATCATGCAGGCCGAAGGTCAGAAGACCTCGCAGATCCTGGCCGCCGAGGGCGCCAAGCAGGCCGCGATCCTGAGCGCCGAAGCCGACCGGCAGTCCCGGGTGCTGCGCGCCCAGGGCGAGCGAGCGGCCGCGTACCTGCGGGCGCAGGGTGAGGCCAAGGCCATCGAGAAGACGTTCGCCGCGATCAAGGCCGGCCGGCCGACCCCGGAGATGCTGGCCTACCAGTACCTGCAGACGCTGCCGCAGATGGCGCGCGGCGACGCGAACAAGGTGTGGGTGGTGCCCAGCGACTTCAACGCGGCATTACAGGGTTTCACGAGACTGCTCGGCAAACCGGGGGAGGACGGCGTGTTCCGCTTCGAGCCGTCCCCGGTGGACGACGCGCCCAAGCACTCCGCGGATGACGACGACGCCGAGGTCGCGGACTGGTTCGCCACCGAGAACGGTCCGGCGATCGCACCGACCCCGGCGACGGAGGTTTTGTCTCGCAACCCGCTGACCGGGCCGCCGGAACTGCGCCAATAGGATTGCGTGATGAGCACTTTGACGTCTCCGAAAACCTACGCCGGGCTGGCCGCGTTCCATGCCGTCGACGCGGTGTTGTGTGCGGTTCAGGTGCCGCCCATCAAGAAGGCGTTGGACACCGTCGAATGCCCGGAAAGCATCCGCCCGGTGTTTCCGGTGGTGAAGGTTGCCGCCGCGGTCGGTCTGGCGTCGGTGAACCGGTTTCCGGGCTTGGCCAGGCTGACGACAGCTCTGTTGACGCTGTACTTCATCTTGGCGGTCGGCGCACATATCCGGGTACGTGACAAGGTGGTCAACACACTGCCGGCGGCGACGTTTCTGACGGTGTTCGCCGCGATGACGGTGAAGGGGCCGGACACCTCGCGCTTCGCGTAAGACCCCTCGCTCGGCTGGCGTCGGGCGGCGGCTCGGCTCGTATCGGCGGGAGTTTGGTCTCGCGTCGCGAGGGTGCGCAGATGTACACCGACACGCCGGTGCGGCCGGCATTTTGCGCACCCTCGCGACGGCCCACTACCGCGGCGGAGTCGGCGAAGCGCTGGGCCCTGCCGAGGGCGACGGCGACTGACCCTGCCCAGGCGCCTGCTGCGCACCCGGCGAGCCCGGCGCACCGGGTCCACCCGGCCCCATCGGAGGAGGTCCGCCGGGGAACGGCGGCGGCGGCATCATGCCGTGCGGGCCGTGTGCTCCGGGTCCGCCAGGTCCCGGGAAGCCGAAGTGCGATGCCGCCGGAGGCGGCCCGTGGCCCGGTGGCGGCGGGGGAGGACCGAAGAAAGTGATCGCCAGCACGGCCGCGCCCGCGGTGAATACCGAACCGATCAGGCCGCCGAGTACCCCGGCGCCCAGGACCGCTCGGCCGGGATAGCGCCGTTTCTCAGATACGACCGGCGCAGGCACGACAGGCGTCTGGTCGGATGTGTCGTCGGAGGTCATGTGACTCCTCGCGTCGTTGGATTGTTGCCGAGCGCGACGGTAGGAGTCGAACTTGAAACGAAGCTGAAGAAGTCAGCGTGGCCCGGGTAGCGGCGGTACCGGCACGATGCTCGGCGCCGGAGCGGACGGGACGGTCGGCACGGCGCTGGAGCTCGGCGGCGGGGGAGACGGCAAACTCACCGTCGGTGTCGAAGACAGCTGCGGGTAGGGAGGCGGCGGCAGTTCAACGCGAACCGTGAAGACGAGCCCGGTCACGGCGAAGGCGGCCGCTGCGCCCAGCACCGCACCCGCGAGCCCCGCGCCGACCACCACCGTCGTGGAGTGCCGTCCGACAGCGGTCTTGTTGGAGGCGTCCGAGACCATTTCGCTTCCCCTCTGATCGGTTCGTGCGCGCTGAGCGTAACCCGCTCCCGGTGCGGCGAGAACCGACTGAACAGCAGCGCGTGAACAATGGAGGCCATGACTCGCGCGGATCGCACCGGCAGAGTGACCGACCAGTTCAGCGTCGGCACACCACGGGTGCTCGTGGTCGAGGACTCCGAAACGATTCGGGAGATGGTCAGCGAGGCGCTCGCCGACGTCGGCTATCACACCGACACCCGTTGCGACGGAAACGGATTGGAAGAGGTGCTGGAAGGTCTGCGGCCGGACCTCGTGGTGCTCGACGTGATGTTGCCCGGCCGGGACGGCTTCGAGCTCATCGATGTGGTCCGCGAATGGGGCGACATCGGGATCGTGTTGATCACCGCCCGCGACGGACTGCCGGACCGGCTGCGCGGGCTCGACGGGGGTGCCGACGACTACGTTGTCAAACCGTTCGAGCTCGCCGAACTCGTGTCGCGGGTAGGTGCGGTGTTACGACGCCGGGGACGGCTGCCCAAGGTGGTGCAGTTGGGCGACGTGATCCTCGACGACGATGCGGGCGTGGCGGCACGCAACGGCCACCCGCTGGACCTGACCGCCACCGAGCTGAGGTTGTTGGGATTCCTGATGGAACAGCGGGGCCGGATCGTCAGCGCGAACCAGATCCTCAATGCGGTATGGGGCTACGACGCCTATGACCCGAATCTGGTGCAGGTGCATGTCAGCGGGTTGCGACGCAAGCTCGAGGCGCACGGACCCCGGATATTGCACACCGTGCGCGGCATCGGCTACCGGTTGCAGCCCCAGCAGCGCTCGTGACGGACGCGGTCACTGCCACCCCGTCCCTGCAGCGACGGGTGATCCTGCTGGTCGTGGCATTGCTGGCGGTGCTGTTGGGGGTGCTGGGGGTGACGGTCGACGTCAGCCTGGGCATCCAGGCGCGGCGCAATCTGCACGACCGACTGCTGGCCGCCACATCGCGCGCCGACGCGCTGGTCGCCGCGCACACCTCCCCGGATCTGCTGGCCGCGCAACTCAACGGCGGCAGCGTGCGGGCCCTGGTGGTGATGGCCGACGGGGTCACCTACGGCGATCCCGGGATCAGCGCCGACACCAAAGCCGGTTCCACGGTCCCGCCGCCCTTTCCGCCGCCCCCGGGCCGCCGACCCGGGCCGATGCCGTCGGGTGCGCCGCCCAGGCCGCCGCCCCCGCCGCCCGGTCCGCTGCCGGACGCGACGGCGACCGTGGTGGTGCACCCGCTGCCCGACGGCGCCCGGCTCATCTTGATCGCCGACACCACCCAGACCACGCAGGTGACCCGGCAGCTGCGGCAGCTGATGATCGGTGCGGGTGTGGCGACGCTGCTGTTGGCCGCGCTGCTGCTGGTCGCGGTCAGCCGCACGGCATTGCGGCCATTGGACCGGCTGACCGCGCTGGCCAAGGGCATCACCACCGGTGACCGCGGCAAGCGACTCCGGCCGTCCCGAACCGACACCGAATTAGGGCGCGCCGCAACCGCTTTCGACACGATGCTGGATGCGCTGGAGGATTCGGAGTCGCGTGCTCAGCAGGCGGCCGACGCCGCGCAACGCGCCGAAGCCGCCACCCGGCAGTTCCTCGTCGACGCCGCACACGAGCTGCGCACTCCGATCGCGGGCATCCAGGCGGCCGCCGAGCAACTCGCGGCCCACGAGAACGACCCGGAGTCCAGCGCGCAGCACCGGCGGGCCATTCTCCTGCAATCCGATGCCCGACGGGCGGGGCGTCTGGTTGCCGACATGTTGGACCTGAGTCGTATCGACGCCGGATTGTCGCTGGATCTGCGGGACGCCGACCTGGGCGCGGTCGTGGACGCCGAGGTGCAGCGGGCCGCCATGCTGGCTCCGCAGCTCTCGATCCTTCGCACGGGTCTGCCGGAGCGCGAGGTGGCCGCTGACCCCGTCCGGGTGGCGCAGATCCTGTCCAACCTGCTCGACAACGCGCGCCGGCACACCCCCGACGGCGGGTCGATCACCGTCGACTTGGGCACCGACGGCGCGGCCGCCGTCGTCACCGTCACCGACACCGGTCCGGGCATTCCCGACGACGAGCGCTTCCGCATCTTCGAGCGCCTGGTCCGTCTGGACGCCCACCGTGGCCGCGATCACGGTGGCGCCGGGCTGGGACTGTCCATCGCCCGCGCGCTGGCGCGAGCCCACGGCGGCGATGTGGTGTGCGTGCCGCACGACGGGGGTGCGCAGTTCCGGCTCAGCCTGCCGGACTGACAGTCAGGCAGGGTCCGCGAAATCGGGTAACCGCGCAGCAATCCGTTCCCAAGTCAACTCATTAGCGGCGATTGCAAGCACGAATTCCTCAGCGGCATCGACGTCGAGGTCGGTTGACAATTGATAGCCGTTCAGACCGAGAAACAACCAGCATGCCGCCCAACCTGTTCGCTTGTTCCCGTCCGCCAACGATTGTGTCGTGACCAGCGAATGCAGTAGGGCTGCCGCCTTATCCCAGATCGTGGGGTAGGCGTCAGATCCGAAAACCGTTGCCGAGGAACGCATCAAACCTGATTCGAACAAACCGGGATCCCGAACCAGGGGCCGGAAACCACAGGCGTACTCTGCGGCGATCAGAACCTCGTCAGTGGTCGGATAATCCGTCACGCCAGGCGGCGATTCAGCTCAGCCGATCGCTGCGCTATCTCCTGACTCAACGCGCGCACCCGACCCTCCCGATCGAGGGCTTTGTCGAGGATCGCTTGTTTGGCGAAGGACCGCATCGATGTCCCGGCACCACTCGCGGCCGCCCGAACCGTCGCCAGTTCATCCGCGGAGAACTCCACATTCAACGCCGGCACCTAAACCTCCTGAAAATTGAGTACTGTTATGGTACCAGTCAGTGGTACCAATGTGGTGCCAGGCTAGCCCGTCACCACGCTCAGTCCCCACCTATCTAGCCACGGCTGCACCAGCTCAGCCACCGAAAACGTTGCGGCAGTTGAGCAACTCGGGTTGGGGTCGTCGGGACGCCCGCCGCGGATGTGGATGCCGACGGCTACCGCGCCCTCCTTGCGAATGAGGTAGACCGGGCCGCCCGAGTCTCCGCATTGGCTGGCCGCCAGGAACACCACCTTGCTCTCGGTGACGTCGGTAACCTGCCCGCACTCGACCCGGGCCGTCTTCATGCCGAATTTGCACAACTGCTGGCCGATCTGGAGTTCCTCGGCGACCCCGCTGACCGGCATCGAGGCGCGTATCGCCGATGTCTGCGGAACCACGTCCGCATCGAGCATGATCAGCCCGATGTCGTGTGCCTCGCCGCGGGTTCCTTCGCTGACGGTCTGATCGAACGTGCCCACGGTGACATAGGACTCGGCTGCGGAGTTGATGCTCACCTTGCTCGCCTGGCCGGGCTTGTTGCAGTGACCGGCGGTGAGCACCCCGGTCCGGCCGTCCGCGGTGCGCACCAAAAATCCTGCCGTACATGCCATTCCGCCGCTGCCGTCGGTGTAGCTGACCGCGATCGCGGTGCCCGGACCGATCGTGCTGGCCGGCGGCAACGGGAACGGGATCACGATGGGAGGCTGGCCGGGCTGCAGGAAAGCTCTGTTCGGGACGGGCAGGAACATCGCGAACACGAACGACGCGGCACTGAGCAGCGCGAAGAACGAAAGCCGCCAACTGTAGGTGCGACCGAGACCACGTGCGGCCAACGGCCAGGCTGCCACCATCAGACACACCAACGCCCCGACGCCGAACATGACCGAGCGCACCAGGGACGCCTGCGACATGACGTCGATCTTTCAGGGAACGGTGGATGCGCTCAAACCGAGCGCGCGGGCTCCGGCTCGACCGCCTGGTGCGGCTTCGCGTGCTCCCGCCGGTATTTGCGGACCTCGTAGACCAGCCCGCCCAGCCCCAGCGCGCCCGTGCACACCGATACCGCAATCAGCAACGGGTTGCCGTCCCCGACGACGGCATTGCCCAGGATCACCACGGCGGCGGTACCGGGCAGCAACCCCACAACAGTGGCCCACGTGTAGGGCATCACCCGCACGGCCGAGGCACCCGCGGCGTAGTTGATCGCGGCGAACGGCACGGCCGGAATGAAGCGCAACGACAGAATCGCCGGCCAGCCCCGTTCGCCGAGTCGCTCGTCCAGCCGCATGATCGCGCGCCGGTGTTCAAGCCGGGACAACCGCCACCCGGTCCCGCGGACCACCAGCAATGCCAGCACCGCGCTGGCGGTGCTGGCCGTCACCGCGATGGCTATCCCGATCACCGGCCCGAACAACAGTCCCGCCGCAATCGTGAACGCGGTGCGGGGGAAGGGCGGCACCGTGACCAGGGTGTGCACCAGCCAGAACGCCAGCGGGAACCAGGGACCCAGTGATTGCGCCCAATCGCGCATTTCGATCGCGGTGGGCAGCGGGACCCACACAGCTACCGCCACCAGGACTGTGATTCCCAACACGGTGGCCACCAGCCGCGGCAGCGACGTGCCGCGCACCGCGGCGCGCACGGCGGCTGCAAACCCGCGCACCGTATCGGTGCTTTTGCAGATGGCGGGAGCTGTCACGGGTCCCAAGGGTACGGGGTGCAGGTGAATACCGAGTTTCCCTCGGCTGGCGTTTCGCGTCACAGTCTGGCGCCGATAATCGCATCTCGATTCCTGATTTGCGGGCCCGATCAACTAGCCTGATTTGCGAGTTGCATCCCTCAAGCAAACTCGATGGTGCTGGGAAAACAGGAGCAATCGGTGTCCATTGACGTACCCGAGCTGGCGGACCTAGAACAGGTTCGCGGGCGTTGGCGCCACGCCGTCGCCGGTGTGCTGTCCAAGAGCACCCGCAGCGACCCGGCCGAGCTGGGTGACGAACCCGAGCATCGGCTGGACACGCCGACCTACGACGGTTTCGCGATCAGGCCGCTCTACACCGCGTTCGACGAGCTGCCGGAGCCGCCGCTGCCCGGCCAATGGCCGTTCCTGCGTGGCGCCGACCCGTTGCGCGACGTCAAGTCCGGTTGGAAGGTCGCAGAGGCGTTCCCGCTGCCCGGCCTCGCCGTCGACGAGGCGAACTCGGCTCTGCTCGCCGCGCTCGGGGAAGGGGTCAGCGCGCTGCTGATCCGGGTGGGGGAGTCGGGGGTAGCTCCCGCCCAACTCGGAGCCCTCCTCGACGGGGTGCACTTGAGCATGGCGCCGGTGATTCTGGATGCGGGCGCTGACTTCGCCGCGGCCGCCGACGCGATGCTGTCGCTGGTGGACGCGGTCGCCGAAGACCAGCGCGCGACCGTGTCGGTCGATTTGGGAGCCGACCCGCTGACCGCGTCGCTGAGCGACCGCAACGCCGCGCCGCTCGATGACGTGTGCGCCGTTGCTGCCCGCGCCGCTGGCAAACACGGGGTGCGGGCCATCGCCGTCGACGGACCGGCATTCCACAATTTGGGTGCCACCGCTGCGTGGGAACTTGCCGGCACGATCGCGGCGGCGGTGGCCTACCTGCGGGTGCTTACCGAAGCTGGGTTGTCGGTTCCGGATGCGTTGCGCCAGATCAGTTTCCGGCTCGCCGCCGACGACGACCAGTTCATGACGCTGGCTAAGGTGCGCGCGGTGCGGCAGCTGTGGGCGCGCGTCGCCGAGGTCGCGGGTGACCCGGACGGCGGCGCCGCGGTGGTACACGCCGAGACATCGTTGCCGATGATGACCCAGCGTGACCCGTGGGTGAACATGCTGCGCTGCACCCTGGCGGCCTTCGGGGCAGGCGTCGGTGGCGCCGACACGGTGCTGGTCTACGCATTCGACGTGGCCATCCCCGGCGGCTGGCCCGGCACGGCAACCAGTTTCGCGCGGCGCATCGCCCGCAACACCCAGTTGCTGCTGCTCGAAGAGTCCCACGTGGGGCGGGTGCTCGACCCGGCCGGCGGGTCGTGGTTCGTCGAGGACCTCACCAAACAGCTGGCCGAGCAAGCCTGGAAGCACTTCCAGTCCATCGAGTCCGAAGGCGGCTTCGTCGACGCCCAGGATTACCTGAAGGATCAGCTGAACGAGCTGGCCGCTAAACGAGCCGACGACGTCGCGCACCGGCGGGTCGCGATCACCGGTGTCAACGAATTTCCCAACCTCGGTGAAGCGCCGCTCCCGCAGGGTGATTCGTTGGGTCGGGCCGGGCACGTCGTGCGTTACGCCGCTGAATTCGAGGCGCTGCGCGACCGTTCGGATGCCTACTTCGCCGAACACGAGATCCGGCCGCAAGTGCTGCTGCTGCCGCTGGGGCCGTTGGCCGAGCACAACATCCGGACCACGTTCGCGACCAACCTGCTGGCCTCGGGCGGCATCGAGGCCGTCAACCCGGGACCCGTCGATGCCGCCGGGGTCGGCAAAGCCGTAGAGGCGGCTGGGTCGCCCGGTGTCGCGGTGATCTGCGGCACCGACAAGCGCTACGCCGAGGAGGCGTCCGATGTCGTCAAGGCGGCGCGCGACGCGGGGATCGAGCGGGTGTACCTGGCCGGCCCGGAAAGGGCCGTCGGGGAGGCCCAGCATCGGCCCGACGAGTTCCTGACCATGAAAATCAATGCGGTGCAAGCGCTTTCGGATCTGCTCAACCGGTTGGGAGCCTGATGTGACTGCCACAGTCCCCACAATCGGCAACTTCGCCGAGATCCCGCTCACCGGCGACCGGACCGTGCCCAAGCCCACCGCGGAGGCGGTCGAGACGTACGTCGAGGCGGCCGCGAAGGCCCACTGGTACACCCCTGACCAGTTGCAGTGGCAGACGCCGGAAGGCATCGACGTCAAGCCCGTCTACATCGCCGAAGACCGCCGCGATGCCGGAGAAGCGGGCTATCCGCTCAACAGCTTTCCCGGCGAGCCACCGTTCGTGCGCGGGCCCTACCCGACGATGTATGTCAACCAGCCGTGGACGATCCGCCAGTACGCGGGCTTCTCCACCGCCGCGGAATCCAACGCGTTCTACCGCCGCAACCTTGCCGCCGGCCAGAAGGGCCTGTCGGTGGCCTTCGACCTGGCCACCCACCGTGGCTACGACTCCGACCACCCGCGCGTGCAGGGTGACGTCGGGATGGCCGGTGTGGCAATCGATTCCATCTTGGACATGCGGCAGTTGTTCGACGGCATCGACCTGTCGGCGGTGTCGGTGTCGATGACGATGAACGGTGCGGTGCTGCCGATCCTGGCACTGTATGTCGTTGCAGCCGAGGAGCAGGGGGTGCCGCCGGAGAAGCTGGCCGGCACCATCCAGAACGACATCCTCAAAGAGTTCATGGTGCGCAACACCTACATTTATCCGCCCAAGCCGTCCATGCGGATCATCTCCGACATCTTCGCCTACACCAGCGCCAAAATGCCGAAGTTCAACTCCATCTCGATCTCCGGCTATCACATCCAAGAGGCCGGCGCCACAGCGGATTTGGAGCTGGCGTACACGCTGGCCGACGGGGTGGAGTACATCAAGGCCGGCTTGGACGCCGGCCTGGACATCGACAAGTTCGCCCCGCGGCTGTCCTTCTTCTGGGGCATCGGGATGAACTTCTTCATGGAGGTCGCCAAGCTGCGGGCCGGGCGACTGCTGTGGAGCGAGCTGGTCGCCAAGTTCGACCCAAAGAACGCCAAATCGCTGTCGCTGCGCACTCATTCGCAGACCTCGGGCTGGTCGCTGACCGCTCAGGACGTGTTCAACAACGTCGCCCGCACCTGCATCGAGGCCATGGCCGCGACCCAGGGCCACACCCAGTCGCTGCACACCAACGCGCTCGACGAGGCACTGGCGCTGCCCACCGACTTCTCGGCCCGCATCGCACGCAACACCCAGCTGGTGCTACAGCAGGAGTCCGGCACCACCAGGCCCATCGACCCGTGGGCGGGCTCGTATTACGTGGAGTGGCTGACTCATCAGCTCGCCCAGCAGGCCCGCGCCCACATCGAAGAGGTCGCCGAACACGGCGGCATGGCCCAGGCGATCAGCGAAGGTATTCCCAAGCTGCGCATCGAGGAAGCCGCCGCCCGCACCCAGGCCCGCATCGACTCCGGCCAGCAACCGGTGATCGGGGTGAACAAATACCAGGTGGTCGAGGACCAAGAGATCGAGGTGCTCAAGGTCGAGAACAGCCGGGTGCGCGCCGAACAACTCGCGAAACTGCAAGAGCTGCGGGCGAATCGGGACTCCGACGCCGTCGAGGCCGCACTGGCCGAGCTGACCCGTGCGGCCGGCGCGCAGGGTCCGGCCGGTGAGGACGGACTCGGCAACAACCTGATGGCGCTGGCGATCAACGCGGCCCGGGCCAAGGCCACCGTCGGGGAGATCTCCGATTCGCTGGAGCAGGTCTACGGTCGGCACCAGGCCGAGATCCGCACCATCGCAGGCGTTTACCGTGATGAAATCCAGGGAGGCGACAACATCACCCCGCTTTCCAAAGCCACTGAACTAGTCGAGAAGTTCGCCGAGGCCGACGGCCGCCGGCCCAGGATCCTGATCGCCAAGATGGGACAGGACGGCCACGACCGCGGCCAGAAGGTGATTGCGACCGCGTTCGCCGACATCGGTTTCGACGTCGACGTCGGGTCGCTGTTCTCCACCCCCGAAGAGGTGGCCCGCCAGGCCGCCGACAACGACGTGCACGTCGTCGGGGTGTCGTCGCTGGCGGCCGGCCACCTGACCCTGGTGCCAGCGTTGCGCGACGCGCTGGCCGAGGTCGGCCGGCCCGACATCATGGTGGTGGTCGGCGGCGTCATACCCCCCGGCGACTTCGAGGAGCTGTACGAGGCGGGGGCGGCCGCGATCTTCCCGCCGGGGACGGTGATTGCCGACGCGGCGATCGGCTTGCTAGGCAAGCTCGCCGAGCGCCTGGGGTACGAGCTGGGCTGAGGATCGATTCCGGTGAGATACACGCCCGTCGCTGACAAGCGCGGTCGGGTCTATGCCCTATTGGCGGTCGGCCTGGGTCTGTGGACCCTCGTTTGCCTGTACTTCGTGGTGGCCGTGTACTCGACGGCGATCTATTCGTTGTCGTATTACGGCGTCAACTACCGCTTCGGGTTCGTGCGCCGCGGACTCGCCGGCCAACTGATTGAGTTCTTTCCCCGCGACGACTATTTCACCGCCGCCTACGCGGTGATGTGGGCACCCGCGGTGATATGGGCGATTGCCGTCGGTGGGCTTGTCTGGGTGATTCTTTTCAGCGGAACCCGGTCGGAGCGTCGGGTAATGCTTGCGCTGCTTGTCCCGATTTTGCCGTTCTCCCTTGCCTTTTACCTGTTTTCGCCGCGTCCGGAATTGTGGGGAATGGCCGCGTTGGTGGCGTTGGCGATTTACCTCAGCTCATCCCGAAACGTCCGGTCGACTTCGATCGCTTGTGCACTGTATGGGCTCGCACTCGCGGTGCTGGCGTTGATGCACGAAGGGATTCCCATCGTCTTCGCGCTCGGGGCTGTGCTGGCAATACTGGTGCTGGTCAAGGATGTAACGCCGCTGCGGCAGTGGATCTACGCGGGTCTGGCGGTGGGACCTGGTTTCCTCGCGACGCTGCTGGTCGCAGCGCTGGGACGACGAAACATCGCACCGCAGTTGTGTGCTCAACTTCCGCACCGGATGATCGACGACCCCTTTGCGATCTCGGCCTCGCCGGAGAAGACAGCGAATTTCATCCTGGGTCACGAGGAGAGCAAGTCCGACTACCACGATTTCGTCTGCAACGTGATCAAGCAGGTCGATCTCGATTTCGTTGACGCCGTTCGCAGTACGACGCAACTCGGCGCCGCCTCACTCGTCGCGTCCTTCCTGCTCGGGTTGGTGATCTTCGTCGCCGTCATCGGGGTGCTCCGATTCTTCTCGGGCGTGCCGTTGAAGGTGTTCTTCGGTGAGCTGCGCGGCAAGATAGCGCTGCCCGTTCTGGCGCTCGCAGCGTTTGTTCCGTTGTTCATGACGGGTTGTGACTGGACGCGCTGGTGGGTGTTGATCACCTTCGACGTCGTCGTTGTGTACCTCCTGTACGCGATCGACCGGCCAGAGCTCGAACAACCGCCGTCGACAAGAACGTTCCGGATATTCGTCGCGGCCGTCATTCTGCTTGCCATACCGATTGGCCATACCGCCCACGTCGGAGGTCCGGCGCTCGGGGTGCCCAACGCTGCGGGCGCACACACCGTCGGCGCGAGACCCTAGATGGCATCGCGATCCAACGAGACCGTCGAGGCGCTCGCCGACGCCGTCCGCGGCGGTGACCGCGCGGCTCTGCCCCGGGCCATCACGTTGCTCGAGTCCACCCGCGCCGACCACCGGGAACGGGCCCAGCAGCTGCTCCTGGAGCTATTACCTCATTCAGGCAACGCTCACCGGGTCGGTATCACCGGAGTGCCCGGCGTGGGCAAGTCCACCAGCATCGAAGCCCTCGGCATGCACGTGATCGACCGCGGCCACAAGGTCGCCGTGCTGGCGGTCGACCCGTCCTCGACGCGTACCGGCGGCTCGATTCTGGGGGACAAGACCCGGATGGCACGCCTGGCGGTGCACCCCGACGCCTACATCCGGCCGTCCCCGACCTCGGGGACCTTGGGTGGCGTGGCAAAGGCGACCCGGGAAACGGTCGTGCTGTTGGAGGCCGCGGGTTTCGACGTGATCCTGATCGAGACCGTGGGCGTCGGCCAGTCCGAGGTGGCGGTCGCCAACATGGTCGACACGTTCGTGTTGCTGACCCTGGCGCGGACCGGAGATCAGTTGCAGGGCATCAAGAAAGGCGTGCTGGAGCTGGCCGACATCGTGGTGGTCAACAAGGCCGACGGTGCGCACCTCAAGGACGCCAAGATGGCCGCCCGCGAACTGTCCGGGGCGATCAGATTGATCTATCCGCGCGAAACGCTTTGGCGGCCACCGGTTCTCACCATGAGCGCACTCGAGGCGACCGGATTGGCCGAGCTGTGGGAGACCGTCGAAAAGCACCGCGCGGTACTTACCGAAGCCGGGAGGTTCGAGGAGCGCCGCCGTGACCAGCAGGTCGACTGGACCTGGCAGATGGTCCGTGACGCCGTGCTAGACCGGGTGTTGTCCAACCCCGACGTGCGCAAGATCCGCCGCGACGTCGAACGTCGGGTTCGCGAGGGCGAGCTGACTCCCGCGTTAGCCGCCCAGCAAATACTTGGGATAGCGACGAGTTAACGGATCGGTAAATATGTCGGGGTTTGCCCGCAAGCAGTTAGACGGGTGAAGTAAATTCGGATTCGTGACGGTAGACATCGGAGTCAATCGCCGCGCTGTTCCTGCCCACGATGCCCCTGACGCAGGGCATGGTGTGTTCGGCGCCGCGGACTCCCACTTCGGCTGCGTTGTTCGTGCGTTTTCCACCATGTGGCCCGGTCACCGCTTCGGCGGCGGCGCGTTGGCCGTCTATCTCGACGGGCAACCCGTCGTCGATGTCTGGAAGGGCTGGGCCGACCGGGACGGCGACGTGCCGTGGTCGGCCGACACCGCTCCCATGGTGTTCTCGGCAACCAAGGGCATGGCCGCCACGGTCATCCACCGCCTGGCCGATCGCGGCCTGATCGACTACGACGCACCCGTCGCCGAGTACTGGCACGCCTTCGGCGCCAACGGCAAAGCCGACATGACGGTCCGCGACGTCATGAAGCACACCGCCGGCCTATCGGGTCTGCGCGGGGCCACGCAGGCGAACATCTTCGACCACGTCGAGATGGAGGAGCGGCTGGCAGCGGCGTCGCCGGGACGCCTGCTGGGTCAACCCGCCTATCACGCGCTGACGTTCGGCTGGTTGATGTCTGGCCTGGCCCGCGCGGTCACCGGCAAGGACATGCGGGTGCTTTTCCGCGAGGAACTCGCCAAACCGCTGGGCACCGACGGGTTCCACCTCGGCCGGCCGCCGGCCGACTCGCCGACCCGCGCCGCCGAGATCATCATGCCGCAGGACATCGCCGGCACCCCGGTCGTCAACTACGCGATCCAGAAGATCGCCAATAGCTTCTCCGGCGGCTACCGCTCCATGTACTTCCCGGGTGTCATCGCCTCGGTGTCGGGGAACATGGCGATGCTGGACGCCGAGATCCCCGCTGCCAACGGCGTGGTGACCGCGCGGGCGCTGGCGCGGATGTACGGTGCGATCGCCAACGGCGGCGAGGTCGACGGCACCCGGTTCCTGTCGCGGCGCCTGGTCGCCGGGTTGACCGGGGAGCGGATCAGGCAACGCGACCGCAACATCTTCGTGCCGATGGCCTTCCACCTCGGCTACCACGCGCTGCCCATCGGGAACGTGATGCCGGGGTTCGGCCACGTGGGCCTCGGCGGCTCAGTCGGATGGGCCGACCCGGAGACGGGACTGGCGATCGCCGTCGTGCACAACCGGCTGCTCACGCCGCTGGTGCTCACCGACCACGCCGCCTTCGTCGGTCTGTACGCGCTGATCCGTCAGGGCGCGGCCAAGGCGCGCAAGCGCGGCTACCGGCCGGTGCACGGACTGGGGGCGCCGTACTCGGAGCCGGGGGCGGTCGCGGGGTAGCTCGGCTGCCGCCCGGCGGAACCAAAGGCGCTGCCGCGGTCCTCTCAGCTCAGAGGAGGTCGCGGCGAGCGCACCGCCGTTGGCCGATCAATCCTTGGTGAAGCTGAACAACCGGTACACCAGCTCGTTTCTTTCCAGTCGCTGGTAGCCCGTCGAGCCCGGCCCGCCGACGATGTGCCCTGCCAGGCGGCGCATGAACGGCAAACGGCGAGCGATCTGGTCGAGCAGCCGATTGTGCTCCAGTCCCCGCAGAACCTCTTTGTTGATGTCCCGTTGCGACAGTTTGCGCAGCGGGGTGTTGTCCAGCGTCGCTTCCCATTCGGGTACCGCATGGGCGTCGCGCAGATCCGCGTACAAGAAGTGACCGCCCGGACGCAGCACGCGCGTCACCTCGCTGAGGAACTTCGGAAAGTCGAGGTAGTGCAGTCCGGCCTCGATGTTGATCACGACATCGAAGGACTGATCCGGAAACGGGAGGTCCTGGGCATTGCCCTGCACGAACTTCAGGCCGGGCAAGACGTGCCGCTTCTGGCAGAAGTTGACGCCGACGTTGTTCAGATCCAGTCCGGTGTAATTCGCCGGGTGCATGGTCCGCACCAGATACGACGCGCCTCCGCCGTGCCCGCAACTGACTTCCAGCACGTCTTTACCGCTGATGTCCACCTGGCTCGCGGTGGCGTGATACAGCTGGATGGGGAGCCGGTCGGGCTCGTCGGAAGGGTCCAGCGGCACCCCCATCGGCGGGTTCTCTTCGTAGCCGAGGTTGAGGAACAGCACGTCGTCCCTGGCAACCGCCCTACTGAGCAACCGGTAACCACTCTTGGTGGTGCCCCAGTAGACGACCTTCTCCAGCACAGGATTGCGGGCCAGCCGGTTGACGAACTTCTCGGTACGCGTGAGTGGTGCAGACATGGGGCATAGTATGCATGAGCTCGGTACCCCGGCGACCGCGCTTAGAGACTTTCGAATGCCGCGATCTGTTCCCGGGTGATCGCGAGCGGGTCCGCACCTTCGTGCACGCGACGTTCCCAGTCGATGGTCCAGGTCACCGCGTCACGGAAACCGAGACGATTGCGCCAGCCCAGCTCGCGCTGCACCTTGGTGGCATCCAGGGCCAGCAGGTTGGCTTCGTGCGGGTGGTCACCGGGCTGAGGTTCCCAGTGCGCTCCGCCGCCCCACAGTTCGGCGGCCAGCGAGGCGACCTGACCGACCTCGACGAAGCTGTCCCGGCCTGGTCCGATGTTCCACTGGCCCAGCCCGGAACCGGACAGCAAAGCGTCGGCGATCGTCACATAGCCGTTGAGGCAGTCCAGTACGTGCTGCCAGGGCCGTACCGCGCGAGGGAAGCGCAACAATGGCGGCCGTCGACTTGCGTAGGCGCGCACCAGATCTGGCATCAGCCGCTCCGGGCTGACGTCGCCGCCGCCGATCACGTTGCCGCCCCGGGCAATTGCGGTGGGGCAGCCCGGATAGCTGCGGACCCAGGACTGGGTGAGTAGGTCGGCCATGGCTTTGGACGCGCTGTAAGGATCGTCACCGCCGAGGGGGTCGGTCTCGACGTAGCCGGCCTCCTGGTCGACGTTGCGGTAGACCTTGTCGGTGGTGACGACGACGTGGGCGCGTACCGACGGCGTCGTGGCGACGGCTTCGAGCACGTTGAGTGTGCCCATCGCGTTGGTCTCGTAGGTGTAGCGCGGTTCGCGGTAGGACTCGCGGACCTGCGACTGCGCGGCCATGTGCACCACGACGTCGGGAGCTACGGCCCGGACGGCGGCAGTGGTGGCCCCGGCGTCACGGATGTCGACCCGCAAGTCATGCACCAACTCCTCGGCCAATCCGGCCCGGTCGAAGAGCCCGTCTGCGGCAGGATCCAACCCCAGGCCGGAGACCTGGTGTCCGCGCGTGAGCAGCAGCAGGATCAGCCAGGGGCCCTTGAACCCGGTGTGACCGGTGATCAGGTAATGCATGGTCGCTCAGCCCCTGCGGTTGCGAAGCTTGAAATGGGATCTCCTCGCGCACATCGTTGATCCCACATCGTAAGGGGAGCTCAAACGATGACATGCGATCGGCATCAAAACAGCTTGTCGGACATACCCACGGTATGAATGCAAAACGCCACCTCGGCTGCAGCTAATTTCGTACGCTTTTGCCAGCACATCTCAACAGGCTGCCGGGGAACAGTCGGTCCGCTCGAAGCTGGGCGGGTTTGAGAATGAGGGGAGGCGCGATTCGCGTGGCGGATCAACCGAATAAACGAATCTGCATCGTCGGGGGCGCCGGGCACGTCGGTTTGCCACTGGCGCTGGTGTTGGCGGACGAGGGCTACTACGTCGATATCCTCGACACCAACGCCGTCGCGTTGAAGACCATTATGGCCGGCAAGATGCCGTTCATCGAAAGCGGCGCAGAGGAACTGCTGAAGCGGCTACTGCCGACGGGGCGGATCGCAGCGAGTACCGATTCCTGGATCGTCCGCAACGCCGACATCGTCATCTGTGTCGTGGGGACACCCGTGGACGAGTTCCTGACTCCGCAGGCGCACACGTTCTTTCGCATCATCAACGAGATCAGCCCTTACTTCCACGACGAGCAGACTCTCGTGCTCAGGAGCACGGTCTATCCCGGTCTCACCGAACGCGTGCACAAGTTGTTCCAGGAACGGGGAATCGGCGTGCACGTCACGTTCTGTCCCGAGCGCATCGCCCAAGGACATTCCATCCGAGAACTGCGCCTGATTCCGCAGATCATCAGCGGCTTCGACGGCGAGGGTCTTCGGGTGGTCCGAGAACTGTTCTCGCATATCACCGACGAGATCATCGAGGTGGAACCCCAGGAAGCCGAACTGGCCAAGCTGTTCTGTAACAGCTACCGCTACATACAGTTTGCGGTCGCCAACCAGTTCTATCTGCTCAGCCGTGAGGCCGGCCTCGACCACCACCGCGTCCACCACGCCGCGACCTATAAGAACAACCGGGTGGACAGCCTGCCACGAGCGGGACTTGCCGCAGGTCCGTGCCTGCTCAAGGACACCATGCAGCTGGCCGCCTTCAGCAACAACAATTTCATGCTCGGGCACTCGGCCATGCTCGTCAACGAGGGTCAGCCGCAATTCATCGTCAACATGCTCAAGCGTCGGGTTGACCTGCGCGACAAGGTAGTTGGGATCCTGGGCATGACGTTCAAGGCGGACTGCGACGACACGCGTGACTCGCTCAGCTTCAAGCTCAGGCATCTGCTACTGCTCGAAGCCAAGGAAGTGATCCGGCACGATCCGTTCCTGGACGGCTCGGATTATTTCCCGCTGGAGACGGTCGTCGACCGGGCCGACGTGATCGTCGTGGGAGTGCCGCATTCGCAGTATCGTGGCCTACGAATCCCGCCTGGCAAGGTCGTCGAGGACGTCTGGGGCTGCCTCGCCCCTGACGACCACGAAGACGTGGTGAACGGCTCCGAGATCATGCCGATTCCCGTCGGGGCGGCGGCTCGGTGAAGGTACTCGTAACGGGCAGTGCGGGATTCATCAACGGTTACGTCGTCGACGAGTTGCTTCGGGCCGGTCACGAAGTCGTAGGCATCGACAATTATTCGAAGTACGGGCACGTCAAGAAGTCCTATGACGACCACCCCAACTACCACTTCGTCGAAGGTGACGTCAAAGACGTCGACTTGATGTTCCAACTCGTCGAGGGTTGCGAGCAGATCATCGCCAGCGCGGCGCGCATCGGCGGCATCACCTACTTCCACGAGTACGCCTACGACCTCCTCGCCGAGAACGAACGCATCGCGGCCGCACATTTCGACACCGCCATCTACGCCTACAAAAAGGGGTGGCTGAACAAGATCAACGTGATCAGCTCGTCGATGGTGTTCGAAAACGCGACGGTTTTCCCGACGCCGGAGAAGCACATCACCGAATGTCCGCCTCCCACAAGCACTTATGGTTTCCAGAAGCTGGCGTGCGAATATTTTGCCCACGGCGCCTACGAGCAATACGGTCTTCCCTACACGATCATCCGGCCCTTCAACTGTGTGGGCACCGGCGAGCAGCGCGCACTCGGTGGCCGCGAAATCCCCAGCGGCAATGTCAAACTCGCGATGAGCCACGTTGTCCCGGACTTGATTCAGAAGGTCGCCAAAGGTCAAGACCCGCTGCGCATTCTCGGTGATGGCACGCAGGTGCGGCACTACACCTACGGCGGCGACCTGGCCCGCGGCATCCGAACCTGCATGGAGCACCCAGCCGCGCTGAACGGGGATTTCAACCTGTCTACCCCGGAAGCCACGACTGTGCTGGAACTGGCGGAAGTGATTTGGCGCAAGATGCGCCCGGACGCGCCGTTCCGCTACGAAAGCGATCCGCCGTTCGAGCACGACGTGCAACTGCGCTCGCCGGACGTGCAGAAAGCGTCTGAGATGCTCGGCTATTCGGCGACGACGCGGCTCGACGCGATGCTCGATGAAGTCATACCGTGGGTGGCGAACGCCGTAGCAGCCGGATCCATCTGACGTCGGTTGCTAGTGTTAGGCACCATGCGCAATGCGGGTGAATCCGACCTGCAGCGGCTGTATCGCAACCGATTCGGTGATGACGCCGACTATCGAACGGCCATCTGGGGCATTCTCGTCCGGGACTTCTTCCAAGCGTGGATCCGACGCAGTGACACCGTGCTCGACCTCGGCTGCGGTTACGGCGAGTTTCTCAATCACGTGAAGGCCGACCATCGAATTGGGGTGGACCTGAATCCGGACAGTGCCGAGATGTTGGACCCGACGGTCGAGTTCCACCAAAGTCGCGCGGACGACCTGGATTTCATTGCCGACGACTCGGTCGACGTCGTCTTCACGAGCAATCTGCTCGAGCACCTGCAGAGCAAAGCCGACGTCGAACGCACCGTCGCCGAGGTACGCCGGGTACTGAAACCGGGGGGACATTTCATCGCCCTGGGGCCGAACATCCGCTTCCTGGCCGGCGAGTACTGGGACTTCTGGGACCATGTGATCCCGATCAGCGACAGATCGTTGGGCGAGCTGTTGCGGGCTCACCAATTCGACATCACAGACACCTGCGAGCGCTTTCTGCCGTACTCGACTGACTCGAAACTGCCCAAGGCCCCTGTTCTGGTTCAGTTGTATCTGCGTTCGCGATTGGCGTGGCCGCTGCTGGGCAAGCAGTTCCTGATCCGGGCACGCAAGCCGGTTCCGGCAGGGGAGCAGCGCCTGATCAGCGTTGTCATCCCGGTCTATAACGAGGGTGAGAACATTCAGGTCTGCCTCCGCAGGCTCACCGGGGCATTGTCGGAGGTTCCGCACGAACTTCTCGTTTGCTACGACTTCGACGGGGACTCCACGCTGCCGGCGATCGAGGCCATGCCCGACCGGCCGGCCACTGTGCGGCTGATCCGGAACTCGCTGGGCAAGGGCGTCGCCAACGCGCTGATCGCCGGCTTCGCCGCGGCAACCGGCGATGTGATCGTCACCAGCATGGCCGACCTGTCGGACCCTCCGGACGTTATCCCCTTGATGGCAGCCAAGATTCGCGACGAAGGAGCAGACGTAGTCAGCGGGTCGCGATATATGCCCGGAGGTTCGCAGCAGGGCGGGCCACGGTTGAAAACGCTGATGTCTCGGACCGCGGGGCTCAGCTTGCACTATGTCGGTGGCGTGCCGACACATGACGCCACGACCAACTTTCGCGGTTACAGTCGCCGCTTTCTTCGCGATGTCGCAGTGGAAAGTGTGCGGGGCTTCGAAGTGGGATTGGAACTGACCACCAAAGCTCATCTGCTCGGCTATCGAGTCGACGAGGTCCCGAGCAGCTGGGAGGACCGGACCGCCGGGACAAGCAAGTTCGACCTGGCCGGTTGGTTGCCGGCCTACCTGCACTGGTACGGACTTGCCATGCGGGGGCCCGTAATGCGTTGGGCGGGCGGTGGCGTGGCCGGATTAGGGGCGGTGAACGCCCTACGCCAGTACAAAAGACGAAAGAACATGTCGCACAGCTGATCTGCGGCTTTAGGGTATAGCTGTCGGTACGGGTTCCGGCCAGATGAAATACTCGGCGTGCGCAGACCATCAAGTGACGCGCTGTGACGGCTTATCCACGAGTAGGGCAACTGCTGAATGCGCGAACAACATGATTTGGCGTTGGACGACGGCGCTGCCAGTGACGACGACACTCAGGACAGCGCGACAGACAAGGATGCACAGGCGGGGCGAAGAGGCTTGTACGGCTTGCTGACCGCGGTCGCCCTGACTGTCTTCGGGTCGCGACTGACGATCATCTCCGCGTTTGGTTCGCCCGTGCCCGTGCTCGACCAATGGGACGCCGAAGCGGCGGCACTCTATGCGCCGTACCTGAAAGGGACGTTGTCTTTCGCCAGTCTGTTCGCTCCGCACAACGAGCACCGGATCGTACTGACCCGCGTGCTTTCGCTGGTGCACCTCGAACTAGCCGGCGAATGGAACACACGTCTGGAGATGATTTTCGGCGCGGTCGCGCTGACCGCCCTCGTCACGTGGTTCACGGCCTTGCTGCTGCCGCTGGTCGCGCCGCAACATCGGATGCTTCTGTCCTGCTTCATCGCCCTGATATTCGCGTTTCCGATCGACTTCGAGAACACCTTGTGGGGATTTCAGTCTCAGGTGTACTGCTCGTTGTTGTTCGGAGTGGCGTCGCTGGTTGCGTTCGCCGCCGCGCGCCCGTTCTCGGTGCGCTGGTTCGGCGGACTGGCCGCCGCGATCCTGGGATATCTGACCTTCGCGACCGGGGTGGCCATTCTCCCCGCCGCCGCGCTGCTTGTGGGTCTGCAGATTGCGACGAAGTCCCGGGAGCGACGTGGCCGGGAGGTAGCCGCCGTCGCCGTGATCGTGTCCATCGCTCTGGCGATCGTCTTGGCGGGGTCGAGGAGCAAGAATCCGATGTCCACGCCGTGGACCTTCGTCCAGGGACTCGGCATTTACGCGGTCCTGACGATCGCGGGTGTGATTCCGATCGTGTTGTTCTGTCGGCGCACGCTGTCCCGGCGACCGAAGGTCTCCGACCGCGCGTGGGTGTTGGTCGGGATTTCCGGCTGGGTCGCCATCCAACTCGTTCTGTTCGCCTACGGCCGCGGAATCCTGGTTGCGCCACGCTATTTGGACGTCGTGCTGCTCGTCTACCCAATGGCTTTGGTGGCATTGCTGGCCAAGGGGGATCCAGTTCGTGTCGAGCAGGTCAGCCGACGGGCTCAAAGAGGACGTGCGGCATGGGTGTTCGCGGTAGTGGCAGTCGTGGTGGGACTGGGTTACATGTCAGTGCTCGCCTCGAGCTATTGGCGGCAGGCCGCAGATCAGCAGATCGACGACATACGGGCTTATCTGGCGACCGGGAACATGGATCGCCTGAAGGATCGGGGCAAGCCCAGTCATGGGGTAACGCTCGTCCACCCGAATCCGCAGTGGCAGGCTTGGGCCCTGAACGATCCCGGTGTCAGGTCGATCCTTCCTCCAGAAATCCGGCCTGCCGGTGCCGACAATGCTGCTGCCCGGGGTCGCATGGCGCTGCATGGGAGTTTTGCCGGCGTTACCGACGGGGCGGTTCACCTCGCTCTTGGGGGCGGTCCTGCATTTTTGGCGCTCGGTATTGGTCTGTTCTTCGGCGTTGCGACTGTGCGCAACCTGACCGGGTCCGACAGCACTGACTCGTGAGGGCCGCGCCGGGAACGCAGACATCAGGGTGCGGGATTCTTGGGTGGGCGGGCAAGCGCGGCCCTGAATTCAGGGGAGTCATTGAGCATCCGCTTGGCAAGAAATCTACTTCCCGTTTCGTTCAAATGGTTTGTATCGCGGTATAAGAGCTCTCCGCCGTCGTTCATGCGGCAGACAGATGGGTCGCAAAATTCATGTGCCGTGTGGAGAAGCACGACACCCGGTAACTTTTCGACCACCGACTTGAGCGCTGGATAATATGCCGTGTAGTACGTGTCGAATGATTGACGATCCTGGTTACATTTCACCGAAGCCAGGACCGGGGCAATGCGATACTTGCAAGCCACCGCATCGAAAGGGAACAACGGAACGTCGTCGGTGACAAACACCGACTTTCCGTTCCTACGGAAGGTCTCTATTGCCTGGGATAGACCGTCCACGCCTCGGACCGACCACAATGCATTGATGACAACTGTCTCGGTTGCCGAATCTGATGCAAGTCGGTTGATGACGTTGCTCATACCACTAGCCGACTTCCACGGCGCCCCGTCTGCCATGAAGTACAGCACGTTTTTGGTCGACAAAGCCTCTGCTAGGCCCAGAAAGAGATGCTCCGAGTGGCTGTCGCCAACAATCGCTACATCGATATGTGAATCAGACTTGGATTGCCGACAGTGGACAATGCCTTTCCAGTGCACGGCCGCATCTCGCAATGTCTGATCAAAGCAGGGATAGGACGTTCGCCCTAGGAACTGATAGAACTCATCCCAATCCGTGCTGCCCTGGTGAGCGATAGGTATCCGACCGGATTTGTATGCAGGCAACCAATATTGGTTCGCCGTGAGAAGGACAACAACCGCCGCGATCAGGGGTGGTGAAACTACAGCGCCAACCAGACCGGCACTTCGCACCCGGGTCATTTGAGGCAGTCGTCGCAACGGTTGCTCGATCCACCGGTAGGAGGCAGCGGCGATTGCGATGGCCAACACCGAAGCTGCGACGCGTACGTAGGGAACCTCTGGCCATAGCTGGAGGGCGAATACATCGAGTGGCCAGTGCCATAAGTAGATCGAATATGACCAGTCACCCAGTTTGATCATCGGCGGGATTGTCAAAAAGCGGCCCACCGATGTCAGGTGGCGCGTGCCGGCCGCGATCAATAGAAGAGTCCCGCCGATCGGCAGTAAGGTCCATGGTCCAGGAAATGGAGTAGCTTCGTTGATCAGCTGTGCTGATGCAATCAGTAGTATCAGGCCCAGCCAGGCGAGGATTTCTGCTTGTTTTTTCGAGCGGAGAGCGCGATTCGTCACCGCAAGGGCGAGGAGCGCACCGACCGCGAATTCCCACGCACGGGTGAAAGGACTGTAAAAGCCCGTGATGTTCCTCTGCATTGCAACCGGTCCGCCCGGTGCGGTTATAGCAAGCGCGAAGGACAGCAGGGACACTATGCTCACCATGAGGATGACCCGCCGGAGGCGACGCCCTTGATGCCGGGAAAGCTTCCATCCGAGCAGCAATATTGCAGGAAAGACGAGGTAGAATTGCTCCTCAACGGAAAGCGACCACGTGTGCAGCATCGGGTTCGATCTTGCTGGCAGGTCGAAATAGCCACCGACGTGCTGAGCAATCTCAAAATTCGCCATTAAAAGCATGGCGGCCGCTCCAGTCAGCGCCGCTTTTTGCTGCGCCTCGAATGGAGACAACAAGCAGCTGGTCAAGACCATTGTCACGGCGGTCGTCAACGCCAGAGCAGGCGTCAGACGTTTGAAGCGGCGGAAGTAGAACCGACCCAGTTTGAAGCGCCCGGTAATCGACCGCTCACGATAAATCATGCCGGTGATGACGAAGCCGGAGATGACGAAGAAGACGTCGACTCCCGCGAACCCCCCGGGGACGGGCAGGCCGGCATGAAACGCCACAACGAGCAGCACTGCGATTGCTCGAAGCCCTTGAATGTCAAATCGGCGGCCATCGCTGACAGCAGGCGGCCCGTCGGCCCGGACACTTCCCTCCAGGGCAACCTCCTGACCCGTACCCAACGCCCGCAACATCGCGATCTTACTTAAGGCACCTGGACGAAATTGCGTGGACGGAACGGAACAGACGACCAGGCCGACAGTCTGCGCCACACGACCGGCTTACCTGCCGTACGGGCCAGTAGGCAACGGTGCTCCTGCTAGCGTTTCGCGCAGAACCGAGGGAGGGACCAGATGAAACGACCCGTCGAGTTGCTGCGCGATGGCGTCGCCGCCACCCACCAGCGGATCTCGGCCGTCACCTCCGAATCCGAGCGCACCCTCTTGCTCGGAACAATCCTGTTAGCGTCGGCGGCGTCTGCAGTGATGTTTTATGCCCTTACCCAGTTCTACTCCGTTGATGTCCTTTCTACATTGCTGTTGGTTCCGGAGGACTGTTGGCTCGATTGGGGCGTGCGTATAGGCCGGCACTGTTTCAGCGATTACGCGATGGTGGCCACCGCCGGGATTCAACCCGATCCAGGGAATTATTTAATTTCCCTGCCACCTGACTATCAGCCGTTTCCAATCGGAACCTGGGCTCCTGCGCGCGTACCATATGCTTTATTTGCTATTCCTGCTCATTGGCTGGGCGCCCCTCAGATTGGCTTAGTCCTTTACCTACTGGCGTTGACGATGGCCGTTCTATCGCCCGCAGTGTGGGCCGCTCGGGGGGCCCGTGGACTGGAACGCGTAGTAGTTCTTGTGGCGCTGGGTGCTGCTGCCATCCCGGCCTGGGGGGCGATCGATCGGGGGAACTCGACGGGTTTCGTAGTACCAATCGCGTTGGTCTTCTTTGTGGCGTTGTCCCGACACCGTTGGGGCCTCGTCGCATTGATGGTGATCTTGGCCGCGCTGATCAAACCACAGTTCGCCGTGCTCGTGGTGGCGTTGTTGGCGGCACGGCAATGGCGATGGGGTGGGTTAACGCTAGTTGGAATCGTGGTCTCCTATGTCGCCGCTTTTCTTCTGTGGCCACGAGGCTTTCCGGGGACAATCGCGCAATCGGTCAAGGACATTATAAAATTCAACAATTCATTCGGCGGGCTCTTCGATACACGAAATGCGTCGTTCGGCCGAGCGCTGCTATTCATCCCGGACAGCATAAAAAGCTATCAGGTGGGCGGCCGGGTCCCGGAAGACTTCCTTATTGGTCCGCGAACGATGATCGGGTTTGTCTTTCTGCTGCTCGTTGTCATTTCTCTGATTGTGCTCGGGCGGCGCATCCCGCCCGTCATGGTGGGCATTGTGGTCCTGGCCACCGCCACCCTCGCGCCCTCGTATGCCGCTTTCTACTACCTGGTGTTTGCTCTGCCTGTGGCGGCACTCGTTGTGCGGGATCCAAACGGGAAACCTGGCCAAGGAATATTCGACAGGTTCGCTGATCAAGGCGACCGCCGTCGTGCGGTCGGCATTTGCGTCGTTTTGGCCACCGTGCTGAGCATTGTGAATATCGCCGTCCCTGGTCAGCCATTCGAGGCGCCGATTTACGGACAGATGGGAACCAGAGGCGTAGTTGGTAGCGTGCGACTTGTACAAACCACTGTCATGTATGCAGCTTTCCTATGGTTGGTCGCCTGCATAGCGATAATCGTCTCCTATGCTCGAAAACCGGCCGACCTCAGTGAACCTGACGATATGTCGGCTCGTGACGTCACGGTCGCCCGAGAGGAAGAAGCCGAGTCGCCGGCACCCTGACGCACGCCGGATCGGCGCGTGGTTTCGCTTATGTTCATCGGCCGATTTCAGGCGGCAAATGTCTTTCGAGATGGTGATCGCGCGAGCGCGACAACATGGATGATGATGCCCACCACCGGACCACATAGCAACGCGATCACTGTGCGCGTCTCCAACTCGGTAGGCAACAAAAGCAACAATGTCGACATCACCGTCGCCCCGACCCAGCCGAGTGAATACGCACGATGCAAAGCAGCGGCGACGGTCGCTGTACCGGTGAGCATCAGCATGGCGATAGATACGGCCCCCGCAGTCAGCCAGGCTAACAACGTCCCACTGACTTCGTACTCAGAGCCGAATCCGACACGCAGCAACCAGGGTCCTAGAATCGCTGCGCTCGGCACTCCGACTGCGCCTATTCCGCCAATGACCATTGCTGGAGAAATCAAAGCTCGGAGCCGTCGAGTGCGCTCATCGACGAAATGAGCAATCAGGTTGCCTTGCATAGCCGTTAGCGGGACCAGTAGTGGTGCGCGAGTCAAAGTGACAGCCAAGATGACCACTCCACCCGTTGCTCCCAGTTGGTCGGAGGTCGCCCTGAGCAGCACCGGGAAGCCCATCAACAGGATCGCGCTGGCCCCGGAGGCCGTGATGGAGTGAACAGCGCGGCGTAGGAACCCGAGTAGTCCTCCGGGCGTCAGCCGGCGGGCCGCCTCCCGCGCCGTGGACGAGACCGTCAGCATCAGCAACCACGCCACGGCCCCTGCGGCGCTAGCCGACAGGAAGCCCGCAAGGCCCCAGCCGGCCACGACTGCCGCCGTCGCGACGGACATCCGGATGCCTCCGTCCGTCACCATCAGGGCCCCGTAATGTGTCCAGCGATCAGTGCCAGCGAGCGCTCCTGACAGTGCCGCCTGCATGCAAAATCCCGCCAGACCAACGCTCAGTAGCGTTACGGACAGCCACCGTAGCTCGACAAACATCTGTCCGCTCCACAGCGGTGAACTGCCTGCAATCACGACGGCCGCCACGACACCGACAATGCCGGCCACCAGCAGCGGGCGGACCGTCCTACTGGGGGCAACGTCGGGGTTCGACGAGCGAACCTCCCGCGCGGTTTCTTGCATGAGGCCGTTAGCAGCGCCGGTGGCCATACCTAGCGCTCCCCAGAAGACGCCGAATACCGAGAACTGAGCCGGTGTCAGGTCGCGGGCAGCCAAGTAGATGACCGCATAAATGCAGACAACTGTCAGCACGGTCGCCGCGCCGACGCGGGCGACGCTGCTCCGCGCGACCGGCCCGGTGGATGCAACGGGACCGCCTGCTTCAGTCATTTCGAACAGATGGCGTAGGCAACGTCTTCCGGATCGGAGACGCTATCAACCGGACATTCGCAACGTGCCGATATGTGGCCTGCAGTGAGGCGGGATCGGGACGACTCGTTCCGTGGCCGACGTTCGGCAGCCAGCATGGTGCAGACGGTCCCATCTTGAAATTCGTTGGGAGACAACAGCTACAGTCGTCGGTCGAACTCGATGCACCACCTGGGGCGCCGCATACGCAGTCAATCTTGATGGTCAGCGCTTCTCGAGCGATAGCACGGCGTAATCGGCAAGCATGGCAGGAAACCTCCGGGCGAGTCGATCGGTTGATTCATAGATCGCGCGCGTAACACCGGGCGACCGCTCGAAGACAGGCTCGGATAGCAACATCCGCGCCGGAAAGCAGAGGATGCCCCCGCGTTGCAACTCTCGCAGACCAAGAGAGGCGAAAAGTGCGGATACTTCTCCCGGCTTCATCCTGCAACCACGTGTGAGCAGCGGCCCCGTGTGGAATGGCTCGATGAGGGTGAGACGGCCACGTGGCTTGAGTGCTTGAGCGATCCTGTCTGCGACGTCGGGCAGGGATGCGGCGGTGCACGCGGTGGCTAAGCAGCCAAGCGAGAGGATGAAGTCGAATCGTTCGGGAGGATAGTCATAGTCAGCAACCGTCGAAGCCACGAAGGACGAGGCAAGCTCAGGATGCCTACGGCCGGCCTCGGCGACCATGGTATCGAGATCGACGCCGGTGTAGCTGTCGAAGCGCGCCGCGAGCCGTTCTGCGACACGGCCCGTGCCGCAGCCGAGATCCAGAACCGCGTCTCGTTGCTCCGGCAATGTTGACTCGATTACCGACCATTCGTCCCGATCGACAAGATCGTTGAAGGTGCGGTTCTGCCACATCACGCTCATCGTTCCGGGATCGTCGGCGCGCTGTCGCCAATAGGCCACGGGGTCAAATCCATCGCTACCGAAAGCGATGCGCTGTGTGATCTTCTTCAGCATCCCTGGCACTCCTTGTTGCTTGCTGAGCGTGATAGGTCGCGGTCCACTGCTAGCACAACGTCAACCACCTGGCGCCGCGCCGATTCGGTGAGCCCGCTATAGAACGGAAGATCAAGCACTTCGCGCGCACGCATATGCGCTTCGTTGCACGTCGACGGGGCTTCGATAAATGTAAAACTGAATGCGAAATCAACCCCACGACGAACAGACGCTCGGTAGAACGCCAGCTTGTCGCCGAGAACCCGAATGGGAAATCGAATCGGTGCCCACGCGCCGTCCTTGTCGGCGGGCGGCAACAAGAAGCAAGTCGCCGATGCCAAAGCATCAAGATAGAAGCTATACAACGCGCGCCGTTCTTCCACGAGTGCCTCTATGCGACCGAGTTGGTTCCGCACGATCCGCGCTTGGGCATTACCCATTGTGTAGCGGTAGTAGGGGCCGTATTCGACCACATCGAGGGGAGCCTCTGCTGTGAAGGCTCCACCTTCGGGGAATTGCCTGCTATGGAAGGCTCGATAAAGCCCTGGACGTTGCAGGGACAACAGTGCGGCGCCCATAGCGAGCCAACGCGCCTCGAGCAGCCTTGGCGGCACTATTGTCCTGTCCGAGTGGGCGCGTCGAATAGCCGCGAGCAAAGTCGGATCCGACGCGGTCACGGCGCCTCCCTTGAGGGGCACTGTGATGAGCTTCGACATGTCGAAGCTAAAGAATGCGGCGTCGCCGAAAGTACCTGCAAGGCGGCCTGATACTCGCGTGCCGAGCGATGCCGCGCAGTCCTCGATCACCAACGTCCCGTGGTCATGACAGATCTGTACCGTCTCTTCAACAGCACAGGGCAAGCCAAACTGATGCGTGGCGATGTAGACAGCGTCGTCGCCCAGAGCCGGTACCAAATCACGCGGATCGGTCTGGAAAGAATCGTGGGCGCAGTCGACATAGGAGATTTCGTATCCCGCGAGCAACGCGGCCTCGACCACGGCATTGCACGTGTACGCGGGTAGGACCACCCGTCTTCGGCCCATGGCCACCAGGGTCGCGTACAGTCCCGATCGACCGGAGCCGGTAAGTACGACATCCTTTACGTCGAGAAACTCAGCAAGGTCGCGAGAGAGCTTCAGGAGTTCGCGCCCGTCCCTACGGACGCGCAACGCAGCAGTTAGTTCTCTCATGCTGAACGCCGGACGCGCGCGCGGGATCACTGTGCTACCTCCGCTCGACAGTCATACGACCCGCAATGCCAGCTTTTCTCGTACCTGCTCGATTGCTGCATCAACAGTTTCTGAAGTCATCCCCTGGGCAATGATCTCACCGAACCGGTGACGGCCGTTTACAAAAGGAGAAATTACCGTTCCGGGATGCCAGTCAAGGACGATGCGTTTGATGCCTTCGATGCCGCGAGCAGCTGGTAACAGAGTCGGATCGTATTCGAGCCGCCCGCCCTCGTTCGAGTGCAGAATAATGACCTTGGAGGTGCCCGAATAATGTTGCTGTTCGGTGAGAGATGTTGTGCCCGTCAGTGCTATGTCGATCGCCATATCTGCCAAGGACACACCGCAGTGGTGCAGGGCAAGCTGGCTGAGTGAGTTTCCGCCCAATCGCGGACACAGTTCCAAAAACTTTGGTTGATCACCGCTCCAGACAAAATCGGCATCAAAAGCTGTATTGAAAATCGACAGAGAGGTAAAGAGACTTTTTACATCGTCAAGGACCCGCTGCGTTTGTGACGAGGACAGTCCACATGGGGTTGTGTGGCCGGCCGTCGCAACCACCGGCGGCGGAGGAAGGTACCGTTCTGTCACCAATGAAAAGGCAACTTCTCCGTCGAGTAAGCAGCCTTCGATCGTTCCTTGGAATCCGGCTTCGTACTGCTGTGCCAGAGCGCGGCCGGAGCGGGAGAACTCCAGTGCTCGCTCGATGGCCGGGGCGAGCTGGGCTGGATCGCTCACCAACGTGACACCTTTTCCGCCCGAGGAGTCGTCCGGTTTGACTATGCATTGTCTCCACATCAGGTCGAACTTTTCGGGAACTCGGTCATAGGTAAAAAGTTGGTACGGCAGGGCCGGAAAACCGACATGTCGTAGATAATCGAAAAACGCAGATTTGCTGGTGAGTGTTCGCACCGCGGACGAGGGCGGTCCGAACAACCCGAGCTTCTCGGCTACCACCGCTCGAGTCAGGACCGCGACATCCGTTGCCGGTGAGATGATCCCGTCAATTCGCGATTGCTTGGCGATACTCAACACCGCATCGATTTCCGTTGTGCTGACCACGTGCGACTCGTCGGCCATCGCGTGGCCGGGGTTCTGGGCAGACCAATCCACAACGACGACTCGTATGCCTCGTTGCTTTGCGCGCCGTATGACGTGACATTGGTAGTTGGAGGCGCCCAGCACCAACAGCGTCTGACGTTTGGTCATCTTTCCCTCACTCAATCTCCGCAAGCCGATTGCTCAGTCGACCTGAGACAACAGTGAGGTAGATGCGGGATAGATAAACTCCGAACACTACCAGTGCGAGCAGAATAAGACCGTTGAAAAACGTCGTGACCATGATCAGACTCGCCCACCCGGGCACATTTGTGTTATGCGTAGTTGCCTGCCAGAGGGTGTATACACCCAGGACTATCGAAATCCCGAATGCGAATGCGCAGAGTGCCGCAATAAATGCGATAGGATAGGCAGAATAGGAGAATATAAGGCTCATGGCCAGGGACAGACTTTTGCCCAGCGTATAATTCGAACTGCCATGAGTTCGGGGTGCGTGGACTACAGGGACATTGACTCTGTTCGATGAGTTGGCCAGCAGCATGGCGGTGATGTATGGACGTTCGCTGACCTGAGAGATGGCTCCTTCGGCGACTGAGCGTTTCATTGCACGAAAACTGGTAAGCTCAAACGAACGCGGCAAATCGAAAAGGCGTTTGATAAGCCTGTCGATGAACGACCCGGCAGTATTGCGAACTGCATTGTGGTTTTTGTGATGGTAACTCGCTATGACGAGATCGTAACCGGAGCCAACTTCCTCAACTAAGCCAGCAACGTCTTCAGCCCGGTGCTGAAGATCATCGTCCATTGTCACAACGATGTCGCCGGTTATAAGAGACAAGCCAGCCTGGATAGCGCGATGTTGTCCGCCATTTGTGAGTGCGCGGGCGATGCGAAGCTTACTTCCGTATGTTTCTTTCGCAACTTTCAGGGCTGCCCAAGTGGTGTCGGGACTGGCATCGTCGACAACGACTACCTGCAGATCCCAGTTGTTCGCCGTCTCCATATCGAACAACTGTTTCAACAGCACCGGAAGCGACTCCGCGGATTTATATGCCGGAATAACAATGCTGACTTTGCGCTGTGCTGTCACGGGACGAGACGGAGCGGATGAGGTGGTCATGACTGCTTCGGTGATGCGTACAGAAGTCCACCAACAATCAATCCGACCGGCGATCCCGTCGGTTCTCGGCACCACAGCTCACAGCAAGAGCAGTTCACTGTCATGTGACATCGGGTCCCTCGTTGCTTCAAGTCGTGACAACGCGACGGACCGGATGAGCGTTGTTCGGCACCTTGCCCCCCGCGCCCCTGTAGGCTAGGACAACTGGTCGGCCTTCGTGCGCAATCTGGTAAAATACGCTTCTCTTCCCGATGAGACCGTGCGCGCTGATGGGAACTCCGCCAGAACAGACGCACGACGCGGGCGTCCGTAGGTGCACTAAACGCTCTTCCGGCACGAGTCCCGGGGGCGGCGGACACGCCTTATCTGCGAGGATCAGAGCCGGATCCGACAGGTATGTGAGTGTCAAATGGTGGGGCTGCGATCGCGAGGAGTCGCTCACCCACTGACCAAGTGGCCGCCACCTCCGCTGCTCACGGCCCACCACTGACAGCCGCGACTCGACCATCGCACCGCAAATGCGGCGGACCGGCTTACTACTGGTGAGACGCCTCCTGTTGAGGAGAATGCGTCTCACCCCTAAAGGGTTTTGGGGCTATGGCAGACTTGCAAGCTGCAATCGGGAGGGGCAATGCGGACAGTCAGCGTCGTAATACCCGTCTACCGCGCAGCGCTGACGTTGCGTGACCTGTATGCGCAGTTGACAACCGCGATGGAGCAAATCGGTTCGACCTTCGAGATACTCTTCGTGGAAGATTGCGGCGGCGATGAGTCGTGGCAGATCATCACCGACCTGGCTGCAGCGGATGATCGGATACGCGGGATACGCATGAGCCGCAACTATGGTCAGCACAACGCCTTACTGTGCGGTATCCGCGCAGCGCGGCACGAAGTGATCGTGACCATGGATGATGATCTACAGCATCCAGTCAGTGAGATTGAACCACTTCTAGCAGCGCTTCGGCCCGATGTCGACGTCGTGTACGGAGCGCCGCAGAACGAGCAGCACGGCTTCCTCCGCGACGCTGCTTCCCGCCTGACGAAATTGGCCCTGGCCAGCGCCATGGGTGCCGAGACAGCGCGAAATGTGAGCGCATTCCGTGCCTTCCGGACTCGCTTGAGGGATGGGTTTGAGGACTATCGCAGTCCGACCGTCTCCGTCGATGTACTTCTGACATGGAGTACTTCGCGATTTACCACGATAAAGGTGCGGCATGCACCTCGCGCAGCCGGCGTCAGTGGCTACAAGATAACCCGACTCATCCGTCATGCCGTCGATCTGATGACCGGGTTCAGTACGCTTCCCCTTCAAATCTCCAGCTTCATCGGGTTCGCGTTGGTGCTGTTTGGGGTTTCGATTTTTGCTTGGGTCGGCGCTAACTATCTGATCTATGGCAGCGGAGTGCCGGGATTCGCCTTCCTAGCTTCGATTATCGCAATTTTTTCGGGCGCGCAACTATTTGCGCTTGGGATCATCGGTGAGTACCTCGCTCGCATGCACTTCCGTAGCATGGACCGACCCACTTATGTGGTGCGCGACACAGTCGAACGTGACGGCGACCATGCCTTCTGATGGCAGCATATTCCGTATGACGTACCCCTTCTCGGAGCGTAAATGCGAATTGTCCTGTTGGGTCTGACCGGCTACACGAACGAGATCCTGCCGGCGCTTCAAGCCCACGACCGAGTCGAAGTCGCAGCTGTCTTCACGCGGCAATACGAAGGTCCCTTTCCGTACTATCCGCTCCCACAGATTCATGAGGTTTGTGCGGCACTCGGGATTCAATGCCACACAAATCTTCGCGTTAGCTCTGGAACTGGCTTCGACCTGCTGTGTGATTATGACCCTGACCTGATCCTCATGACGGGGTTCGACCAGATTCTTAAACCGCCAGTTCTGGCTCTGCCGCGACTGGGCGTAGTGAACATGCATCCCTCGCTCTTGCCGCGCTTGCGCGGAGCGGATCCGATCCAGGCCGCCGTACTCGAAGGGCTGGATGAAACGGGCGTGACGTACCACTACGCCGTCCCGGAAGTGGACGCGGGCAACATTCTTGTTCAGGCCAGGTACGCCATCGCCCCTGATGAGACCAACGCCTCGCTGAGACTAGGGCTCGCCAAACTGGCAGCGCGTCACCTACCGCCGTTGATCGAACTGTTTGACACCGGGATCCGGCCTGTCGGCAAACCGCAACAAGGCTCACCGACCGCCGCGATTCGGCGCTTCGCGGAACGGGTACGGCTTGATCAGACCCTCGACCTACACGAGCTGCATAAAATCTTGCGGGCGGTGGAGCCATACCCTGGCGCCAGCGTTCGTGTCGAGGGCGTGGACCGCGCCGTTCAAAGCTTCACATTGATCGAGCGGGACCCTTGCAATGACAAAGACGACTCCCGCCCGGCTACAGAACATCAGATCGTTTGGGAAAGGAACGACGTGCGGTTGGTGCTCACACTTGGTCCGAGCGGTAGTCAAGGAGAGCCGGCATAGTAATGAAGTGCGTTATCCTGCAGCCCTCGTATATTCCTTGGCGCGGTTATTTTCATCAAATGCAGAAAGCTGACGTTTTTGTCTTTTACGATGATGTTCAATACGACCGCGGTGGCTGGCGCAACCGCAATCGTGTGAAGACAGTGAACGGGTCGAAATGGCTCACTATACCTGTGGCAAAGAAGGGGTCCGTCGAGACTGGGGCGCCGATCAACACTATTCGAATCGATTGGGGCCGCCAGTGGACGAAATCACACTGGTCCACGATTCAGCACACCTACAAGAAAGCACCCTTCTTTGAAACGTACCGCGAGTTGCTTGAATCTTTCTACGCACAGAAGCCCGAGCTACTGGCCGACTTTACGATCGAGACCACGCTGGAGATCGCACGAATTCTGGGCATCACAAACAAGCGGTTTCTCCGCTCGTCACAGCTAGATGTGGATGGGGGTAGGACTGATCGGCTGATCTCGATACTGCTTCAAGTTGGAGCCACACACTATATTAGTGGGCCCTCGGCTCGCGACTACCTGGACGAGCAAAAACTTGCCACGGCGGGGATTTCACTGGAATACATGGATTACAAGTACGCATCCTACCCGCAACTCTATCCGCCTTTCGACCCACACGTGTCGATCGTCGACCTGCTGATGATGACGGGGCCAGAGGCGCCACGATTGATCTGGGAGAACGGGGGAGCGTGACAAAGCGAATCGTTCAAAAGGGCAAACTTCGTTCGGTTTCCGCGTCGACGGCGGTCGAACGCATAGACCCGATTATATTGGGTAGCGGGCTGCATTCGGCGGCGCAAGCGGTCGAGTTTGTAACCGTCAGGACTGCCCGATACATGTGCTCCTCGATTCTTGTTCTGGTAGAGCAGAATCATCGAATTCCCGCAGCGGTCAATGGGAACCGCGCACGGATCGCAACGAGAGCCACGTGACAGACATTCGCATTCCCTTCAATAAGCCCGCGGTCGTCGGGTCGGAACTGACTTATGTAGGTCAAGCGGTCGCCGGCGGGCATGCCAGCGGCGACGGTCCGTTTACCAAGCGCGCCCAGGCTATGTTGGAACAAAAGTTCCATGCCAATCGCGTCTTGCTGACCACTTCGTGCACATCAGCCCTCGAACTGGCCGCACTCCTTTGTGATCTTCAGCCCGGTGACGAGGTGATCGTCCCTTCCTACACCTTCGTTTCCACGGCCAACGCCTTTGTGCTGCGAGGCGCGGTACCTGTATTTGTGGATGTCCGCCCCGACACGCTCAACGTCGACGAAAGGCTGATCGAGGAAGCGATCACACCGCGTACTCGTGCCATATTCCCCGTCCACTACGCGGGTGTTGCCTGCGAGATGAACGCGATCATGGACATTGCCGCACGCCATCGATTGTGGGTGGTGGAAGATGCCGCCCAAGGTGTTTTTGCCCGTTACGAGGATCGGTGGTTAGGCACAATCGGGCATCTCGGTTGCTACAGCTTTCACGAGACGAAGAACCTCTCCTGTGGTGAGGGCGGCGCATTGGTCATCAACGACCCGATGTTGGAGCAACGTGCCGAAATCATCCGTGAGAAGGGGACGAACAGAAGTCAATTCCTACGTGGCCAATCGGACAAGTACACCTGGGTAGACGTCGGCTCCTCATACCTCCCTTCGGATATGCTCGCAGCCTTTCTAGTGGGCCAAATCGAGAACATGGAGAAGATTACCCAGCGGCGAGGCGAGATATTCGAACAATATTCCACCATTCTGGCACCGCTGGTGAAACGCGGTCTCGTCCGAATACCGGTTGTGCCGTCTCATTGCTCGACGAACTATCATATGTTCTACTTGCTGACCGCCGATATCGAGGAGCGTACGGCTCTCATTGGCCACCTCAGGGCGGCAGGAGTCCTGGCCGTCTTTCACTATGTCCCGTTGCATTCGTCCCCGTTCGCGCAATCACTTGGCGTGCCCCAGAGGCGTTTGCCGGTCACTGAAGAATCAAGTGCTCGATTGTTGAGGTTGCCAATGTATTTTGACCTCACTGATCAGGAAGTCGAGGAAGTCGCCAGTGCGGTGCTGGACTTCTATCAGTCACGTCCTACCCACGGGGCACTGGGCGCATGACGTTTGATATCGCCACGGCGGCCCCGGGCTTGGAATGCCGCGCGGACGGTATCTGGTTCGCACGTCAAAACACTCAGGTGTCCTATCCCGAGGACGGGAACGCGGCCTGTCTGCAGATCGAAGACCGTTCATTCTGGTTTCGCCACCGGAATCGCTGTATTGCCAGCGTGGTGCGCCGCTTCGATCCACACGGCGTGCTCTTCGATATCGGCGGGGGCAATGGATACGTCTCGAAGGGGTTGTCGGAGGAAGGTTTCGATTGCGCTCTGGTGGAGCCAGGAATCGACGGCGCCCTTGCGGCTCGCGCCCGCGGTGTTGATCCAGTCATCTGTAGCAGGCTGGAGGATATCGGCCTGAAACCGGGCAGCATCAGCGCCGCTGGAATGTTTGACGTGCTGGAACATATTGAGGACGAGGCGGGTGCCCTACAGCAGGTTCATGGGTTCTTGGGTGAGGGCGGTCTGTTGTTCCTGACGGTTCCGGCTTACGCATTCCTCCACTCCGTCGATGACATTGCGGCAGGACATTTCCGCCGGTACACACTGCGAAGATTGAATAGTGCCTTGCGAGACAATGGATTCAGACCGCTCTACGGAACATATCTGTTCTCGCCGCTGCCGCCGCCGGTGCTTCTGCTCAGAACATTGCCGAGTCTACTGCGGCTCAGGCGACAAGGAAATGATGAGCAACAGGCTGCTGAGCATGCGCGTGAAGGGTTTTCGGCGCGCGTAATCGACAGATTGCTGGACGTCGAAGCGCGGCGTATCGAGTCGGGCGGCACTATTCCGTTCGGCACCAGCTGCCTAGCCGTCGGCATGAAGGAGTAAGCCATGGAAACCGAACGCAAACGGGGCTTGTACGCAGCTCTCCGAAATCCCAGATTGTACGAAGCTCTACAGCGCCTGATGGGGGCGGATAGTCACCGACGACAGTTCGTGCAGCGGTTCGTCCGTGCCAAGCCAGGCGATCGCGTCCTAGACATCGGTTGTGGACCGGCTCATCTGCTAGCGCATCTACCGGACGTGGAATATGTGGGGTGGGAACCCAATCCCGCCTACGTGGAGCAAGCTCGCCAAACCTACGGCGACCGCGGAACATTTCATGCTGGTTATTTCGGATCCGAGGAGGCAAGCTCGCTCGAGCCCGTCGATATCGCCATCGTCTCGGCGGTACTGCACCACATGAGCGACGCGCAAGCGGACGAATTGTTCAAACTATTGCGACAGGTGCTCAAAGCCGGCGGCCGGGTAGTCACCCTCGACAACGTCTACATCAAGCGACAGAACCCGCTCGCGCGCTTCTTGATCAGTCTCGATCGCGGTCGGCATGTGCGCTCGCCTGACGGTTACGAAGCCTTGGCGCGCGGCACATTCGAACAGGTGAATGGGACGGTGGTCCCGCAGAGCTTTCCGCCCTATACCTATTTCTTCATGACCGCGCAGTAGCAATCGATGCGAGCTAGCACTGAGTCCGCACTGTTGAGCCGCGCGGCATGGGTGCTCCTCGCGGTGGCCGAATCCACTCGATTCCAGGCGAGCTACTTGCTGTGCGGGCCCCGTGCGAGAGATCCAGCAGGCCTCACCCCGCTGAACAACTAGTACGCATTGCTGAGTGTCCGGTCACCGTCGACAACTACTATGTAGCGACAGCCGTGGGGCGGTGACCACTACGAGAAGTGCTGCCGTCGACAACGAAATCGACCTCGTTGCCGGCGACCAAGCACCGACAGAGACGGGATATCAGTGAAGCGAGCGCTCATCACCGGAATCACCGGGCAGGACGGCTCGTACCTCGCCGAACTGCTGCTGAGCAAGGGATACGAGGTCCACGGACTCATCCGCCGCGCCTCGACGTTCAACACGTCGCGCATCGATCACCTCTACGTCGATCCGCACCAGCCCGAGGCGCGATTGTTCCTGCACTACGGCGACCTGATCGACGGCACCCGCCTGGTCACCCTGCTCAGCACCATCGAGCCGGACGAGGTGTACAACCTTGCCGCACAATCGCATGTACGGGTCAGTTTCGACGAACCGGTTCATACCGGCGACACCACCGGCATGGGTTCGATGCGACTCCTCGAAGCCGTGCGGCTCTCCCGGGTGCAGTGCCGGTTCTACCAGGCTTCTTCGTCGGAGATGTTCGGCGCGTCGCCGCCGCCGCAGAACGAGCTGACCCCGTTCTATCCGCGCTCGCCCTACGGCGCGGCCAAGGTGTACTCCTATTGGGCGACACGGAATTATCGTGAGGCGTATGGTTTGTTCGCGGTCAACGGGATCTTGTTCAATCACGAATCCCCCCGCCGCGGTGAGACATTCGTGACCCGCAAAATCACCCGCGCCGTAGCGCGCATCAAAGCCGGCGTCCAATCAGACCTGTTCATGGGAAACCTGGACGCAGTCCGCGACTGGGGATACGCGCCCGAGTACGTCGAAGGCATGTGGCGAATGCTGCAAGCGCCCGAGCCCGATGACTACGTGCTGGCGACCGGGCGCGGTTACACCGTGCGGGAGTTCGCCGAAGCCGCATTCGGCCATGCCGGGCTCGACTGGCAGAAGTACATAAAATTCGACGAGCGCTATCTGCGGCCGACCGAAGTGGATTCGCTGATCGGCGACGCGACCAAAGCCTCGGAGTCGTTGGGCTGGGCGGCATCTGTCCACACCGGCGAACTGGCCCGGATCATGGTCGACGCCGACATCGCCGCGCTGGAATGCGAAGGCAAGCCCTGGATCGACAAGCCGATGCTCGCCGGTCGCAAATGAGCGCGGACAACCGATTTGGCGAACTGGACCGCGCCGCGCCCGTCTACATCGCCGGACACCGCGGGCTGGTCGGGTCCGCGCTGCTGCGCGCGTTTGAGTCCGCGGGGTTCACCAACCTGCTGGTGCGGACCCGCATAGAACTCGACCTGACCGATCGGGCAGCGACATTCGCCTTCGTCCTCGACGCGAAACCGCAGGTCGTCATCGACGCGGCGGCCCGCGTGGGCGGCATCATGGCCAACAACACCTACCCTGCCGATTTCCTGTCGGAGAACCTGCAGATCCAGGTCAATCTGCTCGACGCCGCGGTCGCCGCTCAGGTGCCACGGCTCCTCTTCCTCGGATCTTCTTGCATCTACCCGAAGTTGAGCCCGCAACCCATCCCGGAGAGCGCACTGCTCACCGGTCCGCTGGAGCCGACGAACGACGCCTACGCCATCGCCAAGATCGCCGGGATCCTGCAGGTCCAGTCGGTCCGGCGGCAGCACGGCCTGCCGTGGATCTCAGCGATGCCCACCAACCTCTACGGGCCCGGTGACAACTTTTCCCCGTCCGGCTCCCATCTGCTGCCGGCGCTCATCCGTCGCTACGAGGAGGCCAAAGCCGGTGGCGCATCACAGGTCGTGAACTGGGGCACCGGGACTCCGCGGCGCGAGTTGCTCCACGTCGACGACATGGCCAGCGCGTGCCTTTATCTCCTGGAACACTTCGATGGCCCAACGCAAGTGAACGTGGGTACCGGTGTCGACCACACCATCAGCGAGATCGCGGAGATGGTCGCGACGGCGGTGGGCTACACGGGCGAAACATGTTGGGATACAAGCAAACCAGACGGGACACCGCGAAAGCTGCTCGATGTCTCGGTTCTGCGGGACGCCGGGTGGCGCCCGTCGATCGCACTGCGCGAGGGAATCGAGGCGACGGTGGCCTGGTACCGCGATCACGCGGGAACGGTCCGGCAGTGAGCCGGCTGTCGCGTCTCGGCCGAAACATTCTGCGTCGCAACGGCATCGACGTAACCCACTATTTTCCAGAACTGGACCGGGAACGCAACTTCCTGCGTCAGCTCGAGCTCCACCACGTGAACGTCGTGCTCGACGTCGGGGCGAATTCGGGACAGTACGCGACGGGATTGCGTGCCGCCGGGTTTACCGAGCGCATCGTGTCGTTCGAGCCCTTGTCCGGTGCGTTCTCCGCTCTGCAGCGAAAGGTTTCAGCCGATCCGCAGTGGCAATGTCGGCGCTGCGCGCTGGGCGACGTCGACGGCACGATCTCGATCAACGTCGCAGGCAACGAGGGTGCCAGCAGCTCGGTGTTGCCGATGCTGAAAAGGCATCAAGATGCCTTTCCGCCGGCGAACTACGTCGACACCGAACAGGTACCGATATTCCGGCTCGATTCCCTGGCTCCAGAAGTACTGCGCCCCAGTGATATCGCTTTCCTGAAGATCGATGTACAGGGGTTCGAGCGACAGGTCCTCGAAGGCGGAGCCGCGACGATAGCTCAGCGCTGTGTCGGCTTGCAGCTTGAATTGTCGTTTCAGCCTTTGTATGACGGCGGCATGCTCATTCGTGAAGCACTCGAACTCGCCGATTCTCTCGGATTCACCCTGGCCGGACTGGAGCCGGGTTTCACCGACCCGCGCAACGGCCGGATGTTGCAGGCCGACGGCATCTTCTTCCGCGGCAGCGATTAGTCGCGCCGGAGCCGTCCCAAGCGTCCGAAGGCGTTCTCCCAGAACCTGCTGTTGTAGGCGTAGAGTTCCCGGCCCCGCAGATAGGCACGCGAGATCGCCCGTCCCGCATAGGGGTAACGGTGATGCAGCTCGCCCATGCGGCGCAGGTCACCGAACACCGCGCTCGGTTCCCGGTGCGAACCCACCCCGGTGGTGTCGAATTCGCAGAACACCCGCTGAATCGTGACGGGTTCACGTACCAGCGCGGCGCGCAGAATGAATTCCTGGTCGGCTGCGAGACCGAAATCGAGGTCGTAGCCGCCGATCTGGTCCACCAGCGAGGAACCGAAGAAGGATGCTTGATGCGGAACGACCTGCTTGCCCGCGAGAAACTTGCGCAGGCTGAAGGGAATTGGACCGCGCACCCGATCCATGCCGATCAACCGATCCATGCCGAATCCCCACAACTCACTAGCCTCACCTTTGCCGTCCATCGCCTGCACGGCTTGGGCCACCACGTCGGGTCCGGAAAAGCGATCAGCGGAGTGCAGGAACCACAGCAGGTCCCCGGACGCGTGCGCAATACCCTGGTTCATCGCGTCATACCGTCCGCCATCGGGCTCGGACTGCCAATACGCGAGGCCCGGTTCGAGTCCGGACAGGTATTCCACGACGTCGTCACCGGATCCACCATCGATCACGATGTGCTCGATACGTCCCGCGTAGCGCTGAGCGCGCACGCTTTGGACAGTGAGTTTGAGGCCGTCGAGGTCTTTATAGGAGATCGTGATCACCGAGACCGTCGGAGTCGACGTGACCATCACTGGGTCTTGATGCCGATGAAGGTCCCGCGGAGATTGGCCGCATAGGAACCGCCGAGCAGCGAGTCGGCGATACTGGGCTCCAGGTTGGCGTACTCCTCCAGCACCAGATCGAATCCGACATCTTTGATCGTCTGCAGCAGATATTCACGCTGAATCCAGAACGACTTCCGGTTGTCCCAGGACGCCCATTTGTCGGTTTCGCGTCGACTGAATGCCCGATCGTTCGAGAACTCGGTGAACCACCGACCGGGAAGTCCCTCATGTTCGGTGGGCGCCGAGAGCATGAACTTCACCGGCTCCGGCCGTCGGAACAGCCGGCTGGCTGATTGGCGCACCGTAGTGGGCATCCGGAAAAGTCTGTCGGCCTGATTGATGATCGAGAAATGCGTTTGCAGGATCAACAGCTTGTTGGTGACCGCTGACAACGTCTCCAGATACTGCTTCGGATTCTCCAGGTGATAGAACAGCCCGCAGCAGAAGACGGCGTCGAACACCCCGTGGTCCGCGATGTTCAACGCGTTGTCCTGCACGAACTGCAAATTCGGCAGATCGGTCTTGGACTTGATGTAGTTGCATGCCGCGATGTTCAGTTCGCGGACTTCGATGCCGAGAACTTGAAAGCCAAGGCGTGCGAACTCGGTGGCATAGCCACCTTCCAGGCAACCGATATCGGCGAGGCGTAGTTGACTTTTGTCCCCGGGAAACACGGTATCGAGGATCCCGCGAGATGACTTGAACCAGGAGTATTCGTCTACCGAATTCGACGACCCGGGTATCGTGAAGCTCCCGTCGTCGAGACGGACGTTGTGTGCGGTGAACTGCACCGCGTTGTCCGAATTCTGTGCCACCATTCTTGCTCAGACCCTCTCGTCGTCGTCTCGTGGATGTGCCGTGCAAAGTTCAGGATTGGGACGCCGAACCCGGCCCAGGGCGGTCCGCACGCTATCGCACTTCTGAGTTCGCGGCCGGGCGTTTGCGACGGTTGGGCCAGACGTCGACCAGCCCCCGTCGGCTCGGCGTAGCGGCGACCTGCCTGCGCCACAACGTTTTCAGTCGTTTCCTGGGAGTCGCCCACCGGTGCTGCAGTGCCATCATCGCGAACCGGGGGTGTTGGGCGATGGTGTTCTGCAGCGCGGCACGGCCGTCCGGGCCCGGCACCTTCGCGATCTCGTGCAGAATCCCGTCGGCCATCAGACCGATGAGTTCCTCGCGCCGTCCATCGCCCGGAAACAGATCGAGCATGGCGTCGAACGTCGCCGCGTGCCCGGGTCCCTGCGCCAACCAGAACTTCGGCGGGTCCATCACCTGGTTGTGCCACATGCCCTCGGCATGGCGACGGTAGACGGCCATCGTCTCCGGCAGCATGGCGATCTCGCCGTGTGCCGCATGCCGGACGTGCAGATACCAGTCCAGCGGCATGACGTCGGGTGGGATGTCGTCGTAGCGCGAAAGTCGGCGATAGACCACCGAATTGGTCTGGATGAAGTTGATCAGGATCAGGGCGTCGAGGCTCAAGTTGCCGCGTATGTGGACCGGCGGGAAGGTCGAGTCCTTGGCGTGTCCGTCCTCCCAGACCACTCGCACGGGATGGAAGCACACCGCGGTCTCGGGATGCTGATCGAGGTACGCGACCTGTTTGCTCAGCTTCAGCGGGTCGATCCAGTAGTCGTCGCCTTCGCAGAGCGCGACGTACTCACCGCGCGCAGCCGACAGCGCGCCGGTCAGGTTCTTGTTGAGGCCCAGGTTCTGCGGCCTGAAGATCGGCCGGAACAGCTGCGGGTACCGCTCGGTGTACTCCCGAATGATCGACGGCGTGCTGTCGGTCGAGGCGTCGTCGGCGACGACGATCTCCACCGGGAAGTCGGTTTCCTGGGCGACGAAGCTGTCGAAGGCCTGGCGTACGTAGGCTTCCTGATTGTGGGTGGTGGTCACGACGCTCACCTTGGGTGAGTTCGCTGCCGTCGTAGTCACCGCGAGGGCCTTTCGTGCGCTGCAGTAGTGCTCGTCGAAGTGCCTACTGATTCGGGGTCCACGCCGAGCTCTGAAGGCAGAGTCAGCCGTCTGTACAAAGAGGTCATCGCCGCCGTCTGCGGGACGGCAAGCGTACGGCACACGCTGGCGAAGTATAGCCAGCCGCGACCGGCCTCGGGCCTCATCGGCGGATGCGAACCGACCGTTGCCGGCAGCGTGGGACCAGCGTGGCACGCTCGGCTCCCGCCACCGTCCTGCAGGGCCATCGTCACTGCTCAGACACATTTTTCAGCAATTTCTCAGTTCGCCCGCGGGTCGCGCGCCGGCATAGTAACGTCCTCGATGATGTGGTGGATGGTGCTGTATATGGGGCTTGGGATGGCGATCGAGCCTGCCCGCCTGGGGCTGGCCGCCGTGCTGCTGTCGCGCAAGCGGCCGATGGTTAATTTGTTCGCCTTCTGGCTGGGCGGCATGCTGGCGGCCGCGGGCGTTGCGGTGGCAGTGATCGTGCTCATCCGCGAGGTTGCGATCGGCGCCATCCAGAGCGCAGCCGCGACGGCCAACCAGATCCGGGAAGCCACCGTGGTCCTCTCGGGCGGACGGCTGCAACTCACTATCGGAGTGCTGCTGCTGTTGTTGGCGTCGCGCATGGTCATGCGTGCGCGGGCGCAGGCTCTGACACCCGTACCGGTGGGCGGGGGCGGCATGTCGACGATGGTTCTGGAGCCGCGTTCGCCGGGGCTGATGGCCCGGGCCGCAGCCCGAGCCCACGAAATGCTGAACTGTGACGTGGTCTGGCCCGCGTTCGTCGTCGGAATCGCGACCTCGGTACCGCCCGTCGAGACTCTCATCGCTTTGACGTTCATCATGGCGTCCGGCGCTGGTATCGGTACGCAGCTCAGTGCCTTCCTCGTCTTCACCCTGATCGTCCTCGCGGTCATCGAAATCCCGCTGGTGGCCTACCTCGCCGTGCCGCAACGGACCGAGCAGGTGATGACGCGGATCCAGAATTGGGTGCGGACGTACCGTCGCCAGATGTCGCTGACGATCCTGTTCGGCGTGGGGATGCTCTTTCTGGCCCAGGGCGTGGCGGCTCTCTGAGTAATCCCTAGGTGCGCCGCGGCGCATCGACGAACAATGTCTCCGAATCCCGACCGCAGCGACGAATCGCCTGTGCCACCGACTGTCTCGGTGTGCATCCCGATGTACAACAACAGCGCGACCATCGAGCGTTGTCTGCGCAGCATCCTGGACCAGCAAGGCGTGGATTTCGAGATCCTGGTGGTCGACGACGAATCCAGCGACGACTGCGCCACCCGCGCCGAGGCGATGCTGCGGCCCGGCGACCGGCTGGTACGCAACCAGCCCCGGCTGGGACTGAACGGCAATCACGGCCGGTGCCTGGAACTCGCCCGCGGCGAGTTGATTCAGTTCGTGCACGGCGACGACTGGTTGCTGCCCGGCGCGCTACAGACCCTGGTCCCGTGCTTCGACGATCCCGCGGTCGGGCTGGCCTTCGCTCCCCGCCAGATCGACAGCGACGACCTGAGCTGGAAACAGCGATACGGCAAGATTCACAGCCGCTTTCGTAATCTGCGCGAACACAACAAAGGATCGGTGCTGGTTCAGCAGATGCTGCTGCGCGGCGGCAAGGAGAACTGGGTCGGCGAACCGACCTGCGTCATGTTCCGGCGCCGGCTCGCACTCGATGCCGGTGGATTTCGCGATGACATCTACCAGCTCGTCGATGTCGACTTCTGGGCGCGGCTGATGCTGCGATCGGCGGTCTGCTTTGTCCCGCGCGAACTTTCGGTCCGCAGCCACACCACCGCCACCGCCACGACGCGGGTGATGGCAACCCGCCGCAACTTGCTCGACCAGCACCGCATTCTGACCTGGATGATGGTGGATCCGGCCGCACCGGCCGGCATCCGTATCACCGCGGCGGCCTGGTGGCTACCCGCATGGCTGGCAATGCTGATCGAGGTGGCCGCCCTCGGCCCGCAACGGTGGTTGCACGTCAAGGCCATGGCTTCGGCGTTGTTCGGCGAATTCCGTCGCGCCCGTCGGTTTCGGGACAGGCTGAATGTGACTGGGCAGCACTAACAGTCGATTTCGGCGGTCAGCCCGAACTCCGCGAACGTGTCGGCCACCAGGTCTCGCAGTTCGTCGGTGGAGTTCGTGGCATCCGGACGATAGGCCACCACGGTGATGAAGACTTTCTCCGGAAGACGTCCCGACGCCACGAAAAGCTGGCCGCCGATGCCGTCCAGCGCGCGCCTGCCGATGCCGGGTTCGATCAGTCGCCCGCAGGCGTAATCCGCGTCGGTGCCGTCGGGACGGTTCAGGGCCGGGTCCAACTGTCCGAGGTTGGAGCAACCGATCGGTCGTCCCGAAGCGCCGAGACCGACGCCAACCAGCCGCCGGGCCAACCACTTCGGGGTCATCGAGGCCAGGGGGAGTGGCGCCAGCATCTCGTTGGCGTTCGCCGTCAGCTCGGTGAGCGCACGCTTGAGTTCGGTGCGGATCTCCCACAGATTCGACGCCGCGTCGGCGGGGTCGACGGTGATGGAGGCAAACGTGAGCGCATTGCCGCGGGTGTCGCCGGGGACGCGTTCGCCCACCGGAAACGCCAGTGTGACGGTTCCGTCGTCGAGCCGGCGCCCCATTCGCACGCCCAGCCTGGCCGCGAAGCCGGCGAACAACGAGTTGCTGGTGCCGCCGAGGCGCCGCGCGCAGGCGTCCCACTGCTGCACGTCCACGTACGCCGCCAACGTCGGCACCATGAAAGGTTCGTCAGCGCGGGACGTCCGCGGGGCAGGGGGTGCCGCCGCGATCGAGGACGCGAGTTCCTGGCGGCCCTGCCGGGCCAGTCGGGTCATCGCGGCCAGCGCTCGCCCCAATTCCGGGACGGAGGCCAGGGTCTGGCGGCTGTCTTCGAGCAGAGCCTGCCGCCGGGTGCGGAAACCGGGCAGGGGATAGCCCAGCTCGCGGGTTCGGCCGGCAGCGGCATCGGCGATCGCTTCGCACAGGCCGAGTCCGTCGACCAAGGTGTGGGAGGCGACCAGGCTGACAACCGTCCCGCCGTCCTGCAGCGGCAGCACACCGAGGTGCCAGCCGGGGCCGAACTGCGGATCGATGGGCAGACACGCTCGCTCGTAGGCCCACGCGTTCAGTTCGGCCCTCCGGCGGGGCGTCGGTTCGATCTCGACGTCGGCAGCACCCCGCGACGACACCCACCGATCCCGCGCGAACGGCAGCGGCGAACGTTCGATGCGCCGCCCCAACAACCCGAATCCGAGGTTTCGGTGAAAACGCTTGAGCCCCTTGAGGTCCACCGCGCGGTTGTAGGTCCAGGTGACCTGCGTCAGCGTTCCGTAGCCAAGGGCGCGCAGCGCAAGAAACGACACCTGATCCATGTGCGCGAGGCGATTGTCCACAACACCGCGAATATACCGACACCGGCCACCGGGAAACCGGCTTCATGCTGCTGTGCGGCGATCTCTGGTTTTGAACAGAAGCGTGTCCGGCAAAGGTAATCTGTTGTCCGTGGTTGAATCCTCCCTTCCCAATGTCGTGCGAGAGCGTGCGAGTTTGCAGCCCAACGACATTGCGCTGACCTACATCGACTACGACCACTCGTGGGACGGTGTCGAGCACACCCTGACCTGGGCGCAGCTCTATCGCCGGATGCTCAATCTCGCCGCCTTGATGAGCGAACACGGCACGACGGGTGACCGGGCCTTGATCCTGGCCCCGCAGAGCCTGGACTATATCGTGGGGTTCCTTGCGTCATTGCACGCCGGGATCACCGCGGTGCCGCTGTCGGTTCCGGGAGGCGGCGCGCATGACGAACGCACGTCTTCGGTGCTGGCCGACACGGCTCCCGCCCTGGTCCTGACGGCATCCGGGGTCGTCGACAACGTGGCCGAGTACGTGCGAGCGCAGCCCGGTGACCATAAGACTCAAATCATCGAGCTCGACCGGTTGGAGCTGGACGGTCGGCCCGGTGCCGCGTCCCGCGCGAAGTACGAACAGCCGGACACCATCTACCTGCAGTACACCTCGGGTTCCACGCGCACCCCGGCCGGGGTCATGGTTTCGAACAAGAACCTGATGGCCAATTTCGAACAGATCATGACCGCCTACTACGGCGTCTACGGCAAGCTGGCCCCGCCCGGGTCGACCGTGGTGTCGTGGCTGCCGTTCTACCACGACATGGGCTTCATTCTCGGGCTGATCATGCCCATTCTCACCGGTATGCCGGCCAAGCTGACCAGCCCGATCGGCTTCCTGCAGCGGCCGGCCCGGTGGATGCAGCTGTTGGCCACCAACACCTTGGCATTCACGGCCGCTCCTAACTTCGCGTTCGACCTCGCGTCGCGCAAGACCAAAGACGAGGATCTGGAAGGTCTCGATCTCAGTGGGATCCACAACATCCTCAACGGGAGCGAGCGCGTACAACCGGTCACGCTGAAGCGTTTCATCGACCGTTTCGCTCCCTTCGGCCTCGACCCGCAGGTGATCCGCCCGTCCTACGGGATGGCCGAAACCACCGTCTTCGTCGCGACGCGGCAAGCCGGCCAGCCACCCAAGATCGTCAACTTCGACGCCAGCAAGTTGCCGGACGGCAAAGCCGAACGGTCCGATACCGAAAATGACGGCAGCACACCGCTTGTCAGCTACGGGATCGTCGACACTCAGCTGGTCCGCATCGTCGACCCGGACACCGGGACGGAGTGCCCAGAGGGCACCGTCGGCGAAATCTGGGTGCACGGTGGCAACGTCGCCTCCGGCTATTGGCAGAAACCCGAAACTACGGCGGCGACATTTGGGGCCGCTATCGTCAACCCCTCCGAGGGCACCCCGGAAAGTCCATGGCTGCGAACGGGAGATTCCGGGTTCTATTCCGAGGGTGAGCTTTTCATCCTGGGACGCATCAAGGACCTGCTGATCGTGTACGGGCGCAACCATTCTCCCGACGACATCGAGGCCACCATCCAGCAGATCAGTCCCGGCCGGTGTGTGGCGATCGCGGTTCCGCAGGACGGCGTCGAGAAACTGGTCGCCATCATCGAACTCAAGAAGAAGGACGAGTCGGCGGAGGAAGCGGCCGAACGCTACGGCGTCGTGAAACGTGAAGTGACATCGGCGATTTCGAAGGGGCACGGGCTGAGCGCATCCGATCTCGTGCTGGTGCCCCAGGGTTCGATACCGATCACCACGAGCGGCAAACCGCGTCGCGCACATTGCGTCGAGCTGTATCGACGGGACCAGTTCGCCCGCTTGGACGCCTAGCCTGGGGTCGGCCGGCGGGAGAGGTCAGCTGCCGGCCATCGCGCGGTCGGCCAGCGCCGCCATCGCCGGGGCCAACAACCGCGAGTATTCGAGCGTCAGGTGACCCGCGTCGACATACACCAGGGTGTTGCCGACGATGACCGGGCAGCGGGTCTTCGTGCAGAACAGCGCGTCGAGTTCGGCGTATTGTCCGCCACCGGCTTTCACGGCAGCCGCTTCGGCTTCGATGCCGGGTCGATTGAACGCCGTCGACATGGGTGGCGAGCAAACGGTGGCATCGTCGAGGTGCTCGGACAGGCAGCCCGGAACCGCGGCATTCAAATGGGGGAGCGGCCCGAGCACCAGCACCTTGGCGCCGGTACCGCGCAACTGCTGCACCAGACGTCTGAGGCCGTCATTCCACGCCGCGTCGTACGACGAGAAACCGGACAGGAAACCGTTGCTGTGGGTCGCGGTGTAGCCGCGAAACACGCTGACCACGACCAGTTTCGGGTGCTCGGCGCGGAGCCGGTCCATGACCTGGCCGCGCCACTGCTCGCAGTGCTGCAGGTATTCGACGATGGGGGCCACCCAGCGGTTGGCGATCGGCAGATCCATCATCGGGCAGGCGGCCTTGGCCATGGTTTCGATACGCCAGGGCCGTTGCGTGCCGATCTGCTGGAAGGCCGGAATCCACATCGACGCGTGCGAGTCACCCACCACCGCCACCGTCGTCTTCGAGGACTTGTCGCCCATGGCGCATTCGGGCTGGCCGGCCTGGATGGGCAGGCGCAGGCAGCCGTCGAACATCATCGCGCCGAGTTCACCGGCCGCGTCGGCGATTGACGGGTCGAGGTTCGACGGTACCGCCTTCAGCTCGGCAGATGCCGCCACCGCCGCTTGCACCTGCGCGAACACGTTCTGCACCGCCGCGTCGTAGGCCGCTGTGTCGTCACCCGTCGGCACCGGCGGGGGTTTGATGGTCACCGCCGGAGCCGCCGCGCCGTGTGCGACCGCGACGGGCATCGGTATCGACGACACCCACATCAGCAACGCCACTCCCACACAGGCCGCGAGCGACGTGGCGAAACCGCCAACCGCAAGGCTTTTCAGCGGAGACCGGGCTAGCGGCGTGGCATAACGCAACGGGTTCTCGATGAAACGCAGGGTGAGCACACCCAGTCCACCGGAGACAACGACCGCCGCGACGAACTTGCCGAACAACCCCAGCGGATGTCCCACCACGATCGGGGCAAACACCAACACCGGCCAGTGCCACAGATACCAGGAATACGACAGCCGTCCGATGGCCCGCATCGGTGACCATCCCAGCACGCGTCCGGCGCCTTGGGACGGTGTCGAGCAGCCCGCCCCGAGCAGCAACGCCGTACCCAGCACGGGCAGCAGTGCGGCGGTACCCGGATACGGTATGTCGGAGGTGAAATCGACGCAGGCCCACAGGACCATGCCCATGCCGATCCAGCCGATGACCACTGCCGCCCGCGCCGGCAGCCGGCTCCAGTATTCGGCCGTGAGAGCCACCAGCGCGCCGAGAGCCAACTGCCAGGCCCTGGTGAACAGCGAGAAGTACGCCGCGAGCGGCATCACGTAGGTGACCAGCAGCGACAGCACGAACGAAATCACCGCGATCAGCGTCACCAGCACCAGGTACGGCGTCTTCGACGGAGGCTGCGAGGACGGTGCGCCGGTCTTTGCTCGCCGATGCAGCCGCCGGACGAGCCACGCCGTGCCGACGATCAGCGGCGGCCACAACAGGTAGAACTGTTCCTCCACGCCCAACGTCCAGTAGTGCTGGAACGGCGACGGTGCGCCGCCGGCGAAATAGTCGACCTGTTGGACGATGAACCAGAAGTTGGGGACGTAGAGCGCGCAAGCAATGGCGTCCTTCAGCGCGCTTTGAGCCTGCACCACGGGCAGCAATAACGCCGCGGCGATCGCGGTGACCACGCCCACCGTCGCCGATACCGGCAGCAGTCGGCGTGACCGTGCTCCATAGAACTTGCGCAGTCCGACGGTGCCGGTGGTGCTCACCTGCTTCCAGAGCTGTCCGGTGATGACGAAGCCCGAGATCTCGAAGAAGATGTCCGGTCCGACGAAGCCGCCGCTGACGCCGGGCATGGAAATATGCCAGCCGACGATCGCCAACAGCGTGAAGCCGCGCAACCCCTCGATGTCGTCGCGGAATTGTGCCTTTTTCGGCGGCGGTCCTACCACCGCTTCGAGCGGACTGGCGCTGTCGGACGGGCTAGCGCTGTCGGACGGGGTGAGGCTGTCGGACTGGCGCATGGTCACCCACTATAAAGACGGGAGGGCGAATGCTGCCGTGTAACGGGCATTTTCGTCACGACTACGACACCGCGGTGTGTGCCCGCATCACGTGATCACCGACGTGTCGGGTTTCGACGTCCCCGAGTCGACGGCGCGGTGGCCGTTGCCGTTCGAATCACGTTCCAGCAGTTCATATCCCAACCCGAACAACGGTAGGGAGTCGGTGAGAAGGTGATCGACCGGTACTTTCCCGCTGCCTCTGCTCCTGGTCTTGCGCTTGGATCTCGACGCGCATTTCGCCAGGTCATAGGCGGGCATGGTACTCAGACCGAACAGTGGCAGCGCGTGGCCGGGCAGTACGTCGATGGTGCTGACGGCGGGCTTCGCCGGTGCTTTGCGGACCGCCCTGGGTTTGGGTACCGGCGCGGCCGCCACCCCGGGAGCCTTTCCGGTGATGAAATGCCGCGCCCGGTTGAGCCAGAGTTGTGCTTGGTCAGATCGCTTGTGCTGCTTGCCTTTCGAAGCATTCTTGCGGCCCATCTGGGACGGCCACCAGTTGGCCTGGCCGATCATCGCGGCCAGCGCGGGCACCGTGATGGTGCGTACCAGGAACGTGTCGATGAGAATCCCGATGCCGATGGTGAAACCGGCCTGGGCCATGGTGCTGACGCTGGCGCCTAACAGGCCGAACATCGACGCGGCGAAAATCAGGCCCGCCGAGGTGATGACGCCACCGGTGGAGCCCACCGTGCGGATGACGCCGACCCGCACCCCGTGCGGTGACTCGTCGCGAATCCGCGATATCAGCAGCATGTTGTAGTCGGCCCCGACGGCGACCAACAGGATGAACGACAATCCGGGCAGGCTCCAGTGAATTCCCTGGCCGAGTATCCAGTTGAACACGATGACGGCAAGCCCTAGCGCCGAGCAGAACGAGACCAACACGGACGCAATGAGGTACAGCGGCGCGACGATCGCGCGCAGCAACATCACCAGGATCAAGAAGACGATGATCGTGGTCGCGAAGACGATGAAAACGATGTCTTGGTTGTAGAACTCACGAGTGTCGCGAAGCCCCGTGGGAACCCCGAGCAAAGCCACTTTGGCGTCGGCCAGTTCGGTATTCGGTTGCGCCGAACGGGCGGCCTCCAGGATCTTGTTGACCTGATCCATGCCCTCCTTGCTGGACCCGCCGAGGGCGCTTTGCACGAAGTACCGCGCCGCGTGACCGTCGGGCGAAAGGAAGAACTGCGCGCCCTTCTTGTACTCCTCGCGGGTCATGATCTGCGGAGGAATGTTGAAGCCGGCCATGTTGGGGCGTTCCGCATCGCGCTTCATCCCGAGCAGGAAGTCCGAAGCTTCGTTGAGGCCACCGCCCATCTTTCTGACCTGATCCACCAGGGCCTGGACGCCGTCAGCCACGGCGGCACTGCCGTCGGCGAGGGCACCGGCACCCATTTGCAGCTGCGACAAGGTGCTGGGGAGACCGTCAACCTGCTTGAGGAACGCCACGATCTGCTTCAGTTGGTCGTCGAGCTCACCGACCGTCTTGGCCAGGTTCTGATAACCCTCGGTCTGCTGCAAGGTGACGGCCATCCTGCCCATCGCCCGCAAGAGTCCGCTGTTGTTGGCTTCGACCATCGCCGACAACTGCGAACGTGAGCGCACGCAAGCGGGGTCGGCGTTGCAGCTCGGGCTTGCATTGAGCGAGGCCACCATGGGGGTGGCCCACACGGCGATGTTCTCGCCCTCCGTCACAGTTCCGCTGAGATTGTTGCCGAGCGCCCTCATCCGGGAGACGTACTGCGACGCGTTGTCGAGCTCCTGGATGGTCTTGTTCCCGCCCATCAGCTGCAGCATGTTCTGCAGCATGCTGACCAGACCGGCGGAGCTGGCCACCGCCCCGTTGACCTGCGATCGCACCCCGGCCAGGGCCTCGGCCAACTGCCTGGAACCGCCCACCAGGTGGTCCAGGTCGCTGCCGTGCTCGGAGATCGCGGTGGACGCCTCGTTGAGCTTGCCGCCGACCTCACCGGCCTGCCACGACACCTTGGTTTCTTTTAGCGGTTCACCGTTGGGCCGCGTCAGGCCCCGCACCATCACGACGTCGGGCAGGTCGGTGATGCGCCGCGACATCATCTCCAGGTCACCGAGGGCGGCCGGCGTGCGGAGGTCCCGGGGGGAGCTGACGAACAGGACCATCGGCGTCATCGAGTTCATCGGGAAATGCCGGTTCAGCGCATTGAGCCCCCGCACGCTCTCCATGTCCTGGGGCATGGTCTTGAGGTCGTCGTAATTGAATCGGATCAGCGCCGCACTGCCGGCGAGCATCGCGAGCACCACCAGGCTGCCGACCAGATGGACCTTCGGACGCCGGACAATGCGCGTCCCCGAAATCCGCCAGAAGCGAGTGGTCAGGTCACGCCGCGGCTTGATCCAGCCACGGCGCCCGGTGAGCACCAGGATCGCCGGCAGAAAGGTCGTCGCGGTCAACAGCGACACGATGATGGAGACGGTGATCGCCGGACCGACCGCCGAGAACACTTCCAGCTTGGTGAACACCATCGCCAGGAAGGTCACCGCCACGGTCGCTGCCGAGGCGGCGATGACCTTCCCGATCGACATCAACGCCTTCTTGACCGCCCGATCGGACGTTTCACCGTGCCGCACGTAGTCGTGATATCGACTGATCAGGAAGACGGCGTAGTCGGTGCCGGCGCCGATCATCACCGCGCTCATGAACACGATGCACTGCATGTTCACGGCCAGGCCGAGTTCGGCCAGCACCGACAACACGCCCTGTGCGCCTCCCACCGACAGCCCGATGGTGGCCAGCGGCACCAGCATGGTGACCAGGTTGCGATACACCAGGATCAGGATGACCAGGACGCTGATGATCGTGCCCATCTCGATCACCTGCACGTCTTCTTCGCCGAGCTTTTGCAGGTCGGCCGCGGTCGCAACCGGACCGCTGAGGTTGGCCTCCAGCGTGGTTCCCGCGACCGTCTTCTTGACGATCGCTCTGATGTTGATCAGCGCCGCCTGGGTCTCCGGCGACGCCGCCTCACCCGGCAGGTTGACCGGCAGGTTCCACGCTTTCTTGTCTTTGCTCTCCAGCATCTGCCGCAGTTCCGGCGTGCCCATGAAGTCCTGCACCGCGATCTTGTCCTGCGTGTCCTGGCGCAGGTTGTCCAGCAGCTTGCGGTAGGTCGCCTCGTCTTCGGGACCGAGCCCGCGCTCGTCGGTCAGGATGATCAACAACATGGAGCCGGCGGCCTTGGGGTCAGCGGCCTGGCCCCCGCTGAAAGCCTTGTCCATCTCCTTCTGCGCGATCACCGTCGCCGAGTCGTCGGGTAGCGGTTTCTGTTCGTGCTTGGCCGCCTGCACCTGAAGCGGGGGAAAGGTCAGAGCCAGGATTGCGACGACCGCGATCCAGCCGCCGATGACCAGCCAGGGCCACTTGACCACGAAGTCGCCGACGCGGTCGAAGATGCCACCAACTTTTGCTTCGTCATGCGATCGCGCCTGCCCAGCCACCCAATAAAGGTACAAGGACTGCGCTGACGAAGTGGGGGAATGGAAATTTCCTTATTAACCGACGAGCGCCGACTGCGGGACCCCGCGCATTATCCATAGCCTGGAATAAGCGCAGGTCAAGGCGGTTTACTGATTCCGATGAAGTTCGTCGCGGCGCGGAATCGGGGCGCGCGATCGGTAGCTCGCCGAAGGCAAAGTTGGACGGGCGTGCTGATCTGGTCGTCATCGAGGTTGGCCTTTTCGGCACGCCGCGCGGGCCGGTCATGCGACACTCTTCCCCGTGGCTTTGAGATACCGCCTGCAATCCAATCCCTTGGTCGGCAAGATCACCACCAAGTACCTGCTGCCGCTGGGTACCCGCCAGGTCGGCGACGACGTGGTGTTCTTCAACTTCGGTTACGAAGAGGACCCGCCGATGGCCTTGCCGTTGGACCCGTCCGACGAGCCGAACCGGTATTGCATCCAGCTCTATCACCAGACGGCAAGCCAGGTGGATCTCACCGGTAAGAATGTGCTGGAGGTCAGTTGCGGCGCTGGCGGAGGCGCTTCGTACATCACGCGCAACCTGGGCCCGGCGTCCTACACGGGTCTTGACCTGAACCCGGCCAGCATCGAGAAGTGCCGCGAGCGCCACCAACTCCCGGGACTGGATTTCGTGCAGGGCGACGCACAGAATCTGCCGTTCCCCGACGAGTCCTTCGACGCGGTGGTCAATGTCGAGGCGTCACACCAGTACCCGGACTTCCCGGGCTTCCTCGCCGAGGTGGCCCGCGTGCTGCGACCGGGCGGACACTTCCTGTACACCGACTCCCGGCGCAATCCCGTTGTGGCCGAATGGGAAGCCGCACTTGCCGACATCCCGCTGCGCAAGACAGCCCAGCGTGACATCCAGGAAGAGGCCAAGCGCGGGCTGGACGCCAATACCCGGCGCACGCAGGAGATCATCGGTCGGCGTGCTCCGGCATTCCTGACCGGGCTGACCCGCTACGCCGTCAACGTCTTGGACCGAGACCTCAAGCGCGGCGGCGGATTCACCTACCGGATCTATCTGTTCGTCAAGGACTGAAGCTTCACCGCTCATGAAATTTGTCGTGGCCAGTTACGGCACGCGCGGCGATATCGAGCCGTGTGCCGCCGTCGGGCAGGAGTTGCAGCGCCGCGGGCACGACGTGTGTCTTGCCGTGCCGCCCAACCTGATTGGCTTCGTCGAATCCGTCGGCCTCGAAGCTGTGGCCTACGGGACCCGTGACTCGCAACTGCAACTGGACGAACAGTTCCTGCACAACGGTTGGAAGATCCGGAATCCGGTCAAGCTGGCGCGGGAGGCCATGGCGCCGGTGACCGAGGGCTGGCTGGAGCTCGGCACCATGCTGACACCGGTGGCCGCCGGCGCCGATCTGATCCTGACCGGACAGATCTACCAGGAAGTGGTGGCCAATGTGGCCGAGCACTACGACGTCCCGCTGGCCGCGCTGCACTTCTACCCGATGCGGGCCAACGGCCAGCTCGCCTTCCCCGCCCGCCTACCTGGCCCGGTGGTCCGCTCGACGATCCACACCACCGACTGGCTGTACTGGCGGATGACGAAAGGGGTCGAGGACGCCCAGCGTCGCGAACTCGGCCTGCCGAAGGCGTCGAGTCCGGCGCCCACCCGCATGGCCGACCACTCCGCCCTGGAAATCCAAGCCTACGACCAGGTTTGCTTCCCAGGCCTGGCCGCGGAGTGGGGCGGTCGTCGGCCGTTCGTGGGTGCGTTGACGATGGGTTTGCCGACGGCTGCCGACGACGAGGTGATGTCGTGGATCGCTGCCGGCACGCCGCCGGTCTATTTCGGTTTCGGCAGCATGCCGGTGGGCCCGCTCGCCGACCGGGTCGACATGATCGCCGCGGCGTGCTCGCAGTTGGGCGAGCGGGCGTTGATCTGCTCGGGTCCGAGCGACTCGACGCAGATTCCGCACTTCGACCACGTCAAGGTGGTCCGCGCGGTCAGCCACGCGGCGGTCTTTCCCGCCTGCCGCGCCGTCGTCCATCACGGCGGCGCCGGCACGACGGCCGCGGGGCTTCGTGCCGGGGTCCCCAGCCTGATCCTGTGGATCACCTCCGATCAGCCGTTCTGGGCGGCCCAGGTGAAGCAGCTGAAAGTCGGTCGGGGACGGCGGTTTTCCAGCAGTACCGCCGTTACCCTGGCGGCTGACCTCGAGGCGATCCTGGCGCCAGATTACGTCGGGAGAGCCCGCACGATTGCCGCGCAGATGACCAAACCGGCCGAAAGCATTGCCGCCACGGCGGATCTGCTGGAAGAAGCCGCCCGCAGTGGGCGCCGAGGATAGGATTCGCTTGTGTCCCTGCTGATTACGGTGCCGGTGTTCGGTCAGCACGAATACACGCATGCGCTGGTGGCCGACCTCGAGCGGGAGGGCGCGGATTATCTGATCGTCGACAACCGTGGGGACTACCCGAAGATCAGCAATGAGCGGGTGACTGCCCCGGGGGAGAACCTGGGTTGGGCCGGCGGCAGTGAGCTCGGGTTCCGGACTGCGTTCACCGAGGGCTATTCGCACGCGATGACGCTCAACAACGACACCCGCATCTCGAAAGGCTTCGTGTCCGCTCTGCTCGACACGCGGCTGCCGGACAACGCGGGCATCGTCGGGCCGATGTTCGACGCGGGATTTCCGTACGCGGTGGCAGAGGAAAAGCCGGACGCCGCGGACTACATTCCCCGAGCGCGCTACCGGGTGGTGCCTGCCGTGGAGGGGACGGCACTGGTGATGTCCCGCGAATGCTGGGATGCCGTCGGGGGTATGGACCTGTCCACGTTCGGGCGCTACGGGTGGGGTCTGGACCTCGATCTGGCGCTGCGCGCGCGTAAGTCCGGATTCGGCTTGTACACAACGGAAATGGCCTACATCAACCACTTCGGCCGCAAGACCGCCAACGCGCATTTCGGTGGCCGCCAATACCATTGGGGATCCAGCGGGGCGATGATCCGCGGGTTGAGCCGGACGCACGGCCCGCTGGCTGCAATGGGCATCCTGCGCGAGATGGGGGCAGCTCATCGACGCAAGTGGTACAGGTCGTTCCCGCTGGATTAGGTTCGCGCCGCCTTTTCCAACAGGTTCGCCGCCTGCGCCACGGCATCCGCGGGGTTGGCCATCCGCTTTGAGATCTCCTGGGCGCGTGCCGCGTAATCCGGTGCCAGGATCGTCCGGATCTCTTTCACCAGAGATTTCCGGTTGATCCGCGAAAGTCGCCGCGTAGTGCCCACTTTCAACCGTTGCACGGCGGCGCCCCAGATGGGTTGGTCGGCGACGTCCCACAGGACCAACGTGGGCATCCCGGCGCGCAGGCCCGCGGCGGTGGTACCCGCCCCGCCGTGGTGCACCACCGCGCGGCAGCGCGGCAGGAACACCGAATAGTCGATCAGCCCAACGAGTTTCACGTGATCAGGAACCGCGGCATCCAGGCCGGGGGAGTAGATCAACGCCCGTTCGCCCAGCTCGGCACACACGTCGGCGATCATCGCGACGGTCTCGGTGGGCGATTGCACCGGCGTGCTGCCGAACCCGAAGTAGATCGGCGGGGCACCGTCGGCGACCCATGCCTGTAGCTCCTCGTCGGGTTCGGTGTGCAGATTCATCGACAGCGCACCGACGAACGGCCGCCGCCCGTTCCACTCCTCGGTGATCCCGGGGAACAAGACCGGGTCGTAGGCCTGGATCTCCGGTGCGTCGCCGGCCACGATGCGATCCAGCGCGGCGGTCGAAGCCGCTGGCAACCCGAGCTCCCGCCGCTGGGCGCGGTCGGCGTCCTTGGTGACGTAGGAGTACAGCCGCCAGGAGGTTCGGCCGACGGTACGCGCCAGCTGCGGTGGCATCGGCACCGACGGCAGCCCGACCTGGCCGTTGACGTGCATCGGGAAGTGATGCAGTGCCGCGATCGGAACCTTGTGGTACTCCGCGACATTCGCGACGACCCCGTGATAGGTCTGGCCCGTCATCAGCAGGTCGGCGCCGTCGGCCAGATGCGTCAGCGTCCTGCCCATCTCGGCCCAGCCCTCGACGAACAGTTCCTTGCCCGCCCGGGCGAGGTTGAACGGGTTCTGCGCTTTGGTCAGGTTGTGCACGAACGCCGCGACCTGGTTGATCTGTATGCCCGAGTCCGGCCCGTAGGCGACACCGGTCAGCCCTCCGGACTCGACGAACCCGATCAGGTTGGGCGGGACCGCCATGGTGACCTGGTGGCCGCGACGAAGTAACTCCATACCGACTGCGGCACAAGGTTCGACGTCGCCGCGCGTGCCGTGCACCGCCAAGACGAATTTCATCGTGTCAGGCGGACGTCAGCTCGTCGTACAACAGGTCGGCCAGGCTCCGGACCGTCGTGTTGATGTTGGTCGCCGTGATACGGATGCCGGTTTCGGACTCGATGCGGGTGCGCAGTTCCTGACTGCTGAGCGAGTCCAGACCGTACTCGGTCAGCATCCGGTCGACGTCGATGGTTCGGCGCAGAATCAGTCCGATCTGCTCGGAGACCATGCGCCGCAGGCGCGCCGGCCACTCCTCCTGGGGCAGCTTGTCCAGTTCGAGCAGGAACTTGCTGTTGCCGGCGTGCTTGGAGGTGGCTTTGAAGGCCTCGGCGAACGGGCTGTGCTGGGCGAAGACGTCCAGCCAGGGCGATCCGATGATGGGGGCGTAGCCACTGTAAGCGCGATTGTGCCGCAACAGCGCCTCGAACGCGTACGCGCCTTCCTCGGGCCCGATGGCATCCCCGGCCGCTTCCGCGAAGGACGTCGCGCGACCGATCTCACCCCAGGGACCCCAGGCGATCGAAGTGGCCGGTAGTCCCTGGGCCCGCCGCCAGTGCGTGAACGCGTCCAGCCAGCTGTTGGCGGCCGCGTACGCCCCCTGACCGGGTGAGCCGACCAGGGCCGCCGCCGAGGAAAACGAGCAGAACCAGTCCAGCGGCCGATCCGCTTCCAGATCCTGTATCGCCTCATGCAGATTCCACGCCCCGTGCACCTTCGGTGCCCAGTCGCGGCGAATCAGTTCCTCGGTGATGTTGGGCAGCGTGGCGTCTTCCACCACGGCCGCCGCATGCAGCACCCCGCGCAACGGCAGGCCGGTGGCGGTGGCGGTGGCGACCAGCCTTTCGGCGGTACCCGGCTCGGCGATGTCGCCGCATTCCACCACCACGTCGGAGCCGATCGCGCGGACCAATTCGATTGTCTCCAAGGCCTTTTGGGTGGGCGCCGACCGGGAGGTGAGCACGATGCGGCCGGCGCCGGCTGCTGCCATCTTCTCGGCCAGGAACAACCCGAGGCCACCGAGACCGCCGGTGATGATGTAGGAGCCGTCGCTTCGGAACGCCGGGGCCTGCTCGGGCGGCATCACCACGCTGCTGCGCCCGACATGCGGGACGTCGAGCACCAACTTGCCGGTGTGCTCCGCGGCGCCCATCACCCGGATCGCGGTGGCCGCGTCGGCCATCGGGTAATGGGTGATCTCCGGTGACGGCAGGGTGCCGTCGGCGAGTTGGCGGTACACCGCGCTCAACAAGTCGTGTACTTGCGCGGGGTGGCTCTCGGCCATCAGCGCCAGATCGACGCCGTAGAACGCCAGGTTCTGCCGGAACGGGAACAACTCCATCCGGGTGTTGGAGTAGATGTCGCGTTTGCCGATCTCGATGAACCGCCCGCCCAGCGCCAGCAGTTTGATGCCGGCCTGTTGGGCGGCGCCGGTCAGGGAATTGAGCACGATGTCCACGCCGTAGCCATCGGTGTCGCGCCGGATCGACTCGGCGAACTCGGTGCTCCGGGAATCATAGACGTGCTCTATTCCCATGCCGCGCAACATCTCTCGACGCTCGGGGCTGCCGGCGGTGGCGAAGATCTGCGCCCCGGCCGCGCGTGCGATGGCGATTGCCGCCTGACCCACCCCGCCAGTCGCCGAGTGGATCAACACCTTGTCCCCGGACCGGATCCGCGCCAGGTCCTGCAGCGCGTACCAGGCGGTGGCGTAGGCGGTGGTGGCCGCGGCCGCCTGGGCATCGGTCATGCCGTCCGGCACGGCGGCGGCCAGCCGCGCATCGCAGGTGACGAACGTTGCCCAGCAACCGTTGTTGGACAGGCCGGCCACCCGGTCGCCCACTTGGTGGGCGGTCACGTCCGGGCCGATAGCGGTCACCACGCCGCTGAAGTCCAGACCCAGTTCGGGCAACCGCCCGTCGAAGGTCTGGTAGCGGCCGAAGGTGGCCAGCACGTCGGCGAAGTTGACGCTGGACGCGCTGACCGCGACCTCGATCTCGCCGGGGCCGGGAGGCACCCGGTCGAATGCGGCCAGCTCCAACGTCTCCAGGTCGCCCGGGGTGCGGATCTGCAGGCGCATCCCCGCTTGCTCGTGGTCGATGACCGTCCGGTGGCGTTCCTCGGGTTGCAGGGGGGTGGGCAGCAACCGGGCCGTGTACCACTGGTCGTCGCGCCACGCCGTCTCGTCCTCGTCGGTGGCCAGCAACAACTGACGCGCCACCTGCTCGGCGCCGGTCGCCTCGTCGACGTCGACGTAAGTGACCTTCAACTGCGGGTTCTCCGAGCTGATCACCCGCAGCAGACCCCGCAGGCCACCCTGCTCGAGATTCGCCCGGTCCTCGGCCACCACCGTTTGCGCGTTGCGCGTCAACACATACAGCCGCGGCGGCGAACCCAACAGCTCCGGAAGCTCGCGGGCAATGCGCACCACATGCTCGACGTACCGCATGCCCCGGTCGGCGGACTGCTGATCGGAATCGTGCTGCGGGGCGGTCAGCAGCACCACGCCATGGAATGCGCCTTCCTCCAACTTGCTGCGCAGCTGTTGGGCGTGCACGCCATGGTCGCCGGCGAACGGCCACGACAACGTGGTGGCCTGCGCGTCGTGCACCTTCAACGAGTCGGTGAGCGCTGTCGCCGTCAGGTCGGCGGCCTCACACATGCTGACCAACAGCCAGGAACCGGGATCGGTCAGCGGCTTGTCGGGCAGCTCGCGTGGTTGCCACTCGACGGACAGCAACCGCTCACCCAGGACGCGGCTTCGTTCGCTGTCCGGGGAGGCGCCGGTGCCCAGCTGCAGTCCGCGCACCGCCATCAGCACGGTGCCGCTCTCGTCGACGATGTCCAGGTCGGCCTCGATGGTGTTGGCGGCGCCATTGGCACCACACGCCGTCACCGTCGCATAGCAGTACCGGGCGTGCCGGGCCGAACCGTAGGCCCGCAGCCGGCGGATGCTCAACGGCAACAGCAGTCCGCCGTTCACCGCGCTGCCCACACTGGGATGGGCGGCCACCGCCTGGAAACAGGCATCCAGCAGCGCCGGATGCACCAGCCCGTAAGTGCCCTGTTGGGGGCGCAGCGGACCCGGTAACGAAACCTCGGCGAGCACTGTGTTGCCGGCGTTCTCGGCGATGTGGGCACCGCCGAGCCCGGCGAACGCCGCTCCCAGCCGGTGACCCCGCTTGCCCATCCAACTACGGATCTCGTCGCTGTCGACCGCGCGCGGGTGGTTGGCCAGCAACGCCGTCAGGTCGTGCACCTGCGGCTCGTCGGCGGGGTCGGCCGCGTGCAGGACGGCGGTGGCCTGGCGCTCGTAGCGTCCTTCCTGGCTGCTTTCGACCGTGAAGGAGGCGACGTCGGGTGCCTCGAAGGTCGCGGTGATGCCGACGGGGGTGACGTCGTCGAGGCGCAGCGAGCGCTCGAAGCGCAGGTCGTGGACTTCGGACTCGTCGCCCAGCACGGTGCGGGCCGCGACCAGCGCCATCTCGCAGTAGGCGGCGCCCGGCAGGGCTGCCGCGTTGCGGATTTCGTGATCGGCCAGCCAAGGCAGCGCCGCGGTGCCGACCTCGCCCTGCCAGACGTGCCGCTCGGGCTCTTCGGGTAGCCGGACATGCACGCCCATCAGCGGATGCGCGGGAACGAGGGCGCTGCGACGTGCGACCGAATCCAAGCCGCTGGTGGCCAGGAACAGCGAACGCTGGCTCCAGGCGGGCAACGGCGCATCCAGCAGCCGGCCGTCGGGATAGAGCACCGAGAAGTCCACCGCGGCGCCGGCCGAGTACAGGTCACCCAGCAGTCCCCGCAGGCCGTGCGGCAGCGGTTGCTCGCGCCGCATGCCCGCCAGCGCTGCGGCCGACTTGTCCAGGCCGCGGGCGGTCTGGTCGACCGCATTGGTGAGCAGCGGGTGCGGGGAAAGCTCGGTGTATACCCGGAAGCCGTCTTCCAGCGCCGCCTGCACCGCGGCCGCGAAACGCACGGTGTGGCGCAGGTTGTCGGCCCAGTAGCCGGCGTCGCAGTACGGCTCCTCGCGCGGATCGAAGGAGGTCGCCGAGTAGTACGGGACCTCGGGCTGCAGCGGCTCGATATCGGCCAGCACTTCGTAGAGTTCGTCCAGGATCGGATCGACCTGCGGTGAGTGTGAGGCCACGTCGACGGCCACTTCGCGGGCCATCACGTCGCGCTCCTCCCACGCGGCGACCAGTTCGCGCACCGACTGCGTCGCCCCGCCGATCACGGTGGACTGCGGAGAGGCGACGACGGCAACCACCACGTCACTGATGCCGCGGGCCACCAGTTGGGTGATCACTTCCTCGGCGGGCAGTTCCACCGAGGCCATGGCGCCGGCACCGGAGATGCGGGTCATCAGTTTGGAACGCCGGCAGATGACCTTGACGCCGTCCTGCAGCGACAGTGCGCCGGAGACGACGGCGGCGGCGGATTCGCCCAGCGAGTGTCCGATGACCGCGCCCGGGATGGCGCCGTGGGCTTTCATCGTCGCCGCCAGGGCGACCTGCATGGCGAACAAAGTCGGTTGGACGCGGTCGATGCCGGTCACCTTTTCCGGTGCGGTCATCGCCTCGGTCACCGAGAAGCCGGACTCCGCGGCGATCAGCGGTTCGATCTCGGCGACCTTCGCCGCGAACACCGGCTCGGTGATCAGCAGGTCGCGCCCCATCTCGGCCCACTGCGAACCCTGCCCGGAGAACACCCAGACCGGACCCTTGTCGTCCTGCCCGGTCGCCGGCGGGTAGGGTGCGTCGCCGGTGGCAACCGCACGTAGCGCCTCGGACAACTGCGCGCGATCCTCGGCGATGACCGCGGTGCGCACCGAACGCGGAGTACGCCGCCGGGCCAGGGTGTAGGCCAGATCGGAGATGTCGAGTTCGTCTTGGTCGTCGATCCAGTCGGCGAGCCTGGCCGCGGTCTGGCGGAGTCCGTCCTCCGAGGTCGCCGACAACGGAAAGACCAGCGCGCCCTGCAGGGGGGTGTCTGCCTCGGACTCAACGACTTTGGTCGCCTTTTGCGCGGGAGCCTGCTCGATCACCGCATGCACGTTGGTGCCGGAGAAGCCGTACGAGGACACCGCGGCCCGTCGTGGCGTCTTCGAGTCGTCGATCGGCCACAACGTGTTCTCTTGTGGCACAAACAGATTGGTTTCGATATCGGCGAACTTGTCCGGCATCTTGGTGAAGTGCAGGTTCTGCGGGATCACGCCGTGCTGCACCGACAGCACCGCTTTCATCAGCCCCAGCGCTCCGGCGGCCGACTGGGTGTGCCCGAAGTTGGTCTTGACCGAGGCAAGCGCGCACGGACCGTCGGCGCCGTAGACCTCGGCCAGGCTGGCGTACTCGATCGGGTCACCGATCGGGGTGCCGGTGCCGTGGGCTTCGACCATGCCGACCGTGCTGGGGTCCACACCGCCCGCCGCCAGCGCCGCCCGGTACGCCGCGACCTGCGCGGGCTGCGACGGCGTCACGATGTTGACGGTGCGACCGTCCTGGTTGGCGGCGGTACCGCGCACCACGGCCAGAATCCGGTCGCCGTCGCGCTGGGCGTCGTCCAGACGCTTGAGCAACAGCATCACCGCGCCCTCACCGGACACGAAGCCGTCGGCCTTCACGTCGAACGCGTGGCAGTGCCCGGTGGCCGACAGCATCCCGATGGCCGAACCCGAAGCGGCCTTGCGCGGTTCCAGCGTCACCGAAGCGCCGCCGGCCAGGGCGATGTCGCTCTCGCCGTCGTGCAGGCTCTGGCAGGCCAGGTGGACGGCGGACAACCCCGACGAGCATGCGGTGTCGACCGTCATCGCCGGGCCGGTCAGTCCCATCGCGTAGGAGACCCGGCCGGACCCCATTGCGAAACTGTTACCCATGTATCCGTAGGGGCCGCTCAAGGTGTCGGCGTCGGCGTGCATGAACAGGTAGTCGTCGTGCATCAGGCCGACGAACACCCCGGTCTGCACGCTGGTCAGTGCGCTCCTGGTCAGGCCGCCGTGTTCCATTGCCTCCCAGGCGGTTTGCAGCAGCAAGCGGTGCTGCGGGTCCATCTCGGTGGCTTCTCGCTCGGTGATCCCGAAGAACTCCGGGTCGAAGTCGGCGACGTCGTCCAGAAACGAGCCCCACTTGCAGACCGTGCGGCCGGGGACACCGGGTTCGGGGTCGTAGAACTCCTCGACGTCCCAGCGGTGCGACGGGACCTCGGTGACGAAGTCGTCGCCCCGGAGCAACGCCTCCCACAGCAGCTCAGGGGAGTCGATGCCGCCCGGCAGCCGGCACGCCATACCGATGACGGCAACCGGGGTGACACCCGTCCTGTCCATGGTCGTCTACCCGTCCTTCCATATCCCTGCCCAATCGAGTGACCCGCAGCGGCGTTCGGCGGCGGATTTGTTCAGGGCATGGGGTGGGTCGCCCGCGGCGCTGCGACCGTCGGGCCCCGCGCCGGGCCACCCCCAGTTCGTTCAGCAGCGTATCGGGTTTGTCCTGGGCAGGAGGAAAATTCGTGCGAACGTACCAAAAAATTCGAAGGCCGTCCCAGCCTGTCACCCGGGGGCCCGGCGCGCCGGATCGCGCCTTCCGCGGGACCGCCGACCGGGTGTGCGCGAATTTTGCGAAACGCCCACGCCAGCGCTGCCGACGACATATGCTTGCGCTCTCAGGTCCCGGCTCAGGCCGGTGGCCGGCGCTGGACGGGGAATTGTCGCCAGTTTGCTCGCTGGCGCGGCAATTCGTCCTTGCGCAATTCCGAATTCATACTCGACGTACGATCCGAAACCTTTTTGCCCACCATTTTCCGGTTTCACGCTCCCGCATTCTTTCTAGGACGGGAGCGTGAACCCGGGTAAACGGATCGTTATTGAGCGACCTGAACTGCGGCGTTCGCGAACTGGCCCTCGGCGGCACGCTCGAACACCGACTTCAGCACCTCGAGATAACGGGTGACGGATTCGCGGGCGACCGGGTTGTTCGGGAAGTTCACCATCACGGAGACCTCGTCGAACAGACGGATTACCGAGAAATACAGGTAAGCCGGGTTTCTGCCGTCGTTGTAGGCCGTGGCATTCGCACCTTTCAGCGCGGTAGCGACAACCGCGGAAAGCGGCGGCAGACCAGCGTCCATGTAATTCGTCATGAAGAACTGCGACGAATTCCGCTTCAACCACGGCGCCAATTCCAGGACGCGCTCGTAGGGCACATTCGCCATGCTCATGTTGTCGTCGAACGACGCCTGGGTAGAGCGGGCGGTTTCCTCGAAGGAATTCGGGTCGATGGCGACGGTATAAGGCACCGCGCCGGTGAACCAGCCCATGGAAAGGTATTCCTCGGGCGAATTGCGCTTGTCGACCGGAGTCATTCCGTAATAGGTTTCCTGGCCGGTCAGTTCGTAGTGCGCCAGCGCGACACAGCCGAACAGCCCACCGCTGAACCGGGCCTGGGCGGCCATGCACCGAGCTTCGAACTTCGCGGTTTGCTCGGGGGTCAGCAGCTTCTCAATCAGGATGTCGCCACCGCAGGTCAACGTCTGCTCACCCAGCGGCAATGGGAACTCCGGCAGTCCGCCGTTGTTGTTCTCGGCGAAGTCGATCCATTTGCGGACATCGGGGGAGTCCAAGGTCATCTCGGCCGACATCTTCGCCTCGCGGATGCAGAAGTTGTCGTGGCTGCCGGGCTCGGGCATGACCAGTGGGGGTTTGCCCTCGAGCAGCGCGCGGTAATTCGTCAGAATCTCGACGTACAGCGAGGAAACGACGGCCGGGTCGCAGTGCAGGTGGTCCACAATGGCGAACAACGAGCAGTGATTTTCGTGCTGAATCAGACCGAAACGGAAGCAGTCCCATTCCAGCGGAGGCGGAGTGGAGACGACGAGATTGCGCCATTCGGGCTGCGTCAACTCGCCGTGCTGAACCGGGGCGAGTTGAATGTCGCGCGGGTTTTGAATTTTGTGCCGGACGATATCGTTCGGGCCGTTGTACTCGAACCAGCTCCGATAAGTTTCGTGCCGGCGCACGTGGGCATTGATGACGTGCGTCATAGTGCGGATATCGCACTTGCCGGGGATCTCCCACGAGCCCATCACCAGCCGGGAATAGTCGAGCCCGCGCTCGCCGAATTCCACGTAACCGCGCATGTGGCCGGCCTGCATGAAACTCGGCGGCGCGTCGACGACCGGCGCTTGCTTGGCCTTTGCGATCGACGCAGGTGTCGGCTTCCAGGTCACGACGGTACCCGGACCAGGTTCCCAGTCGTAGACAATTCCCACGCCGAGCGTGACGTCAGCGGATCCCCCACCTATGATCACACGTTCCTCCTCGTATCAGCCAGCTGTCGAACAGCGGCGCTTGATCTGTTTTACCTCATGCGGGTGTTGCTATGTCGCCTTTTGACATCAATTCGTCGTAAAGCAGATCGGCCAGCCCGCGGATGGTGGTGATGTCGGTGGTGGTGACCCGGATCTTGACCTCGGACTCGATGTGAGTGCGCAGTTCCAGGTTCCCCAGCGAGTCCATCCCGAACTCGGAGATCGGTCGGTCCACGTCGACCGCGCGACGCAAGATGAGGCTCACTTGCTCGGAGATCATGCGGCGCAACCGGGCGGGCCATTCTTCCTGGTCCAACTCCGCGAGCTCGGCAAGGAACCGGCTGGTGCCCGAGCGGCCCTTGCCGGCGGACTTGAACGCTTCGGCGAACGGGCTGCGCTGCGCGAACGCCGTGAGCCACGCCGATCCGACGACCGGAGCGTAGCCGGTGTACGGGCGGTTGTGCCGCAGCAGTGCCTCGAAGGCGTAGGCGCCTTCGTCGGGGTCGATCGCGTCCCCGGAGGTTTCGGCGAACGTGCTGCCGCGCCCGATCTCACCCCATGCGCCCCAAGCGATCGAGCTGGCCGGCAGCCCCTGGGCGCGCCGCCACAGGGTGAAGGCATCCAGCCAGCTGTTGGCCGCGGCGTAGGCGCCTTGACCGGGTGAACCGGCCAGCGCGGCGGCTGAGGAGAACGAGCAGAACCAGTCCAGTGCGTGGTCGGTGGTCGCCCGGTGCAGGTGCCAGGCGCCGTACACCTTGGGTGTCCAGTCCCGCTCGACGAGTTCGTCGGTGATGTTGGGCAGCGTGGCGTCTTCGACCACCGCGGCCCCGTGCAGCACCCCGCGCAACGGCAGCCCGGTGGCGGTGGCGGCGGCCACCAACCGGTCGGCGGTACCCGCCTCGGCGATGTCACCGCACTCCACCACCACGTCGCAGCCGATGGCGCGGATCAGCTCGATGGTCTCCTGCGCCTGCTTGCTGGGCTGCGACCGGGAACTGAGCACGATGCGGCCCGCACCGGCGTTCGCCATCTTCTCGGCCAGGAACAGACCGAGGCCACCGAGACCACCGGTGATGATGTAGGAGCTGTCGGCGCGGAAGACGTGGGCCTGCTCCGGCGGCATGACCACGCTGCTGCGACCGGTGTGCGGCACGTCGAGGATCAACTTGCCGGTGTGCTCGGCCGCACCCATCACCCGGACCGCGGTGGCGGCCTCGGCCAGCGGGTAGTTGGTGGCCTCGGGCGACGGTAGTTTTCCGTCGGCGGTCAGCCGGTACACCGTGTTCAGCAGGCCACGGACCTGCGCGGGATGCGTCCGCGACATCAATGCCAGGTCGACGCCGAAGAACGCGAGGTTCTGCCGGAACGGGAACAGCCCGACCTTGGTGTCGCCGTAGATGTCGCGCTTGCCGATCTCGACGAACCGCCCGCCCATGGCCAGCAGTCTGATTCCGGCCAGCTGGGCGGCGCCGGTGACCGAGTTGAGCACGATGTCCACGCCGTAGCCGTCGGTGTCGCGGCGGATCTGCTCGGCGAACTCGACGCTGCGGGAGTCGTACACATGCTCGATTCCCATGTCGCGCAACAGTTGTCGACGCTTCTCGCTGCCGGCGGTGGCGTAGATCTCGGCCCCGGCGGCGCGGGCGATCGCGATGGCCGCCTGGCCCACCCCACCGGTACCGGAGTGGATCAGCACCTTGTCACCGGCCCTGATCCGGGCCAGTTCCTCCAGGCCGTACCACGCGGTGGCCGAGGCGGTGGTGACCGCGGCAGCCTGCGCGTCGGTCAGTCCCTCCGGCAGCGTGACGGCAAGACGAGCGTCACACGTGACGAAAGTGGACCAGCATCCGTCCGGCGACAGGCCGCCGACGTGGTCGCCGACTTTGTGATCGGTGACGTCCGAGCCGACAGCGGTCACCACGCCCGCGAAATCCAGGCCGAGCGGGGGTTGCTTGCCGTCGAAGGTGGGGCAGCGGCCGTAGGCCGCCAGCACGTCGGCGAAGTTGATGCTCGATGCGGTGACCGAGACCTCGATCTCGGTCGGGCCCGGCGGGACCCGGTCGAACGCGGTGAACTCCATCGTCTGCAGGTCACCGGGCGTGCGGACCTGCAGCCGCATGCCCTGTTCCCGGTGGTCGACGACGGTGGTGTGACGTTCCTCCGGTCGCAGTGGACTCGGGTACAGGCGTGCGGTGTACCACTGGTCGTCGCGCCAGGCGGTCTCGTCCTCGTCGGTGCCCAGCAGCAGCTGACGCGCCACGTTGTCGGCACCGGTCTGGTCGTCGAGGTCGATGTAGCTGACCTTGAGATGCGGGTGCTCGGCGGCGATCACCCGCAGCAGTCCCCGCAGCCCACCCTGTTCGAGGTTGGGCACGTCGTGGTTCAGCACGGTCTGAGCGTTGCGGGTCAGGACGTAGAGCCGGGGTGACTGCCCGACTATCTCCGGCAGTTCCCGGGCGATGCGAACCGCGAGTTTGACGTACTCGGCACCGCGGACGATCGAGGAGTCATCGGTGCCGCTCTGCCGTTCGGTGAGCACCACCAATCCCGAGAAGGCAGCGGATTCGAATTGTTCGCGCAGGCGTTGCGCCTCGGTTTCGTGGTCACCGTGCAGCGGCCACGACATCGTCGTGCTCTGCGCGTCGTGCATCTTGAGCGCATCGGTCAGCTGGGTAGTCAGCATGTCGGCACCCTCGGAGGTGCTGACCAGCAACCAGCTGCCCGGTTCGGTAACGGTCTTGTCGGGCAACTCACGTTCTTGCCATTCGATGGTGAGCAGCCGCTCGCTCAGCACGCGGTCGCTTTCACTGCTCGCCGAGGTGCCGGTGCCCATCTCCAGGCCGCGCACCGCGAGCAGCACGGCGCCGTGCTCGTCGAGGATGTCGATGTCGGCCTGCACGCCGGTTCCGGACGGGGTCACCGTGGTGTGGCAGTACCTCGCGTTGCGGGCCGGGCCGCAGGCCCGAATCCGGCTGACACCCAACGGCAGCAGCAGACCCCCGAGGTTGCGGACGGCCGGGTGCGCCGCCACCGACTGGAAGCAGGCGTCCAGCAGCGCCGGATGTATCCCATAGCCGCCCTGCTGGGAGCGGATCGCGACCGGCAATCCCACCTCGGCGAGCACGGAGTCTTCCGCGTCCGAGGTGGAGGCGCTGGCCAAGCCGCAAAACGCCGGACCGAACTGAATGCCGCGCAGGTCGGCGTCCTGGCGCAGGTCGTCGCCGTCGGTCGAAGTCTGGTGGGTGGCCAGCAGGGCCTGGATGTCGTAGGACGGAGGCACGTCGGCGTCGGCCTCCCCGACCGCGTGCAGCACGGCCGATGCCCGCCGGGTGCGTTGCCCCTCGTGGGTCGTCTCCACCACGAACGGGACCACGCCGGGCGAGTCGACGGTCGCGGTGGTGCCGACGAGTGTTTCCTCGTCGAGCAGCAGCAGCTGCTCGAAGCGGACGTCGCGGACTTCCGACGCGTCGCCCAGCACGGTGCGGGCGGCGGTCAGGGCCATTTCGCAGTAGGCGGCGCCGGGAAGCGCTGGGGCGCCGTGGATCTGGTGGTCGTCCAGCCAGGGCAGCGCCTCGGTGCCGATGTCGCTCTGCCAGACGTGGCGTTCGGGTTCCTCGGGCAGCCGCACGTGCGAGCCCAGCAGCGGGTGGACGGCGACGGCGTGGGTGTGGGCCAGGCGGTCGGTGCTTTCCAGCAGCATCAGGCGGCGGTGGTTCCAGGCCGGCAGCGTCGCGTCCACCAGACGCCCGCCGGGGTAGAGGACCGCGAAGTCGACCGCGGCGCCCGCGGCGTACAGGTCGCCGACCAGCCCGCGCAGCCCGTGCGGCAGCGGTTGCTCGCGGCGCATCGCCGCCAGCGCGGCGGCCGACATGTCCAGGCCGCGGGCGGTCTGATCGACGGCGTGGGTGAGCAGCGGGTGCGGGGACAGTTCGGTGAAGACCCGGAAACCGTCTTCCAGCGCGGCCTGCACCGCCGCGGCGAACCGGACGGTGTGGCGCAGGTTGTCGGCCCAGTAGTAGGCGTCGCAGTACGGCTCTTCGCGCGGGTCGAAGGACGTCGCGGAGTAGTAGGGCACCTCGGGTTGCAGGGCTTCGATGTCGGCCAGCGCCTCGGTCAGGTCGTCGAGGATCGGATCGACCTGCGGGGAGTGCGAGGCGACGTCGACAGCCACCTCGCGGGCCATCACGTCGCGCTCTTCCCACGCGGCGACCAGCTCGCGCACGGTCTCGGTGGCGCCGCCGACCACGGTGGACTGCGGGGAGGCGACCACCGCGACGACGGCATCGTTGACGCCGCGGGCCATCAGTTCGGACAGCACCTGTTGGGCGGGCAGTTCCACCGACGCCATGGCCCCGGCACCGGAGATGCGGGTCATCAGCTTGGAGCGCCGGCAGATCACCTTCACGCCGTCTTCCAGCGCCAACGCACCGGCGACGACGGCGGCAGCGGACTCGCCGAGCGAGTGCCCGATCACCGCACCCGGGCTCACGCCGTAGTCCTTCATGGTGGCGGCCAGGGCGACCTGCATGGCGAACAGGGTCGGCTGTACCCGGTCGATGCCGCTCACCTTCTCCGGTGCGGTCATCGCCTCAGTCACCGAGAAGCCGGACTCCGCGGCGATCAGCGGCTCGATCTCGGCGATCTTGGCCGCGAACACCGGCTCTGCTGCCAGCAGGTCGCGGCCCATCTCGGCCCACTGCGAACCCTGGCCGGAGAACACCCAGACCGGACCCTTGTCGTCCTGCCCGACCGCGGGCGGGTATGGGGTTTCCGAGTCGGCGATCTCGCGCAACGCGTCCCGCAGCTCGGTGGCGGTTGCGGCTACCGCGGCGGTGCGCACCGGTCGGTGCCCGCGCCGGCGGGCCAGGGTGTAGGCCAGGTCCGAGATGTTCAGGTCCTGCTGCGCGTCGACCCAGTCGGCGAGCTGCCCGGCGGTCTTGCGCAGGGCTTCTTCGGAGCTGGCCGAGATCGGGAACACCAGGGCGCCGTGCGTCTCGGTTGCGGTGGTCGCGGCATCGGGCGCCGGGGTTTCGGGCGCTTGTTCCAGTACCGCGTGCACGTTGGTGCCGGACATGCCGTACGACGACACCGCGGCCCGCCGTGGGGCGCCCTCGTCGCGCAACGGCCACGGCGTGTTCTCTTGCACCACAAAAAGATTGGTTGCGATCTCGGCGATCTTGTCCGGCATGGTGTTGAAGTGCAGGTTCTGCGGGACCACCCCGTGCTGCACGGACAGGACCGCTTTCATCAGCCCCAACGCACCCGCGGTGGACTGGGTGTGGCCGAAGTTGGTCTTCACCGACCCGAGCGCACAGGGGCGCTCGGTGCCGTAGACCGCAGCGAGGCTGGCGAACTCGACCGGGTCGCCGACCGGTGTGCCGGTGCCGTGCGCCTCGACCATGCCGACGGTGTTGGGATCGATGTCGGCGGCTGCGAGTGCGGCGCGGTAGGCCGCCTCCTGGGCGTCCACCGACGGGGTCACGATGTTGACGGTGTGACCGTCCTGGTTTGCGGAGGTACCCCGCATCACGGCCAGAATCCGGTCACCGTCCCGCTGGGCGTCTTCGAGACGCTTGAGCAACAGGACGACCGCGCCCTCGCCGGAGACGAAGCCGTCGGCCTCGACGTCGAAGGCGTGGCAGCGTCCGGTCCGGGAGAGCATGCCGTTGGCCGAACCCGAGGCGAACCGGCGCGGTTCCAGCATCGCGTACACCCCGCCGGCGAACGCCAGGTCGCTCTCGCCGTCGTTGAGGCTGCGGAACGCGAGGTGCGCGGCGAACAAACCCGAGGAGCACGCGGTGTCGACGGTGACCGACGGGCCGCGCAGGCCCAGCGCATAGGAGACCCGTCCGGAAGCCATGCACGAGTTGGTTCCGGTGTTGCCGTAGGGCCCTTCCAGAGTGCCGGTCTCGGCCTGCACGAACTGGTAGTCGCCGTGGTTCAGGCCGATGAATACCCCGGTGGCGGTGTCGAGCATTTGCTGCGGGGTCAGGCCGGCGTGCTCCATGGCCTCCCAGGAGGTTTCCAGCAGCAACCGGTGCTGCGGGTCCATGGCCGTCGCTTCTTTTTCGGTGATGTTGAAGAACTCGGCGTCGAAGTCGCCGATGTTGTCCAGGAACGCGCCCCATTTGCAGTGCGAACGCCCCGGCACACCGGGTTCGGGGTCGTAGTACTCGTCGACGTCCCAGCGCTCGAGAGGTACCTCGGTGACGAAGTCCTCGCCTTGGAGGAGGGCCTGCCACAGCAGGTCGGGTGAGTTGATGCCGCCCGGCAACCGGCACGCCAGACCAATGACGGCAACCGGTGTGGCGTGTGATTTCTCCACGGTCGTACGTCACTCCTTAACCCGCGCTGCAAGACCTCTTCGGAAAGTCCTGGTCGAACTTCGCGCCGCGCTGCTGTCGTTCCGCAGCCGTGAACGCGCCCACCGACCCCCGTACTTCGACGCCCACTTCGTCGAGCGCGATTCAGAAGCGTAGCCGGTCGGTTCGTCACATGTAGAAAAATCGTGCGAACGTACAAAAATTTTCCGGCGAAGGTGACTGCAATCACATTGCTCCCCGGTGACCTGGAGAGCTCCGTGTTCGATCCTAAAACAGCAGCTCGGAAGCGCGACAGACCGCTAGGACGGCCGGTCCCGGTGGGCGCTACGCACCTCGCCGCCGTACTGTCTGCTGCTGTTTTGAAGTCATAACGTGATGGTGAACGGCGATTCGGTCACCAGCGATCGTGGTTGCTGGCGACCGTCGCCGAACCGGCGAAACGTGCCCGCGCCGGCCCGATCTGCACTGATCAGGCTAGGCGTTTCGGCTGGTCGGCACGGTCAAAACGAAAAAATTTCCGCCCCCGATTGCCCGAGGTTTGCCCGGCGTTCGCCCGGCCACGGGCACGCCTTCAGATCGAGTCCGGATTGTCCTGTGCCGGAGCCAGTTTCTCGGTCAGGTGGTCGGCCAGGACGCGCACCGTGCTGATATCCGACGAGCGCAGCCGTACCCCCGTCTCCGATTCGATGCGGGTCCGCAACTCGAGGTTGCCCAGCGAATCCAGGCCGTACTCCGCCAGGGCCCAGTCCGGGTCGACCGCGCGGCGCAGGATCAGGCTCACCTGCTCGGACACCAGCCGTCGCAGCTGACCGGGCCACTCTTCGCGAGGCAGCTCCATCAGCTTGGACAGCAGCTTGCTACCGCCGGACTTGCCCCTTGCCGACTTGAACGATTCGGCGAACGGGCTGCGTTGCGCGAAGGCGGTCAGCCACGGCGACCCGATCACCGGGGCGTACCCGGTGTAGGCGCGGTTGTGGCGCAGCAACGCCTCGAACGCGTAGGCGCCTTCGTCCGGGTCGATCGCGTCACCTTCACCGGATTCCGCGGCGAACGTGCTGCCGCGCCCGATCTCGGCCCAGGCGCCCCAGGCGATCGACGTCGCCGGCAACCCCTGGGCACGTCGCCAGTGGGTGAACGCGTCCAGCCAGCTGTTGGCCGCCGCGTAGGCGCCCTGACCCGGCGAGCCCACCAGGGCGGCCGCGGACGAGAACGAGCAGAACCAGTCCAGCTGATGGCCCGCGGTTGCCTCGTGCAGATGCCACGCGCCGTGAACCTTCGGTGCCCAGTCGCGCCGGACGAGTTCGTCGGTGATGTTGGACAGGACGGCGTCCTCGACGACGGCGGCGCCGTGCAGCACCCCGCGCAGGGGCAGCCCGGTGGCGGTGGCAGCGATCACCAGCCGCTCGGCGGTGTCCGGTTCGGCGATGTCGCCGCACTCCACCACGACGTCCGAACCGATGCCGCGGATCAATTCGACGGTTTCCAGCGCCTTCTGGCTCGGCTGGGATCGCGAGCTCAACACGATCCGGCCGGCACCGGCTCCCGCCATCTTCTCGGCCAGGAACAACCCCAGACCACCCAGACCGCCGGTGATGATGTAGGCGCCGTCGCTGCGGAAGACCTGGGAGTGCTCCGGAGGCAGCACCACACTGCTGCGGCCTGCATGGGGGATCTCCAGGATGAGCTTGCCGGTGTGTTCGGCCGCACCCATCACCCGGATGGCGGTGGCCGCGTCGGCCAGCGGGTAGCGGGTGCACTCGGGCACCGGCAACACACCCTCGGCGGTCGCGTTGTACACCGTGCTGAGCAGGTCGCGCAGGGCGGCGGGGTCGGTGATCGAGAGCAACCCCAGGTCCAAACCGTGGAACGAGAGGTTCTGCCGGAACGGGAACAACCCCAGCTTGGTGTCGGCGTAGATGTCGCGCTTGCCGATCTCGACGAACTGTCCACCGCGGGCCAGCAGCTTGATCCCGGCCAGCTGGGCGGCGCCGGTGACGGAGTTGAGCACGATGTCCACGCCGTAGCCGTCGGTGTCGCGGCGGATCTGCTCGGCGAACTCGACGCTGCGGGAGTCGTAGACATGCTCGATTCCCATGTCGCGCAACAGTTGTCGACGCTTCTCGTTGCCCGCGGTGGCGTAGATCTCGGCCCCGGCGGCACGCGCGATCGCAATGGCCGCCTGGCCCACCCCGCCGGTCGCGGAATGGATCAGCACCTTGTCGCCCGACCTTATCCGGGCCAAGTCCTGCAGGCCATACCAGGCGGTGGCCGAGGCAGTGGTGACCGCGGCCGCCTCGACGTCGGTCAGGCCGTCGGGAATGGGCGTGGCCAGGCGCGCGTCGCAGGTGACGAAGGTGGCCCAGCACCCGTTGGGGGACGTGCCGCCGACCCGGTCGCCGATCTTGAGGTCGGTGACGTCGGGTCCGACCGCGGTCACCACGCCGGCGAAGTCGGTGCCCAGCTGCGGCTGCCGTCCGTCGACCGTCTGATAGCGCCCGAAGGTGACCAGGACGTCGGCGAAGTTGATGCTGGACGCGCTGACGGCGACCTCGACCTCACCGCGGCCGGGCGGTACCCGGTCGAACGCGGCGAACTCCAAGGTCTGCAGGTCGCCGGGGGTGCGGATCTGCAGGCGCATGCCGTGGTGCTGGTGATCGACGACGGTGGTGTGGCGTTCGTCGGGTCCCAGCGGGGTGGCGTTGAGCCGCGCGGTGTACCACTCGTCGTGCCGCCAGGCCGTCTCGTCTTCTTCGGACTCGGCCTGCAGCAGTTGCCGGGCCACCTGGTCGGCGGCGGTCTGCTCGTCGACGTCGATCTGGGTGACCTTCAGATGCGGGTGCTCGGCACTGATGACCCGCAGCAGACCGCGCAGGCCGCCCTGCTCGAGGTTGACGCGGTCGTCGCTGAGCACCGGCTGCGCGTTTCGGGTCAGCACGTACAGCCGGGGGGTGTAACCCATGATTTCGGGCAGCTCGCGCGCGATCCGCACCAGGTGCTCGACGTACTCGCTGCCGCGCGTACCGGATCCGGGTTCCGGGTCGCCGTGGTCGGGTGCGGTGACGACGACGACGCCGTGGCAGGCGCTCGCGTTGAGGTGCTCGCGCAGGCGACCGGCCTGGGTCTCGTGGTCGGCGGCTCGCAGCGGCCAGAACAATGTCGTGGTGTCGGCGTCGTGCACCTTCAACGCGTCGGTCAGCTGAGTGGCCGTCATGTCGGCGGCTTCCGACGTGCTGATCAGCAGCCACGTGCCGGGCTCGGTCACGGCCTTGTCGGGTAGGTCGCGCTGCTGCCACTCGATGGTGAGCAGCCGCTCGCTCAGGACGCGGTCGCGTTCGCTGCTCGCCGAGGCGCCGGTGCCCATCTGCAGGCCGCGCACCGCGAGCAGCACCGTGCCGTGCTCGTCGAGGATGTCGATGTCGGCGACCAGCTCGTTGACGCCGGCTTCGCCGCGGGTCACCGTCGTCAGGCAGTAGCGGGCGTTGCGGGCCGGGCCGTAGGCGCGCAGCCGGCCGACACCCAGCGGCAACAACAGGCCGCCGCCGGCTGAGCGGACGCTGGGGTGCGCGGCCACCGACTGGAAGCAGGCGTCCAGGAGGGCCGGATGCACGCCGTAGGCGCGTTGCTGGGAGCGGATCGAGCTGGGCACGGCCACCTCGGCGAGCACGGTGTCCCCGCCGGCTTCGGCGGTGTGCGCCGAGACCAGCCCGCCGAAGGCCGGTCCGTACTGGATGCCGCGCTCGTCGAACTCGTCGCGCAGGTCGTCGCCCTCGGCCGCGCTGGCGTGCGTCGCCAGCAGCGCCTCGATGTCGTGGACTGCCGGTTCCTCGTCGTCGGCTGCATGCAGCGTCGCCGACGCGCGCCGCGAACGTTCCCCGCCCTCGTTCGTCTCCACCACGAACGGCACGACGTCAGGTGCCTCGACGGTCGCGGTCGCCCCGACCGGGCTCTGCTCGTCGAGCAGCAGCAGTCGCTCGAAGCGGACGTCGCGGACTTCGGCGTTTTCGCCCAGCACCGTGTGGGCCGCGGACAGCGCCATCTCGCAGTAGGCAGCGCCGGGAAGTGCTGGGGCGCCGTGGATTTGGTGGTCACCCAGCCAGGGCAGCGCCTCGGTGCCGACGTCACCCTGCCAGACGTGGCGCTCGGGTTCCTCGGGCAGCCGCACGTGCGAGCCCAGCAGCGGGTGGACAGCGACGGCGTGGGTGTGGGCCAGGCGGTCGGTGCTTTCCAGCAGCATCAGGCGGCGATGGTTCCAGACCGGCAGGGTCGCGTCGACCAGGTTCCCGGCGGGGTAGAGCGCGGCGAAGTCCAGGGCCGCGCCGGCGGCATAGAGGTCGCCGATGAGTCCGCGCAGCCCGTGCGGCAGCGGTCCCCCGCAAGCGGGAGGTGCCCCCAGTTCGCGTCGACGCATCGCGGCCAGGGCGGCGGCCGACATGTCCAGGCCGCGGGCGGTCTGGTCGACCGCGTGGGTGAGCAGCGGGTGCGGCGACAGCTCGGCGAAGACCCGGAAGCCGTCTTCCAGCGCGGCCTGCACCGCGGCCGAGAACCGCACGGTGTGGCGCAGGTTGTCGGCCCAGTAGTAGGCGTCGCAGTAGGGCTCTTCCCGCGGATCGAACAACGTCGCCGAGTAGTAGGGCACCTCGGGTTCGAGCGCTTCGATGTCGGCCAGCGCCTCGGTCAGGTCGTCCAGGATCGGTTCGACCTGCGGGGAGTGCGAGGCCACGTCGACGGCCACCTCGCGGGCCATCACGTCGCGCTCCTCCCAGGAGGCGATCAGCTCGCGCACCCGCTCGGTGGCACCGCCGATCACGGTGGACTGCGGCGAGGCCACGACGGCGACGGTCACATCGTCGATGCCGCTACCCAACAACTCCGAAAACACTTGCTGGGCAGGCAGTTCCACCGACGCCATGGCCCCGGCACCGGCGATGCGGGTCATCAGCTTGGAGCGCCGGCAGATCACCTTGACGCCGTCTTCCAGCGACAGCGCCCCGGCGACGACGGCGGCTGCGGATTCGCCGAGCGAGTGCCCGATCACCGCACCGGGTTGCGCCCCGTACTCCTTCATCGCGGCGGCCAGCGCGACCTGCATGGCGAACAGGGTCGGCTGGACGCGGTCGATGCCGCTCACCTTCTCCGGCGAGGTCATCGCCTCGGTCACCGAGAATCCCGACTCGGCGGCGATCAGCGGCTCGATCTCGGCGATCTTGGTGGCGAACACCGGCTCGCTGGCCAGCAGGTCCTTGCCCATCTCCGCCCATTGCGAACCCTGCCCGGAGAACACCCAGACCGGTCCCTTGTCCGAACCGACCGCGGCCGGGTAGGGGACCTCACCGTCGGCGATTTCCCGCAACGCATCGCGCAGCTCGGTGGCGGTGCCGGCCAGCACGGCGGTGCGCACCGACCGGTGTCCGCGCCGGCGCGCCAGCGTGTAGGCCAGATCCGAGATGTTCAGGTCCTGCTGTGCGTCCACCCAGTCGGCCAACCGCGCCGCGGTGACGCGCAGTGCGTCCTCCGAACTCGCCGAAAGCGGGAAGACCAGGACGCCGTCCAGGCCGGTGACCGCGCCGGTTGCTTGCGTGGCGCCCGGCTCGGGTGCTTGTTCCACGATGGCGTGCACATTGGTGCCCGACATGCCGTACGACGACACCGCGGCCCGCCGCGGGGTGCCCTCCTGACGCGACGGCCACGGCGTAACATCCTGCGCCACAAAGAGATTGGTCTCGATCTCGGCCATTTGCTCGGGCATCGTGTTGAAGTGCAGGTTCTGCGGGACCACGCCGTGCTGTACCGCCAGAACCGCCTTCAGCAATCCCAGCGCACCCGCGGTGGACTGGGTGTGGCCGAAGTTGGTCTTCACCGAGCCGAGGGCGCAAGGTTCCTCGATGCCGTAGACCGCGGCCAGGCTGGAATATTCCAACGGGTCGCCGACGGGCGTACCGGTGCCGTGCGCTTCGACCATGCCGACGGTGGCGGGGTCCACGTCGCCGGCGGTCAGCGCCGCACGGTAGACGGCTTCCTGCGCGTCGGCCGACGGTGTCACGATGTTGACCGTGTGACCGTCCTGGTTGGCGGCGGTGCCGCGGATGACGGCCCAGATCCGGTCGCCGTCACGCTGCGCGTCCGGCAGGCGCTTGAGCAGCAGCACGACCACGCCCTCGCCGGAGACGAAGCCGTCGGCTTCGACGTCGAAGGCGTGGCAGCGGCCGGTGCGCGACAGCATGCCGTTGGCCGAACCCGAGGCGAACCGGCGCGGTTCCAGCATCGCGTAGACGCCGCCGGCGAACGCCAGGTCGGTTTCCCCCTCATTGAGGCTGCGGGCGGCCAGGTGGGCGGCGAACAGGCCGGACGAGCACGCGGTGTCCACGGTCACGGCCGGGCCGCGCAGACCCAGCGCATAGGAGACCCGTCCAGAGGCCATGCAGGAGTTGGTCCCGGTGTTGCCGTAGGGGCCTTCCAAGGTGCCGGTCTCGGCCTGCACGAATTGGTAGTCGGCGTGCGTGAACCCGACGTAGACGCCGGTCAGCGAATCGGCCAGCTGAGCGGGGGTCAGACCGGCGTGCTCCATGGCCTCCCAGGACGTCTCCAGCAGCAAACGGTGCTGGGGGTCCATGGCGACGGCTTCGTTTTCCGGAAGGTTGAAGAATTCGGGATCGAAGTCACCGAGGTTGTCCATGAAGGCGCCCCACTTGCAGTGGGAACGTCCCGGCACACCAGGCTCGGGGTCGTAGTATTCGTCGATGTCCCAGCGGTCGGGGGGAACCTCGGTGACGAAATCCTCGCCACGCAGCAACGCCTCCCACAGCTGCGTCGGTGAATCGATGCCCCCCGGCAGGCGGCATGCCATCCCAATCACAGCAACCGGCGTCACGCGCGTCTTATCCACGGTTCTTCTTCAACTCCTCAACACCGCGTCGAGCCCGCTTCGGCGGGCGATCTTCCAGGCTGTCCGCTATGAGACGAGCCGCAGCAGCAGACGTGCCCCTCTGTCCCCACGCTGAATTGTCAGAGGTGGCGATCAGCAGCGTAGCCGGTTGCGTGGTCTCACTTGGGAAAATCGTGCGGACGTACAAAAAAAGATGCCGACGCCGACGGCGACGGGACGCTTCAGCGGGCGGGTGTTGACCGCCGCGGGATGGCGAAGTCCCAGCTCATGGCGTCGGCGCGGTTCAGGGCCGGGGCTCGTGCGGGGTCTGGCGCGGCGCGGGCAGATCGCACCCTTCCTACTGTTTTCCCGGGCGGCGAGAGTGAACCTGGCGACGGTTCACCGGCGTGTCACGTCACGAGATTCACACTCGGCGAATGGGTGCTGAGGCGTCCCTCGGCCACCCGGACGTAGACCGATTTCATCGTCTGCAGGTACCGCGCGATCGACTCGTAGGCGACCGGATTGCTGGGAAAAGAGGCGGTCACGGTGGTTTCCTCGTGGAACTTGTTGACCCACATGCAGACTCGCGCGGCGATGCGGCCGTCGCTGAAGGCCCGGGTGTTCATCCGGTCCAGCTGGGTGGCGATCACCGCGGACAGCGGCGGGACGCCGGCGTCCAGGAACGACAGCATCGGGAAGCTGTGGTGCGCGGGCGGCGCGTGCAGCCAGGGAGCGAGTTCCAGGATCCGTTCGAACGGGACATGGGCCAGGTGACTGCGGGCATCGAACGCCGTCTGGGCGCCGCGGGCGGTCTCGCCGAACGACGCGGCGACCGGGACGGCAAACGGAACGTGACCGATGAACCATCCGGTCGTGCGGAACTCAGCCGCTGTGCTGCGGGTCCCGACGGGGGTGAGGGCGTGATACGTCCGCGATCCGACCAGTTCGTACTCGGTGAGCGCGGCACACGCGAACACGCCACCGCTGAAGCGGGCACCGGCCGCGGTGCAGGCGGACTCGAAGCCGGCGGTCTGGTCGGCGTCGAGCAGTCGCACCGAGAGCAGCTCACCGCCGGCCGGTACGGACGTGTCACCCAGGGGCAACGGAAAGGTCGGCAGGTGTCCGTCGTTGTCCTCGAAGAACTCGATCCACTGCCGCACGTCCGGGGAATCCAGCGTCAGCGCCGCGGTGTAGGCGCGCTCCCGTAAGCAGTAGTCGGCGTAGCTCCCGGCCGGCGGCAGGGCGATGGGACCGTCGCCGTCCATCAGCGCGTTGTACATCGCCCGGATCTCCCAGAAGACATCGCCGATGAACATCGGGTCGACGTGCAGGTGGTCGACACTGACGCAGACGGTGAAATGGTCGTCGCGCTGGATGATCGCGAAGCGGAAGCAGTCCCATTCCAGCGGGTTCGGCGTGGTAAGCAGATGTTCCTGCCATTGCCTGGCCGTGAGCTCGCCCTGTTCGGCCGGGATGAGTTCGATGGCTTCCGGATCGGCGATGGTGTGCCGGACGATGTGCCCGGTATCGGTGAATTCGAACCAGCTGCGATAGGTGTCGTGCCGGCGCAGATGGGCGTTGAAGACATAGGTCATCGCGCGGATGTCGCACTGGCCCCCGATGTCGAACGCGATCACCAGCAGCCGCGACATGTCCAGACCGCGAATCTGCTGTTGCCGGAAACAGCGCAGATGCCGGGCCTGGATGTAACTCGGGGGGACGACGCTGATCGGCGCCTGCCGCACCGCTTGCCGGCACGCCGCCGTCGCGTGCCACGACCAGACGGAACCGGGTTCGGGGATCCAGTCACTGATTGTCCCGAGACCCAGGTGGCCCATGACGACCAAATTCGCTCCTCGGGCAGTGCCGACAGTTCAGGGTATTTCGTGGCGGCGGCCGACCCTCACATTGACACCGGAGCGTCGTGGGTCAGGGCGAGTTTCTGGCCCAGCCGCTGGGCGAGATCACGGACCGTGGTGATGTCGGTGGAGCGCAACCGAATACCGGTCTCCGTCTCGAGCCGGGTGCGTACTTCCAGATTTCCCAGCGAATCCAGACCGTAGTCCGACAGCGGCCGATCCGGGTCCACGCTGCGGCGCAGGATGTCGCCGATCTGCTCGGATACCAACTGCCGAAGCCGGTCGTGCCATTCCTCGGTCGGCAGCGCCATCAGTTCGGTGCGGAACTCCGATCCGCCGCATCGCCGGCTCGGTGTTGCGGCACAGAGCAATTCGGCGAACCGACTGCGTGCTGCCAGCGCGGTGAGCCAGGGCGACCCGACAGTTGAAGCGGAGCTGAACGGGAAATATCCGGAGTAGCAACGGGTATGGCGCAACAGGCTTTCGAAGGCGTAGGCACCTTCGTCCGGGGTGATCATCGTCGTCTCACCGCTGTCGGCTAGGGCCGCGCCGCGACCGATCTCGGCCCAGGCTCCCCACGCGACGGTCACGGCCCGCCGACCCTGGGCTCGCTGCCAGTGGGCGAAGGCGTCCAGCCAGCTGTTGGCCGCGGCGTAGGCGCCCTGTCCCGCCGAACCCAGCAAGGCCGCAGCCGAGGAGAACGAGCAGAACCAGTCCAGGTCCGCAGATGCGCTGGCGTGATGCAGGTTCCACGCGCCATGCACCTTCGGAACCCAGTCCCGCTCCAACAGCTCGTCGGTGATGTTGGTCAACGTGGCGTCGTCGACCACCCCGGCGGCGTGCAACACACCCCGCAACGGCAGACCGGTGGCGGTTGCCGCGGCGACCAGCCGGGCCGCGGTGTCGGGGTGGGCGATGTCGCCGCACTCGACCACCACGTCGGCGCCGGTGGATCTGACCAATTCGATTGTCTCCGACGCCTTTCGGGTCGTCCGCGAGCGGGAGTTGAGCACGATGCGCCCCGCGCCGGCGGCGGCCATCTGTTCGGCGAGGAAGAGTCCGAGGCCACCGAGACCGCCGGTGACGACGTAGGAGCCGTCGGGCCGGAACACCGGGACCTGTTCGGGGGGAACCAGCACGGTGCTGTGCTCAGCATGGGAAACGTCGAGGACGAGCTTGCCGGTGTGCTCGGCGGCGCTCATGGCACGAATCACTTCGGCCGCGTCGGCAAGTGGGTAGTGGGTCCGCGACGGCGGCGCCAGGCAACCGTCCGCGACGAGCCGGTATACGTCTTTCAACACAGCACCCAGCCGGCGCGGATGGGTGACGCTCATCAGGGCCAGGTCGACGGCGTGCAGGGATATGTTGCGCCGCAACGAGAAAAGGCCCAGGCGGCTGTCGGCGTAGATGTCGCGCTTGCCGATCTCGACGAACCGCCCGCCGAAGGACAACAGGTCGAGGCCGGCGCGCTGGGCCGCGCCGGTCAATGAGTTGAGGATGACGTCGACGCCGTAGCCGTCGGTGTCGGCGCGGATCTGCGCGGCGAAGTCGGTGCTGCGGGAGTCGTAGACATGCTTGATGCCCATGTCGCGCAACAAGTTCCGGCGCTCCGGGCTGCCGGCGGTGGCGAACACTTCGGCGCCGAAGGCGCTGGCGATCGCGATCGCCGCCTGGCCGACGCCTCCGGTCGCGGAGTGGATGAGCACATTGTCGGCTGCGCGGATGCGGGCCAGTTCGTTCAACGCGTACCAGGCGGTGGCGTATGCGGTGGTGACCGCGGCGGCATCGCCGTCGCTCAGGTCGGTGGGAAGTTTTGCGGCCAGGGCCGCATCACAGGTGACGAACGTTCCCCAGCAACCGCCCGGCGCCATACCGCCGACCCGGTCGCCGACCCGGTGGTCGGTGACATCGGGTCCGACCGCGCTCACCACCCCGACGAAGTCGAGGCCGAGCTGGGGTGGTGTCCCGTCGAAGGACGGGTAGCGTCCGAACGCCGCGAGCACGTCGGCGAAGTTGACGCTGGATGCGCGGACCGCGACCTCGATCTGTCCGGCGCCCGGCGGCTTCCGGTCGACCTTGACGCACTCCACGGTCTGCAGGTCACCCGGGGTGCGGACCCGCACGCGCAGACCGCCGTCCGCGTGGTCGACTACCGCGGTCATCCGTTCCTCGGGACGCAGCGGCGCCGGACACAAGCGTGCGGTCAGCCATTCGCCGCTGCGCCACGCGGTCTCGTCTTCGGTGGTGTCCGCGAGTAGTTCGCCGGCAACGTGGTCCGGATGAGTGCCGCGGTCGACGTCGATCTGGGTGGCACGTAGATAGGGGTGCTCGGCGCCGATCACCCGCGACAGGCCGCGCAGGCCGGCCTGGCCGAGGTCGACGGGGTCGTCGGGCCGGACCGGTTGGGCGTTTGTGCTGATCAGGTAGAGCCTGGGTGCTTCGTCGCGGGCACCGGGGAGTTCACCGGCGATGCGGATCAGATGCCGAACGCGATCGACGGCCACCGGATCTGAACTTGCCCGTCCGGCGACCACGACCACCCCGCGCACGTCGCCGACGTTCAGCTGGCGGCGCAGTTCCGCGGGGTCTCCGACCCAGCGCATGGCGGTGCATCGCGCGCCACGCCGGCGCAACATCGCCGCGAGGTCCGTTGCGAACGGGTCGTCGCCGGAAAGGGTTATCAGCAACCAGCTTTCAGCGGTGGCTGTGGGTGAGGGCGGTTCGCGGCGTCGCCACTCGATGGTCGACAGTCGCTCACTCAACAGCCGGTCGCGGTCGGCGGTTTCGGAGCGCCCGGTGCCCATCAGTAGTCCACGTATCACCAACAGCATGTCCCCGTGCTCGTCGGTGACGTCGATGTCGGCTTCGACTTCGCCGCCGCAGACCGTCACCGTGGTGAGGCAGTAACGCGCGTTACGCGCCACGCCGAAGGCGCGGAGTCGGCGCACGCCGAGGGGCACCAGCAACCCGCCGTTGCCCACGCCGCGCACCGCGGGATGGGCTGCCACCGATTGAAAGCAGGCGTCCAGCAGCGCGGGGTGTATCGCGTAGCCCGATTGATGGGTGCGGATCGGCCGGGTCGCGACGATCTCGCCCAGGACGGTGCCGACCGCGCCATCGGCGAGGTGCGCCGCGGCCAAACCCGCGAACGCCGGCCCGAACTGAATTCCCCTGCCAGCGAACCACTCTCGTAACTGGTCGCCCTCGACGCGGCAAGGGTGTTCGGCCAGCAGCGTGTCCAGGTCGTGGGCGGGGGGCCGGTCGTCGTCGCTGCGCCGCAGCATGGCCGAGGCCCGCCGGATCCTTTCGCCCCCGGATTCGGTCTGCACCACGAAGGTGGCTTCGTCGCCGGACTCGACCACCGCGACTGAGCCCACCCGGGTCTCGTCGTCCAGTAACAGCATCCGTTCGAACCGGACATCGCGGATCTCGGTCTGCGCACCCAGCATCGTGGCGGCCGCGGTCAGCGCCATCTCGCAATAGGCCGCGCCCGGAAGCGCGGGCACGCCGTTGATCCGGTGATCGCTCAGCCACGGCAACGTCGTGGTGCCGACCTCGGCCTGCCAGGCGTGCCGCTCGGGTTCTTCCATGAGTTGCACGTGGGCACCCAGAAGTGGATGTGCGGCAACGGTATTGGCTTTGGCCGGGCCCCGCGTCGCGGCGGTGAGCAGCAGGCGCCGGTTCGCCCACACCGGCAGCGGCGCATCCACCAACCGGCCCTCGGGACACAACTCCGCGAAATCGGGACCGGCACCGGCGGCGTGCAGATCGGCCACCATCGCGCACAGCCCGGATGGGCCGGTCACGTCGCGGCGCATCGCGGCGATCGCGGCCACCGGCATGTCCAGGCTCTGCGCGGTCTGTTCGACGGCACGGGTCAGCAGGGGGTGCGGGGACAGTTCACCGAACACCCGGTGTCCGTCCTCCAGCGCGGCCTTCACCGCAGCGGAGAACCGCACGGCGTGCCGCAGGTTGTCCACCCAGTAGCGAGCGTCGCAGACCGGCCGTTCGCGGGGATCGAACAGCGTCGCCGAGTAGTAGGGCAGCTGCGGGGGCCGCGGTTTCAGATCGGCCAGCAGATCGGTGAGCTCGTCGAGTATCGGAGCCACGTGCGGCGTGTGGGAGGCCACGTCGACGGCGACCTCGCGGGCCATGACGTCGCGCTTCTCCCACACCCCGATCAACTCACGGACCGCGTCGGCCGCGCCGCCGACCACGGTGGAATGCGGTGCGGCCACCACGGCGATCACCACGTCTTTGACGCCGCGCCTGGCAAGTTCCTCGCGGACCTGTGCGGCGGGCAACTCGACGGCCGCCATCGCCCCGGCGCCGGCCAGCTTCAGGCACAACCGGGAGCGACGGCAGATCACCCGGATCCCGTCTTCGAGCGAAAGTGCGCCCGCAACAACGGCGGCCGACACTTCGCCCAGCGAATGCCCGATCACGGCCGCGGGCCGGACGCCGTGGGACTTCATGGCCGCGGCCAGTGCGACCTGCATGGCGAACAGCGTCGGCTGCACCCGGTCGATGCCGGCAATGGTCTGCGGGTCGGTCATGGCGGCGGTCACCGAGAAGCCGGATTCGGCGGCGATGAGCGGCTCGGCGGCCGCCACCGCCGCCGCGAACGCCGGCTCGTTGGCCAACAGGTCGGCGCCCATACCCGCCCACTGCGAACCCTGCCCGGAAAACACCCATACCGGACCGCGGTCGTCGAGCCCGACGGCGGCGGCCGGGGCGACGTCGCCGTCGGCGAATTCACGCAACCGCACGATCAGCTCTCCGGTGTCGCAGGCCGGCACCGCGATGCGCACCGGGCGGTGAGCGCGCCGCCGTCCCAGGGTGTAGGCCAGGTCCTGGGCCGCGGGCTGCTTCCGGTCCACCCAGTCGGCTAGTCGGTGTGCGGTCTGTCGCAACGCCGCGGGTGAGCCGGCCGAGATCGCGAACAACCGCGGCTGCGGCACGGGCCGGTTGACCGGCTCGTCGGCGACTGGCGGTGCCTGCTCGAGGATGGCGTGCGCGTTGGTCCCCGACATGCCGTAGGACGACAACGCAGCACGGCGCGGACCTTGTCCCGGCCAGGTGGTAATCCGTTGCGGCACAAAGAGCCCGGTGTCGACGGCGGCGAGCTCGTCGGGCAACCGGGTGAAATTCGCCATCGGCGGTATCACGCCGTGTCGCAGGGACAGAATCGCTTTCACCAGCCCGACCGCTCCGGCGGCTGCCTCGGTGTGGCCGAGGTTGCCCTTCGCCGAGCCCAGCGCACAGCGGTGCCCGGGTGTACCGTAAACCGTTGCCAGACTGCGGAATTCGATGGGGTCACCGACCGGTGTGCCGGTACCGTGCGCCTCGATCAGACCGACGGTGTCGGCGTCCACACCCGCGGCGAGCAAGGCGGCGCGGTAGGCGGCGACTTGTGCGTCCAACGAGGGAGTGGTGATGGTGTCGGTGCGGCCGTCCTGGTTGATCGCCGTACCGCGCACCACGGCCAGGATCCGGTCGCCGTCACGAATCGCGTCGGGCAGCCGCTTCAACGACACGACCGCGCACGCCTCGGAACGGACGAACCCGTCGGCGGCGGCGTCGAACGGTCGGCAACGCCCGGTGGGGGAGAGCATGCCCTGCCCGGAGGCCGAGGCGAACAGCTGTGGTTCCAGCATCACCATGCAACCGCCGGCCAGGGCCAGGTCGCTCTCGTGCTCATGCAGACTGCGGCACGCCAGGTGCAGCGCCACCAGGCTCGACGAGCATGCGGTGTCCACGGTGAGCGACGGGCCGCGCAGGCCCAGTGCGTAGGAGACCCGGCCGGCGGCCATGCTCATCGCGGTGCCGGTGAACCCGTAGGCGTCGCCCAGCGCGCCGGCCGCGTCGGTGACGTGGGCGTAGTCGTCGTGGCACAGGCCGACGAACACGCCGGTCGGCGAGTCGGCTAGGGAATTCGGCGGCAATCCGGCGTGCTCCAACGCTTCCCACGAGGTCTGCATGAGCAGCCGGTGCTGCGGGTCGATCGCGGTCGCCTCACGCTCGCTGATTCCGAAGAAGTCGGGATCGAAGCCGGCGACATCGTCCAGGAAACCGCCCCAGCGCGACACCGACCGATCTGGCATCCCCGGTTCGGGGTCGTAGTAGTCCTCGGCGTCCCAGCGGTCGGCGGGCACCGTGGTGATCAGGTCGTCGCCGCGCAGCAACGCATCCCAGAACTCGTCGGGGGAATCGATGCCGGCGGGCAGCCGACAGGCCATGCCGATGACGGCTACCGGAGTGACCTGCCGGTGGCGCACTGTCCGTACCGCCTTGTCGTCGCGTCTCGCGCCGCCTCGCGCTTGGAAACACATCCTTCCTGTTCAAAGCCGTGTCGCCCGGGAGCAACGCGCCGACGTTTGCGCGGCTGCCGCGGGTCGGGCACGTCCGACTTCGGGCAAAGCGACCGCGGCGGCACGGCGGTGGCAGGTAGTGTTGCCAGCCGTGGTTGGCTCTTCGATCCCTGCCGTGCTGCGCGAACGCGCGAGCCTGAACCCCAACGGCGCCGCGATCACCTACATCGACTACGACCAGGACTGGGAAGGCGGCGAAGAATCGCTGACCTGGGCGAAGTTGTATCGGCGCACGTTGAATGTCGCCGAGGTGCTGAAGAAGTCGGGGGCGCCGGGCGACCGGGCGCTGATCCTGGCGCCGCAGGGACTCGAATACGTCGTCGGCTTCCTCGGGGCGTTGCAGGCCGGTTTCATCGGGGTGCCGCTGTCGGTTCCCTACGGCGGCGCCCACGACGAGCGGACCACGGCGGTGCTCGCCGACACCGCGCCCGCGGTCATCCTCACGACGTCGGCGGCCGTGGCCAACGTCAAGGAGAGCGTCGACCCGCACGTCGGGCAGAACGCGCCGGCGATCGTCGAAGTCGACCTGCTGGATCTGGATTCCCGCCCGCCGTCGTCGCGGCCGGCGCGCAGCACCGGTGACCAGGGAGCGGCGACGTCGTATCTGCAGTACACCTCGGGCTCCACCCGCACACCCGCCGGCGTCACGGTCTCCAACGACAACGTCGCCGCGAACTTCGGCCAGATCATGGCCGACTTCTTCGTCAACGAGGGAGGCGCGCCGCCGGCAGACCTCACCGTCGTGTCGTGGCTGCCGCTCTACCACGACATGGGCTTGCTGCTCGGCGCCATCATGCCGATCCTGGCCGGCAGGCACACCGTGCTGACCAGTCCGGTGGGATTCTTGCAGCGCCCCGCGCGCTGGACGCAGTTGTTGGCCCGCTACGGCAACACGATCTCGGCCGGGCCGAATTTCGCGTTCGACATCGCTGTGCGCAAGACGTCCGACGAGGACCTGGCCGGGCGTGACCTCAGCGGTGTGCACACCATCCTCAACGGCAGCGAGCGGGTGCAGCCCGCCACACTCAAGCGATTCGCCGATCGGTTCGCCCCATTCGGCTTCCCGGCCAAAGCATTACGGCCCGCCTACGGGATGGCCGAAGCGGTGGTGTACATCGCGACCCGCAAGGTGGGCGACCCGCCGGAGATCGTCGAGTTCGACGCCAAGAAGCTGCCCGACGGCCAGGCGGTGCGCGTCGAGAACGGCACCGGCACAGCCTTGGTCAGTTACGGTGCCCCGCAGTCGCTTTCGGTGCGCATCGTCGATGCCGACACCGGCCTGGAGTGCCCGGAAGGAACCGTCGGCGAAATCTGGGTGCACGGTGGCAACATCGCGTCGGGCTATTGGCAGAAGCCCGAAGACAGTGCCCGCACGTTCGGCGCGCAGATCGTCGACCCGTCGCCGGGCACCCCGCAGGGGCCGTGGCTGCGGACCGGAGACTCCGGATTCTTCTCCGACGGTGAACTTTTCATCGTCGGCCGCATCAAGGATCTGTTGATCGTCTACGGCCGCAACCATTCTCCCGACGACATCGAGGCGACGGTCCAGGCCATCAACCCCGGCCGGTGCGCGGCGATCGCGTTTCCGTTCGACGGCACCGAGAAGCTGGTCGCCATCGTCGAGGTCAAGAAGAAGAACGACGAGTCCCATGCCGAACTGAGCGAGCGGCTCGACGGCGTGAAGCGTGATATCAGCGCCGCGATCTTCGACGCGCACGGGCTGAGCGTGGCGGATCTGGTGATGGTGTCGCCGGGGTCGATTCCGATCACCACCAGCGGCAAGATTCGGCGGCAACAATCCGTCGAGCTCTACCGGGAACAGGCCTTCGCCCGGTTGGACGCCTGACCCGTCTGGCTACCATTGCGGAGGATTCGACGGCGTCGTCACCCGGGAGCGCTCACACCATGACCCAAGCCAGCAAACCGGCCCGCATACCGCTGCTGCCCGTCGACGAGGCCAGGGCCGCTGCCGACGAGGCGGGCGTCCCGGACTACATGGCCGAACTCAGCATCTTCCAGACGCTGCTGAACCATCCGCGGCTGGCGCGGGTCTTCAACGACATGCTCGCCACGCTGCTGTGGCACGGTGCCCTGGACCACCGCCTGCGCGAATTGGCGATCATGCGGATCGGCTGGCTCACCGGATGCGACTACGAGTGGACCCAGCACTGGCGGGTCGCCTCGCGGCTGGGGGTGTCGGTCGACGACCTGCTCGGAGTTCGGGATTGGCAGGCCTACGAAGGGTTCGGGCCCAGCGAGCGTGCCGTGCTCGCGGCCACCGACGACATCGTGCGCGACGGTGCGCTGAGCGCGGCCAGCTGGTCGGCTTGTGAAAGCGAATTTGCCGGCGACACAACAATTCTCATCGAGCTGGTGACCGCGATCGGGGCGTGGCGGATGGTGGCTTCGATCTTGCAGAGTCTGCAGGTCCCGCTGGAGGACGGCGTGGCCAGTTGGCCACCCGACGGCGTGGCGCCCTAGCCGCCCGACGGCGTGGCGCCCTAGCCGCCCGACCGCGTGGCGCCCTAGCCGCCCGACGGCGTGGCGCCCTACCCGCCCGCGCCGAGCGTCACGCCAGCGTGACGTTCGGCGTCCGCAGTCACGCTAGCGTGACGCTCGGCGAACGGTCCCGGTCCGCGGCGGCGTAGCTTTGGCGGCATGCGAACCAGGGTCGCCGAGATGCTCGGCGTTGAGTTTCCGATCTGCGCGTTCAGCCACTGCCGGGACGTGGTCGCCGCGGTGACCAATGCGGGGGGATTCGGGGTCCTCGGCGCCACCGCGCATAGCCCGAAACGCCTCGACAGTGAGCTGACCTGGATCGAGGAGCAGACCGGCGGCAAGCCCTACGGGGTGGATCTGCTGTTGCCGCCAAAATACGTCGGCGCCGACACCGGCGGTATCAACGCACGCCAGGCCCAGGACCTACTCCCCGAGGAGCACCGCGCGTTCGTCGACGAGTTGCTGACCCGCTACGGGGTAGGGCAGCACGCCGATACCGAAGAGGCGATCCGGGGCGGACTCAACATCTCGCCACGAGGCTACGAACCGCTGCTGGAGGTGGCGTTCGCCCACGACATCCGGTTGATCGCCAGCGCGCTCGGACCTCCGCCGCACGACCTGGTCGAGCGGGCTCACAGCCATGACGTGCTGGTCGCCGCCCTGGCCGGAACCACCGAACATGCCCGCCGGCACGCCGCAGCCGGTGTAGACCTGATCGTCGCGCAGGGCACCGAGGCGGGCGGTCACACCGGTGACGTGGCCACCATGGTGCTGGTGCCCGAAGTGGTCGATGCGGTGGCGCCGACGCCGGTACTGGCCGCCGGCGGGATCGCCCGAGGGCGCCAGATCGCTGCGGCGCTGGCCCTGGGCGCCGAAGGGGTGTGGTGCGGATCGGTGTGGCTGACCACCGAGGAGGCCGAGACCGCGCCGGTGGTCAAGGACAAGTTTCTGGCGGCGAGCTCGTCGGACACGGTGCGTTCCCGGTCGTTGACCGGGAAGCCGGCGCGGATGCTGCGCACCTCGTGGACCGACGAATGGGAGCGCCCCGACACCCCCGACCCGCTGGGTATGCCGCTGCAGACCGCGCTGGTCACCGACTCGCAGGTGCGGATCAACCAGGCCGCGGCTCATCCCGGCGCGAAGGCCCGGGAGCTGGCCACCTACTTCGTCGGCCAGGTGGTCGGCTCGCTGGACCGGGTGCGGCCGACGCGGGCGGTGGTGCTGGACATGGTCGAGGAGTACATCGACACCATCGGCCGGTTGGACGGTTTGACCGATTGACCCGTGCCGTCGTCGAGCGTGCAGCCACTGCGAAAAACCTTGCGAATTTTCGCAGTAGCAACACGCTCGGCGAAAAGAGTGTGATCGTGCCCACATCTGCACGTAGCACTGCATGAAAGATTGCGACACGGACGGTGGGGCGCGTTGACCGGGCGGGCCGAGTGGTGCATGATCGGTCGGGCAAGCACCTCGTTAGGTGAGGCGGCTACACGAACATAGGCCACTGACCCCGAACGTCGAAAGACGCCCCGGGTCAGGACAGCTCTTCCCGGCTTAAGGGTTGAGCCCAGGTGGCTTCCGGTTATCGGACACGTCGGGTAGTGCCAAAGCTCTGACGAGAGGGGTGCGGTTTTCCGGCATTTGCCGGATTCTGTTCTCCTTTGTGTGCACACTGACAACAGTGTTTGTCGTGACCGAGAGGAGGTGAGGGACGCATGAGTTCCAGTGGCAGTCCGGGTCGATATCCGGGCGTGATTTCGTCCCTGACCGATCTTCGGTGCGGCGTTCTCGGCTGAGACGCCACTAGATCGGAGCCGTTGCGGGACGGGATCTACCAAGAATTCCTTGAGGTCCACCTGTAATCGTTGGCTATCCGCTAGGAGGCGATCATGACCAGCGCTCTGTATGACGAAGTTGTAACCATCCCCGCTGCCCCTCGGCTGCACGTGGTGCGCGACGTACCCGCTGCCCCGGCGCCCAAGAAGGCGGCAAGCCGGATCGGCGCAGCCGGCAGCGACCCGCTGGTCGACGGCGCCGCCCGCCTGCTCAGCGTTCCGCTGCGGCACATGTACGCCGCGCTGTGGCGCATCGGCGTTCTCGAGGTGCAGGCGTAACGCATGGACAGCGAGCAACTCTGGACTCCGAGGGGCTAGCCGACTGCGGGTGCGTCCTGCGGTGAGCTAGCTCCTCGGAGTCCATTAGAATTTCTTGTTGGCGTCGATCCGGCCATCACCGGGGAGCTTTCGGAAGAACAGCCAGTGCGGCCCAGTAGAACCGAACGGGTAGGCCCGTCACAGCCTTTCGAGCGGTCACGCGTGAGCGTGGCAAGCGGGGTGGTACCGCGGCGCTTGCGCATCCGCGCATCGTCGTCCCCGGCCTGAAGGTGGCTACAGGGAGACGACGCACGTGACCGACCAGGCTTACCCGAAGCTGGCCAGCGGGGCGCCCGATTTTCCGGCACTCGAACTCGAGGTGCTCGACTACTGGTTCCGCGACGACACCTTTCGCGCCAGCATCGCCAACCGGGACGGTGCAACCGAATACGTCTTCTACGACGGTCCGCCGTTCGCCAACGGGCTGCCGCACTACGGGCATCTGCTGACCGGCTACGTCAAGGACATCGTGCCGCGCTACCGCACCATGCGCGGGGACAAGGTGGAGCGCCGATTCGGTTGGGACACCCACGGTTTGCCCGCGGAACTGGAGGTCGAGCGGCAGCTGGGTATCACCGACAAGTCGCAGATCGACTCGATGGGCATCGCCGCGTTCAACGACGCGTGCCGCGCCTCGGTGTTGCGTTACACCGACGAATGGCAGCAGTACGTCACCCGTCAGGCCCGCTGGGTCGACTTCGACAATGACTACAAGACACTGGATCTGTCCTATATGGAGTCGGTGATCTGGGCGTTCAAACAACTGTGGGACAAGGGCCTGGCCTATGAGGGCTACCGGGTGTTGCCGTACTGCTGGCGCGACGAAACACCTTTGTCCAACCACGAACTGCGGATGGACGACGACGTCTACCAGAGCCGCCAGGACCCCGCCCTGACGGTGGGATTCAAGGTGACGGGCGGTCCGCTGGATGGCGCGTATCTGCTGATCTGGACGACGACCCCGTGGACGCTGCCGTCGAACCTCGCCGTCGCGGTCAATCCCGACGTGAGCTATGTGCAGGTGCAGGCCGGCGACCGGCGTTTCGTGCTGGCCGAGGCGCGGCTGGCCGCGTACGCGCGCGAGTTGGGGGAGGAGCCCGAGGTGCTGGGGACGTACCCCGGCGCTGAGTTGCTGGGCATCCGCTACCTGCCGCCGTTCCCTTATTTCACCGACTCGCACAACGCTTTTCAGGTCCTGTCCGCCGACTTCGTCACCACCGAGGACGGCACCGGCCTGGTGCACATGGCGCCGGCCTACGGCGAGGACGACATGGCGACGACCGACCCCGTCGGCATCGTGCCCGTCACCCCCGTCGACGCCAAGGGCCGCTTCGACGCCACCGTCCCGGATTACCAGGGACAGCACGTCTTCGAAGCCAACCCACAGATCATCCGCGACCTGAAGGCCGGCGGCGGACCCGCCGCCGAGAACGGTGCGGTGCTGCTGCGCCACGAGACCTACGAGCACCCGTACCCACACTGCTGGCGCTGCCGAAACCCGTTGATCTACCGGGCGGTGTCGTCGTGGTTCGTGCGGGTCACCCAGTTCCGCGACCGCATGGTCGAGCTCAACCAGCAGATCACCTGGTATCCCGAGCACGTCAAGGACGGCCAGTTCGGCAAGTGGCTGCAGGGTGCCCGGGACTGGTCGATCTCGCGAAACCGCTACTGGGGCACGCCGATTCCGGTGTGGAAGTCCGATGATCCCGCTTATCCGAGAATCGATGTCTACGGCAGCCTCGACGAGCTGGAGCGTGACTTCGGGGTGCGTCCGGACAACCTGCACCGGCCTTACATCGACGAACTCACCCGGCCCAACCCCGACGACCCGACGGGCAACAGCACGATGCGCCGGATCGCGGACGTACTCGACGTGTGGTTCGACTCGGGCTCGATGCCATATGCCCAGGTGCACTACCCGTTCGAGAACCAGGAGTGGTTCTTGGGCGGGGCGGCGGGAGAGGGGGAAGCCCACTATCCGGGCGACTTCATCGTCGAGTACATCGGCCAGACCCGCGGCTGGTTCTACACCCTGCACGTGCTGGCCACCGCGCTGTTCGACCGGCCGTCGTTCAAAACCTGTGTGGCACACGGGATCGTGCTGGGCTCCGACGGCCAGAAGATGAGCAAGTCGCTGCGCAACTACCCAGATGTCACCGAGGTGTTCGACCGCGACGGCTCCGATGCTATGCGCTGGTTTTTGATGGCGTCGCCGATCTTGCGGGGCGGCAACCTGATCGTCACCGAGCAGGGCATCCGCGACGGGGTGCGGCAGGTGCTGCTGCCGTTCTGGAACGCCTACAGCTTTTTGGCGCTCTATGCGCCGAAAGTCGGTACCTGGCGCACCGATTCGACGAATGTGCTGGACCGTTACATCCTGGCCAAGCTGGCGGTGCTGCGCGACGACCTGACCGACGCGCTGGATGTCTGCGACATCTCCGGGGCCTGCGAACAGCTACGCCAGTTCACCGAGGCGTTGACGAATTGGTATGTGCGACGGTCACGTTCGCGGTTCTGGGTGGAGGACGCCGACGCGATCGACACCCTGCACACCGGGCTGGAGGTCACCGCGCGGCTGGCCGCGCCACTGCTGCCGTTGGTGACCGAGATGATCTGGCGGGGTCTGACCGGTGGGCGTTCGGTGCATTTGACGGATTGGCCGCAGTCGTCAGAACTGCCGGCCGACCCCGAGTTGGTAGCCGCGATGGATCAGGTGCGTGAGGTGTGCTCGGCGGCATCCTCGCTGCGCAAGGCCAAGAAGCTCCGGGTACGGCTGCCGTTGCCGAAACTAACTGTGGCGGTGGAGAATCCGGACAGCCTGCGGCCCTTCGCCGATCTGATCGGCGACGAACTCAACGTCAAGCACGTCGAACTGACCGACGCGATCGACACCTACGGGCGGTTCGAACTCACCGTCAATGCCCGCGTCGCCGGACCGCGGCTGGGCAAAGACGTGCAGGCGGCGATCAAAGCCGTCAAGTCCGGCGACGGCGTCGTCAACCCCGACGGCACCCTGACAGCGGGGCCGGCGGTGCTGCAGCCCGACGAGTACAGCTCGCGACTGGTCGCCGCCGACCCCGAGTTCACCGCCGCGCTGCCTGGTGGGGCCGGACTGGTGGTGCTGGACGGGACGGTGACCCCGGAATTGGAAGCCGAAGGCTGGGCCAAGGACCGCATCCGCGAACTGCAGGAGCTGCGGAAGTCGACCGGCCTGGAGGTGTCCGACCGGATCAACGTGGTGATTGCCGTGCCCGCCGAGCGCGAAGCGTGGGCGCGTACGCACCGCGACCTGATCGCGGGCGAAATCCTGGCCACCACTTTCGAATTCGGCGAACCGGACGAGGCCGCGGAGATCGGCGACGGGGTGCGGGTCGGCATCGCCAAAGTGTGACGAGCAGACGCAAAGGCCCCCATTTCCGACCGGAAATGGGGGCCTTTGCGTCTGTTCGCGCCGGAAATGGTGACTACAGCAGGCCGCCTAGGAGGGGCGGAGTGGAGCCGCCGCCCAGCCCCGGCAGCAGACCCGGCAGACCCGGCAGACCCGGCAAACCGGGCAGAGTCGGCAAGCCCGGCAACCCCGGCAGACCCAGACCGCCTAGCCCGCCCAGCAGACCTCCCAGATCCGGCAAGCCGCCCAACAAGCCGCCCAGGTTGCCCAATCCGCCCAGCAAACCGCCCAAGTCGGGCAGGCCGCTGCCCAGCCCGCCGAGCACGTCGCGCAGCCCGTTCGTCACACCGCTCAGGTTCGGCAGTGAGCCGATGCCCGGCAGCACTACCTCCGGCAACGGAACCAGCGGGCCGAGCATCGGCGGCGCACCTATCGCCTCGGCCAACTGCTGTGGCGCGTAGAGCAACAAGCCCGGCAGGATTCCGCCGGTGGGGGTGCCGCCCAGCGGGATGGACAACAACGGGGTCGGGCTTGCCAGCGGGTTCACCACCAGCGTCGTCGTGGACAGTGGCGTGAGGATTCCGCCGAGCGGGATCTGCGCCGTCAGCGGCACGGTAACGCCGGGGAGCGGGCCGACGCCCAGCGGCAGGGTCACACCCGGTAGGCCCAAACCGAAGGAGACCTGACCATTCAGGAAGCCATCGGTCACGACCGCCGGAGCCGTCAAGACCGCGACGAGAGCCCCGAAACCGTCCCCGCTCTGCACCGCACTGCCGAACGCCGAGGCGACGGAGACGACCGCGCTGCCCGTCGTGATCGGCGAACCGATGAAGTCAATGCCCAACGCGATCGGGAATCCGAAGAAGGCCGCCCCCAATTCCAAAGCGCCGAGCTGGTTCAATCCAACCGTCAACGGATTGATGTTCGTGCCGACCGAGTACGAGAAATCGGTGATGGTCGACAACACGTTGACGAAGTTCTGACCGATTCGAGCCGGTATCGACGCGATCGGCGTGAGGTCGCCCGGGATCAGGCTGAACGCCCCACTGCTCAAATGCTGACCCGCGTTCGAGAATGCCGAAGTGACGATTGCCCCGTAGCTGATCTGATTGGCGACGAACTGCCGCAGGAAGGGGAACGGATTGGCGGCCAGGCCGTTGCCGAGGCTCTGCAGATTCGCGACGGTGTTGCTGAACAGTCGCTCGTAAGGTCCGGTGATCGCGGCCAAGCTGACCGGCGTGGGTCCGGGCGTCGGACCGAAGACACCAGGCAGCAATGCGTTGAGGGAGGGAATACCGAGGCCGCCCAACAGCCCACCCGGATTGACCAATCCGAGGCCGCCCAACAGCCCGCCGGGACCAGTCAGCCCATCCAGGATCGACGCCGCCGGTAACGCCGCCGCAGCCGCCGGCGCGGCGCTTGCCAGCAGCTGTTGGGCTATCGCGGTTTCCGTGCTGAGGTAAGCGCCCACACTCGAATTCAGCGCCCTGACGAATTCCGCATGGAAAGCCTGAGTCCGAGCGCTGATCGCCTGAAATTCCTCGCCGAAATCGCCGAACAACGCGGCGATGACACCAGAGACTTCGTCGGCGGCGGCGGGCGCGAGACCGGTGGTCACACCGGCTACGGAATTCGAGGCTTCGGTCAATGCAGCGCGTATGCCCGCCAATTCCTGCGCGGCGACCTGAACCCAATCCGGTGAAACGACGAATGACATAGCCAACTCCCTCGACCCCGATGTCAGCGGCAAACCGGTATGCGCTGGTGGTGAATCACCACCCAAACCCTCAATTAAACATGCGTAGAACTCGATATTTTAGCCACGCTAATGGCACGCTGGCCCGATCCTCCATCGACAACGCCAATAGCATCGACACCCGTGGAGTCCCGATGGGTGCTGCACCTGGACATGGACGCGTTCTTCGCGTCCGTCGAACAACTCACCCGGCCGACCCTGCGTGGCCGCCCGGTGCTGGTGGGTGGGCTGGGCGGCCGGGGAGTGGTGGCCGGGGCAAGCTATGAGGCGCGGGTGTTCGGCGCCCGCTCGGCGATGCCGATGCACCAGGCTCGCCGGCTGGTCGGGGCGGCGGCGGTGGTGCTGCCGCCGCGCGGTGTGGTGTACGGCGTGGCCAGTCGGCGCGTCTTCGAAACGGTGCGCAACCTGGTGCCGGTCGTGGAGCAACTGTCGTTCGACGAGGCTTTCGGGGAACCCGCCCAGTTGGCGGGCGCATCGGCGGACGAGGTGCAGTCGTTCTGCGAGGAGCTGCGACGACAGGTGCGTCACGAGACGGGTCTGATCGCCTCGGTGGGCGCGGGCTCGGGCAAACAGATCGCCAAGATCGCCTCCGATCTGGCCAAACCCGACGGAATCCGGGTGGTTCGGCCCGCCGAGCAACAGCCGTTGCTCGGTGCGTTGCCGGTGCGGCGGCTGTGGGGGATCGGACCCGTCGCGGAGGAGAAGCTGCACCGCCTCGGCATCGAGACGATCGGGCAGTTGGCCGCGCTGTCCGATCCCGAGGTGGCCGACATCCTGGGCGCCACCGTCGGGCCCGCGCTGCACCGGCTGGCTCGCGGCATCGACGACCGCGCCGTTGCCGAGCGCGCCGAAGCCAAACAGATCAGCGCCGAGTCGACCTTCGCCGCCGACCTGACCACGCTGGACCAGCTGCGTGAAGCGATCGAGCCGATCGCCGAGCACGCCCATCGGCGCTTGCTCAAAGACGGCCGCGGCGCCCGCACGGTGACGGTGAAGTTGAAGAAATCGGACATGAGCACGCTGACCCGCTCGGCGACGCTGCCCTACGCCACCACCGAACCGAGCGCCCTGGTGGCGGTCGCTCGCCGACTGTTGCTCGATCCGCTGCAGATCGGACCCATTCGTCTGCTGGGCGTTGGCTTTTCGGGTCTGAGCGACGTGCGTCAGGAGTCGCTGTTTCCGGACCTGGACGTGGGCCCGGAACCGGTCGACGACGTCCACCACCAGGATTTCGAGACGCTGCGCGCGGCCCTGCTGACCGGGCAGGATGTCCCGTCGTGGCGGGTCGGCGACGACGTGATGCACCGTGACTTCGGGCACGGCTGGGTTCAGGGCGCCGGCCACGGTGTGGTCACCGTCCGGTTCGAGACGCGTAGTACCGGACCCGGCCAAGCCCGGACGTTCCCGCTCGACACCGCCGACCTCAGCGCGGCCAACCCGGTGGACAGCCTGGACTGGCCGGAGTATGTCGGGCGACTGTCAGCCCCAGCGGCCGACGACGTCGGCGACCGGTAGTCCCGCCGCCAGCGTCGCCATCAGCAGCACCCGGGCCTGCGACGGCGCCAACCGCGGCACCGTCAGCGCGCCCGCCTGCACCAGGTCGTGACCCGGTCCATAGCCCGCGCTCACCGGGCCGCCGGGCACCCGCGTGGACACCGCGACCACCACCCCGTCGGAGCCGCACAACCGCCGCACCCCGTCGATCACCGCCGCGCCGGCGTTGCCCGAGCCGAGCGCCTCCAACACCACGCCCCGCGCCCCGGCGGCCACGAACGCATCCAGCGCTACCGCATCGCTGCCCAGGTACGCAGCGACGATGTCCACGCGCGGCGCCTCGGCAGCGCCGACCCGGCCGACGAACGGCCGCACCTTGGCACCCGTCCAGGACACCGCGCCATCGACGGTGCCCAGCAACCTCCCGTCGAACGCGCTCAGGTCCTGCGTCGCCATCTTGCGCAGGCCCAGCGGTTGCAGCACGCGGCCGGCGAAGCAGACGAGCACTCCGAGGTCATGGGCGGCCGGATCGGCCGCGACCGCGACGGCGTCACGCAGGTTGGCCGGACCGTCGGCGTCCGGCGCGTCCGCGCTGCGCATGGCGCCGGTCAGCACGATCGGGACGCTGCCGGAATAGGTCAGTTCGAGCCACAGGGCGCTTTCCTCCATGGTGTCGGTGCCGTGGGTGAGGACGATGCCGTCGGCCCCGTCGTCGATCGCCGCGTCCACCGCGGCGCGGATCCGGTCCCAGTCGGCCGGTACCAGTTCGGAGCTGTCTACGGCCAGCACGTCGACCACGTCGACGTCGAGGCCTGCGGCGAGTTCGGCGCCCGAGTGGGCGGGCCGGCGCACGCCGTCGGTGCCGGTGCTGGTGGAGATCGTTCCCCCGGTGGTGACGACGGTGACACGGCCCATTCGCGAATCATCCCGCACCCGCGGGCTGCGACGAGTGTGCGGGCTTGGTGCGATGGTGGCTGCGCCGCGCTGGGCGATCGCCACTAGTGGACAATGGACGGGTGCCTGACGAACCATCCGGGTCCGCTGATCCGCTGACTTCTGCCGGCGACACCGACGAAGCCCGCGAACCCCAGGCCCACCCGACGCGCCGGCTGCGTCTGTTGTTGTCGGTCGCGGCCGTGGTGCTCACGCTCGACGTGATCACCAAGGTGCTGGCGGTCAAGCTGTTGCCGCCCGGTCAGCCGGTGTCGATCATCGGCGACACGGTCACCTGGACGCTGGTGCGTAACTCGGGCGCCGCGTTCTCGATGGCGACCGGGTACACCTGGCTGCTGACCCTGATCGCGACCGGCGTGGTGGTCGGGATCTTCTGGATGGGCCGCCGACTGGTCTCGCCCTGGTGGGCGCTGGGCTTGGGCATGATCCTCGGCGGCGCGATGGGCAATCTGGTGGATCGCTTCTTCCGGGCCCCCGGACCGCTGCGCGGACACGTCGTGGATTTTCTGTCGGTGGGCTGGTGGCCGGTGTTCAACGTCGCTGACCCGTCGGTGGTGGGCGGCGCCATCCTGCTGGTCGCGCTGTCTATCTTCGGGTACGACTTCGACACCGTGGGACGACGAAAAGCCAACGCAGAAAACGATATTCGGCCTGAATCCGACGACGCTGGTGACTGAACGCACGATGCCGGTCCCGGAGGGATTGGCGGGCATGCGCGTGGACGCCGGGCTGGCCCGCCTGCTGGGACTGTCCCGCAGCGCCGCCGCTGCCATCGCCGAGGACGGCGGCGTCGAACTCGACGGCGTCCCGGCCGGGAAGTCCGACCGGCTCGCAGCGGGTGCCTGGCTGCAGGTACGGCTGCCCGAACCGCCGAAACCGTTGGAGAACACCCCCGTCGACATCGAGGGCATGACGGTGCTGTACTCCGACGACGACATCGTCGCCGTCGACAAACCCGCTGCGGTGGCCGCGCACGCGTCGGTGGGCTGGACGGGGCCGACGGTGCTGGGCGGTCTGGCCGCAGCGGGTTATCGCATCACCACCTCGGGCGTGCACGAACGCCAGGGCATCGTGCACCGACTCGACGTCGGCACGTCCGGGGTGATGGTGGTGGCGCGCTCCGAACGCGCCTACACCGTCCTCAAGCGGGCGTTCAAGCAGCGCACCGTCGACAAGCGTTATCACGCACTGGTGCAAGGACATCCGGACCCGTCCAGCGGCACGATCGACGCGCCGATCGGCCGTCATCACGGCCCGGAGTGGAAGTTCGCGGTCACCAGCACCGGCCGACACAGCATCACCCACTACGACACCGTGGAAGCGTTCGTCGCCGCCAGCCTGCTCGATGTGCATCTGGAAACCGGTCGCACCCACCAGATCCGGGTGCACTTCGCGGCGCTGCATCATCCCTGCTGCGGAGACCTGGTTTATGGCGCCGACCCGAAGCTGGCGAAAAGGCTTGGCCTGGAACGGCAATGGCTACATGCCCGGTCGTTGGCGTTCGCCCACCCGGCCGACGGCCGCCGCATCGAGATCGTCAGCCCCTATCCGTCCGACCTGCGGCACGCCTTGGACGTGCTACGCGCCGAAAGATGACCGAGCGGGTTTGCGGGCCTCGACCAGCACGCGCGCGGCGTGCGCGACGAACGGACCGTCAGCCTCGATCCGCTCGTGCAACTCGCGCAGCTGCCGGCGATAGCGCTCGACGGTGAAGTCGGGGACGCACCAGATCACCTTGCGCAGGAAATAGACGACCGCGCCGATGTCGAAGAACTCCTGGCGCAACCGCTCGGACCGCAGCTGCACGATCTGCAGACCGGCCGATTCAGCTTGTGCCCGTTGGGTTTCCGGGTCACGGCGGGCCCAGGCCTCGGGCTGCGGACCGATGAAGTGCTCCACCAGCTCGCAGACGGTGGCCGGACCGATGTGCTGGGCCAGGTAGCTGCCGCCGGGACGCAGCACCCGCGCGATCTCGGTCCAGTAGACGGTATTGGGGTGCCGACTGGTCACCAGGTCGAAGGCCTCGTCGGCGAACGGCAGCGGCGACTCGGTCGGGGTTGCCACCACCACGACGCCGCGCGGATGCAGACGTTGGGTCGCCAACGCCGCGTTGGGCGGCCAGGACTCCACGGCGGCCATGGTCGGGGGGAAGGTGTCCGCCCCGGCCAGCACTTCGCCGCCTCCGGTCTGCACGTCCAGCGCGGCGGAGACGCCGGCCAACCGGCTGCTCATCAGCCGCTGATACCCCCACGACGGGCGCTGTTCGGTCGCGCGCCCGTCGAGCCAGGAGAAGTCCCAGCCGTCCACCGATGCCGAATCGGCTTCTGCCACCAAGTCTTCGAATGTGCGCCGCATGCTCACTGAGTGCGGCACACGAAATTGATGCCGTTGAGGTTCAGCGTGACTTCACCCTGGTGCTCCCAGTATTCGGACCCTTGACGTCCGTAGCGTGCGCCGCTGCCCGACGGCTGGATGAACAGAATGATGCGCGTGCCCTTCCAATTGAGCACTGCCGCTTTCGGATCCAGTTCGTTGTAGAACTGGGCGGTCAAGGGTCCCTCGTCCGCCGGACAGTTGTATGTCGCGACCGGCGGCGCGACCGTGGCCGGGTCGGCGATGGCCAACTCCACCAGTCGTGTCTGATAGGCCTCGGCGAGGCAGGTCCGGATGTCGACGAAATCGGCGCACCCGTCGCGCACGGTCAGGAAGGCGTGCTGCGCCGTCGCCAGCGTTGCCTGGTCTGCCCCGGGACGTGCCAGCGCCTGCTGATAGGCGGTCTGCGCCCGGCGGTCCAGGACTGTCAGTTCGGGGTCACTACACACCAGTTGCTGGGCTTTGTTGGTGGATCGCGCGCAGTCCAACACCGGGGTCGGCAAGGTGGTCGTGACGCTGGCCGACAGACCCGGCGACGAACTCGTGGTCGACGAGCCGGTATGCGCCGGTCGCGAACCGCAACCGCCGAGACCGGCCGCAATCACGGCGATCAGTACGGGGGCAAGCTTTCTCGGCATCCGCAATCGGTACCTATTCATCGGTCGATATCCTAGGTTGGCTGTATGACCTGTGTCACACCATCCACACCGCCATCAGGAGCAACTGTCAATGAATCTCGGTGACCTCACGAACCTGGTCGAGAAACCGTTCGCTGCTGTGTCCAACCTGATCAACACGCCGAACTCCGCGGGACGGTACCGTCCGTTCTACTGGCGGAACCTGCTCGATGCCGTACAGGGCCGCTCGCTCAACGAGGCCGTCGAGGGCAAGGTCGCGCTGATCACCGGCGGGTCGTCGGGCATCGGTGAGGCCGCCGCACACAAGATCGCCGAAGCCGGCGGCACCGTGGCACTGGTCGCGCGCACCAAAGAGAACCTGGACAAGGTCGCCGACGACATCCGAGCCAACGGCGGCACCGCGCACGTTTACCCGTGCGATTTGTCCGACGTGGACGCCATCGCCGAGATGGCCGACAAGGTGATCGAGGAACTTGGCGGGGTGGACATCCTGGTCAACAATGCCGGGCGTTCCATCCGGCGTTCACTGGCGCTGTCCTACGACCGGATCCACGACTACCAGCGGACCATCCAGTTGAACTACCTGGGCGCGGTCCAGTTGATCCTCAAGTTCATTCCCGGCATGCGTGAACGCGGCTTCGGGCAGATCATCAACGTCTCCTCGGTCGGCGTGCAGACGCGGGCGCCGCGGTTCGGGGCCTACATCGCCAGCAAGGCGGCGCTGGACAGCCTGTGTGACGCGTTGCAGGCCGAGACGGTCAGCGACAACGTCCGTTTCACCACCGTGCACATGGCCCTGGTGCGTACGCCGATGATCAGCCCCACCAAGATGTACGACAAGTTCCCGGCGCTGACGCCGGATCAGGCGGCCGGCGTGATCACCGACGCGCTGATCCACCGGCCCCGTCGGGCCAGTTCCCCGTTCGGGCAGTTCGCCGCCGTCGCCGACGCCGTCAACCCGGCCGTGATGGACCGGGTGCGCAACCGCGCGTTCGGCATGTTCGATGACTCCTCGGCCGCCAAGGGAAGCGAATCCTCAACGGACACCGAACAATTCGACAAGCGAAGCGAGACCTTCCTGCAGGCGACCCGCGGAATCCACTGGTGACATCATGAGCCTTCCCAAACCGAACAAACAGACCACCGTCGTCATCACCGGCGCCTCCTCGGGGATCGGCACCGAACTGGCCAAAGGCCTTGCGCAACGCGGCTTTCCGCTGATGTTGGTCGCCCGTCGCCGGGAACGCCTGGACGAATTGGCCGAAAAGCTGCGCGGCGAGCACAAAGTCGAGGTCGAGGTGTTGCCCCTGGACCTGTCGGACACCGACTCCCGCTCGAAACTGATCGATCGATTGCGCAGCGACTCGATTGCCGGGCTGTGCAACAGCGCGGGATTCGGTACCAGCGGCAACTTCTGGGAGTCGCCGTTCGAGCGGGAGAGCGAGCAGGTCACCCTCAACGCGCTGGCCTTGACCGAACTCACGCACGCCGCCTTGCCCGGCATGGTGGAGCGCGGAGCGGGGGCGGTGCTCAACATCGCCTCCATCGCCGGATTCCAGCCCATCCCGTATATGGCGGTGTACTCGGCCACCAAAGCGTTTGTCCTGACATTCTCCGAGGCCGTCCAAGAGGAGCTGCACGGCACGGGGGTGTCGGTGACCGCGCTGTGTCCGGGGCCGGTACCCACCGAGTGGGCGCAGATCGCCGACGCCGAGCGGTTCAGCCTGCCGCTGTTTCAGACTTCGCCGGAAGACGTTGCCGAGCAAGCAATCCAGGGAATGCTGGCCGGTAAGCGCACCGTGGTGCCGGGGGTGGTGCCCAAGGTCGTCAGCACCAGCGGGCGGCTCATCCCGCGTACTCTGCTACTGCCGGGGATCCGGATCGGCAACGCACTGCGCGGTGGGCCCGGACGCTGACCGCTCGGCGCTACGCCCGTCGCCACGGGTGGTCGTCCAGCCAACTGGTGACCAGCGGGACCGCATCGGCGTCGGAACCGCGCAGTTGGTCGGTCAGGGTCGAGATCCGTTGCAGCAGAGCGCCATAAGCATTGGCGGCGGCGGCCGCGTAACCTTCGGCGGCCTCGACCTGCCACGGCGCCTGATACCGCGCGGGCAGATTGTGCAACTGCTCGGCCAGGTCTTGCGCCTCTGCCCGCGCGGTCTGTACCAGGCCGCGCACCGCCTCGACGTCACCGCCCCCGGCGTCCAACAGGTGATCGATCTGGCGCACCGTGGAAACCGCTTGCTCGATGCTCCCGGTGTGGGCGGAGATGCCCAGCGGCGGAACAGGGATCGTCAATAGGTGCGGCGACGCTTCCGCGGGGTCGGCTGCGAAATTCGCCCGGGCGGCCTCGACTTCGGCCTGCGCAGCTTCGCGTGCGGCCTCGATCTGTGCGCCGGCTTGCTCGCGAACGGCGGCCAGTTCGGCCGCCGAGCTCGCGCGTAATTCCGCGATCTCGGTTCGTGCCTGGGTGACGGCGGCTTTGGCTTCGTCGGCTTCGGCGCGGACCCGCGCCACTTCGGCCGCAGCCGCCTCGCGCACGGACGTGACCTGTTCGCCGGCCTGCCCGCGGGTCTTGGTCAATTCCGCCGCGGCGGCCGACCGTAGCTGCTCCATTTCGGCCTTGATCCGGGCCACTTCGGTCTCGGCGGCCCGCTGCGCGGCCGTGATCGCGCCTTTGGCCTGTCCGCGGGCTGACGCGACTTCGGCTGCGGCGTCGGCGCGGATCTGTTCGAGTTCGAGGCGCACTTCTTCCAGGGCGCGCTGGGCGCTCTCGCGTGCGGCTGCACGTTCGGCGACCCGCTGCTCGGCGCGAGCCTCAGCTGCGGTGACTTTCGTTGTGGCCGCGGCGATCTCGGCCGCGGTGTCCGCGCGGACCCGGTCGAGCTCGGCGCGTACCTGTTCGAAGGCTTGACGACCAGTCGCCCGGTCCTCGGTGCGCTCGGCCAGCCGTTGTTCGGCCCGGCTTTCGGCGGCGCTGATCTGTTCGGCGGCGGTGGCGAGTTCGGCGGCGGTGTCGGCGCGGACCTGGGCGAGTTCGGCCTGCACCTGTTCCAGGGCTCGTTGGGCGGCCGCGCGCTCGGCGGCGCGTTCCGCCTCGCGCTGCTCGGCAGCTCGCTGGGCGGCCGTCCGCTCGGCGGCGTGTTCCGTCTCCCGCTGCTCGGCAGCTTGCTGGGCGGCTGCCCGCTCGGCCGCCCACTCTTCCTCCCGCTGAGCGGCTTGCGCCTGCACCTGACGAACCCGTTCGCGCGCGGCGGTGGCCACCCGGGCCGACTGTTCGGCCTGCGCCCGCGCCATCGACACGGCCGCTTCGGCGTCCTTGCGGCCCTGCTGGGCCTCCCGCGCTTGGCCCTCGGCCGCAACCCGCATGTGGTCGGCCTCGACCAACCGCATCACCGGCGAGAGTCGCTTGCGTGCCGGGCCGGAGCGTTGGCGGTGGTCGATCAACTCGCGCTCGCTCATCGCCGCGAGCGCGACCAACTCGGTGGGCGGCTGCTGGCCCTGCCGTTCGGCGGCCGACACCGCATCCGCCGCGGCGCGTTTGGTCAACGCCGCCCACGCCGCGGGGTCGAGGTCCTCGATGTGTTGCCGGGTAGTGCTCACGCGTGACGGCGCCTTCCTTTGCCGGCGGGTTCGGCGGCGCCGTCCTCGGCGGGATCGGCGGCCACCTCACGCGGCGTCGGGGCCTCACGCGGCGCCGGGGCCTCACGCGTCGCCGGGGCCTCCCGCGGCGCCGGGGCGTCCCGTCGTGATCCCTGCCGGGCGGTGAACTGGGACAGCGGACCGGCCTGCTGTGCCAGCACCAGCGAGAACTGGTTCATATACACCGTCACCGACCGGGCCAACGTGTCGTCGCCGAGGTGCTCGGCGTCGCGCAACAACCCGCGCAGCAGTTCCAGCGCCAATTCCGGGCCGAGGCCCAACGTGGCGTTCTCGCTGGCGGCCGGTTCGATCCCCGCGGTTTCCACCACCCACACCAGCCGCTGCCAGCAGCGGGCGAGCGCCGCGCTGCGCTGCTCGTCTTCGCGCAGTTCCTGGTGGTGGCGCTCACGCTGTTCGGTCTGCGCCTCTTCCCGTCGGGCGGCCCGGCGCGCGGCGAAATACGCGATGACCGCGAGGATGATGGCGACGGTCAGGGCCGCGGCGCCGCCGAACCCCGCGGACGTCAAGAATTCACGCGCCGATGGCAAGCTCATGGCTCGGACGGTACCGCAACCGGCCCCTGAAAAACCGCGCGAACCTGGCGTACCGAGTTGCTAACGGTCGGGCGCGATCTTGAGCACTTGGCCTGGTTTGACGATCTTGTCGGATCGATCTGACCGCGCCGAGGTGAGGACGTAGACGGTGCCCTCGGAATCCACCGCGACGCCGCTGGTGTGGCCGCCCAGCGGCACCTCGACAGCTCTGCCCGCCGGGGGCAACTGGAAGAAGCCCTTGCCGAATCCGTCGCCGACGAAGATGTCTCCCGCGCTGCTGATCGCGATGTGATTCGGCTCGATGAGTCCGGGGATGGTCAACGCGACGGGGCTGGTTGCTCCGACGGCAAGTTTGAGGACCTGACCGCGGCCGGCGCCCTTGATGGCGGAAGACACATAGACGTTGCCGTCCTTGTCGACGGCCATCCCGCGCGGCAGAAACAGGTTCTGGAAGGACAGGTCGGTCGGCCGGTTCTCGCCCGGAGCCAGCTTCTTCGCCCCGTACTTCAGATCTGTGCCGTCACTCATCAGGGCCCCGGCCGCATAGGTGTTGCCGGCCTGGTCGACCGCGATGGCCTTTATCGAGGAAAAACCCCGGAACGGCAACCGAATTGGGCTGGTCTTGCCCGACTCGAGCAGATAGACCTGGGCGTCGTCGCTGTAGTAGATGTTGCCGGCCGTGTCGACCGCCAGGTCTGTCGCCGAACGGAAGTTGGCGCCGGTGACGTCCAGGGAGGTCGCGCCGCCGGCGCCCGACGCCAGCTTCCACAGCTTCGCCGGCGCTGACTCGAATGGGCCGGCGTCGGCGGCCGGGACGACGGAGGCCAGCACATAGACATTGCCGGCACCGTCCACCGCGACGCTCTTGGTGGGATAGAGGCCGGGAAACGGCAACACGGTGGGTTGCGCGGTATAGGTGCGTCGCGGCGGGGCGGTGCTCGTGGTGGGAGCGGCCCGATCGCCGCGGTGGGCCAACCGCGGGATTGCAATGGCGCCGGCCACGACGGCGGCGACGATGACGACGGCGGCAACCAGAGGACCGATGCGCCGTCGTCGCCGCGGCGGCGCCAGCTGGACAGGACGCGAGGGCGGGTAGGACACCGTCGGCGAACGTCCGTGGATCGGATCCCATTGCGGCGGTTGTGGACTGGGCACGACCGGCTGCGGCAGTTCGAACGAGCGGGTGGCTGCCTGGGAAGGTCGCGCGGGCTTGTCGGCCAGGGCGCCCTGTGCCGCGGCCACCAGCTCGGTGGCGCTGCGGTACCGGTCGTCGGGATTGGCGGCCAGGCCGCGGGCGATGACGGCGTCGAGGCCGGCGGGGACGCCGGGGCGCTGAACGCTGGGGGGTGGGACCGGCCCGGCGGGATCCGGCGGGTGCCCGGTCAGGCATTCGTAGAGCACCTGTGCCAGCGCGTGGATGTCGGCACGATAGGCCGCCCCGCTGTCGGTGACCAGCACTCGGGTCCGGTCGGCTGACGGCGTGGCCCCGCCGGTGTCGCTCAGGTACACCGACCCGTCACCGGCCAGCAGAATGGCAGTCGTCGTGACGTTGCGGTGGCCGGTCCGGTTGGCGTGGGCGGCGTCGATCGCGGCCGCGACCCGGCGCACCACGTCGACCGCACGCGCCGGATCCAGCGGACCATGTTGCACCAGTATGGTTTTCAGGTCGCCGCTCGGGGTATCGCCCATCAGCCCGGCCCGACCTTGAGCAGTCGGTTGTTCTCGGTCAGGTAGATGCCGCCGGCCGCGTCGACGGCTATACCGCCGAACGGCTGGTTCTCCGGTGCGAACAACAGCGTCGGGGTCGCCGCGCCCACCGCGAGTTTGACCAAGCGCCCCATGTTGTCTGCGTTGTCGACGACGTAGATGTTGCCCTGACCGTCGACCACCACACCCTGCGCCCTGCCGAGCTGTCCGAACGGAACCTGGGCCGGGTCGGTGTCCCCGCGGGCCAACTTGAGCACCCGACCCGCCTGCAGGGCGTAGACGTTGCCGGCGCCGTCCACCGCCACGTCCTCGAAAAATCCACTGCCGAAAGGCAATACGGTCGGAGCAGCCGCACCGGGTGCGAGCTGGAGCACCCGGTCGTTGGCGGCGACGTAGACCGTGCCGGCAGGGTCTACCGCGATGCCGTTGGGAACGAGTCGGCCGAACGGCAACTCGACCTGGTCGGTGGAACCGGGAGCCAATTTGTAGACTCTGCCGCCTCCTTCGCGGGGCAGGTCGGTGACGTAGACGCCGCCGGCCGTGTCCACGCTCACGCGTTTGGGCCGGCTGAGTCCGCGGAAGGGCAGCTCGACAGGCGCCGTGGAGTCGGGGGCCAGTTTGTAGATCCGGGTGCTGCTGGTGTCGACGACGTAGACGTCACCGCCGGGCCCGACCGTCACACCGCTCAGCTGGCCGTTTCCGAGGACCGGCAACCGGGTGGCGTTCAAGGTCGGCGCCGTGCTGGTGGACGCCGGGGCGGTGCTGGCGGTCTGCGGCGCGGCGCTGCCGCTGGGATCGGCGTGCCGGTTCGGGGCGGGCCAAGCCAGCACCGCGACGGTCGCGACGACGACGGCGACCACCGCGACGGCGGCGGCTGTCCACAGCGCGCGTCGACTAGACTTGCGCCGCAACGGTTTCGGATGCGTCCAGGGCTGGGTGTTCGTAACCTGTCGCGGCGTCCACTGATTCACCGGGGTGCTCAACGCGCGCTGCGCTGCCGCTGCCAATTCGCCGGCGCTGCGGTAGCGGGCCGCGGGGTCCTTGGCCATGCCACGGGCGATGACCTCGTCGAAACCGACCGGTATGCCGGGATGTTCCCGACTGGGCTGCGGCGGTGGCGACGCCAGGTGTGCAGCCACCAAAGCCGGTATCTCCGTTCGATTCTCATACGGTGTCACCCCGGTCAGGCATTCGTACAGCACGCATGCCAGCGCGTAGATGTCGGCGCCCGCGGTGACCTGCCCGGAGGCGAGACGTTCCGGGGCCAGGTAGGCGAACGAGCCGACCGTGGTGCCCTCGCTGGTGAGCTTGGTGTCGGTGGCGGCGTTCGCCAGCCCGAAGTCGACCAGGCAGGCGAAGTCGTCACGGCCGAGCAGGATGTTGGCGGGTTTGACGTCGCGGTGGATCACCGTTTCGGCGTGCGCGGCGTCCAGCGCGGCGCCGATCTGCCGCACCACATGCACCGCGCGCGCCGCGCCCAGCGCCCCGCCGCGTTCCAGCGTGCTCTGCAAGTCGGTGCCCTCGATGAGCCGCATGTCGATGTAGAGCTGCCCGTCGATCTCACCGCAGCCGTGGATCGGCACCACGTGCGGGTCGTGCAACCGCCCGGCGGTGCGGGCCTCGCGGAAGAGCCGTTCCCGAAACGCCGGATTGTGAGAGTAGCTGCTGGACAACAGTTTCAGTGCGACCACCCGGTGCATGACGGTGTCTTCGGCTTCGTAGACCTCCCCGAACCCACCGCTGCCCAGCAGCCGGCGCAGTACATACGGCCCGAACCGGGAACCCACTCGCGGGGCAGAAGTCATTGCGCGGCACCCAGTTCCAGGACTTTACCGGTGGCACAGTCGTCGCCGCGGTGACAGTCGACGACGAACAGGTCACCGTCCTTGTCGGTCGCCACCCCGAACGGGTAGTTCAACCCGGGGAAGGTCACCTGGGTGGCGCTGGTCGCGCCGGCGGCCAGCTTGAAGATGCCGCGACCTTCGATGTCGGAGACATAGACGTTGCCCTTCTTGTCCACCGCCACACCGTAGGGCTGCTGCAGTCCGGCGAACGGTAGTTCGGTGGGGGTGTCGGCACCGGCGGGCAGCTTCAACACATGCCGGTCGTCGCTGTCGGCGATGTAGAGGTTGCCGTCGTCGTCCACCGCGATCCCGACGGGCGTGTTCAACGGGGTGGTGGGCATCAGCACGGTCGGGCTCGAGGCGCCGGGCGCCAGCTTGAGCACCTGTCGCAGCGCCCCGTCGGTGACGTAGAGACTGCCGTCCCTGCCCGCCGTCACACCCAGTGGCCGTCCGAGGTGCCCGAACGGCATCGGAGTGGGCCCGCGCGCGCCCGGCGCCAATTTCCACACTCCCGGCGCGTGGGAGTCGGCGACGTAGACGTTGCCCGCCGAATCCACCGCCACCCCCTCGGCGAAGAGCTCCCCGAACGGCAATTCGGTGGGGGAACTTTGGCCGGCGGCCAGCTTCAGCACCCGGCCGTTGGGGGAGCGGTTGGTCAGCTCGGTGGCGTAGACGTTGCCGGCGCCGTCGACGGCCACGCCGCGCGCCTTGACCAGGTCGGGATATTTCAACACGGTCGGGACGCTCGACGAGGGGCGCGACGTGCTGGTGCTCGTGGACTGTGACGGCGCGGGCCGGCGCGCGATTGCCACCATCGCGGCCACTGCCACCGCGGCCACCACAGTTGCCGCGGTGACGGCAATCACCTTGCGGCGGATCGGTTTTCGGCCCGGGGGGTGGGCCCAGGCCGGCGGCGGGAGCGGTCGGGGCGCCGGTGGTGGGGGCGGCGGCGTGATCGCCCACTCACGGGTGGTGGCGGCGGGGCCGAGGGCGCGCTGGGCGGCCCCGGCGAGTTCGCCCGCGCTGGGGTACCGATCGTCGGGGTTTTTGGCCATGCCCTTCGCGACGACCTCGTCCAGCGCGGCGGGGATGCCGGCCCGGGCTTGGCTGGGCCGCGGAATCGGCACGGTCAGGTGAGCGTTGATCAGCGCGCTGAGGTCCTGGTGTTGCGCATAGGGCGTCTCACCGGTCAGCAGTTCGTAGAGCACGCAGGCCAGCGCGTACACGTCGCTGCGGTGGTCGATCACCGGGTGCTGCGAAAGGCGTTCCGGGGCAACGTAATCGAAGGTGCCGACGGCCTTGCCGGTCCGGGTGAGCCGGGCTTCGCCGGCGGCGCTGGCCAGACCGAAGTCGACCAGGCTCGCGAAGTCGTCCCCGGACAACAGGATGTTGGCGGGTTTGACGTCGCGGTGCAGCACCGTCTCGGCGTGCGCGGCGTCCAGAGCGCCGGCGATCTGACTCACCAGGTTCACAGCGCGCGCCGGCACCAGCGGGCCGTCCCGGCGCAGCACCGTCTCCAGGTCCACCCCGCGCACCAACCGCATGTCGATGTAGACCTGTCCGTCGATCTCACCGCAGCCGTGGATCGGCAGCACATGCGGTTCACGCAGCCGCCCAGCGGTCCGCGCCTCCCGGAACAGTCGCTCACGAAACACCGGGTTCAGCGAAAACGTGCTGCTCAGCAGTTTGAGCGCCACCACCCGGTGCATGGCGGTGTCTTCGGCTTCGTAGACCTCGCCGAAGCCGCCGGCGCCCAGCAGCCGGACCAACCGATACGGTCCGAACTGCGAACCCGCCCGATTCTCGACCACTACCCGACCCTCCGCTTCGTCGCCGAGCGTATCCGGCGCGCACCACCGGCGTTACGCTCACCGCCATGGCTTCTGTTGACCTGACCCTGGACGCGCCGATGACCCCGCAGGAGATGTGGGAACACGTCTCGGACCTTTCGACGCTGGGCGACTGGCTGGTGCTGCACGAAGGCTGGCGCAGCGACGTGCCCGACGTCAGCGAGATCACCGAGGGCACCCAGATCGTGGGTGTCGCGCGCTCCAAGAAGTTGCGCAACCGGGTGACCTGGACGATCACCAAGTGGGACCCGCCACACTCGGTCGCGATGTCGGGGGAGGGCAAAGGCGGGGCAAAGTACAAGGTGACCCTGACCGTCAAGGCACATGGGGATGCCTCCACCCTCGGATTGTCCGTCGACCTGGGCGGACCCGCCCTGTTCGGTCCGATCGGGTCCGTCGCGGCCCGCGCGGCCAAAGGTGACGTGAAAAAGTCGCTGGATAATTTCCTCGAGCTCTACGGCTGAAAATCGCTCAAGACACGTTCTGCGACACGCCGAGAACGTGTCGGTGGGCGGTCATAGACTGGCGTCCCTATGAATGAGTCCTCCTTCGTGCACCTGCACAACCACACCGAGTATTCGATGCTCGACGGTGCCGCGAAGATCACGCCGATGCTGGACGAGGTGACGCGGCTGGGGATGCCCGCGGTCGGGATGACCGACCACGGAAACATGTTCGGCGCCAGCGAGTTCTACAACTCGGCGACCAAGGCCGGCGTCAAGCCGATCATCGGGGTCGAGGCTTATATCGCTCCCGCGTCCCGATTCGACACCCGACGCATCACCTGGGGTGATCCCAGCCAGAAGGGCGACGACGTCTCGGGCAGCGGCTCCTACACGCACATGACGTTGATGGCCGAGAACGCGACCGGCCTGCGCAACCTGTTCCGGCTGTCGTCGCTGGCCTCGTTCGAGGGCCAACTCGGCAAGTGGTCGCGGATGGACGCCGAGCTCATCGCCGAGCACGCCGAAGGCATCATCGCCACCACCGGCTGCCCGTCCGGTGAAGTGCAGACCCGGCTGCGCCTCGGCCATGAGCGCGAAGCCCTGGAATCCGCCGCCAAGTGGCAGGAGATCTTCGGCGCCGACAACTTTTTCCTGGAGTTGATGGACCACGGCATCTCGATCGAACAGCGCGTCCGGCAGGGACTGCTCGAGATCGGCCGCAAACTCAACATCCGGCCGCTGGCCACCAACGACTGTCACTACGTCACCCGCGAAGCCGCCCACAACCACGAGGCGTTGCTGTGCGTGCAGACCGGCAAGACGCTGTCGGACCCGAACCGGTTCAAGTTCGACGGCGACGGCTACTACCTCAAGTCCGCCGCCGAGATGCGCCGGCTCTGGGACGACGAGGTCCCCGGGGCCTGCGACTCCACCCTGCTGATCGCCGAACGGGTCCAGTCCTACGCCGACGTGTGGACACCACGCGACCGGATGCCGATCTTCCCCGTGCCCGACGGATACGACCAGGCTTCGTGGCTGCGTCACGAGGTGATGGCCGGGCTCGACAGGCGTTTCCCGGCCGGCGTCGGCCAGGAGTACCTCGACCGCGCCGAATACGAGATCAAGGTCATCTGCGACAAAGGCTTCCCGGCGTACTTCCTGATCGTGGCCGACCTGATCAACTACGCGAAATCGGTCGACATCCGGGTCGGGCCGGGACGTGGATCGGCGGCGGGCTCCCTGGTCGCCTACGCGATGGGGATCACCAACATCGACCCCATCCCGCACGGTCTGCTGTTCGAGCGCTTCCTGAATCCGGAGCGCCCGTCGGCACCCGACATCGACATCGACTTCGACGACCGTCGTCGCGGCGAGATGGTGCGCTACGCCGCCGAGAAGTGGGGCCACGACCGCGTCGCCCAGGTCATCACCTTCGGCACCATCAAAACCAAAGCCGCACTGAAGGATTCGGCGCGCATTCACTACGGGCAGCCCGGGTTCGCGATCGCCGACCGAATCACCAAAGCGCTGCCGCCGCCCATCATGGCCAAGGACATTCCGCTGTCGGGGATCACCGACCCGGCCCACGAGCGGTTCAAGGAAGCCGCCGAGGTCCGCGGCCTGATCGAGTCCGATCCGGACGTGCGGACCATCTACCAGACCGCGCGCGGCCTGGAAGGCCTGATCCGCAACGCGGGTGTGCACGCCTGCGCGGTGATCATGAGCAGCGAGCCGCTGACCGAGGCCATCCCGCTGTGGAAACGACCGCAGGACGGCGCCATCATCACCGGCTGGGACTACCCCTCGTGTGAAGCCATCGGCCTGCTGAAGATGGACTTCCTGGGCCTGCGGAACCTGACGATCATCGGCGACGCGCTGGAGAACATCAAAGCCAACCGGGGCATCGATCTCGACCTGGAGTCGCTGCCTTTGGACGACCAGGCCACCTACGAACTGCTCGGTCGCGGCGACACGCTGGGAGTGTTCCAGCTCGACGGCGGGCCGATGCGCGATCTGCTGCGCCGCATGCAGCCCACCGAATTCAACGACATCGTCGCCGTATTGGCGCTGTACCGCCCCGGACCGATGGGCATGAACGCCCACAACGACTACGCCGACCGCAAGAACAAGCGGCAGCCGATCAAGCCGATCCATCCCGAACTCGAAGAGCCGCTGCGCGAAATCCTCTCCGAGACTTACGGTCTGATCGTCTACCAGGAACAGATCATGTTCATCGCGCAGAAGGTCGCCTCCTACAGCATGGGCAAGGCCGACGTGCTGCGCAAAGCGATGGGCAAGAAGAAGCTCGAGGTGCTCGAGGCCGAATACAAGGGTTTCTACGAGGGCATGAACGCCAACGGCTTCTCCGAAAAAGCGGTGAAAGCCTTGTGGGACACCATTCTTCCGTTCGCCGGGTATGCGTTCAACAAGTCCCACGCAGCCGGGTACGGGTTGGTCTCCTACTGGACGGCCTACCTCAAGGCCAACTATCCGGGTGAGTACATGGCCGGCCTGCTCACCTCGGTCGGCGACGACAAGGACAAGGCGGCGGTCTATCTTGCGGACTGCCGCCGGCTGGGGATCACCGTGCTGCCGCCCGACGTCAACGAGTCGGTGCAGAACTTCGCGTCGGTGGGCAACGACATCCGCTTCGGTCTCGGTGCGGTGCGCAATGTCGGGGCCAATGTGGTGGCCTCGCTGATCGGCACCCGCAACGAGAAAGGCAAGTTCACCGACTTCTCGGATTATCTGAACAAGATCGACATCTCGGCGTGCAACAAGAAAGTCACCGAGTCGTTGGTCAAGGCCGGGGCGTTCGACTCCCTGGGGCACGCTCGCAAGGGTCTGTTCCTGGTGCACACCGATGCCGTCGACAGCGTGCTGGGCACCAAGAAGGCCGAGGCGATGGGGCAGTTCGACCTGTTCGGTGGCAGCGACTCGGGCGTCGAATCGGTGTTCACCATCCGGGTGCCCGAGGACGAGTGGGAGGACAAGCACAAGCTCGCGTTGGAGCGGGAGATGCTGGGCCTGTATGTGTCCGGTCATCCGCTCAACGGAGTGGCGCACCTGCTGGCGGGGCAGGTCGATACGCAGATCCCGGCGATCCTCGACGGCGATGTACCCAACGATGCGCAAGTGCGCGTCGGCGGCATCCTGGCGTCGGTGAACCGTCGGGTCAACAAGAACGGGATGCCATGGGCGTCAGCGCAATTGGAAGACCTGACTGGCGGTATCGAGGTGATGTTCTTCCCGCACACCTACTCCACCTTCGGCGCCGACATCGCCGACGACGCGGTGGTGCTGGTCAGCGGCAAAGTGGCCATTCGCGACGACCGCATCAGCTTGATCGCCAACGAACTGGTGGTGCCCGACTTCACCAACGCTCAGCCCAACCGGCCGCTGGCGGTCAGCCTGCCGACCCGGCAGTGCACCATCGACAAGGTCACCGCCCTCAAGCAGGTGCTGGCCCGCCACCCCGGCACCGCGCAGGTTCATCTGCGGCTGATCAGCGGTGACCGGATCACCACGCTCGAGCTCGATCAGGCGCTGCGGGTGACGCCGTCGCCGGCGCTAATGGGGGACCTCAAGGAACTACTCGGCCCGGGGTGTTTGGGGAGTTAGGCCGGCGGCGCATCCATTCCGAGCTGCGCCGAACGTCACGCCAGCGCCGCGCTCACGTTCGAACGCAACACCAGCGTGACGGTCGCGACGCGGCAGACGTACGCTCAGCGCTTTCGCTCAGAAACGAGTGGCGAGATTGCATGGATGCGCTCAAGGCAGTGCGATGCGAAGCGCTTTGCTGATTTCCTGCATTGTCGGCGGAGATAGTGTGCCGAGCAATTCAGTGAGTTCATCGTGGTAGAGCTGCACAATGTCGTCGACCAGGACGAACCCGACGAGGGGGTCGTCCGCTGTCAGGGGTACGACCCTCGGCACATGTGCGTTCTTGCTCGTCGTCGTGCACCTACTACGCGCCTGCCTGCCGAAAGTGAACTCAACGACGATCAATCGGCGTGTTGCGTCGTGATATTCACTCTCGGCGCCCGCGGACGAAGGACGTAGGGTTACCCGTGTGACGACCCCATCCGAGCGACCGGCCACCCTGTGTGAGGCGTTTCAGCGCACCGCGGCGGTCGATCCCGACGCGGTGGCCCTGCGCACCCCCGGCAACACCCAGACAGTGACCTGGCGTGAGTACGCAGACCAGGTCCGCCAGGTGGCGGCCGGCCTGACCGGTCTCGGCATCAAGCGCGGCGACACCGTGTCGCTGATGATGGCCAACCGGGTGGAGTTCTACCCGCTCGAAGTCGGCGCGCAACACGTTGGCGCCACGTCGTTTTCGGTGTACAACACCCTGCCCGCCGAACAGCTGACCTACGTGTTCGACAACGCCGGCACCAAGGTGGTGATCTGCGAGGAACAGTACGTCGACCGGATCCGAGCCAGCGGCGCCCCGATCGAGCACATCATCTGCATCGACGGCCACCCCGAGGGCACCCTCTCGATAGACGACCTGTACCAAGCCGCCGCCGAAGACTTCGACTTCGAATCGACCTGGCGCGCAGTGCAACCCGACGACATCGTCACCCTCATCTACACGTCCGGCACCACCGGGAACCCCAAGGGTGTGGAAATGACCCACTCCAACCTGCTGTTCGAGGGGTACGGTCTGGACGACGTGCTGGGCGTCGAGTTCGGAGACCGGGGCACGTCGTTCCTGCCCACGGCGCACATCGCCGACCGGATGTGCTGCCTGTACTCCCAGGAGATCTTCGGAACGCAGATCACGACGGTCTCCGACCCGCGAGCAATCGTCGGGGCACTGCCCGACGCCCGGCCGACCGTCTGGGGCGCGGTGCCCCGGGTGTGGGAAAAGCTCAAGGCGGGAATCGAATTCACCGTCGCCAACGAGTCCGACGAGACGAAGCGGGCGGCGCTGCAGTGGGCCATGTCGGTGGCGGACAAACGTGCGCAAAAGCTGCTGGCCGGTGAGCCGATGTCGGAGGACGACGCGGCCGAGTGGGACCAGGCCGACGAACTGGTGCTGTCGAAGCTCCGCGAGAAGCTGGGCTTCGGCGAACTGCGGTGGGCGGTCTCCGGGGCGGCTCCGATACCGAAGGAGACGCTGGCGTTCTTCACCGGCATCGGCATCCCGATCGCCGAGCTCTGGGGGATGTCCGAGCTCAGCTGCGCCGCCACCGCAAGCCATCCGCGCGACGCACGCCTGGGCACCGTCGGCAAACTGTTTCCCGGCCTGGAAGGCAGGATCGCCGACGACGGTGAGTACCTGGTCCGTGGGCCGCTGGTGATGAAGGGCTACCGCAAGGAACCCGCCAAGACCGCCGAAGCGATCGACTCCGACGGGTGGCTGCACACCGGCGACATCTTCGAAATCGACGACGACGGCTACCTGCGGGTGGTGGATCGTAAGAAGGAACTCATCATCAACGCGGCCGGAAAGAATATGTCGCCGGCCAACATCGAGAACACCATCGTGGCCGCCTGCCCGATGGTGGGGGTGATGATCGCGATCGGTGACGGCCGGCCCTACAACACCGCGCTGCTGGTGTTCGACGCCGACTCGGTGGGCCCGTATGCCGCCCAACGCGGCCTCGACCCGTCACCGGAGGCACTCGCGTCCGACGCGGAGGTGATCGCGCAGATCGCTGCGGGCGTCGCCGCGGGAAACGAGAAACTGTCACGGGTGGAGCAGGTCAAGCGTTTCCGCATCCTGCCCACCCTGTGGGAGCCCGGGGGTGACGAGATCACGCTGACGATGAAGCTCAAGCGCAAGCCGATCCACGCCAAGTACGGTGCCGAGATCGAGGAGCTGTACGCCAGCGAGCCGGGATCTGACGTTCACGAACCCGCGGCTGCGTCCGCGCAGCCGGCCTGAGCGGAGGGGGAGTAGCGGTGACTGCACGGGAGGTCGGTCGCAGCGGGGTGCGAAAGCTGTTGCAGCGCACCGGAATTGTCGACGAGTCCACCACACCGTTGGCGACGGATCCGGACGCGGTCACCCAGTTGCTGGACGCGCAGTGGTTCGGTGAGCGCCTGGACGCGCTGGCCGACGAACTCGGCGGGGATCCCGAGAGCGTGCGGGTGGAGGCCGCCGGCTATCTGCGGGAAGTGGCGGCGTCGCTGGACGAGCGGGCGGTGCAGGCGTGGCGCGGGTTCAGCCGGTGGCTGATGCGGGCGTATGACGTGCTGGTCGACGAGGACCAGATCGCGCAGCTGCGCGCGCTGGACCGCAAGGCCACGCTGGCGTTCGCGTTCTCCCACCGGTCCTACCTGGACGGCATGTTGTTGCCCGAGGAGATCGCGGCCAATCGGCTGTCGTCGGCGTTCACGTTCGGCGGGGCCAACCTGAACTTCTTCCCGATGGGTGGCTTCGCCAAGCGCACCGGCACGATCTTCATTCGCCGCCAGACCAAAGACATTCCGGTCTACCGGTTCGTGCTGCGCGCCTACACCGCGCAGCTGGTGCAGAACCACACCAACCTCACCTGGTCGATTGAGGGCGGACGCACCCGGACCGGCAAGTTGCGCCCCCCGGTGTTCGGCATCCTGCGCTATCTGACCGATGCCGTCGACGAAATCGACGGTCCGGGAGGGGGTGCCGGCGTGGACGGAGTCCACGACTCCGAGGTGTATTTGGTGCCGACCTCGATCGTGTACGACCAGCTGCACGAGGTGGAGGCGATGACCACCGAAGCTTACGGCGCCACCAAACGTCCGGAGGACTTCCGGTTCCTGGTCCGGCTGTCCCGACAGCAGGGCGAACGGTTGGGCCGCGCCTATCTCGACTTCGGTGAGCCGCTGCCGTTGCGCAAGCGTCTCGAGGAACTGCGGGCGGACCCGTCGGGAACCGGCACCGTCGTCGAACGCATCGCGCTGGACGTCGAGCACCGGATCAACCGCGCCACCCCGGTCACGCCGACCGCGGTGGTGAGCCTGGCGCTGCTGGGCGCCGACCGTTCGCTGTCCATCAGCGAGGTGCTGGCCACGGTGCGACCGTTGGCCAGCTACATCGCCGCCCGCGACTGGGCGGTGGCCGGGGCCGCCGACCTGACGAACAAGTCGACGATCCGGTGGACGCTGCATCAGATGGTGGCCTCCGGGGTGGTCAGCGTGTACGACGCCGGCACCGAGGCGGTGTGGGGGATCGGCGCCGATCAGCACCTGGTCGCGGCGTTCTACCGCAACACCGCGATCCACATCCTGGTCGACCGCGCCATCGCCGAGCTGGCGTTGCTGGCGGCCTCCGAAGGCGGAGCCGACGTGTCACCCGCCGCGGTGCGCGACGAAGCGCTACAGCTGCGCGAGTTGCTGAAGTTCGAGTTCCTGTTCTCGGCGCGGGCGCAGTTCGAGAAGGAACTGGCCGACGAAGTGCGGTTGATCGGTCCGGTCGAGGACACCACCAAGAGCGTCAGCGCGGCCGAGGTGCGGGGGTTGTTGGAGTCCGCTGATCTGTTGCTTGCGCATTTGGTGCTGCGGCCGTTCCTGGACGCCTACCACATCGTCGCCAATCGGCTGGCCGCCCTGGAAGACGAGGCGCTGGACGAGGAGGCGTTCCTGACTGAATGCCTCGAGGTGGGCAAGCAGTGGGAGCTGCAACGCCGGATCGCCAACGCCGAGTCACGATCGATGGAGCTGTTCAAGACCGCGCTGCGACTGGCTCGGCACCGCGAGCTGGTCGAAGGCGCTGACCAGGCCGATCTCGCCAAACGGCGCCAGGAGTTCGCCGACGAGATCGCCACCGCCACCCGGCGGGTCAATTGCATCGCGGAACTGGCCCGGACCGTGGTCGGCCACGCAGGTACGTAGCGGGCCTAGAGTTGGTGCCATGCCACTTTCCGGTGAATACGCACCCAGCCCGTGGGATTGGGCCCGTGAGCAGGCCGACAAGTACGTGGAATCCGGCGGGGCCGATGCCGCGGACATGAAGGGCAAGCCCATCATCGTCCTGACCACCGTAGGCGCCAAGACCGGCAAACTTCGCAAGACGCCGTTGATGCGCGTCGAGCACAACGGCGAATACGCCGTCGTCGCCTCGCTCGGCGGCGCTCCGAAGAACCCGGTCTGGTACTACAACATCGCCAAGAACCCCCGGGTCGAACTGCAAGACGGCGCGGTCGCCCGCGACTACGACGCGCGCGAGGTGTTCGGCGACGAGAAGGCCACTTGGTGGGAGCGGGCCGTCGAGGCCTGGCCCGATTACGCCGAGTATCAGACCAAGACCGACCGGCAAATCCCGGTGTTCGTCCTGACCCCGGTGAGCTGAGCTGGCGTTGCCGCGGCATGGCACCATTGACCGGTGTCCGCCGAACTGAGCCAGAACCCGCGCGATCTGCCGCTGTGCGCGGCTGACATCGACGGGGCGGCCAAGCGGATTGCTGCGGTGGTCACGCCTACGCCGCTGCAGTACAGCGACCGGTTGTCGGACATTACCGGCGCGGCGGTCTACCTCAAGCGCGAAGATCTGCAGGTCGTGCGCTCCTACAAGCTGCGGGGTGCCTACAACCTGCTGGTGCAGCTCTCCGACGAGGAGCTGGCGGCCGGGGTGGTGTGCTCGTCGGCCGGTAATCACGCGCAGGGCTTCGCGTTCGCGTGCCGGGCGTTGGGGGTGCACGGCCGCGTCTATGTGCCGGCGAAGACCCCCCGGCAGAAGCGCGACCGGATCGTCTACCACGGCGGCGGTTTCATCGACTTGATCGTCGGTGGATCCACCTACGATCGGGCCGCCGAAGCCGCCCGCGACGACGTCGCCCGCACCGGCGCCACGCTGGTGCCGCCGTACGACGACCTGCGCACCATGGCCGGTCAGGGCACCATCGCGGTCGAGATCCTGGACGCGCTCGACGTCGAGCCCGACCTGGTGGTGGTGCCCGTGGGCGGAGGCGGATGCATCGCCGGTATCACCACCTACCTGGCCGAACGGACCACCAACACCGCGGTGCTGGGGATCGAGCCCGCGGGCGCGGCTGCGATGATGGCTGCGCTGGCCGCCGGCGAGCCGGTCACCCTGGATCACGTCGACCAGTTCGTGGACGGCGCGGCGGTGGCGCGCGCGGGCGCGTTGCCGTATGCGGCCCTGTCGGCAGCGGGGGACATGGTGTCGATCACGACCGTCGACGAGGGCGCGGTGTGCACCGCGATGCTCGACCTGTACCAGAACGAGGGCATCATCGCCGAACCCGCCGGGGCGCTGTCGGTGGCCGGCCTGCTGGAAGCCGACGTCGAACCCGGCTCCACCGTGGTGTGTCTGATCTCCGGCGGCAACAACGACGTGTCCCGGTACGGCGAGGTGCTGGAGCGGTCGCTGGTCCACCTGGGCCTCAAGCACTATTTCCTGGTCGACTTCCCGCAGGAGCCCGGAGCGCTGCGGCGGTTCCTCGACGAGGTGCTGGGCGCCGGTGACGACATCACCTTGTTCGAATACGTCAAGCGCAACAACCGCGAGACGGGGGAGGCGCTCGTCGGGATCCAACTGGGATCCGCGGCGGACCTGGACGGGTTGCTGGCGCGGATGCGGGCCACCGACATGCACGTGGAAACCCTGCAGCCGGGTTCGCCGGCCTACCGCTACCTGCTGCTCTAGTGGGGTGTGGCGAGCAGACGCAAAAGCCCCCATTTCGTGCCGAAATAGGGGGCTTTTGCGTCTGCTCGCCCCCAACTACTTGCGCCCCACTTACTGGCGCGCCGCTACTCGGACGAGCGGACGACGGCCACGCACAGGTCGGCGCATGCCGCGGCGAGTTCGTCGGGGCTCTCCACCGGGTCCTGCAGCCACGCTTCGATGATCTGATTCACACCGCCGACGATGAACTGAGCCCCCCGGCGCAATCCGGCGGGATCGGCCGGGGGCGCGTCGAGAACCTGGGGGCTCTGCTCGATGACGGAATCGGTGATCATCCCGAGGATGCTGGTGCGGTGCCGGGCCAGCCCGGCGACGGTACTCACGTCGTCGGTGGCGATGCGGTGGATGTACGGGTCGGCGGCGATGATGTCGAGAAATGCTTTCAGCGCGGACCTGAGTTTGTCCGTCAGCGTCCCGGGATCACCGACCCCGGCGTGCACCAGGGCCGCGAGCAGTTGGTCGCGAACGTCGTCGGACACCGCGAACAGCAACGCTTCGCGGTTGGGGAACTGCTCGTAGAAGTAGCGGGGGATGAGCCCGGCAGCGGTGCACACGCCGCGCACGGTCACCTCGGCGACTCCCGACTCGCCCCAGATCGTGCGACCGGCGGCGATCAACTTGCGGCGGCGCTCGGCGCGGCGGTCGTCCGCGCTGATCCCGCCGTAGTCGCGTACCACCTCCGCGCGTTTCATTGACAGCACCTTACTCGCGCTTTAGATTCGGATCACAGCCGTTATCCAAAGCGCCCGGGGTCAGGAGGACGAGATGACGTCGCGGATTCCCACTCGCCATCCCGACCGGCCCCGTCCCGTCCCCGCTGGCGTGCGGCTGATGGCGATGATGCTGGGCGTGCGCGGACCCTCGCCGCGGCAATGGCAGCGGCTCGGCGAGCGCCTGACGGTTGGCGACGCGCCGATGGATCAGCTCGTCGAGTGGATGTCGTCGACCAGCGCGACACACGCCCGGGCGTTGTTCGACCAGGCGCTTGCCGACGGTATCGACAGCATGCCGGACGCGCCACAACCGTTGCGCGACTTCTTCGTTCAGGTCGAGTCGCCGCCCGCGTGGGTCGATTGGGACGTGCTGCGCCGGGGCCAGCGGGCGCTGCGCAGGGGCGGGGCCGACGGCATGTACATCGCGCGCGACGTGTCGCTGCTCGGTGGATATCAGTTCTCCGGGTTCAACAAGACCCTGCTGCGCACCGGTGCGCTCGAGAAGGGCTCGAATAAGCGGTTCGCCGAGACGATGCAGTGGGCGATGGATGTCATCGATGATGGCGGCCTGACCCCGCGTGGCATCGGCTATCAATCGACACTTCGGGTCCGGCTGATCCATGCCTTCGTGCGCCGGCACGTCGCAGCCATGCCGGACTGGCGAGCAGACGAATGGGGCCTGCCGGTCAACCAAACGGACATGGCCGCCACCCTCGTCGGCGCCCTGATCGCCCCGGCGGCCGGCGCCATCGGCATGGGCATCGCGCAGACACCGGGCGATCTCGACGCCATCGCCCACCTGACCCGCTACGTGGGCTGGCTGATCGGCGTGGAGGACGAATGGTTGCCCCGTAGCTTCCGCGACGGGATCCGGGTGCTCTACCACACCCTGACGGCGCTCGCCATTCCCGACGAGTCCACCAGACAGCTGGCGGTCCCCATGGTCGACGACCCGCTGGCCTGGCACTATCGCACCTTGCCGCGGTTGCGCCGACGTCTGGCCTGGGCGCAGCACATTTCGGTGACGAGCGGGTTCCTGGGTCCGCGCGCCATGCGTTCCCTGGGCTTGCCGACCTACATGCCGCCGTGGTTCCCCTTGCTGCGTTTCCCGGTCAACATTGTCCGCAGCGTGGTCGACCTGACCCGTCCCGGCGGCCTCGACCGCGCAGCGCAACGCGGTACGCGGGAACAGGAAACGTTGCTGCGCACCATGATTGGCGACGACGAAACGAAGATCGGCGGCGCGGCCGCGCAGCTGACGGTGGCCTGAGCGGTTAGCCCTGCAGATACGACGGCAGTTCGGTGGCGGGGTCGAGGTCCACATCCGGTACCGGTCTGGCTGCCGTCAACCGCAACGGCACCACCCCGGCCCAGTGCGGAAGAGTCAGATCCTCCGGGTCGTCGGCCACGCCGCCCTCGCGCACCTTGGCCGAGACTTCGGTGAGGTCGAGGGCAAGCACCGCGGTGGCGGCCAGCTCACGTGCGTTCGGCGGCCGGCAGTCGGCGGCGCGCCCGGTCCGAATGTGGTCGAGCAGCGCATTCAGCGCCCGCGACTTTTCCTGTGGGTCGTCGACGAGACGCGCGGTGCCCATCGCGACCACCGAACGGTAGTTCAGTGAGTGGTGCATCGCCGAACGGGCCAGCACCAGTCCGTCGACCAAGGTGACCGTGACGCAGATGCGCAACCCCGACGGCCGCGCGGCCAGCATCGGACCGCCCCCGGACGACCCGTGCAGGTACAGCGTCTCGCCAACGCGCGCGTGTGTCGTCGGTAGCACCACCGGGCGCCCGTCGCGGACATATCCCAGGTGGCAGATCAGCGCTTCATCCAGAATGCGGTGCACCGTCTCGCGCTCGTAGCGGGCGCGTTCCCGATACCGGGTGGGGGTCGTGTGCGGGGTGAGCTGGTATTCGGTCGACATTTACTTGCCTTCTAGTTTGTACTAGTACATAATGTAAAACGTGCCAGAACAATACATCATTTCCGGAACCGGCGCGGACTCCATCGCCGCCAGCGTCGAAGAAGGCATCTCCCAAGGCGCCTTCGAGCCCGGTGAAGCGCTGCCGTCCATCCGCGACGTGGCCACTCAACTGGGCGTCAACGCCAACACTGTCGCCGCCGCGTACCGGCTGCTGCGCGATCGCGGCGCGATCGAAACCGCGGGTCGGCGTGGCACCCGGGTGCGTAGCCGGCCGGCGACCACCACCCGTTCGCTGCTGGGTATCGAGGTGCCCGACGGTGTCCGCGACCTGTCCAGCGGCAACCCCGACCCCAAGCTGTTGCCCATCACCGCCCTCGGTCTGGCTCCATCGCCGGGTGCGCCGGTGCTGTACGGGACGCCGGCGATGTCGCCGGCACTGGTCGATCACGCCCGCGCCGACCTGGCCGCCGACGGGATCGCAGCCGATCACCTCGCGGTGACCAGCGGCGCGCTGGACGGCATCGAGCGCGCGCTGACCGCGCATCTGCGTCCGGGGGACCGGGTCGCCGTCGAGGATCCGGGCTGGGCGAATCTGCTTGATCTCATTGCGGCCCTTGGGTTTTCCGCTGAGCCGGTCCAGGTCGACGACGAGGGGCCGTTGGTGTTGAGCATGGCACGGGCGCTGCGCCGCGGGGTACAGGCGGTCATCGTCACCACCCGCGCGCAGAACCCGACCGGCGCCGCACTGTCCAAGGAGCGCGCGGGCGCCCTGCGTCGTCTGCTCGCCGGCAAGACCAGCGATGTCCTCGTCGTCGAGGACGATCATTGCGCCGGCATCTCCGGTGCTGCGCTGCACCCGCTGGCCGGGGCGACGCGCCGGTGGGCCTTCGTGCGGTCGGTGTCGAAGGCGTACGGCCCTGACCTGCGGCTGGCCGTCCTCGCGGGAGATCGCCGCACTGTCGAACGGGTGCACGGGCGGCTGCGGCTGGGGCCCGGGTGGGTGAGTCATCTGCTGCAGGACCTCGCCGTGCGCATGTGGTCCGACGAGGAGGTCACCGACCTGATCGTCGCGGCCGGGGATCGGTACGCCAACAACCGCCACGCGCTGTGCGATGCCCTGGCCGAGCGTGGGGTCGCCGCACACGGGCGGTCGGGACTCAACGTCTGGGTCCCGGTGCCCGACGAGACCGTCGCGATCACCCGTCTGCTCAATGCGGGCTGGGCCGCCTCGGCAGGGACGCGGTTCCGGATCGAGGCGCCGCCCGGGATGCGGGTCACGATTGCGGAATTGTGCAGCGACGACATCGAGCCGCTGGCGGACGCCATCGCCGACGCGGTCCACGGTACCGGGAGAGCCAGCGTGTGAGTCAACGCGTGGTGAGTCCTTGGCGGATCCTCTCGGGTCGTCAGTCCACGGTGGCGCGGTAGGCCGCGACGATCGGCTCCAATTCGTCCGGCGTCGCGCCGTGCATGATGACCGCGTCAGCGCCGTAGTCGAACTCCTGGCGCACCCGGTCGACGCACTGCTGGGCCGTTCCCGTCGCCGACGGCTCGAGCCATTCGTCGGGGATCAGCGTGGCGATGTGCTCGATCTGCTCCGCGCTGGCCTTGTGGTCGATGCCGCCGGGGATGGACTGCACTACCTTGTCGTCGCGAAAGCGTTGCAGCACAGCGCGATCCCAGCCGTTGGTGTCGACCAGCAACTCGCCGTAACCCTGCAGGTAGGTGGCCAGGCGAGCGACGGTCTTCTTCAATCGCAACTCCTCGGGCAGGTGATCGCCGACGGTGGCGAAGCACGACCACACCCGCACGGTGGCCGGATCGCGGCCGGCCTGCTCGGCCGCGTCCTTGACCGTCTTGACCGCGCGCTGCAACGTCTCCGGGGTGAAATAGGTGTGCAGGATGACGTCGTCGAACTCGCGGCCGCCCAGCGCGAGGGTCTGCGGACCGAACGCCACGATCGCCAGCCGGATGTCCTCGTCGAAGTCGGGATCCAGGAACAGCACCGGGTACTTGCCGATGGGGCCGTCGTGGTTGAAGACGAGCTCACCGTGCCAGAGTTTGCGCATCACCTGCGCGAAGTCCTCCATCTGGGCGGTCGTCACCGACGGCACGCCGAATGCCTTGTACATAGCCGCGATTCCGCGCCCCAGACCGAGAGTGAAGCGGCCCCCGGAGAGGCGATGCATGGTGGTGGCCCAAGACCCCGTGATGAGCGGGTGACGTGTGTTGTGATTGGTTGCCGCCGTGGCGATCTGCATGCGACTGGTGACGGCCAGCGCCGCGCCCGTCAGCGACGACGCCTCCTTGACGTTCCAGCGTTCGGAGATGAACCCAGTGCCGAAACCCAGTTCCTCGCCGCGGCGGGCCTCGTCCATCAGCGTCGCCGGGCCCTCACCTCCGGCGCCGGCCAGCAGGTAGTAGCCCAGTTCGTCCAGCACCCGGTCGGTCATGCCCAAATCCCTTGCTTGTAGCCGCAGTTCCACACCTCGGTGATGCGGCCGTCGACAACCCGGAAGATCTCCATACTTCCGATGTCTACCTCAGTGCCGTCCTTGAGCTTCATGGGGGACTGGTAGACGACGGCGACGTGCTCACCGTCGTCACCCGCGACCACCAGGTTCAGATCGAACCGGATGGTCTCGAACATCGCCCAGTGCTCGACGATCCGGTCGACGGCCTGCTGATGGGTAAGGGTGACCGCTTCGCCCACGTCATGTCGAATCACATTGTCCCCCATCAATTCCTCGGCCAGGGCGAAGTCGCGTCGGTTCCAGACCACGAGGTTGTACAGCTCGACCACTTCGCGGGCGGTGCGGGTGGTCGCGCTCATCCGAACACCTCCAAAGCCACGGAGTTCTGTCGACAACTTATTTGACAATGCGCAACTAACCTAGTTGCGGACGGTCTAATATGCAACCGTGCCTTCTCCGACGCGTGGGCTCTCGCAACCGGAACGGGTCGAGACCTCCAACCGCAGGATGGCGCGTGCCGCTGCCGAGTTGATTGTCGAAAAAGGTTGGGAGGCAACGACTGCGGCGGAGATCGGGCTGCGCGCCGGGTACAGCCGGGCGATGGTGCACGCCAGGTACGGCAGTAAGGACGCGGTGCTCGATGCGGTGTTCATGCGGGAATACCTGGCGCAGCTGAGTCCGGATCTGGATCCGGACGCGAGCGGGTTGGCGCAGGCGCTGGCGCATTTCGACCGGATCGGGCAGCTGGCCGACTCGGATCCGCAGTTTCTGCGCGCGATGTTCGTGGCGGCATTCGAAGCGGTCAAGACGACGTCGGCGTTGCGGGCGCGCTCGGTCGGACAACTGCTGGAAGGCAGGCGCAAGGTGAAAGCCGGTTTGCGCAAGGGCATCGAGGACGGATCGGTGCGTTTCGACGTCGACGTCGATGCCGCCGTCGACGACATCAGCACCGCGGTGTTCGGCGTCGCGCATCACTGGCTGGTGCTGGACGACGGTTACGACCTGGTCCACCACCTGGAAAACGTTCGCCGGCGGATCATTCGGGACTACGGGACACGCAGGTGAGCCGCGATGGCAGCGATGGTCTCCGCGATGGCGTCGGCGCTGTCGCCCCCGAGGGGAGCGATGCTGGCAAAGCCGTGCGGAAGCGTGTCGAACTGCCGGTGGTCCACCTCGACGCCGGCTGCGCGCAGGGCCGCGGCGTACTCGTTTCCCTCGTCGCGTAGCGGATCGAATCCCGCGGTGCGCACCAATGCCGGTGCCAGACCGGACAAGTCGGCTTTGAGTGGTGACACGCGCGGATCGTCGGCCGTGAGGTCGGTGCCGTCCAGGTACAGCTCGGAGAACCAGTCCATCTCGGCCTTGGAGAGGAAGAACCCTTCGGCGAACAATGCGCGAGAGCGGGTCTGGGCGGACAGGTCGACCACCGGGTAGAGCAGCACCTGCAGGGCCGGCGGTGTCAGGTTTTCCTCGCGGCTGCGCTGGGTGACGAGTGCTGCCAGATTGGCTCCGGCGCTGTCTCCGCCGACGGCGATCCGGTGGCTGTCGGCGTCCAGTTCGGTGGCGTGCGCGAGTGCCCATTGGTAGGCCGCCAGGCAGTCCTCAACCGCGGCGGGTGCCTTGTGCTCGGGTGCCCGCCGGTAGTCCACCGACAGCACGTGGACTTTCGCGTCCCGGCAGATCTGGCGGCACAGCCCGTCGTGGGATTCGATGTCGCCCACCACGAAGCCGCCGCCGTGGAAGAAGACGAGCAGCGGCGCGTTCGCGGTCGCTCGGTAGTGTCTCGCCCGGAGTGGTCCTTCCGGGCCGGATATGGTCAAGTCCGTTGTGGGAAGCGGTATTCGGGCCTTCATCGCCACGTGGGAGTTGCGCATCAGCGCGCGGGCGGTGTCGACGTCGCCGGATGCTCCGAGACCGCCGGTGCCGGTGCGTCGCTGCACGGCCAACATCAGCTGAGCGGTGGCCTCCAGGGTGTTGCCGTCCACGGTGATCCTCGTGCCGCCGGCCAGGAGCAGCTTGAGCCGTTCGGGTATCGCCGGTACGACTTTGACGCCGAGGCGCAGCGCCGCGTTGGTGACGGCGACCGGACGGGCTTTCGGATGCCTCTTCGTCATTGCCCCGGCCTTGCCACTAGCGCTTTGCCTGCAGATTCTCAACGGGGGTGAACGACGCCGCGACTCACTCACCCACAGCGCAGTATCGCCACCGAATGGCCGGGCACCACCGTGGCATCAGAGCCGACATCCGGATCGTCCCAGGCCAGCACCACCTCGCCGGATACCGGCACGCTCACCGGCTCAGTGCCCAGGTTGCAGACGATCGCCAAGTGGTTGCGGCGCAGCAGGATCCAGCGCTGTTCCTCGTCGTACTCGGTGACGAGGTTGTCCAGCCACGCATCGGCCAGATCGGGTTCGTTGTGCCGCAGGGCGATCAGGTCCCGGTACCACTGCAGAACCCGGGCATGGTCGCCGTCAACCGTCTCCGCCCAGTCCAGCTTGGACCGGGTGAAGGTGTGCGGATCCTGCGGATCGGGGATCTCGTCGGCATCCCAGCCGTGTTCGGCGAACTCCGCCTTGCGCCCGTCCCGGGTGGCCTGCGCCAGCTCGGGTTCGGGATGGGAACTGAAGAATTGGAACGGGGTCGACGCGCCCCACTCTTCACCCATGAAAAGCATTGTCGTATACGGTGATCCGAGAACCAGGGCGGCCTTGACGGCGAGTTGGCCGGGAGTGAGGTTCTGCGACGGACGGTCGCCCAGCGCGCGGTTGCCCACCTGGTCGTGGGTGCAGGTGTAGGCCAGCAACCGCGTCGCCGGTACCCGGGCGGTGTCCAGCGGTCTCCCGTGCCGGCGCCGCCGGAACGACGAATACGTGCCGGCGTGAAAGAAACCGTGCCGCAAAGTCTGCGCCAGCGTGGCCAGCGACCCGAAATCGGAATAGTAGCCCTGCCGTTCGCCGGACACCGCGGTGTGGACGGCGTGATGGATGTCGTCGGCCCACTGCGCGGTGATGCCGTACCCGTGCTCGTCGCGGGAGGTGATCAGCCGCGGGTCGTTGAGGTCGCTCTCGGCGATCAGCGCCAGCGGGCGACCGACCTGCCTGGACAGCCAGTCGGTTTCGGTGGCCATCTCCTCCAGAATGTGGAAGGCGGTGGTGTCCACCAGCGCGTGTACGGCATCCAGTCGCAGCCCGTCGGCGTGGAAGTCCCGCATCCAGCGCAGCGCGCACCCGATGATGTAGCGGCGCACCTCGTCGGAGTCGGCGTCGGCGATGTTGATGCCCTCGCCCCACGGGTTGCTGGCCGACGACAGATACGGTCCGAAGCGAGGCAGGTAGTTACCCGACGGGCCGAGGTGATTGAACACCGCGTCGATCAACACCCCCAAACCCCTTGCGTGGCAGGCGTCGACGAACCGGACCAGGCCGTCGGGCCCGCCGTAGGGCTCGTGCACGCTGTACCACAACACACCGTCGTAGCCCCAGCCGTGCGTGCCGGCGAAGGAGTTCACCGGCATCAACTCCACGAAGTCGACGCCGAGATCGACCAGGTAGTCCAGCTTTTCGACGGCAGCGTCGAACGTGCCGTCCGGGGTGAACGTGCCCACGTGCAGCTCGTAGATCACCGCGCCCTCAACGGATCGACCGGCCCACTCGCCGTCGGTCCACGCGGCGCTGGCCGGGTCCCACAACTGGGAGCGCTCGTGCACCCCGTCGGGCTGGCGCGCCGAGCGCGGGTCGGGCAGCACGGTGGGATCGTCGCCGAGCAGGAAGCCGTACCGGACGTCACCCGCCGCCTCGACGCCGGTGTGCCACCAGCCGTCGTCCGTCCGGGTCATGTCGTGCACCGAGCCGTCGACGTCCAGGCGCACCCGCTCGGGTTTGGGCGCCCACACCCGGAATTCAGGCATCGTTGCGCTCCAACAGGACGACGGGGAGCTCGGCGAACAACTCCACGGCCGACACAGGTCCGCTCGACATGGCGCCGGTGAGAGTGTCGGTCCAGGAACCTTCGGGCAACGGCACCACCGTGTTGCCCCACCCGGAGTCTTTGAGCCGCACCGTCCAGCGCGTGACCGCGACCACCACGTTGCCACCGCGGCTGAACGCCACGATGTGATCACCCGCGTCGCCCTCGGCGAGCACGGGACGATACTCGCCGTGCAGGAAGGTGTCCGGACGGGCTCGCCGCAGCCGCAGTGCGGCGGCAACAATCCGAATCTTGGGGTGCTGCAGCTCTTTCAGCGCCGCGCGACGACTCGCGTAGTCGACTTCGCGGCGGTTGTCGGGGTCGACGAGGCTGTCGTCCCACAACTCGGTGCCTTGGTAGACGTCGGGGATTCCGGGCACCGTCAACGCCAGCAGCTTCTGGCCCAGCGCGTCGCTGGCGGCGTGCGGATTCAATTGCGCGACAAGCTTGGTGAGCTCGCCGGCGATCGGGCCGTCCAGTACCGAGTCCAGCCAACCGTGCACGGCGTCTTCGAATTCGGTGTTCGGATCGTTCCAGGTGGTGTGCCAGGCGGCTTCCCGGATCGCTTTCTCGGCATACCCGTGCAGCCGTTCGCGTAGCCTGCCGGTCACCTCGCCGGTTACCGGCCAGACGCCGAAGATGTTCTGCCACAAGAACTGTCCGGTCGCCGGATCGGGGGAGGGGCTCTGGTTCTCCCACCGCGCGACGAATTCCGACCACAACGAGGGCACCTGAGACAGCACACCGATGCGGGCGCGGACGTCTTCGCCGCGTTTGGTGTCGTGGGTGGTCAGCGTGGTCATGGCCCGCGGCCACAACCGCGCGCGGGTGGCGGCGCTCTGGTGGAACTCGGCGGCCCCGACGCCGAACCGGTGCGGCTCACCACCGACTTCGTTCAGTGACACCAGCCGGGCGTCACGGTAGAACAGGCAGTCTTCGACAGCTTTGGCGGTGACCGCGCCACACAGTTGCTGCAGTCGGGTGGCGGCCTCCCCGCCGTGCGCCAGCGCAGCGGCCAGCACCTGCAGGGCCGGTCCCAATTCTGGTCGCTCAGACTGAGTTTCGGCCAGCGCCGCCGGCAGGAGCGCGGCCAGGCCGCGGTAGTCGCAGCGGTAGACGTCGATGTGGGTCAGCAGAGCGGCGACCGCCTCGGGCAACAGCGGGTCATCCGCGCCCGCGGCTGCCACGACGCTGCGGCGCAGGCGAGCCAGTTCACTGGCCAAGGTGTCGGTCGCGGCGCGGATCTTCAGATCGGCCAGCAACCGCGGCATGTCGTCGTAACGCAGTCCGGCGGAGTCGACGAGCTCGGTCAGCGCCGGCGCCCCGGTGGGGTCGACGAACAGCCCGCCCACCTCCCGCAGCACGTCGTAGCCGGTGGTGCCGGCGACCGGCAGCGTGGGCTCCAGCGCCTCGTCGACACCGAGGATCTTCTCGATCACGATCCACGCCTCGGGACCGAGCAACTCGCGCAACCAGCCCAAATAACCTGCGGGATCGGCCAATCCGTCAGGATGGTCAATCCGCACCCCGTCAACGATCCCGTCGCTGAACCAGCGGGCCACCTCGGCGTGGCTGGCATCGAAGACCGATCGATCCTCCTGACGCAAGCCTGCCAGGGAGGTGATCGAGAAGAATCGGCGGTACCCGACCACTCCGCGCCGCCAACCGACCAGGCGGTAATGCTGCCGGTTGTGCACCTCGGGTCCGCTGCCGTCGCCGGTGCCGGGTGCGATCGGCAGCGCCAGGTCACCCAACCGAAGCTGATCCCCGTCGACGCTCAGATCGGCGGCGTCGTCGTCGGAACCCAACAGCGGCAACACGATTCGCCCCGAATCGTCCAGTGTCCAGTCGATGTCGAAGTAGGACGCATACTGCGAGTCCCGGCCATGCCGCAGCACGTCCCACCACCAGGTGTTCTGTTGGGGGTCGTCGATACCCACGTGGTTGGGGACGACGTCGACGATCAGCCCCATGCCGCGCTCACGCGCCGCGGCGGCCAACCGGGCCAGACCTTCCGGACCGCCGAGGTCGCGCGACACCGTCGTCGGGTCGGTGACGTCGTAGCCGTGCGAGGAACCGCTGGCGGCGGTCAGAATGGGGGACAGGTACAGGTGTGACACCCCGAGGTCGTTGAGGTAATCCAACAGGTTCTCGGCGTCGGCGAGGGTGAACGCGAAGCCACTGGACGCACCGCGGAGCTGCAACCGGTAGGTTGCCAGAATCGGAATGGCCATGTGTTACAACGTCTTACGTAGTACGAATACCGAGCGTCCCGGCACTGGCAGCTCTTCGCCGTCCCGGATGACCCGATTCGAGGCCCCGGTGGGCATGGTCGTGTCCAGTTCCACCACCCATTCCCGGGCGTAGTCACCGCGCGGCATGACGAAGGTAACCTCTTGGTCGTAGGCGTTGAAGCACAACAGGAATGAGTCGTCGACCACCCGTTCACCACGTCGATTGGGTTCGGCCAGTGCCTGGCCGTCCAGGAACACCGCGATCGACTTGCCGAAGACGTTGTCCCAGTCCTGCACTGTCATCTCCTGGCCCGCGGGAGTCAGCCAGGCGATGTCATGGATTCCGGTACCGCTGCGGATCGGCTGTCCCTTCAAGAAGCGGCGGCGCCGAAATACCGGGTGTCTCTTGCGCAATGCGGTCACCTTGCGCGCGAACTCCAGCTGGTCGGCATTCTTGTCCACGAACGACCAGTCCATCCAGGACACCTCGGAGTCCTGGCAGTACACGTTGTTGTTGCCCGACTGAGTGCGCCCGAACTCGTCGCCGTGGGAAATCATCGGAGTGCCCTGGCTGACCATCAGCGTGGTCCAGAAGTTGCGCATCTGCCGGCACCGCAGCGCGGTGATCTCCGGGTCGTCGGTGGGACCCTCCACACCGCAGTTCCAGGACCGGTTGTGGCTTTCGCCGTCGCGGTTGTCCTCGCCGTTGGCCACGTTGTGTTTTTCGTTGTAGGACACCAGATCATGCATGGTGAACCCGTCATGGGCGGTGACGAAGTTGATGCTGGCGCTGGGGCGGCGACCCGTCGCCTCGTAGAGGTCAGACGAACCGGTCAGCCGGGATGCGAACTCGCCCAGGGTCGCGGGTTCCCCCCGCCAGTAGTCGCGCACAGTGTCGCGATACTTCCCGTTCCATTCGGTCCACAAACCTGGGAAATTTCCCACCTGGTAACCGCCTTCGCCGACGTCCCACGGCTCGGCGATCAACTTCACCTGGCTCACCACGGGATCCTGCTGGACGAGGTCGAAAAACGCCGACAGCCGGTCGACGTCGTAGAACTCACGCGCCAAAGTGGCCGCCAGGTCGAAGCGAAATCCATCCACATGCATCTCTAGTACCCAGTACCGCAGCGAATCCATGATCAATTGCAAAGTGTGCGGATGCCGGACATTCAGACTGTTCCCGGTGCCGGTGAAGTCCTTGTAGTGGCGCAGGTCGCCGTCGACCAGGCGGTAGTAGGCCGCGTTGTCGATGCCCCGGAAGTTGATGGTGGGGCCGAGGTGATTGCCTTCGGCGGTGTGGTTGTAGACCACGTCGAGGATGACCTCGATGCCCGCCTCGTGAAAGGCGCGCACCATCGACTTGAATTCGGCGACCGCGCCGCCGGGCTTGCGACTTGCCGCGTACTGGTAGTGCGGGGCGAGAAACCCGAATGTGTTGTAACCCCAATAGTTTCGCAGTCCCAGGTCGACCAGTCGGTGGTCGTGCAGGAACTGGTGGACCGGCATCAATTCGATGGCGGTGACGTTGAGCGACTTCAGATGATCGATGATCACCGGGTGAGCCAGCCCGGCGTAGGTGCCGCGCAGCTCGTGCGGGATACCCGGATGGGTCTGGGTCATGCCCTTGACGTGCGCCTCGTAGATGATCGTCTCGTGATACGGCGTACACGGCGCGCGATCTGAGGCCCAGTCGAAGAACGGATTGATCACCACGCTGGTCATGGTGTGACCCAGCGAGTCGACCATCGGTGGGATGCCGGTCTCCGACGGGTCCTCGGCCGCGACCGCCAGATCGTAGGAATACAGGGCCTGATCGAACGTGAAGTCCCCGACGAACCCTTTGCCGTACGGGTCGAGCAACAGCTTGCTGGGGTCGCAGCGGTGACCGGCAGCCGGATCGAACGGACCGTGCACCCGGAATCCGTAGCGCTGCCCGGGTGTGACGTTCGGCAGGTAGCAGTGCCAGATGTAGCTGTCGACTTCGTCCAGGTCGATTCGGAATTCGCTGCCGTCCCGCCCGATCAGGCACAACTCGACGCTGTCGGCGACTTCGGAAAACAGCGAAAAGTTGGTGCCCGCACCGTCATACGACGCGCCCAGCGGGAACGGCGTCCCAGGCCACACCATCGCCAGAGAGGGCGACTCGTCCGCGCCGTCGAATGCTGTGTCGGTCCCTCGGTCGGTCCCAGCCATCACTCGACCTTAACGGTGCCGGGCATGGATCGGAGGGTTGACGACGGGCCCGTCACCACCAGCCGGTGACCGCGGCGATCTGCCGTCCCAGTTCGGGAGCCAGGGTCCGCATGTAGGTCGGGGTCAAGTGATGAGCGTCACGGTAGATCAGCACGTTCCCCTCGACCGCGCGGCAACTGTCGGGCTGGCAGATGGCGTCGGACAAGTCGAGCGGCTTGAGCAACGGGAACTGTCCGACGAAGTCGAGGGTGGTGTTGTGCTCGGAGAGCAGGTCTGAGCGATTGAGTTCGCAGGAATGCGACTTGGTGGCCTTGGCCAGGCAGTCGGCGGGGTTGAACGGCTGACCGTCCTTGACCAACCACGGGGTGTCCCGAACGCCCAGGATCGGAATGTTGTTGTCCGACAACGTTTGCCAGATGCCGATGTAGGTAGCGGGCATCACGTCGCCGGGCTTGATGTTCCAGGGCCGGGTAGTGGTGGTGAAAACGTAGTCCGGGCGGTCGGCGACCAGTTTCGCCATCGTCGTCTCCACCCACTGGCGGCACTGGGGATAGGGCGCGTTGTTACCCATGATCAGCGGGACCTGTTCGGTGGACAGCGCGCACCCCATCTTGAGGTAGGTCACCACTCGGAAATGGTGCAGCCGGCCCAGCAGGTCCAGGGCGGTCAGCCAGTGTTCGGCGTGCGACCCGCCGGCCAGCGCGATGGTGCGCGGCGCGTCGGTGTCGCCGTACGTGCAGTTCACCATCGTCGGGTTGACGAAGTCGCTGATACAGCCGTCGCGGGTGGAAGCGGGCAGGTCTTCCTTGACTTCCAGCACGGTGGGCCGCATGCGCAGCGTGGGCACCCGCACGTGTTCGGTGAGGGCGCGGGCGCCGGGGTAGTCGAGCGCGCTGAGCCCGCTGAGTTCCTTGCCGCCGGCCCGCTCGACGACGAGATGCTCACGCCAGGTGAAGGACGTCGCGGCAAGGCTGACGCCCAACAGCACCACCAGCGATCCCAACGCGAGCGTGGGTCGGCGCAGCCGCAGTTGCCAGGTGACCGCTCGGGCGGGTTGCGCGGTTGCCCGGTAGCGCAGGGGATCCTCGACGTGCCCTGTGGTCAGGTACGCCAACACCCCGGAGACCAGCAGGACGGCCAGGCCCTCGACGAAATTGACGTGCGGGTCTCCGGTGTAGGAAAGCCAGAAGATCAGCAGCGGCCAGTGCCACAGGTACAGCGAGTAGGCCATCGCGCCGAGGGTGATCAGCGGCCCGGCCGCCAGCAACCGGTTGGGTAGCGGCATCCGGCCACGCGTGCGGGGGTCGGCGGCCATATTGGCGCCGGCCAGGATCATCAGCATGGTGGCACCGACGGGCACCAGCGCCCACGGCCCGGGAAACTCCTTGACGCCGTCGATCAGGGCGCCGCAGGACAGGATCGCCGCCAGCCCGACGGTCGCGGCGGTCGTACGAAGCCACATCGGCCAACGCAGATAGGGCACCAGCGCGCCGACCAATGCACCCAGCAGCAACTCCCAGGCCCGCGCGAAACTGTTGTAATACGCCGTCGCCTGGTTGTCCTGGTGCGCGATGATCGCGTAGACGAACGACGCCACCGTCAACGCACTGAACAGCACCACGAACAGGGTCCGCAGGTGGCGACCCAGCGCTCGCCTGAACAGATAGGCGCAGCCCGCGACCAGAACGAGGAACGCGACGTAGAACTGGCCCTGCACCGACATGGACCAGATGTGCTGCAGCGGGCTGACCGCCTCGCCGGCACGCAGATAGTCCGAGGCGGAGTTGGCCAGCTCCCAGTTCTGGTAGTAGCCCAGGCTGGCCAGACTCTGATCGGCGAAGGTCTCCCAGCGGGTCTCTGGTTGCACCAGGATCGTCAGCAGTGCGCATCCCGCCAGCACCACCACCAGGGCCGGCAGCAGACGACGGACCAGCCGGACGAATTCGGTCACGGGGGACAACTTGCCGCCGAGCCCGGCGCGCAGAATCTTGCCGCCGAAGAAGAACCCGGACAGGGCCAGAAAGACGTCCACCCCGCCGGACACCCGGCCGAACCACACGTGGAAAACAGCGACGAGCGCAATCGCGACGCCGCGCAGTCCGTCCAGGTCGTGCCGGTAGAAACCCGCAGACCGGGTGCCCATTTCGGCCGGCGCCGAGTCGGTGGCCGGGCGTGGGGGAGGAGGGGTCACGGTCTGCATGGTCCCCGCCAACTTACCGAAAACGCCTCACGCCCCGGCGCCATCGGCGCGCCGTGGCGAGAGGCGTCGGAAGGTTACCGGCCCGGGGTAACCGCGGGCGCCGGCTGTGCCGGCATCAACTGCAGGGGCGCGGTGGGCACTGCCTGCAGCGGCGCCTGCTGGGCCGGGACCTGCTGCAGCGGCGCCTGCGGGGCCGGGACCTGCTGCAGCGGCGACTGCTGTGCGGGAGCCAGTTGGGTTGGTGCCTGCTGCGCGGGAGCCAGTTGGGTCGGCGCTTGCTGTGCCGGAGCCAATTGGGCCGGCGCTTGCTGCAAGGGAGCCTGCTGGTTGGGAACCGTCTGCAACGGCTGCTGTGACGGCAGCGTCTGCAAAGGAGCCTGCTGCAAAGGTGCCTGCTGCAAAGGAGCCTGCTGGGCAGGTGCTTGAGGCGCGGGCACCTGCTGCTGAGGCAACTGCTGAGCCGGTGCCTGCGGCGCGGGGGCCGCCGGCGCCGTCTGCGCACCCAGAATCCGGACCAGGTAGGGGGCCATCCCGCTGGCACGCACCGGGGAGACCTGCACGACGTCGCCGACCTCGATCATCTGGCCGTTGCCCAGGTACATCGCAACGGCCTGGGTGCCCTCGGGGCCGTAGAAGACCAGGTCGCCCTTGCGTGCTTGCGCCGGCAGCACCCGTTGTCCCACCTTGTACATCTGCCCGGACGAGCGCGGCAGTTTGAGCCCGGCGCCGGCGTAGGCGTACTGGATGAGACCCGATGCGTCGAAGCCGACGGTGTTGATGCCGCTCCCGGTGCCCCGGGTCGGGCCGGTGACACCGCCGCCGGCCCACGAGAACGGCACGCCGCGCTGTGACAGGGCGCGGGCGACGACGACGTCGGTGGCTTGCTGATAATCCATCGGCTTGCTGGCCGGGTCGGCCGCCGCGATGCCGGTGGCGGTTATCGGCGCCACGGCCATGACCAGCCCGATCGCGAAGGCGTAGACGCGCTTCATGGGGATTCCTCACCTTCTGGGGCCCAGGGGCCCCGCTGTGCCTCGGCGCGGTGACTGCGCGCCTCGGCTGCCGTTCCACACGCACGCGATGGCCGCCACGTCGGGGCCTCGCGCCGCTGGATGACAGGTAGGTGAAGTAGCCGGTCAACCCGACCTATTCACACCAGTCACTGCAGCCACTTTGGCAACAGAGATAGGCGCGCGCCAGATCCGCCAAACATTTTTTGTCGTACCGTGACCGGACGGTGACGGGAGCGGCCAATCCTGTGATGGCAGTTGTGATTTCGCGCTACGAAGCGTGTCCGCGGCGTGATCTGCCTCAGCGCCAGAAGGTGGAGCTGAAATCGGTCAGCGCGCGGCCGAGGACCGAGGCCAGACTCAGGACAGCGACGGAGACTACCGGCCAGAAGGACATGAACCAGCCCTTGACCAACGACACGAACGGACCCAGCAACGCCGCCGTCGCAGCCGCGCCGATGCCGCCCCACACCAGCGGGTAGATGTAGTAGTTGACCCCGAACGGCACCGGTGCGCAATCTTCGCCCTGACAGACGTTCTCGGTGAAGGCGAACAACCGCGTGGGCCAACTGGTCATGGTGAGTGCGACGATCAGCAACGCCAGCAGCACCAGCATGGTGACCACGTCCCAGGGAACCAGTCGCAGCCTGATGATCCGAGGTCCGCTCTCGTCGTGCACCTGCGTCACGTCGTCGCCCTCTTCGGTGGCGGGCGACTCTTCCGGTGCGGCCATGCCCTGCATGCTTCCCGATCGCTGCACGTTGCGCGAACCGACCGTGAATTTGAGTGTGAAGTCATGGCTTTGCCGGTGAACTCAGGGCGGCGAAAATCGCGTTTCACCGCCCTGGCTGCACTCTGAAAGCCCTGGCTGCACACTCAAAGCCCAGGATGCACACGTGGACTACTGTCGAACTCCGTGGCAGCGTTGACCCCCGCCCAGATCAGCGCGATCGACGCCGCTCACCTCTGGCATCCCTACAGCACCATCGGCAGCGAAGCGATACCTCCGGTGGTGGCCACGGCCGCCCGCGGCGCCTACCTGACGCTGATCCGCGACGGCAAGCCGATACAAGCACTCGACGGCATGAGCTCGTGGTGGACCGCCATCCATGGCCATGGCCACCCGGTCCTGGACGAGGCGATGACCGCCCAGCTCGCCACCATGAATCACGTCATGTTCGGCGGCCTGACCCACGAGCCCGCGGCCCGGCTGGCTCAGCTGCTGGTCGAGATCACTCCGGCCGGCCTGGACACGGTGTTCTTCAGCGACTCCGGTTCGGTGTCCGTGGAGGTCGCGGTGAAGATGGCGTTGCAGTATTGGCGCGGCCTCGGTCGGCCCGCGAAACATCGCCTGATGACCTGGCGGGGCGGCTACCACGGCGACACCTTCACCCCAATGAGCGTGTGTGACCCAGACGGCGGCATGCACTCGCTGTGGACCGACGTCCTGGCCGCTCAGGTGTTCGCCCCGCAGGTGCCGCGCGACTATGACCCCGCCTACAGCGCGGCGTTCGAGGAGCAACTGACCCGGCATGCCGCAGAGCTCGCCGCCGTCGTCGTCGAACCCGTCGTGCAGGGCGCGGGCGGGATGCGGTTTCACGATCCGCGCTATCTGGTCGATCTGCGTGAGATCTGCAGCCGGCACGGCGTGCTGCTGATTTTCGACGAGATCGCGACCGGATTCGGCCGTACTGGCGCGCTGTTCGCCGCCGACCACGCCGGGGTCAGCCCGGACATCATGTGCGTGGGCAAGGCGCTGACCGGCGGCTACCTCAGCCTGGCCGCCACCCTGTGCAGCACCGACGTCGCGCACACCATCAGCAACGGCTCGGCCGGCGCCCTGATGCACGGGCCCACCTTCATGGCAAATCCGTTGGCCTGCGCGGTGTCGGTAGCCAGCGTCGAGTTGTTGCTCGGCCAGGACTGGCGGGCCCGGATAACCGCGCTGGCCGAAGGCCTGAGCGCCGGCCTGGCACCCGCGCGAGGACTGCCCGGGGTGACCGACGTGCGGGTCTGCGGCGGCATCGGCGTCATCGAATGTGACCGTCCCGTCGATCTGTCCGTCGCCACCCCCGCCGCGCTGGATGGCGGGGTGTGGCTGCGCCCGTTCCGCAACCTGATCTACGCGATGCCGCCCTACATCTGCAGTCCCGCCGAGATCGCACAGCTCACCTCGGCGATGGTGCAGGTCGCCCGCCTCGTAGGCTGAACGCCATGCAGGCGCCGATCGAGACCTCGCCGCTGGCCTGGCTGGCGGCGGTGGAGTCCCAGCGCCGCGAAGCCGGTTTGCGGCGGTCGCTGCGCCCGCGCCCGCCGGTCGGCACCGAACTCGATCTGGCTTCCAACGATTACCTGGGCCTGTCCCAGCATCCCGACGTCATCGACGGCGGCGTGCAGGCGCTGCGCGTGTGGGGCGCCGGTGCCACCGGTTCCCGGCTGGTCACCGGGGACACCGAACTGCACGCACAGTTCGAGGCCGAGCTCGCCGAATACGTCGGCGCCGCAGCCGGTTTGGTGTTCTCCTCGGGTTACACCGCGAACCTGGGGGCCGTCGTCAGTCTGTCCGGGCCGGGTTCGCTGCTGGTGTCCGACGCCCATTCGCACGCGTCGCTGGTGGACGCCTGCCGGCTGTCCCGGGCGCGCGTGGTGGTGACACCGAGCCGCGACGTCGCCGCCGTCGAGACTGCCCTCGCCGCACGCGCCGAGGAGCGCGCGGTCGTCGTCACCGACTCCGTGTTCAGCGCGGACGGGGCACTGGCGCCGCTTCGGGAACTGCACGAGGTGTGCCGTCGGCACCGTGCGCTGTTGATCGTCGACGAGGCGCACGGTCTCGGGGTGCGTGGCGGTGGCCGCGGGCTGTTGCACGAGGTAGGACTGGCCGGATCGCCCGACGTGGTGATGACCACGACATTGTCCAAAGCGCTGGGCAGTCAGGGCGGCGTGGTGCTCGGGCCGGCCGAGGTGCGTGCCCACCTGATCGATGCGGCGCGTCCCTTCATCTTCGACACCGGACTCGCGCCCGCGGCCGTCGGTGCCGCGCTGGCGGCATTGCGGCTGCTCAAGACTGAGACGTGGCGCCCGGACGCGGTGCTGTCGCACGCCGCCGAGCTGGCGCGGGTGTGCGATGTCCCGCAGGTGCCGCAGTCTGCTGTGGTGTCGGTGATCCTGGGCGACCCCGAGGTTGCGCTGGCCGCCGCGACGGCCTGTCTGGACGCCGGGGTCAAAGTCGGCTGCTTCCGGCCGCCGACCGTGCCCGCCGGCACGTCACGCCTGCGGCTGACCGCCCGCGCCTCACTGAGTGCCGAGGAACTCGAGCTGGCGCGCCGCGTGCTGACGGACGTCCTGCGGGCGCACGCTTGACGGTCCTGGTCGTCACCGGGACCGACACGGGTGTCGGCAAAACCGTCGCCACCGCAGCGCTGGCCTCCCATGCCCGCCAGGCCGGCATCGACGTCGCGGTGTGCAAGCCCGCCCAGACCGGTATCGCCGACGGCGACGACGACCTCGCCGAGATCGGCCGGCTGTCCGGAGTCACCGAACTCGTGGGGTTGGCCCGGTATGCGTTGCCGATGGCGCCGGCCGCGGCGGCCGAACAGGCCGGCATCTCATTGCCGACCGGCGAGCAGGTATTGCAGCTGATCCGCGAGGTGGACCGACCCGGACGATTGACGCTCGTCGAAGGCGCCGGTGGGTTGCTGGTCGAACTCGCTCAGGACGGGGTCACCCTGCGCGACGTCGCCGTCGAACTACGGGCCGCGGCGCTGGTCGTCGTGAGGGCGGAACTGGGCACGCTCAACCACACCGCGTTGACCTTGGAAGCCCTTGCTGCACAACATGTTTCGTGTGCCGGATTGGTGATCGGCAGCTGGCCTCAGCGGCCCGATCGGGTGCAGATGTCGAATCGGGAAGCGCTGGGCCGGTTGGCATCCGTACGCGCGGCGCTGCCCGCCGGGGCAGGCGCGCGCCAGGATTTCGCCGCTATGAGTGCGGCCGCTTTCGACACCGGCTGGGTGCGGGCGCTGGTCGGCTGATGGCGCACTCCATCGAGTTGCTGTTCGACCATGACACCGAGGCCGCGCTCCGGCGGATGTGGGACGACCTGAGCGCCGCCGGTCTGCCTGTGCGGATACCGCCCGGCCGCCCGCATGTGACGGTCGCCGTCGCCGAACGCATTGACCCCGCCGTCGACGAATTGCTGCGGCCGGTCGCCCGAGGATTGCCGCTGCCGTGCGTGATCGGTGCGCCGGTGTTGTTCGGCCGGGCCAATGTGGTGCTCACCCGACTGATCGTGCCGTCGCGCGAACTGCTGGATCTGCACGCCGAGGTGTACCGGGTGTCCGGCGCGCACCTACGGCCGGCGCCGATGTCCAACAGCCTGCCCGGCCAGTGGACCGCGCATGTGACCCTGGCACGCCGGGTCGACATCGGCTGTCTCGGGCAAGCGCTGACTGTCACTGGCCGGCCGGCGCAGTTGGACGGTCGGTTCGCCGGACTGCGCCGCTGGGACGGTGACAAGCGCGTCGACTACCTGATTTGACGCTAACCCGATTGCCCGGGCCTGGTTTCCAGCCAGCCCCGAGGCGCTTTCCCCAGTTCACCAGCAGCTGCCGGTTCGGACCGATGGAATGTTTTTAAGCCGTCTGGGTGACCTGTTCGACTCTGGCGCGACGCTCGTCGATGGCGCGACCGAGATCCTGTTGCAGCCACGGCTTGCCCATGACCAGATGGGCGAGGTGCTCGCGGTCGATCTGCAGCGCAGTCAATTCTTCGGTGGCGCGGGCATCGGTCAGATTGGGTTGCCGGGTCAGCGCCGTCGCCCCCAGGAAAGCGCCTTCGTCCAGGCTGCCGACCACCACCGGGAGTCCGTCCCGGGAAGTTGCCGTCAGTCGCACGCCGCCGGACAGGAGAAAGGTCATCCGGGACGGCACTCGCTCGGCCTGCTCGACGAGTTCGTCGGCCGCGTACCGGACGGTCCGGGCGTGCGCTGCCAAGATCTGCTGATCGGTTCGGCTCAGCCGCAATGCCGGACCGACCACGGTCCGGAGTGCCTTTGCGACACGTTCCGGTGTGGAGAAGTCGTCGTTTTCGCCGTCGAGGTGGAGTTCGGCCCGCCGCGCGGCGTACCAGAGCCAGCGCAGGAAGGTGGACTGCGCCGCGGAATCGTCAGCGGGAGAAGACAATCCGACGGTGACGCGGTACTCGCCGCTGCCGGTGGCCACGACTGCCGCCGGCGCACCGGACCTGCGCTGCGGAAGCGCATCGGCGACCTCGGCCAGCAGCGCGCACACCCGCTCCGGCGGATCGGCCGCGGCGAAGGCGACCGCGATCGCCAATTGGTGCGACCTGGTGGGACGACTGAGGTTGGTGAACGATGTCGTCGCCAAGACCGAGTTGGGGGTGATCTGCAAACCGCGGCCGGTCTGGATATGAACCGCCCGCCAGTTCGCCTCGACGATCCGTCCGCGGGCGGCCGGGGTGTCCAGCCAGTCGCCGATCCGGAACGGCTGCTCGAAGAGCATGAACAGTCCCGACACAATCTGGCCGACGGAGTTCTGCAGCATCAAGCCGATGACCACCGACGTCACACCCAGCGCCGTGAAGATGCCGCCAACCCGCACGCCCCAGACGAACGACAAAATCACCGCCAGACCGGCACCTATCAGCAGGAACCGGGTGACGTCGAGGAAGATGGCCGGTACGCGCCCGCGCCAGGATCCTTGCGGCGCTCCCTCGAACACCGTGGCGTTGAGGCTGGACAGCAGCAGCACCAGCAGCACGAAGCCGAACACCGTCGCCAGCAGGCGCACCGAGGTCAACTCGCTCGGGATTCTCGCGACCTGCACCAGCAGCACCAGCAGCGCGGCCAGTGGGACCAGGTAGCTGCGCAGCAGGAAAACGGGCCGGGCCAGTGGGCTGTCCCGGCGGATCAGGCTGTGGTGCCATTCGGTGAGCCCGATGAGCAGCGACGGGAACCCCACGACCACGACGGCAGCCCACCACAACGACGACATGGTCACTGTCCTTCCGCGAGGCGCCAGATCTGTTGTTCGGTGCCGTCGACGGTGACGGTGCCCGCGGCGGTGAACTGCCGGATGTCACGCGTCGCCTCGTACACCTGCGATGTCACATAGATGCCGGATTCACTTGTGCTGCTTCGCATCTGGTGGGCGAGGTTGACGGCCGCGCCCCACATGTCGTAGACGATGCTGGACCGTCCCACCAGTCCGCTGATGACATTGCCGGTGTTGATGCCGGCGCGCAGCGTCAGGTGGTGGCCCGTCTTGCTGTTGAACCGTTCGACGATGGCCTGCATCTCGAGGGCGAATTCCACGGTGCGGTGCACGCTGTCCAGCCGCGGGAAGTTCAGCCCGCAGCTGGCCAGGTAGCCGTTGTGCAGGGTCCGGATCGGTTCGACGCCAAGGGCTTCGGCGGCCGAGTCGAGTTCCTGGACCAGGTCGTCGACGATGCCGACCAATTCATGGCCGGGTAGCGCGCTGGAAATCCGGTCCAGACCGACGAAGTCCGCGAAGATGACCGTGACGTCCTGATGTTCCTGGGCGATGGTCTGTTCGCCCTCGCGGTAGCGTTGCGCGACGGGCTCGGGCATCAACGACCCGAGCAGCCGGTCGTTTTCTTCGCGCTGCTCGGTCAGCAGCGTTTCCTTGATCTGCAGACTGTGGCTCATGTCGTTGAAAGCCTCGGTGAGTTCACCGATCTCGTCGCGCGAGGTCACCGGGATGGTGACGTCGTAGTTGCCGGCGCTGATCTCCTGGGTGCCGGCCTGCAGTCGGCGAATGGGACGCACGAAGATTTGGGCTACCAGCAGCGCGGCCACGCAGATGACGAAAACCATGGCGGCGGTGGTCAATACCAGCGTCTGGGTCACGGACACGACGCGGGCGTTGGCTTCGTCGGTCTCCCGGGTCGCCAATACCGACCAGTGCAGGTCGGAGTTGGGCAACTGCAGCGGGGCATATGCCACCAGTTCGCGGCGACCGAGGTAACTGATGTCGATGGTGGTACCGGTCTCACCGCGCTGTGCGGCACGTACCGCGTGCGTGGCGACCGGTTGCACCAGTGTCGTTCCGCGCCAACGGATTGCCTGCTCGACGACGTCGGATCGTGCGCCTGCGGCGATCGCCTCGGTCTGGTAGCGCTTCGGGTCTTCGAGGAACAACCGGGAATCGGATCGCATCAAATTGTCCGGGCCGGCCAGATAGGTTTCACCGGTCTTGCCCATGCCCGCCGCTTCCCATTGCCTGTTGGCGGTCATGATGTCGTTGACCTTGGAGATGGGCAGCGGCAGGGCCAGCACTCCGGCGGCCTTGCCCGGTGCGCCGATCGGCGAGACCAGCCACGCGATGGGTGCGCCGAGTTGCGGCTGATAGGGCGCGAAGTCGGTGATCCACACGAAATCCCGGGAGTTTGCGGCCATCGCCTTCTCGTAGGCGCCACGCAGATTGGACTCCCGATACGGGCCGTTGAGGATGTTGGTGCCCAGTGCCGCGGTCTTGCGGACGCTGTACACCACGTTTCCGCGGCCGTCGAGCAGCAACGCGTCCTTGTATTCGAAGCGGGTCGCGATCTCCCGGAAAAAGTTGTTGAAGCGGACATTCGCGGCTGTCCAGGCACTGCCGTCGCCCGCGTCGTCGGGTGCCCCGGCCGGCGCAACCGTGTAATGCGCCTGCAGATATTTCTGCGAATTGTTGCTGGGCAGTAGGGCATTGAGATCCAGCTTGGTGCCGGTGCTGCTCTCGACCGGTTTGATCAACCTGTCCGTGTAGTAGTTCACCAGCGCCTGTTGTTGACCGGGATCGATACTCGCATTGGACAACTGGTCGAGGCCCGCGGTGAACTGTTGCACCGCGTCCAGAGATGTCGAGGCGCCGCTGTAGACCACCAGCGCATCGGCGAGATCCGAGAACAACGTCTCCACCGCGCGTTTTTGGGCCTCCCGCAACTGGGTCATCCGCTCCGATGCCGTCGGCAACAAGGCGTTGCGCGCGGTGATGTAACCGACCGCCCCGATCACAGCCAGCGACGAAAGGCTGGCTACCAGCAGCATCAGCATCACCTTGGACTGGATGCTGACCGACCGGGCCAACGCCCTGCGGCGGCGGTCACCCTTGCGGGCCGGGACTGTTTCGTCCGGGGTTACCGACTCGGCCGAGGGCGGCGACGTCAATGGATTTCCTTTCCCCTGCGTTCCGGCGGCAACAGCAGCCTATTAGGTACCCGGAAGTCCGCCTAGCCCCCGAACAGCAGATACAGCCCCATGAACGTGTAGCCGACCATGACCAGCATCATGGTCAACTGGCCGGTGAGTTGATGGTCTTTGGGCAGCAGTCGCAACGCCTTGTCGTGCGCCGCGATCACCGCCACGATGTGCCCGGTCACCACGCAGGCCACCTTTATCGTGGACAGCACCGCGGGGTGCATCGACAACACGTAGGCGACGTGTGCATCCGTCAGGCCCAACGGATTCCAGCCTCGACCCAGTGGGTCGGCCAGGGCGATGACGGCCTGCTGGCCGCGCTCCACGAGGTAGGTCAAATAGTGCGCGAAGATGTAGCCGACGACGATCGGGATCAGCGAGTGCGCCATCTGCCCGGGCAGTGCCCGTCGCTGCTCGGCGTCCACGCCGCCGGTGGCGCGCGCCGCAAACGAAAAGGTCAGCGCCACAACACAAATGAAGAGCGCCAGCCCGACGGTCCGCAACGCTGATGAAGTCAGCGTCTCAGGAACAGCGGTCGCCGCGCGGGCTGTGCCGTCGGCGAAATTGCGCCACGTCGGTGACGCCGAGAAGCTGTCGAACGCGGTGGACCCCAACAACACTGACAAAACCAGCACGACGCCCGGGCGTACCGGCAGCGACGGCAGGTGGTCGAACGGGTTGCCGACGACGATTTTTCCGGTTTGCGGATTCCGCCAGAACGGGCTGAGCCGGGACACCGCCATGCTGTACACGCCGAACGGGTCGGCCCGGGCCAACCAGCGCTGTCCGCACAGCCACGCCCCGCCGAGCAGCACCACCGTATAGACCAGCAACCACGTCTTGACCGCGGTCAGCGAGGCCGAGTCCGGGCTGGCGAGTTCCAACCAGACGAACGCGAACAATCCGAACGCCGCCGGCCGGTAGCCCCAGCTGTCCGGGTAGGAGAACCGGGGCAGGCTGACCCGTTCCGGCAGGACCCGGCGTACCAGCAGATATACCGAGCGGACCGGCGAGATCACCCGCCATACCGGCCCGAAGATCAATGACAACGCCACCAGTCCGACCCAGAGCAGCACATAGAACGCGCCGAGCAGGCCATTGGCGGAGGTCTGCGGCCCGAAGACGCCGGCGGTCAGCACCCATATCGCGAACAGCAGCGCCAGCCCGGCGACGATCCCGCGGGTGACGCGCGCATCGACCAGGGCGGTCAGCGCGTCCGGCAGTGGGCGCCCCGGTTTGTCCGGGTCGAATCGCGGTCGTTTCCAGGCCAACGCCACCAGCGCGAACGTGAAGGTCAGTGCCCATGCGGCGCCGATCAGCGCGAAGGTGTACGGCACCGGCAGATCGTTCGACCCGCCCAGACCATGCGCGAGCACGGTTATCGAGCGGCCGTCGGTCACGACTGCACTTGGATGGTGGCGATCGTCCGCTTGAGGTGGTGCAGTTCGACGTCGACGCTGCCCGGGACGTCGACGCTGAACTCGAATGTCTGGTTGGGCGCCGCGGCGACCTGGAACTTGTGGTCGGGTACCGAGTGCACGTGCAGCTCGTCGGTGACGTCGCTGCTGACATGCAACACGATCTGTTGTTTCACCTTCGCCTGCAGGGTCGCGTTGGTCGGCGTGACCTGCCCGTTGGCGATGGTGACGTCGACGGTGAGGCCCTGCGCGGGGGCCTTGCTGGGCGAGTTACCGCCGCAGGCGACCAGCGCCCACACCAGCAGCCCCGCCCATGCCGTGACCAGGGCGCGTCGGTATGCCACGGACTACGCCGCTTCTGGAAGAGGGTGCTTCTCTTCCTCCGGTTTCTTGGGCGACGTCATCTCGCGGTTGATCCGACCGGCTCCCCAGGTCAAAGCGCTGATCACCATCAGGGTGAAGATCAGCACCAGGATGGAGCCGACGGTGAACAGCCACTCCGGGGCGTTGGGGTCGCGTTCCCGCTGCAGGATGGTGTTTTCCAGGACGAACGGCCGGGTGATGACGGGATCGGCCGGCACCTCGGGAGCCGGAATCGCCTCGTCGGCCGGCTCGTAGATCGGCACGGCCGTCATGGTGTAACCGTCCTGCACCCGCAGCAGGGTCTTCCACGATCCCCACACCGGGATGGGTTTGGTGGTGCGGTAGTGCCCGTCTCCGACCCGCTCGAGCCGGTCGATCAGCAGGCCGCGGTCGTTGACCATCTTCCCCTGCCACGAGGTGACCGAGACCCAGTCGGGATCGTCCTTGATCAGGTCGGGCGGATTGATCTGGATGTCGGCGGACACCATGCGTTTGCCGGGTTCGCTGGGCAGCTCGGTGAGCTTGATGGTCGCGGTGTTCTTACTCGGGATGACGATGTGCAACCCGTTGGCCACCGCGCCGCCGATCACCACGACCGTCGCGGCCACGATCGAGATTCCGATCGCACGTCGCGGTAGCCGTTGCCCGGTCAGCACCATCCCGGTCAGGGCACCGCACAGGCCCATCATGACGGCGACGGGCACCGACATGGCCAGGGCTTCACCCCACATGCTGGTCGGCCATGGGTAGTGGTAGACGGCGCCGACCCAGAGCGAACTCAGCCACAGGCCGACGGTGCCCACAACCAGGCCGGTGACGGCACCGAAGAGGATGGGACGCTTGAACAACGGCGTCAACGCCAGGATCTCGACCACCAGCGCCGGGCCGAGGTAAAGCGGGAACCAGTTGATCGGCGCGCCGAGGATCGGACCGACCGTGAACGCGACGGCACCACGCAGGGCGATCGCGAACAGTGCCGCGATGATCGCCGCGCCCTTTCCGAGCGTCATCCGCGCCACGATCAGAGCCAGCGCCGCCACTCCGGCGATCATCATCGGGTGGAACGCCAGGCGGAATTGCTGGACGCCGAAGTCGTACTCGATCTGATAGACGGACAGGCCGATCAACAACCCACCGCAGGACAGGTAGCGCAAGAATTTGACGAACGGCTTCTCGGGAGGTGCGTCCGGCAGCGCGCGGCCGCCTTCGTACTCCAGCATCAGCACCGAGAACAGCGACAGGCCCGCGCCGCCGATCATCATCAGGTGGGTCGGACCCCACAAGGTGACGTCCTGGCCGAAGATGCGGTGCCAGATGTCGTCGAGCGGGAATCCGAACAGCGCGTACATGCCGCAACCGGCCATCAGCACGCCGCCGACGGGGGCATGCCAGTTGTCGGTGATGCGCACCGGCGCGGGGCCCGGTTCGTCGAACGGCAGGACGATCGCGATCATGCCGGCCAGGAAGATGCCGAACAGGCCGATGATGATGAAGTAGTGGGCGGGGTTGGCCAGCGGTCCGGGATCACGGCCTTCGCCAATATGCCAGCTGACGTCCCAGATGAATCCGAACAGCGCGCAGATGATCGACGTGGTGTACACCAGCACGGGCAGCGCCACCCAGGACGGGCGCTTGAATTTGACGCCCAACCAGTCGGCGAACTTCTCCAGCCACAAGATGCGCCGGGTGCGGTGGGCCCAGCCGACGGCCAGCATGACCAGGGTGATGATCAGCGCCGCCACCGAGAGTCCGATGACTTGACTCAGTTCCGCTCCGCGCGCCGCGGGCGCCTCTGCAACAACTGCCATTTCCATCGCGATCGCCTCCCGTTTGCGTCCGCCGATTTAGACAGATCCGAGGATGCCCAAATGCAGCACTGGTCAATCCTGCTTTTCCCGCGAGCTTCCTCTATTTCGCATGGCGACATATGACACCACGCCGGCGACGATCACGGCAGGCAGGAACGCCGGTATTGCCAGCCAGATGCCGTGGTCGGCCAGGTATACGACGTGCTGTTCGCTCATGCTGATTCTCTACCCTGCCGGATGTTCTTTACTCCGGCAATAGTGACCGGCGTCAACATGACCGCGCGGCCTCGGTTGACCGGGGACCGTTACCCTAACCTGAGCACTTTTCGATTCAGGCCGCCTGCCCGACGGCGGCCCCGAGGCGATCGCGACCGATATATAGGGACGCGATCAAGAAGCAGGGGAGTACCCGGTGACCCAAGCGCCGATTCGACCGACCAGCGATGCCGGCCAGGATGGCCTGGAAGGGGAGGACAACTCGGACATCCTTGCCGTCGCCCGCCGTCAGGTGCTCGAGGCCGGCGAAGGCCTCAGCAAGGACCAGGTGCTGCGGGTGCTGCAGCTGCCCGATGAGCGGCTCGAGGAACTGCTGGCCCTGGCCCACGAGGTGCGGATGCGCTGGTGCGGACCGGAGGTCGAGGTAGAAGGCATCATCAGCCTCAAGACCGGCGGGTGCCCGGAGGACTGCCATTTCTGCTCCCAATCGGGCCTGTTCAAGTCGCCGGTGCGCAGCGCCTGGCTGGATATCCCCAGCCTGGTCGAGGCGGCCAAGCAGACCGCGAAGTCCGGCGCCACCGAGTTCTGCATCGTTGCCGCGGTGCGCGGACCCGACGAGCGGTTGCTCGCTCAGGTCGCGGCCGGTATCGAGGCCATCCGCAACGAGGTCGACATCCAGATCGCCTGCTCACTCGGCATGCTGACCGCCGAGCAGGTACAGCGCCTGGCGGAGATGGGAGTGCACCGCTACAACCACAACCTGGAGACCGCGCGTTCCTTCTTCACCAACGTGGTCACCACGCACAGCTGGGAAGAGCGCTGGGAGACCTTGTCGATGGTGCGCGACGCCGGTATGGAGGTGTGCTGCGGGGGGATCCTGGGCATGGGCGAGACGCTGGAGCAGCGCGCCGAATTCGCCGCCGACCTCGCAGAGTTGGGTCCCGACGAGGTGCCGCTGAACTTCCTCAACCCCCGACCGGGCACCCCGTTCGGTGATCTGGAGGTGCTGCCGGCCAGCGAAGCGCTCAAGGCTGTCGGGGCGTTCCGGCTGGCGTTGCCGCGGACCATGCTGCGGTTCGCCGGCGGCCGTGAGATCACCCTCGGCGACCTCGGCGCCAAGCAAGGCATCCTCGGTGGCATCAACGCCGTCATCGTCGGCAATTACCTGACCACGCTGGGCCGGCCCGCGGAGGCTGACCTCGAACTGCTCGACGATCTGCAAATGCCGATCAAGGCGCTGAACGCCAGTTTGTGATGGCCACCGCGCTGCCGGACCCGGTCGGGGGCGGCGTCTACAACGTCTATACCGGCGAGCAATCCGGGACCTCGGTGCCCACCGCGGCCCAGTTGGGGTTGGAGCCACCCCGCTTCTGCGCCGCCTGTGGCCGCCGGATGATCGTGCAGGTCCGGCCCGACGGCTGGTGGGCGAAGTGTTCCCGGCACGGGTTGGTGGATTCGACCGAGTTGGACGGGCGACGCTGACGGTTCAGGCGCGCCGGTCCCGCGAGGATATGCTTCGCGAGGCACGGGTAATGGAGGTGAGTCGGGTTGGTTGACGGTGCGGCGGTGGTATCCGAGCAGCCTTCTGGCGCAGAGGTCGGGCGCCTGCAGCGACTGTCGCCGCGGAACCGGGCATGCCTCGTCGTGGCCGTCGCGCTGACGGCTTCCGGATTGCCGATCGGGGCGCTGTGGGCCTGGATCGCCCCGGCCATCCACGCCGTGGTGGCCGTCACCCGCAAGGGTGAGCGGGTGCACGAATACCTGGGCGGGCTCGACGGCGAGCCGCGCAACTTCTTCGTCGCTCCGATGCTGCTGGTCAGTCTGGTGGGCGTCGTGGCGGTGGTCGGCGCGGTGGCGGGCTGGCAGTGGCGCGACCATCGGGGTCCGCAGATGGTTGTCGCCCTGTGCGCCGGGTTGATCGGCGCGACCGCGGTCGCGGCCGGGGTGGGGGCGCTGCTGGTGCTGTGGCGTTACGGCGCGCTGGATTTCGATACCGTCTCGCTGTCGAAGGCTGATCACTCGCTGACCTACGTGACCCAGGCGCCGCCGGTGTTCTTCGGGCGTGGGCCGCTGCAGATCGCGCTCACCTTGTTGTCTCCGGCAGCGACCGCTGCCTTGATCTATGCGGTGATGGCCACCGGGACGGTGCGCGACGACCTGGGCGCTTACCCGCCGGAGAACCGGGTGCGCACGCTGCCTCAGGCGCCGCCGCCGGCGCCGGTCGCGGGGCCAATCGCCTGAACTTCGCGAACGTGCGCAGAATGCCGGGTGCGACGGCGTGCCGGCGTACCTGTGTGCACGCTCGCGGCCTGCCGAACTGAGTTAAAGCGGACGGCGGCGGATCTTGCGGCCGGTGATGACCTTGGCCGCGATCAGACCCAACCGGGCCATGCCGGCGTAGGTCATCGGGTTGAACGCGGTGGGCCAGGTGGTCCGGACCAGATGGTCGGTCAGCGGACGGTCGGCGAACCGGTCGATCAGCCAGCGCAGCGCCATCGGCGCCGACAACGGATGCAGGATCATGTGCTCGTTGAACGCGTCCCGGTGGTAGGTGACCCTGGCGCCGCCGGCGATGTAGGTCTCGGCGAGTTCGTCGATGTCGTCGACGTCGATGAGGTAATCGTGGACGGCCTGAATGATGAGCACCGGCGGTGTCGGTATCGCGGCACCCAGTTTGATGCTGTCGAAGACGTGCATGACCGCCGGCCGGGACAGCGTCTGCTCCAGGGGTTCGTCGAGGAAGTCGGCCAGATTTGTGTGGGCCATCTTGATGACGGCCTCGGCGGTCGTCATCTTCTCCAGGCTCTCCAGCAGCGCGCGACCCTCTTCGCTGCTGTGCTCCTTGATCACCTCATCCAGACCCGGGTAGGTATGTGTGAGAGCGGCGACCACCAACGCCGGCAGCCCGGAGAACAATCCGCCGTTGAGCCTGCGGAAGGTATGGCCGAGGTCGCCGACCGGCGAGCCCAGGACCGCGCCGACGATGTTCAGTTCGGGGGCGTATTGCCCGCACATCTCGGCGGCCCAAGCGCTGGCCAATCCTCCACCGGAGTACCCCCACAGCCCGACCGGCGCCGACGGCGACAAACCGAGCCGCTCATAACTCAATGCGGCCCGTACCCCGTCCAGGATCCGGTAGCCGGGTTCGAACGGCGCACCCCACAGCCCGTGCAAGCCCTCATGGTCCGGTACCGAGACCGCCCACCCCTCGGCCACCGCGGCGGTGACCAGCAACAGCTCGAGCTGTGCCAGCGATCCGATCGCCTTGGCCCGGCGCCGCATCGCATAAGAGGGAAAGCAGCGCGACGACATCGCGTCGATCGCGCACTGGTAGGACAGCAGCGGAATGGTCTTGCCGGGCGCCACCTCCGCGGGAACGAGCACCGTCGTCACGGTGGCCTCGGCGTTGCCGTTCAAGTCGGTGGTCCGGAACAGCAGCTGGATGGCCTTCATCGACTGCGGGATCAGGCCCATGAACGCCAGCTCGACGTCGCGCGAGCGCAACACCGTGCCGGGTTCGGCGTGCTGGAAGCCGGCCGGTGGCTGGTAGAACGGGTCGTCTGCCGGCAGCAGCGGGCGTACCTTGCGCTGCAGCTCTTCGTGCGGCGCCGCGCCGATCCATCGCAAACCGTCCTGGACCGTCGCGCCTGCCACGTTGGCCAGCTCCACCATCAAGGCTCCCTTCGAGGCCTACTGGGCTTCGGCGTACTCGTGCCAATCGGTCCCGGATCAATGGGCGGCGGTGCCGTCAGCCAATCAAAGCTCAGCGCCAGCGCTTCTCACGCGCAGTAGCTTCTTAAACAACTCTTAGACAATGTACAGGCCGTGTACTCCGAACCGAAGCCAGCGCGCCGTGGCGCCGATCACAGCGATATTCAACCGGGCGGGCGCAGGGCGGCGAACTCGTCGGTCACCCGCAGTTGGGAGTCGGTGAACCGGTACAGCGCCGCCGGGCGCCCGCCGCTGCGGCCGGACTGCGCGATGGTGCCGGTCTGGCTGATGACTTTGCGACGGGCCAGCACCCGCTGCAGGTTGGTCGCGTCGACCTGATATCCCAACGCGGCACCGTAGATGTCACGCAGTGTCGACAACGCGAATTCCCTTGGTGCCAAAGCGAACCCGATGTTGGTGTAAGACATCTTGGCGACCAGTCGGGCGTGCGCGTGGGTCACCATGGGCCCGTGGTCGAACGCCATCGGCGGCAACGCATTCACCGGATGCCAGCAGGTGTCCGACGGCAGCTCGGGGGTGGCGGGGGAGGGCACCAGCCCCAGGAAGGTGGAGGCGATCATCCGGGTGTCGGGCACCCGGTGTGGGTCGGAGAACACCGCGAGCTGCTCCAGGTGGGAGATCTCGCGCAGATCGACCTTTTCGGCCAGCTGGCGACGCACCGAAGTGGTGAGGTCTTCGTCGCTGCGCAGCCGGCCACCCGGAAGCGACCAGGTGCCTTTCTGCGGCTCCTTGGCGCGTTGCCATAACAGAACGTTCAGCTGCGGTTTTTTGGCAGAACTCCCTTTGGCAACAGTCGAAACCTGGAACACGACGGCAAGCACTTCGTGGGCGGTGCTACCATAAGGCATGTTTTCGATTATAAGTCGAAAACCTCCGGGTTCGAAAGGAGCCCCGATGACGGTCCTGAATCGGATGGACACCATCTGCGACGAGCTGGCGGCTCGCGTCATCAGCACGCCCACCGGATACACCGGGATCGAAGGCGACGCCCAGTGGGCGGCCGAGATCCGCCGTCTGGCGCGGCTGCGCGGAGCTACCGTGCTGGCCCACAACTACCAGTTGCCGGCGATTCAGGACGTGGCCGACCACGTGGGGGACTCGCTGGCGCTGTCGCGTATCGCAGCCGAGGCGCCCGAGGACACCATCGTGTTCTGCGGGGTGCACTTCATGGCCGAGACCGCGAAAATCCTGAGCCCGGACAAGACGGTGCTGATTCCCGACCAGCGGGCGGGATGTTCGCTGGCCGACTCGATCACTGCCGAGGAACTGCGCGCCTGGAAGGCCGAACATCCCGGCGCCGTCGTCGTCTCCTACGTCAACACGACCGCGGAAGTCAAGGCGCTCACCGACATCTGCTGCACGTCGTCCAATGCGGTCGATGTGGTCGCCTCCATCGATCCCGACCGCGAGGTGCTGTTCTGCCCGGACCAGTTCCTGGGCGCCCATGTGCGCCGGGTCACCGGTCGGGAGAACCTGCACGTGTGGGCCGGCGAATGCCACGTGCACGCCGGGATCAACGGTGACGAGCTGACCGAGCAGGCCCGGGCCAACCCCGACGCCGAATTGTTCGTGCACCCCGAATGTGGTTGCGCCACTTCGGCTTTGTACCTCGCCGGCGAAGGCGCGTTCCCCGCGGAACGGGTCAAGATCCTGTCCACCGGCGGCATGCTCGACGCCGCGCACCAAACACGTGCCCGCAAGGTCCTGGTCGCCACCGAGGTCGGCATGCTGCATCAATTGCGCAGGGCGGCACCGGAAGTCGATTTCCAGGCGGTCAACGACCGCGCGTCGTGCAAATTCATGAAGATGATCACCCCCGCGGCGCTGTTGCGATGCCTGCTGGACGGGGCCGACGAGGTCCACGTCGACCCGGCCACCGCGGCCGCGGGGCGCCGCAGCGTGCAACGGATGATCGAAATCGGCCAGCCAGGGGGTGGTGAATGACGACCGATCCGGTTTGGCGGGATTCCGCCGACGTCGTGGTGATCGGCATGGGCGTCGCGGGGTTGGCCGCGGCACTGGCCGCTCACCGCGCCGGGAGCCGCGTCGTGGTGCTGAACAAGGCTGCCCAACTGCGCGGCGTGACCGCCACCCACTACGCCCAGGGCGGGATCGCCGTCGTGCTCCCCGACAACGACGACTCGATCGAGGCCCATGTCGCCGACACCCTGGCCGCCGGTGCGGGCCTGTGTGACACCGAAGCCGTGTATTCGATCGTCGCCGACGGCTACCGCGCGGTGAGCGAATTGGTCGGTGCCGGTGCACGATTCGACGAATCACCGTCCGGTGGCTGGGACGTGACACGGGAGGGCGGGCACTCCCGGCGCCGCGTCGTGCACGCCGGCGGCGACGCGACCGGCGCCGAGGTGCAACGCACCCTGGACCTTGCCGCCCGGTCGTTGGACATCCGCAGCAGCCACGTGGCGCTGCGCGTGCTGCACGACGGGGACGCGGTCAACGGGGTGCTGGTCAACCGGCCCGACGGCTGCGGCATCATCGACGCCCCGTCGGTGATCCTGGCCACCGGCGGCCTCGGGCATCTCTACAGCGCCACCACCAACCCCGACGGGTCCACCGGAGACGGAATCGCGTTGGCGTTGTGGGCCGGGCTGGCTATCGCCGACCTCGAGTTCATCCAGTTTCACCCGACAATGCTCTATTCCCGGGGGCACGGCGGCGGCCGACGTCCGTTGATCACCGAGGCCATCCGCGGTGAGGGCGCGATACTCATCGACAGGCAGGGCAACTCGATCACGGCCGGGGTCCATCCGATGGGCGACCTGGCGCCCCGGGACGTGGTCGCGGCCGCCATCGACGCGCGGCTCAAAGCGACCGGGGAGCCGTGCGCCTATCTCGACGCGCGAGGCATCGCGGGTTTCGCGGCGCGGTTCCCGACTGTCACCGCCGCATGCCTGGCGGCCGGGATCGACCCAGTGCGGCAACCGATTCCGATCATTCCCGGTGCCCACTACAGCTGCGGCGGCGTGGTCACCGACGTGTCCGGCCGCACCGAGCTGCCCGGATTGTTCGCCGCCGGAGAGGTGGCGCGCACAGGTATGCACGGCGCCAACCGACTGGCCTCCAACAGTCTGTTGGAAGGTCTGGTGGTCGGCGGCCGAGCCGGACAGCAGGCCGCCGAGCACGCGTCCGCGATGGGGCATCCACAGGCAGCGATGCCCGAGCCGATCATCCATACCGCGCCCGAGCGGGGTGATCTGCAACGCGCGATGAGCCGGGACGCGTCGGTGGTGCGCAGTGCCGTCGGACTGCGGGCACTGGCCGAAAAGCTCAGCGCCGCACCCATCCGCGATGTGTCGGACCGCCGCGGCGCCGAGGATGTCGCGCTGGCACTGGCGGCCCGCACGGTGACCGCCGCCGCGTTGGCCCGCAACGAAAGTCGCGGTTGCCACCACCGCGCCGAACACCCGTCGGCCGTCACCGATCCCGGGCGCAGCATCCTGATCCGGCTGGCCGGCAACGACGATGCCGTTCAGGTGGAGGCATTGGCGGCGGTGGGCTGATGATCCTGGGCGACGCCGAGCGGGAGGCCGCGCGCGACACCATCCGCCGCGGCCTGAACGAGGACCTGTGCTACGGACCTGATGCCACCACGCTGGCGACCGTGCCGGCCGGCGCGGTGGCTACCGCGTCGATGGTCCCCCGCGAGGAGGGCGTGGTCGCCGGGGTGGACGTGGCGTTGCTGGTGCTCGACGAGGTCATCGGCAGCCGTGGTTACCAGGTGCTGCACCGGGTGCAGGACGGGACCCGGGTCAAGGCGGGTGAGCCGTTGCTGACCGTGCAGGCCGAAACCCGGGGACTGCTGACCGCCGAACGGACCATGCTCAACCTGGTCTGCCATTTGTCCGGGATCGCGTCGGTGACGGCGGCCTGGGTGGACGCGGTGCAGGGCAGCAAGGCCAAGATCCGCGATACCCGCAAGACGCTGCCCGGCTTGCGCGCGCTGCAGAAGTACGCGGTGCGGGTCGGTGGCGGGGTCAATCATCGGCTGGGCCTGGGTGATGCGGCGCTGATCAAGGACAACCACGTCGCGGCGGCGGGATCGGTGGTGGAGGCGCTGCGTGCGGTGCGCGCCGCCGCGCCCGATCTGTGTTGTGAGGTCGAGGTGGATTCATTGGAGCAGCTCGATGCCGTGCTGCCGGAAAAGCCCGAGCTGATCTTGCTGGACAACTTCCCGGTGTGGCAGACGCAGACCGCGGTGCAGCGGCGCGATGCCCGCGCGCCGTCGGTGCTGTTGGAATCCTCCGGCGGGCTCAGCCTGGAGAGCGCGGCGACCTACGCCGGGACCGGGGTGGACTACCTGGCCGTCGGGGCGTTGACGCACTCGGTACGGGTGCTCGACATCGGCCTGGACATGTAAGACGCTCGCCGAGCGTGTACCTGCTGCGAAAAATCGGCCTTGATTTCGCAACCACTACACGCTCGGCGAACGCTCAGGCGATGTCGCCGACGAAGATCCCCATCCGGCGCAGCTGTACCCGGGCCAACCACGGCAATCCGTCCGTCTCGGAAGATCCGGCCGGCAGGATCCGGGGGTTGACGATGTGCACCGAACGCCGCGTGTAGTGCACGTCGGCCTCACCGGCGGCCAGCACGTTCTTCACCCAGTCGGTCTTGCCGTGGCCCAGCGCGATGGCCAGCACATTGCCCTTGCGGTAGGTGGTGACGAGGGTCCGGTACGGCTTTCCGGACTTGCGGCCGCGGTGCTCGATGGTGGCGGTACCCGGCAAGTAGCGGGCGATCGGCTTGAGCGCCGGGTTCAGGTACTTGACCTGGATGTTCTCGAACCACACCGGGTAGACCATCGGGACACCGGGGGCGTTGTTGGGGTGTTGATCCCGAGCGGACACGGCTGGCTCCTCTGATATCGGGCCTGGCGGCTACCGGGCACACTACCGGTCGGATATCGACTTGAGCTGCTCTGGGACAATGATCGATGTGACGACATCCCTGACCGGCGAGCCTAGGCTGCTGTCCCGCATCGATCTGCGCGGCGCGGAGCTGACGGCGGCGCGACTGCGTGCGGAGTTGCCGCGGGGCGGTGTCGATGTGGAGTCCGTGCTGGCCACGGTCCGGCCGATCGTCGAAGCCGTGGCCGAGCGTGGCGCTCACGCCGCCCTGGATTACGGGGAGAAGTTCGACGGGGTGCGGCCGGCGGCCGTGCGGGTGCCGGAAAGTGCGCTGGAGGCCGCGGTCGTCGGGCTCGACGGCGACGTGCGCGACGCGCTGCAGGTAATGATCGAGCGGACCCGCGCGGTGCACGCCGATCAGCGCCGCAGCGACACCACCACCACGCTGGGTCCCGGGGCGACGGTCACCGAACGCTGGGTGCCCGTCGAACGCGTGGGCCTGTATGTGCCGGGCGGCAACGCCGTGTACCCGTCCAGCGTGGTGATGAACGTGGTGCCGGCGCAGGCGGCCGGGGTCGACTCGCTGGTGATCGCGAGTCCGCCGCAGGCCGAGTTCGGGGGCCTTCCGCATCCGACCATCCTGGCGGCGACCCACCTGCTCGGGGTCGAGGAGATCTGGGCGGTCGGCGGGGCACAGGCCGTAGCGCTGCTGGCCTACGGCGGACTGGACACCGGCGGCCCGGAGCTGGTGCCCGTCGACATGATCACCGGCCCCGGCAACATCTACGTCACCGCCGCCAAGAGACTGTGCCGTTCCCTGGTCGGCATCGACGCCGAAGCCGGACCCACCGAGATCGCCATTCTGGCCGACGAGACGGCTGACCCGGTCCACGTGGCCGCCGATCTGATCAGCCAGGCCGAGCATGACGAGATGGCTGCCAGCGTGCTGGTCACGCCCAGCCTCGAGCTGGCCGATGCCACCGACGCCGAACTGGCCAGTCAGTTGGCGACGACCGTGCACCGCGAACGGGTCACCGCCGCATTGTCCGGGCCGCAGTCCAAGACCATCCTCACCGACGACCTCGATGCGGCGGTCCGGGTCGTGAATGCCTACGCCGCCGAGCATCTGGAGATCCAGACCGCCGACGCGTCCGGTGTCGCCGCCCGGATCCGTTCTGCGGGAGCCATTTTCGTCGGACCGTACGCACCGGTCAGCCTCGGCGACTACTGCGCGGGCTCCAACCACGTGCTGCCCACCGCCGGCTCCGCCCGTCACTCCAGTGGGCTTTCGGTGCAGACCTTTCTGCGGGGCATCCACGTCGTCGACTACACCGAATCCGCCCTCAAGGACGTCTCCGGGCACGTGGTAGCGCTGGCGAAGGCCGAAGACCTGCCCGCGCACGGGGAAGCGGTACGGCGGAGGTTCGAGCGATGAGCTCACGGCCGACCCTCGACGACTTGCCGCTGCGGGAGGATCTGCGCGGCAAATCGCCTTACGGCGCACCCCAGTTGGCGGTGCCGGTGCGGCTCAACACCAACGAGAACCCGCATCCGCCCACCCCGGCGCTGGTCGAGGACGTGGTCCGGTCGGTTCAAGACACGGCCGCCGATCTGCACCGCTATCCGGACCGTGACGCCGTGGCGCTGCGCACCGACCTGGCCGCCTACCTGACCACCCAGACCGGAATTCCGGTCGGGGTCGAAAGCGTGTGGGCGGCAAACGGTTCCAACGAGATTCTGCAACAGTTGCTGCAGGCGTTCGGCGGCCCGGGACGCAGCGCGATCGGTTTCGTGCCGTCCTATTCGATGCACCCGATCATCTCCGACGGGACGCGCACCGAATGGCTGGAGACCGTCCGCGCGGACGATTTCAGCCTCGACGTGGCTGCCGCCGTCGCCGCGATCACCGACCGCCGACCCGACGTGGTCTTCGTCGCGAGCCCGAACAATCCGTCGGGACAGAGCATTACGCTGCCGGATCTGCGCAAGCTGCTCGACGTGGTGCCGGGCATCCTGATCGTCGACGAAGCCTACGGTGAGTTCTCGTCGCAGCCCAGCGCGGTGGGCCTGATCGAGGAGTATCCGAGCAAGCTGGTCGTCACCCGCACCATGAGCAAGGCATTCGCCTTCGCCGGCGGTCGGCTGGGCTACCTGATCGCCACGCCCGCATTGGTCGAGGCGATGCTGTTGGTGCGCCTGCCGTATCACCTGTCCTCGGTCACCCAGGCCGCCGCGCGTGCCGCGCTGCGCCACGCCGACGACACCCTGGGCAGTGTCGCCACTTTGATCGCCGAGCGCGAACGGGTGTCGACGGCGTTGACGGACATGGGTTTTCGGGTCATCCCGAGCGATGCGAACTTTGTGCTGTTCGGTGAATTCGCGGACGCGGCTGCCGCCTGGCAACATTACCTGGATGCCGGCGTGCTGATCCGCGACGTCGGGATCCCCGGCTACCTGCGCGCCACCACCGGATTGGCCGGGGAGAACGACGCCTTCCTGGAAGCGAGCGCCCGGATCGCAGCAACCGAACTCAGCAGCAGCCCGAGCACCATAGGAACACCGTGACAGCCACTGAAATCAAACCTCGCCGCGCACGCATCGAGCGCCGCACCCGCGAATCCGACATCGTGATCGAACTCGACCTCGACGGCACCGGCCAGGTCGATATTGACACCGGCGTCCCGTTCTACGACCACATGCTGACCGCGCTGGGCAGCCACGCCAGCTTCGATCTGATGGTGCGCACCAAGGGCGACGTCGAAATCGAAGCGCACCACACCGTCGAGGACACCGCGATCGCATTGGGTCAGGCTCTCGCACAAGCGCTGGGCGACAAAAAGGGCATCCGCCGGTTCGGCGACGCGTTCATCCCGATGGACGAGACGTTGGCGCACGCCGCCGTCGACGTGTCGGGCCGGCCGTACTGTGTGCACTCCGGCGAGCCGGATCACCTGCAGCACACCACGATTGCCGGGAGCTCGGTGCCCTACCACACCGTCATCAACCGGCACGTATTCGAGTCACTGGCGATGAACGCCCGCATCGCGCTGCACGTGCGGGTGCTCTACGGCCGCGACCCGCACCACATCACCGAGGCGCAGTACAAAGCCGTCGCCCGCGCGCTGCGACAGGCTGTCGAGCCCGATCCCCGGGTCTCGGGAGTGCCGTCCACCAAAGGCGTTCTGTGACAGCAAAATCGGTCGTAATTCTGGACTACGGCTCGGGTAATCTCCGGTCGGCGCAGCGTGCGCTGGAACGGGTGGGCGCGGACGTCGAGGTCACCTCCGACGCCGCCCGGGCGCTGGCGGCCGACGGGCTGATGGTGCCCGGAGTCGGCGCGTTCGAGGCGTGCATGACGGGTCTGCGCAAGATCGGGGGCGAACGGGTCATCGCCGAGCGGGTTGCGGCCGCGCATCCGGTGCTGGGCGTCTGCGTGGGCATGCAGATCCTCTTCTCCCGCGGCGTCGAATTCGGCGTGGAGACAACGGGTTGCGGACAGTGGCCCGGCGCGGTGACCCGGCTGGACGCGCCGGTGATCCCGCACATGGGTTGGAATGTCGTCGATTCCGCGCGCGGCAGCACCCTGTTCGACGGGTTGAGCGCGGACACCCGGTTCTATTTCGTACACTCCTACGCCGCGCAGCGGTGGGAAGGTTCAGCCGAAGCGATGTTGACGTGGGCGACACACCAGGTGCCGTTTCTGGCCGCGGTCGAGGACGGGCCGCTGTCGGCGACCCAGTTCCACCCGGAGAAGAGCGGGGACGCCGGCGCGGCCGTGCTGCACAACTGGGTCGAGGGCCTGTGACCATGTCGTTGATTCTGTTGCCCGCTGTCGACGTGGTGGAAGGCCGCGCGGTGCGGCTGGTTCAGGGCAAGGCGGGCAGTGAAACCGAATATGGGTCCGCATTGGATGCCGCGCTGGGCTGGCAGCGGGACGGCACCGATTGGATTCACCTGGTGGATCTGGACGCCGCGTTCGGCCGCGGATCAAACCGGGAACTGCTGGCCGAGGTGGTGGGCAAGCTCGACGTGCAGGTCGAATTGTCCGGTGGTATCCGCGACGACGATTCGCTGAGCGCGGCATTGGCGACCGGTTGCGCGCGGGTCAACCTGGGCACGGCCGCCCTGGAGAACCCGCAGTGGTGCGCGCGGGCGATCGCCGAGCACGGAGACAAGGTCGCCGTGGGTCTGGATGTGCAGATCGACCCGGGAAACCCAGCCGGAGAGCACCGGTTGCGTGGACGTGGGTGGGAGACCGACGGCGGCGACCTGTGGGAGGTGCTGAGCCGCCTCGACTCCGAAGGGTGCTCGCGGTATGTGGTCACCGACGTCACCAAGGATGGCACGTTGGGTGGCCCCAACCTCGACCTGCTGGCCCGGGTCGCCGAGCGGACCGATGCGCCGGTGATCGCCTCCGGCGGTGTGTCCAGCCTGGACGATTTGCGCGCGATCGCGACCCTGACCGACCGGGGGATCGAAGGGGCGATCGTGGGCAAGGCGCTTTATGCCGGGCGGTTCACGTTGCCGCAGGCCCTGGACGCGGTCCGGGAGTAGCGACGCGATGGATCTGAACACGTTGGTCGCCCAGGCCTCGGCCGTCCTGGACGAAGCGGTCGAGCCGTTTCTGGCCGGGCATCGGGCCGACTCGGCGGTTGCCAAGAAAGGCAACGACTTCGCAACCGAAGTGGACCTCGCGATCGAGCGGCAAGTCGTGGATGCGTTGGTCGCAGCCACCGGAATCGAAGTGCACGGCGAGGAATTCGGCGGTGCCGATTTCGACTCGCCGTGGGTGTGGGTCCTGGACCCGGTGGACGGCACCTTCAACTATGCCGCCGGGTCCCCGCTGGCGGGGATCCTGCTGGGACTGCTGCGCGAGGGTGAGCCGGTCGCCGGATTGACCTGGTTGCCGTTCACCGGTCAGCGCTACACCGCGGTGGTGGGTGACCGGCTGCTCAGAAACGGTGTGCCGCGCCCGTCCTTGGGCAAAGGCGAACTGTCCGATGCGTTGGTGGCGGCCGGATCGTTCAGCGCCGATTCGCGCGGTCAGTTTCCCGGCCAGTACCGGTTGACGGTGCTGGAGAACCTCAGCCGGGTTTCGTCCCGACTGCGCATGCACGGTTCCACCGGACTTGACCTGGCCTACGTTGCCGACGGAATCCTCGGTGGGGCAATAAGTTTCGGTAGCCACGCCTGGGACCATGCCGCCGGAGTCGCCTTGGTGCGGGCCGCCGGGGGCATCGTCACCGACCTCGCCGGCCAACCCTGGACCCCGTCGTCGCGCTCGGCGCTGGCCGCCGCGCCCGGGGTGCATGACGAGATCCTCGCCATCCTGCGCGCCGCCGGCGAACCGGAAGACTACTAATGCCGAGCAGACACAAAAGCCCCCGACACGCCGAGCAAAATGGAGCTTTTGCGTCTGCTCGCCACATGTCGGTGAGCGACCTCGCGGTGCGGGTGATCCCATGCCTGGATGTCGACGACGGGCGCGTCGTCAAGGGCGTCAACTTCGAAAACCTCCGGGACGCAGGTGATCCGGTGGAGCTGGCGGCCGCCTACGATGCCGAGGGCGCCGACGAACTCACCTTTCTCGACGTCACCGCCTCCTCGGCGGGGCGCACCACGATGCTCGACGTGGTGCGCCGCACCGCCGAGCAGGTCTTCATTCCGCTGACCGTCGGCGGGGGAGTGCGTTCCGTGGCCGACGTCGACGTCCTGCTGCGTGCGGGAGCGGACAAGGTGTCGGTCAACACCGCAGCCATCGCCCGTCCGGATCTGCTGGCCGAGATGGCACGGCAGTTCGGTTCGCAGTGCATCGTGTTGTCCGTCGACGCACGTAAGGTGCCGGCCGGTTCGGCGCCGACCCCGTCGGGTTGGGAGGTGACCACCCATGGGGGTCGGCGCGGCACCGGCATCGACGCGGTCGGGTGGGCGACCCGAGGTGCCGAACTCGGTGTGGGGGAGATCCTGCTGAATTCGATGGACGCCGACGGCACAAAGGCCGGATTCGACCTGCCGATGCTGCGTGCGGTGCGCGCGGCGGTGACCGTGCCGGTCATCGCCAGCGGCGGCGCGGGAGCCGTGGACCACTTCGCACCCGCGGTGGCCGCTGGTGCCGATGCGGTGTTGGCGGCCAGCGTGTTTCATTTCCGGGAGCTCACGATCGGACAGGTCAAGGCCGCGATGGCCGCGCAGGAGATCACGGTCCGATGAGCCTGGACCCCCGGATCGCCGCACGGTTGAAGCGCAACGCCGACGGACTGATCGCCGCCGTCGTGCAGGAACGGAGCACCGGCGATGTGTTGATGGTCGCCTGGATGGACGACGACGCTCTGGCGAGGACTCTGGAAACCCGTGAGGCGACGTACTTTTCGCGGTCCCGCGGCGAGCAGTGGATCAAGGGCGCGACATCCGGGCACACCCAGCGCGTGCACTCGGTGCGGTTGGATTGCGACGGCGACACCGTGCTGTTGACCGTCGACCAGGTGGGCGGGGCCTGCCATACGGGGGATCACACCTGCTTCGACGCCGCGGTGCTGCTGGAAAGCGACTAGCGCGGCCCCACGTCGAGGCCATCTACCGCGGCGAGCGCTGCGTCGGCCCATTCATGTTGACTCAGAGCGGGTCTGATGTGCTGCTGTCGGATTTCGGCAACATCGATCGGCTTGCCTTTGGTCAGCGTCGGCGGTACTTCGAAGGCGAAAGTGGGTTCGTCGGGGGCGACGGCGATGGCCAGGATCGCCTCGTTGCCGTTGAATCCGTACTCATCCATGAAGCCCTTGGCCCACGCGACCGGATCGCGGCTACCGAAGTCGTTGACGTAAACCACGTACAGACTGATCCGCCGACTCTTGAACAAGCCATCGACGGCACGCTCGACCTTGCCGCGGTCGTAGGGCTTCAACACACGTGCTTGGTCGGTGACCTGGTCAACCCGGGGCGCGGGTTTGGCCGGCGCCGACGTACTGCCGCCCGGCGGTGGCAACGACCTCGAGGTGGCGCTGGAAGCCTCACCCGGCGGACTCGCGGCCTGGTTGCCGGGTTTCACCGTCAACACCACCACCCCGAGGATCACGGCGACGCCGACCAGGGCCATGGCTGTCAGCGTGGCGATCAACGTCCCGTGCCCCCCTGCGCGATGCGGAGGTGGGACGAGTGGCGCGGGGGCGTTGATAGGCATCGGCGGCATCGGCACCATGCCGGGCGGGGCCGCCAGCGCGGCGGCCAATTCCGAGCACGACGCGAACCGTGCCGCCGGGTCCTTGGACATCGCTCTGACGATGACCGGATCGAGGTGGGCGAGGTCCGGGCGCCGTGCGCTGATCAGCGGCGGCGGCGCCGAGAGATGCTGGGTGATGATCACCGCGGGACTGGTGTGGTCGAACGGGGCCACACCGGTGAGCAGTTGATAGGCGGTGCAGCCGAGCGCGTACTGGTCGACCCGCCCATCCAGGTCGAAGCCCTGCAGTTGCTCGGGCGAGCAGTAGGCGGTCGTGCCCATGGTGATGTTCGTGGCGGTCAAACCACTGCTTTGGCCGAGTTCGCGGGCGATACCGAAATCGGCGAGCACGATCCGTCGGCGCGGGTTGGCGTCACCCAACAGGATGTTGGCCGGTTTGACGTCGCGGTGCAGCAGGCCACGGGAGTGCGCGTAGTCCAGGGCGTCGGCCACGGCCGAGATGATCTGCACGACGTCGGGCAGCGGAATTCCGGTCGGGTACTGCTCGTGGAGCAATCTGGCGGCGTCGGTCCCCTCCACGTAGTCCATCGAAAGCCACAGTTGTCCCTGGTATTCGCCGCGGTCGTGGATGGTGACGATGTGCTGGTTGTGCAGAGTGGCGGCCAGTTCGGCCTCGCGGTTGAAGCGTTGGCGGTACTCGGAATTCGCGGTGAGTTCGGCGGGCAGGATCTTCAACGCGTCTTGCCGGGGGAGTCGCGGGTGTTGCGCCAGGTAGACCTGGCCCATGCCGCCGGCGCCGAGCCTACGCACGATGGTGTAGCCGGCGAACAGCTCGCCCGCTGTCAAGCCTTCGCCATGGCCATCGCTTGTCGGCATGTGAGCATGCTACTGAGCCGTCCCGCCTCGGCGCGGGGCAATGCCCGCAGTGGTGCGTCCAAGTCTTCGCGCGGCGGAAGGCGCCACGTGGGGGGGTCGAATCCGGGTGCCGCCGATTCGACGGACGTCGGCGGACGCGCCGGTCCGTCATCCGGTCTCAGCGACCGCTGTCTGGGAACGAAAGCAGTTGCGGCTGCACGTGATCAGGGCATACCAGATCGGGTACGCGCCAAATGGTTCTGTGCCACCAGCCATTCCCGCCGTGCTTGAGTTTCAGAAAAACCAATTACACTGTGGGACAACAAACTTCACGGACCACATGCCTGCGCGTTATCGCCGCAGACCCCGGACGCGGAGGCGTTCGACGTCAACGGTTCCGCAAGGTCTCCAGCGCCTTGTCGGCGTGGGTGTCCATATTGAACTCGCTGGAGATCACGTCGAGCACCTTGCGGTCGGTGTCGATCACGAACGTGGTGCGCTTGACCGGCATCAGCTTGCCCAGCAGACCACGCTTGACGCCGAACTGGGTGGCGACGGTGCCGTCGGCGTCCGACAGCAGCGGGTAATCGAAGTTCTGGGTATCGGCGAACTTGGCCTGCTTCTGCACTTCGTCGGTGCTGATGCCCACCCGGTTGGCGCCCGCGGCGGCGAATTCGGATGCCAGGTCGCGGAAGTGACAAGCTTCTTTGGTGCAGCCCGGCGTCATCGCCGCCGGATAGAAGAACAGCACCACGGGTCCGTCGGTCAGCAGGTCGCTGAGTCTGCGCGGTGTGCCCGTCTGGTCGGGAAGCTCGAAGTCGGCCACGGTGTCACCAGTTTTCATGGCCGTCACGCTACGCCAGCCCATCTGATTGGATGGTCCGGTGCACGCCAACCTCGCAGCCACGACGACCCGGGAGGACTTCCGTGTGCTTGCGGCGGAACACCGGGTGGTTCCGGTGATCCGCAAGGTCTTGGCCGACAGCGAAACTCCGCTCTCGGCGTACCGCAAGCTCGCCGGCAGCCGGCCGGGTACCTTTCTGCTCGAATCCGCCGAGAACGGGCGGTCGTGGTCCCGTTGGTCGTTCATCGGGGCCGGTGCGCCGACCGCGTTGACGGTGCGCGACGGACACGCGGTGTGGCTGGGCGCGGCTCCCAAGGACGCGCCCACCGGCGGCGACCCGCTGAACGCTCTGCGCGCCACGCTGGAGGTGCTGGCCACCGCCGCCATGCCCGGACTGCCCCCGCTGTCCGGTGGCATGGTGGGGTTCTTCGCCTATGACCTGGTCAGACGGTTGGAGCGGCTGCCGGAATCCGCCGTCGACGATCTGCGGCTGCCGGACATGTTGCTGCTGCTGGCAACCGACATGGCGGCCGTGGACCACCACGAGGGCACCATCACCTTGATCGCCAACGCGGTGAACTGGAACGGCACCGACGAGCGGGTCGACTGGGCTTACGACGATGCGATCGCTCGCCTGGACGTGATGACCGCAGCGCTGAGCCAACCGCTGCCGTCGACGGTGGCCACCTTCGACAAGCCCGAGCCCGCGCACCGCGCGCAACGCACGGTCGAGGAGTACAGCGAGATCGTCGACTACCTGGTGGAGCAGATCGCCGCAGGTGAAGCGTTCCAGGTGGTGCCGTCGCAGCGCTTCGAGATGGACACCGACGTCGATCCGATCGACGTGTACCGCATGCTGCGGGTCACCAATCCCAGCCCGTACATGTATCTGCTGCAGATACCGAAAAGCGATGGCACCGTGGACTTTTCCATCGTCGGTTCGAGTCCGGAGGCGTTGGTGACGGTGCAGGACGGGCGGGCCAGCACCCATCCGATCGCCGGGACCCGTTGGCGCGGCCAGACCGACGAGGAAGACATCCTCCTGGAGAAGGAGTTGTTGGCCGACGACAAGGAACTCGCCGAGCACCTGATGCTGGTCGATTTGGGGCGCAACGATCTGGGCCGGGTCTGCACACCGGGCACCGTCCGCGTCGAGGACTACAGCCACATCGAGCGCTACAGCCACGTGATGCATCTGGTGTCCACCGTGACGGGCCTGCTGGCCGAGGGCCAGACTGCACTGGACGCGGTGACCGCCTGTTTCCCGGCCGGCACCCTGTCGGGTGCGCCGAAGGTGCGGGCCATGGAGCTGATCGAGGAAGTCGAGAAGACCCGCCGCGGTCTGTATGGCGGGGTGGTGGGTTACCTCGACTTCGCCGGCAACGCGGACTTCGCGATCGCCATCCGCACCGCGCTGATGCGTGACGGGAAGGCCTACGTCCAGGCCGGCGGCGGCGTGGTAGCCGACTCCAACGGACGCTACGAGTACAACGAGTCGAGAAACAAGGCGCGGGCTGTGCTGAACGCGATCGCCGCCGCCGAGACGTTGACGACTCCGATTTGCGATGCGAGCGGCGGTGGCTGATACCGGTCGCCGCGCCCGAATGACGCTCGGGATCGCCCAGTTGCTGCTGGTCGTTGCCGCCGCCGCGCTCTGGGCGGCCTCGCGCCTGACCTGGGTGGTGGTGCGGTCTTTCGACGGTCTCGGACAACCCAAGGACGTGGCGCTGTCCGGCGCCACCTGGTCCTCGGCGTTGTTGCCGTTGGCGATCGTCAACCTGGCGGCCGCGATCGCGGCGTTGGCCGTGCGCGGCTGGCAGTTGCGCGTGCTGGCGGTCTTGCTGGCGGCGTCCAGCTTCGCCATCGGCTACCTCGGGGTCAGCCTGTGGGCGGTACCGGATGTGGCGGCCCGCGGAGCCGATCTCGGGCATGTTCCGCTGGTGACGCTGGTGGGAAGTGCACGCCACTACACCGGTGCGGTGATCACCGTGCTGACGGCGGTGTGCACGTTGATCGCCGCGGCGTTGTTGATGCGGGCGGCCAAGGTCGCCGGCCCGTCGCGCTCGGGCAGCACGAAATATCTCCCACCGGCAGCGAGGCGGTCGATCGCCCGCCGCGACGACACCGAAGCCGACGGGTCGCAGCTGTCGGAACGCATGATCTGGGACGCGCTCGACGAAGGCCGCGACCCCACCGATCGCCGGGACGACTCGGACAGCGAGGGGCGGTGACGGACCCTGACCCGACGGTCGCTACCCTTCTTGAACGTCGGCGAAACCGGCTGGCGAGCGTTGGGTCACGGGAAAGGAACACGGCAGGCATGAGTCCGGCATCCGTGCTTGACTCCATCCTCGAGGGAGTCCGCGCCGACGTCGCCGCGCGCGAAGCCCGCGTGAGCCTCTCGGAGATCAAGGCCGCCGCCGCTGCCGCGCCTAAACCGCTGGACGTGATGGCCGCACTGCGCGAGCCGGGGATCGGTGTGATCGCCGAGGTAAAGCGCGCCAGCCCATCCAAGGGTGCGTTGGCGCCCATAGCCGATCCCGCGAAGTTGGCCCGCGCCTACGAGGACGGCGGCGCGCGGATCATCAGCGTGCTGACCGAGGAACGGCGCTTCAACGGCTCGCTCGACGACCTCGACGCGGTGCGCGCCGCGGTGTCGATTCCGGTGCTGCGCAAGGATTTTGTGGTGCAGCCCTACCAGATTCACGAGGCGCGCGCGCACGGTGCCGACATGCTGCTGCTGATCGTGGCGGCGCTGGACCAGTCGGCCTTGGTGTCGATGCTCGACCGCACCGAATCGCTCGGCATGACCGCGCTGGTCGAGGTGCACACCGAGGAAGAAGCCGACCGCGCGTTGAAGGCCGGCGCCAATGTAATCGGCGTCAACGCCCGCGATCTCGCCACGTTGGAGGTCGACCGGGACTGCTTCGCGCGCATCGCTCCCGGGTTGCCCAGCAAGGTGATCCGGATCGCCGAATCCGGTGTGCGCCACACCGGTGACCTGTTGGCCTATGCCGGTGCGGGCGCCGACGCCGTGTTGGTGGGTGAGGGTCTGGTGAAAAGCGGTGACCCGCGCGCGGCCGTCGCCGACCTGGTGACCGCCGGAACTCACCCGTCCTGTCCGAAGCCGTCGCGCTAGCCGTTGATGTGCCGCGTGCGCGTTGAGTCTTTGTGATGGCAGATCTGTCGGGCCCGGATATTCCGCGCACCAGCGCCGCCGTCGTCGAACGCACTCAGCACGACCCTGATCCCGGTGGGCATTTCGGTGTCTATGGGGGGCGCTACGTTCCCGAGGCGCTGATGGGGGTGATAGACGAGGTCACCACCGCCTACGAGAAGGAACGTGTCGACCAGGATTTCCTGGACACCCTGGACAAGTTGCAGGCGCACTACGCGGGCCGGCCGTCGCCGCTGTACGAGACGACGCGGCTCGGTGAGCACGCGGGCTCGGCGCGGATCTTCTTGAAGCGAGAAGACCTGAACCACACCGGTTCTCACAAGATCAACAACGTCCTGGGTCAGGCCCTGCTGGCCCGGCGGATGGGCAAGACCCGGGTGATCGCCGAGACCGGCGCCGGCCAACACGGCGTCGCCACCGCCACCGCGTGCGCATTGCTCGGCCTGGACTGCATCATCTACATGGGTGCGGTCGACACCGCCCGCCAAGCGCTCAACGTGGCACGGATGCGGCTGCTCGGCGCGCAGGTGGTTTCCGTTGAGACCGGATCGAGAACGCTGAAAGACGCCATCAACGAAGCGTTCCGGGACTGGGTGACCAACGCCGACAACACCTACTACTGCTTCGGTACCGCCGCCGGGCCGCACCCGTTCCCGACCATGGTGCGCGACTTCCAACGCATCATCGGGCTGGAGACGCGTGCCCAGATCCAGGAACAGACGGGCGGGCTGCCCGATGCCGTCGTGGCCTGTGTGGGCGGGGGATCCAACGCGATCGGGATCTTCCACGCCTTCCTCGACGATCCGGGCGTGAAGTTGGTCGGTTACGAAGCCGCCGGCGACGGCGTCGAAACCGGACGGCACGCAGCGACATTCACCGGTGGATCGCCCGGGGCGTTCCAGGGCTCCTACTCCTATCTGCTGCAGGACGAGGACGGCCAAACCATCGAATCCCATTCCATCTCGGCCGGTTTGGATTATCCCGGTGTGGGACCCGAACACGCGTGGCTCAAGGACATCGGGCGCGTCCAGTACGAGCCGATCACTGACTCCGAGGCGATGGAGGCGTTCGGCCTGCTGTCTCGCTCCGAAGGCATCATTCCGGCCATCGAATCCGCGCACGCGGTGGCCGGTGCCCTGAAACTGGGTGCCGAATTGGGCAGGGGCGCGGTCATAGTGGTGAATCTGTCCGGTCGCGGCGACAAGGACGTGGAGACCGCCGCGAAATGGTTCGGCTTGTTGGACAAGTGATGACGGTGCAGCAGAGCGAAGCAAGCAGGCTGGGGCCGGTGTTCGGTTCGTGCCGGGCGCAGGCTCGTGCGGCGCTGATCGGTTACCTGCCCACCGGCTATCCCGACGTGCCGACGTCGGTGCAGGCGATGACCGCTCTGGTCGAATCCGGTTGCGACATCATCGAAGTGGGCGTGCCGTATTCCGACCCGGGCATGGACGGGCCCACCATCCAGCGGGCCACCGAGCGGGCGCTGGCCGGGGGAGTCAGGGTCCGGGACACCTTGGCGGCGGTCGAGGCGATCAGCGCCGCCGGTGGGCACGCGGTGGTGATGACCTATTGGAACCCGGTGCTGCGCTACGGGGTTGACGCATTCGCTCGCGACCTGGCCTCGGCGGGCGGGCAGGGTCTGATCACCCCCGACCTGATTCCCGACGAGGCGAAGACCTGGTTGGCGGCATCCGACGAGCACGGGTTGGACCGCATCTTTCTGGTGGCGCCGTCGTCGACACCGGAACGGTTGGTGACTACCGTCGGGGCTTCTCGTGGATTCGTCTACGCCGCGTCGACGATGGGCGTGACCGGTGCACGTGACGCGGTGTCACACGCGGCGCCGGAACTGGTGGGGAGGGTGAAAGCTGTGTCGGACATACCCGTCGGGGTCGGCCTGGGTGTGCGTTCGGGCGAGCAGGCTGCGCAGATCGGCAGCTACGCCGACGGCGTGATCGTCGGGTCGGCGCTGGTTTCGGCGCTGGGGGACGGCCTGCCGGAGTTGCGAGCACTGACCGAAGAGCTCGCCGCCGGTGTGCGCGGGGAGCTGCGGACATGACGGCGGCCATGTCCGAGACGCTGCTCGCCTACATCCCCAGCCCGCCGCGCGGGGTCTGGCATCTGGGGCCGTTGCCGATTCGCGCTTACGCGTTCTTCATCATCACCGGAATCCTGGTCGCGCTGGTGATCGGGGACCGCCGCTGGGCGGCACGCGGCGGTGAACGCGGGGTGGTCTACGACATCGCGCTGTGGATGGTGCCGTTCGGTTTGATCGGCGGGCGGCTCTATCACCTGGCGACCGACTGGCGGACGTATTGGGGGCCCGGCGGAGCCGGACTGGGTGCGGCGGTGCGCATCTGGGACGGCGGCCTGGGTATCTGGGGTGCGGTGGCCCTCGGGGTGGTCGGCGCCTGGATCGGGTGTAAGCGGCGGGGGATTCCGCTTCCGGCCTTCGTCGACGCGGTTGCTCCCGGAGTCGTATTGGCGCAAGCCATCGGCAGACTCGGCAACTACTTCAACCAGGAACTGTACGGGCGCGAAACGACGCTGCCGTGGGGCCTGGAGATCTACTACCGTCGGGACCCCAGTGGATTCATCGACGTTCATTCGTTGGACGGCACGTCGACGGGAGACCTCGCGTTCATCGTGCAACCGACGTTTCTGTACGAATTGATCTGGAACGTCCTGGTATTCGTGGCGTTGCTGTACCTCGATCGCCGCTTCACGCTCGGCCACGGCCGACTGTTCGCGTCCTACGTCGCCTTGTACTGCGTGGGGCGATTCGTGGTCGAGTTGTTGCGCGACGACACGGCCACCCACATCGCCGGCATCCGGATCAACACGTTCACATCGACTTTCGTCTTCGTCGCGGCCGTCGTCTACATCATGCTGGCGCCTAAAGGTCGCGAGGACCCGGCGTCGTTGCGCGGCAACCTGACCGAGGATGAGGAGTTGCCGGAGCCCGAACCGGCCAAGGAGTTGGCGGCTGTCGCTGCGACGTCGGCGGCAGCCGGTGGTGACGGTGCCGGGGTCGCCGAGACTGAGTCTGAGACGACGGCTGTGGTGTTGACCAAAGAGCCTCAGGTTGCCGACTCCGATACGGAGGACGCGGCGGTTGAGTCGTCGGAGGGCGAAGCGGAAGAACTCGAAATCGCTGAGGCCGAGGCTGCGCTTGACGCCGAGGCGCCAGATGCCGTCGAGGAAGCCGAGGCCGCCGAAGCGGTAACGGAACAAGCTGACGGCGGTGAGCCCGACGTAGCGATCGGGGAAACCGATGACGCCGTCGAGGAGGCCGCGGACCCAGGCGTCCAGCCTGACGTCCAGCCGGAGCCCACGGAGTTGGACGCCGAGGCAGCAGATGCCGCCGAGGAAACCGAGGCCGCCGAACCCGAATTTGAGCCGGTCGAAGATCAGGCGGCTGACGCGGTAGCGGAACAAGCTGACGCCGACGAGCCCGAGGCAGAGATCGGGGCAGCAGATGCCGTCGAGGAAGTCGAGGCCGCCGAACCGGAGTCTGAGCCGGTTGAAGATCAGGCGGCTGACGCGGTAGCGGAACAAGCTGACGCCGACGAGCCCGAGGCAGAGATCGGGGCGACCGATGACGCCGTTGAGGAAGCCGCGGTCGCGGACGCCCAGCCCGAGCCCGGCCCGGACGAGGCCGCGGAAACTGAACCGGAAGCAGCAGAAGCGGAAGCCGAAATCGCTGAGCCCGAAGCCGTTGCACCCGAGGACGACGAAGCCGCAGAGCCCCAGCTCGAACCCGAACCCGAACCCGAGCCCGAGCCCGAGCCCGAGCCCGAGCCCGAGCCCGAAGGCACGGTTGCATCCGAGGTAGGCGAGCTGGAGACCGAGGCAGCCGCGGACGCTGCCGAGGAAGCCGAAGCCGCAAGCCCCGAGGCAGACGAGTCCGCAAGCACCGTCGTCGATGTGCCGGCGGAACCCGACGACGCACCCGACGAGCAAGCGGCGGACGCGTCAGCCCACGAGGCCGAAACCGAGACAACCCACCCGGCGGACGAGGCCGCTACCGACCAGGAGAGGCCGCCGGGTCCGGAGACCGCGGCGGCCGAAGAGACAGCCAGCACAGAGCGGCAGCGTTGGCGGTTCCGCCTCCGACGGCAACGACCCTGACTCTATTCACCAACGCGCGACCGAGACGGCAACACCACGGATCTGGCATGCTGAACCCGTGACTGACCAGCCCTGGGCCGCTGCCGAAGAGCCCGCCTCCCCCCGACGGGAATCGGACTATTCTGCGCCGCAGTACCCGCCGCCCTATCCGCCAGCACAGCAATACGGTGGTCCCGGCGTTCCGCATGATCCGTCGGCACCATTCGGCCGGCATCCCGTCACCGGGCAGCCGTATTCGGACAAGTCCAAGATCATCGCGGGCCTGCTCCAACTATTGGGCCTGTTCGGCATCGTCGGCATCGGTCGCATCTACGCCGGGCACACCGGGCTCGGCATCGCGCAGTTGATCGTCGGCTGGGTGACCTTCGGTGTCGGCGCCGTCATCTGGGGCGTCATCGATGCGGTGCTCATCCTCACCGACAAGGTCACCGACCCGTCGGGCCGCCCGCTACGCGATGGAACCTAGTCCGCCACCGGCGGCCTCTGGCGACCAGCACCACCGGCGCTGCGCGCGCTACGGCGGCATCGCAGCAGCCGTTGTCCTGGCTGGTGCCCTGATCTACGTCGGTATTGCCGATCCGCACAACCCGGACTCGGTGTACCCGCAATGCCCGTTCAGAATGCTCACCGGCTGGAACTGCCCGGCCTGTGGGGGCTTGCGGATGACCCACGATCTGCTGCACGGCCACTTCGCGGCAAGTATCGATGACAACGTCTTCCTGCTGGTCGGGCTGCCGCTGCTGGCGCTGTGGATCCTGGTGCGGCGCCACCGTCGCCAGTCGTGGCTGCCCGTGCGGACCGGAATAGCGGTTCTCGTCGCGGCTACCGCGTGGACGGTGGTGCGCAATCTGCCTAATTTTCCTTTGGTGCCAACCGTTCTCAGCGGCTGACGGGGCGACATCCGCCCAGGTCGGACCGTCAGATCGGCAGATTCCACGCCGGCCCGTCGGGCGCGTCGCGCATTTCAGACACTCCGATGACAACGAGCACGACTATGCTTTGTCGTCGTGACTAGACGCGGAAAGATCGTCTGCACTCTCGGGCCGGCCACCCAAAAGGACGAGTTGGTCAAACAGCTTGTCGAAGCCGGTATGGACGTCGCCCGAATGAACTTCAGCCACGGCGACTACAGCGACCACGAAGCGGCCTACAAGCGGGTCCGGGCCGCCTCGGACGCCACCGGTCGCGCGGTCGGCATCCTGTGCGACCTGCAGGGGCCCAAAATCAGGCTGGGCCGTTTCGCCGACGGCCCCACGGAATGGGCAGACGGTGAAACCGTGCGCATCACCGTCGCCGACTGCGAAGGCAGCCACGACCGGGTGTCCACCACCTACAAGAGGTTGTCCCAGGACGCCACTCCCGGCGACCGCGTGCTGGTCGACGACGGCAAAGTCGGACTGGTGGTGGAAAGCGTCGACGGTGACGACGTCGTCTGCAAGGTGGTCGAGGGCGGACCGGTCAGCAATAACAAGGGCATCTCGCTGCCCGGCATGAACGTCTCCGCCCCAGCCCTGTCCGAGAAGGACATCGAGGACCTGACGTTCGCGTTGAAGCTCGGTGTGGACATGGTCGCGTTGTCGTTCGTGCGGTCGCCTTCCGACGTCGAGCTCGTGCACGAGGTGATGGACCGGGCCGGCCGTCGCGTGCCGGTGATCGCCAAGCTGGAAAAACCCGAGGCCATCGACAACCTGGAAGCCATCGTGCTGGCCTTCGACGCCGTCATGGTCGCCCGCGGCGACCTGGGGGTCGAACTTCCGTTGGAAGAGGTGCCCCTGGTGCAGAAGCGGGCTATCCAGATGGCCCGGGAGAACGCCAAGCCGGTCATCGTGGCGACCCAGATGCTGGATTCGATGATCGAGAACTCGCGCCCGACCCGCGCCGAAGCGTCCGACGTCGCCAACGCCGTATTGGACGGCGCGGACGCGCTGATGCTGTCCGGCGAGACCTCGGTGGGCAAGCATCCGTTGCAGGCGGTCCAGACGATGTCGCGGATCGTGTGCGCGGTCGAGCAGAACTCGACGGCCGCACCGCCGCTGACGCACGTCCCGCGCACCAAACGGGGCGTCATCTCCTACGCCGCCCGTGACATCGGGGAGCGGTTGGATGCCAAGGCGCTGGTCGCGTTCACCCAGTCCGGGGACACCGTGCGCCGACTGGCTCGGCTACACACGCCGCTGCCGTTGCTGGCCTTCACCGACCTGCCGGAAGTGCGCAGTCAGCTCGCCATGACCTGGGGTACCGAAACGTTCATCGTCCCGCACATGAAGTCCACCGACGGCATGATCCGCGAAGTGGACCGGTCGATGCTCGAACTCGGCCGCTACAAGCGCGGCGACCTGGTCGTCATCGTGGCCGGCGCGCCTCCCGGCACCGTGGGCTCGACCAACCTGATCCACGTGCACCGGATCGGCGAGGACGACGTGTAGTTGTCTGACTTTCAGGAACTGCTGAGGGTTCTGGATCTCGTTTCCGTCGACGACGACCGCTTCGTCGGCTCGCATCCCAGCAAGAACCCGATGCGGACCTTCGGCGGACTACTGATGGCGCAGTCCTTCGTCGCCGGCACCCGCACACTCACCCGTGACGACCTCCCCCCTAGCGCACTGTCGGTGCACTTCGTCAACGGTGGTGACACCGCCAAGGACATCGAGTACCACGTGGTGCGGCTACGCGACGAGCGGCGCTTCGCCAACCGGCGTGTCGACGCGGTGCAGGACGGGGTGTTGCTGTCCAGCGCGATGGTGTCCTACATGTCCGGCGGCCCAGGGCTCGAACACGGCGTCGAACCCCCGCAGGTCGCCGAGCCGGACTCGGTGCCGCCGCTCGCCGAGCAGCTGCGCGGCTACGAAAAGACCGTCCCACTGTTCGTCAGCGCGCTGCAACCCGTGGAATGGCGCTACACCAACGACCCCGCCTGGGTGATGCGGGACAAAGGCGACCGGCTGGACTACAACCGGGTCTGGCTCAAAGCCAAAGGTGAGCTGCCCGACGATCCGGTCCTGCACACCGCGACCCTGCTGTACTCCTCGGACACCACCGTGCTGGATTCGGTGATCACCCGGCACGGATTGTCGTGGGGATTCGACCGGATTTTTGCGGCGTCGGCCAACCATTCGGTGTGGTTTCACCGCCCGGTCAACTACAACGACTGGCTGCTGTATTCGAGTTCGTCGCCGGTGGCCGCCGATTCACGCGGGCTGGGTACCGGGCACTTCTTCGACCGCTCCGGGCAGGTCGTCGCCACCGTCGTGCAGGAAGGTGTACTGAAGTACTTTCCCCGCTCAACCGAGAGGTAGTGCGGCGCAACGAATGTCGCGGGACAAGAGGTGGGTCGCGACAACCACGGTCCGGTCCGGTCCCAGCAACCCAGACTGCGGATCCAGCAGGTCACGCAGCATCGACTCGGCGTCGTCCTTGTCCAGGTGCTCGGTCGGTTCGTCGAGCAGCAGGATCCGGGCCGGGCACAGCACCGCCCGCGCCAGCAGCAGCCGTCTGCGCTGGCCCGCCGAAACCGCTTGCGCGCCACCGGTCAACACGGTGGAAAGACCGTCGGGCAAATCGGTCAGCCAGACACCCAGACCCACGGCCGTCAATGCCGCCGTCAATTCCTCGTCCGTGCAGTCGCCGCGAGCGACCAACAGGTTGTCCCGGACCGTCGTGGCGAACAGGTGCGCGTCCTCGGCGAAAAAGCATATCGCACAACGCAGTTCATGTTCAGTGAGCTGCCGAGGGTCGATCCCGTCCAGGGAAACGTGCCCGTGTACCGGGGGTAGCAGACCGGCCAGTGTCAGCAGCAGCGTGGTCTTACCGGAACCGCTGGCTCCGGTGACCGCGAGCCGGCCACCGGGTGCCAGGTCGAGCACGGTGCGATGCGACTGCGTGGCATCGTGACCGCAGCACACGTCGGCCGACAACCCACCCGACGGATGCGGCAGCGCCGCCGTGGCGTCCACTGCGGCCTCGGCAGGCGCCAGATCCAGCAGGCGACGGGCCGCGATCCTGGACCGGGTCAACTGGACCGCGGCGGCGGGAAGCGCGGTAGTGGCTTCGAAGGCCGAGAGCGGCAACAACATCAGGACGGCCAGGGTGGTCGGCGCGACCGCGGGGGCCATGCTGATCCCGGCCACGGCGGCGCCGAGCACGCTGAACCCGATGGCTGCGGTCGGCAGGGCCTCGGCGACAGCAGCGGGCCGCGCCGCCGCATCCAACGCATCACCCCAGGCCCGTTGCCGCCGTTGGGCTTCGGAGATGAATCGCGGCAGTACGCCCCCGACCCGAAGTTCGGCAGCGTGTTCCAGGGCGAGCATCGCCGCGGTGTCGCGTTCCGAGTGATGTTGCCGGGCAACGGCTTCCTGACCGGCGGCGGCCCGGCCCGCCAACCAGGGCGCGATCACCCCGGCGACGACGAGGCAGGCGGCCAGCACCGCCGCTGCCGCGATCGAGATGACCGCGACGACGGCGACGGCGGCCACCGACAGCACCGCCGCCACCCCGGCCGGCACCACGGCACGGACCAAGACCTCGGCCAAGGTGTCGACGTCGGCGCCGACCCGGGCCACCAGTTCCCCGCTGTGCAGCCGGACCGCTTGCTCGGCGGGGCCGCTGGCCAACCGTCGGTAGATCCGGGCGCGCGCCGTGGTCGCGGCGCGTAGCGCGGCGTCGTGGGTGACCAGACGTTCGCAGTAGCGCAGCACGCCCCGCGAGATCGCGAACGTCCGCACCGCCACCACCGCGACGGACAGATCCAGCACCGGCGGCATCTGCGAGGCACGGGTGATCAGCCACGCCGACACCCCAGCCAGGGCCAGCGCACTGCCCAAGGACAGCACCCCGAGCGCGATGGCCGCCAGGATGCGGGATAGTCGCGGCCGCAACAGGTCTGACGCGGCGAGCAGGGGATCAGACCGGCGCATAGCGTGCCTCATTCCCGGCACTGACTTCGACGACGCGGTCACCGGCGGCGACGACTCGCTCGCGATGCCCGACCAGCACCACGGTCGCACCCGCGCGGGCACGTGCGACGATCGCCCGCAGCGCCCGGTCCTCGGTGGCTTCGTCCAGATGCGCGGTGGGTTCGTCGAGCAACAGCACCGGAGCCCCCGATCCCAGCGCCCGGGCCAAGCCCAGCCGTTGCCGCTGCCCGAGCGACAGCCCAACCCCACCGCGTCCCAGCACGGTGTCCCAGCCGTCGGGCAACCCTTCCAGCACGGTGTCGAATCCCGATGCGGCACAGGCGCTTTGCGGGTCATCCACTTCGCCGAGCAACATCAGGTTGTCCCGCACCGTCCCGGGCACCAGCACCGGACGCTGCGGCAACCAGGACAACTGAGTCCACCACTGCTGGGGTGCCAGTTCGGTGACGTCGACCCCGGCCACGGTGACACGACCGGACGACGGCGCGACCAGCCCGGCGATGACCTGCAGCGTGGTGCTCTTTCCGGCGCCGTTGGGACCGGTCAGCACCGTCACCGTGCCCGGCTCGATGACGGCGGTGAGGCGCTGCGGTGCGTGACCGTGCCGGGACACGACACTGAGGTCTTCCAGCTGGATCCTTGCGCCACCGGCGCTGACGGTCTGCCGGTCGCTGCGCGGCGGCACCGGTTCACCGATGAGCGCGAACGCGCGGTCGGCGGCGGCCCTACCGTCCTGCGCAGCGTGAAACTCCACTCCGATACGCCGCAGCGGCCAGTACACATCGGGTGCGAGCAGCAACACGGTCAGACCGACCGTCAAGCTCATCTCACCGAACACCAGACGGAGTCCGATGCCGACGGCGATGAGCGCGACGCCCAGCGTGGCCAGCAGCTCGAGAACCAGAGCCGACAGGAAGGCGATGCGTAACGTGGCCATCGTTGAACGTCGATGGGCCGCACCGAGTTCGGTGATGCGCCGCTCGGGTCCCGAGGCCCGGCCCAACGCCCGCAGGGTGGGGATGCCGGCGATCAGATCCAGCAGCTGCGCCTGCAGCGTGGTCATGGCTGCGAGCGCGGCGGCGGATCGTTCGGCCGTGGCCAATCCGATCAACACCATGAAGACCGGTATCAGCGGCAGCGTGATCAGCACCACAACCGTGGATTTGAGGTCGTATGACGCGATCACCGCAACGGTCGCCGGCGTCAGGATGGCGGCCAGAATCAGGGTCGGCAAGTAGCCGGTGAAGTAGGGCCGCAAACCGTCCAGTCCGCGGGTCACCACCACGGCGGCCGAATCGCGTTGTGCTGACACGGTATTGGGTTGCCGTGCCGTCACCGCGGTCAGCACCTGCCCGCTGAGGTCGGCGATCACCGCGCTGGCCCCGCGTTGACCCAGCCGAGCCTGCAGCCAGTGCGCCACCGTGCGGACAGTCCAGAGCGCCAGCAGGATCGCCAGGGGCGCCAGCCAGTGCCGAAGGTGGCGCGCCGAGGGATCCGTGGCCACTCGCGCGACGATGCCGGCCAGCACGACGGCCGAGCCGATGGCGCAGCCCGAGATCACCACGCCGCAGGTCACGCTGGTGGCCAGGTAGCGGCGCAACGCGGTCGACGCCTGCCACAATCGCGGGTCGAGCGGGCCTCGCGAGCTCCGCGCGCTCAGGACGGGCGCCTCGTCAAACCGATCGACGGCGGTATCCGGTCAACCGAAATGCGTTGCCGGAAAACCCAATACGTCCAAGCCTGATAGACGATCGTCAACGGTGTCATCAGCGCGGTGACCCACGTCATGATCTTGAGCGTGTAATCCGTCGACGAGGCGTTGTAGATGGTGACGTTCCACTGGCTGTTCAGGGTCGACGGCACCAGGTTCGGGTAGAGCGAACCGAACAGCAACACCACGACCCCGACGACCACCAGCAGGGTGCTGACGAACGCCCAGCCGTCGGATGCGCGCGACCACACCAGCAGGACCGCCGCCAGCTGAGCCACCACCGCCACCCCCAACGCGGCCCACGTCCAGCCCTTGCCATGCGCCAGCTGAGTCCAGACGCCAAACGCCGCAACCACGATCGTCACCGGCAGGGCCAACCACCGGCCGAACCGGAGGGCATCGTCGCGGATGTCACCGGCGGTCTTCAGCGAGACGAACACCGACCCGTAGAACATGAACAATCCGGCGGTGGCCAGGCCGCCGAGCAGTGTGTACGGGTTCAGCACGTCACCGACGGACAAGTCGATGCGGCCGTCGGCGTCCACCGGAAGTCCGCGCACCAGGATCGCAAAGGCCGTGCCCCACAGGACCGCGGGCAGCCAGGAACCGGCGGCGATGGCGAAGTCGGCCCAGCCCCGCCACCTCGGGTCGTCGACCTTGCCGCGCCACTCGATGGCCACGACGCGCACGATCATGCCGAACAGGATGGCCAGCAGCGGCAGATACAGGGTGGAGAACACGGTGGCGTACCAGCCCGGGAAGGCGGCAAACATGGCCGCGCCGGCAGTGATCAGCCATACCTCGTTCGCGTCCCAGACCGGCCCGATGGTGTTCAGCGCGGCGCGTCGGTGCGCCTCGCGGTCACCCTTGCCCACCCGGGCGAACGGCGCCATCAGCATGCCGACGCCGAAGTCGAAACCCTCGAGCACGAAGAAGCCGAGGAACAGCGTCGCGATCAGGCCGAACCACAACTCTTGGAGATTCATCGTCAGCTCCTAGTAGGCGAACGACAGCGGCTTGACGTCGTCTTCCTCGGCAGCGTCCGGGGCGGCCGGTTCGGCGTCGTGCTCCTGGGGTCCCTCGGTGATGTAGCGCTTGAGCAGCCAGAACCAGACGACCGCCAGGACGGCGTAGGTCAGCGTGAAGGTCGTCAGGGAGGTGACGACCATGCCCGGAGCATGGTCGGAGACACCGGCGGCGACGGTGAGATGGACGTCCTGGTCACCGGTCGGATTCGGCGCGACGAGCCAGGGTTGGCGGCCCATCTCGGTGAACACCCAGCCGGCGCTGTTGGCCAGAAACGGCGTCGGAATGGTGAGCAACGCGAACCAGGCGAACCAGCGTTGGTTCGGGATCCGGCCGCCGCGGGTCAGCCAGAGCGCCGCCAACGCGAACAGCACCGGGACCGCCAGCAAGCCGATCATCATGCGGAACGACCAGTAGGTGACGAACAGGTTCGGGCGGTAGTCGTTGGGACCGAACCGCTGCTGGTAGTTCTGCTGGATGTCGCGCACGCCCTGCAGCTTGACGCCCTCGATCTTGCCCTCAGCCAGGAACGGCAGCACGTAGGGCACCTCGATGACCCGGGTCAGCGCGTCGCAGTTGTTCTGCCTGCCGACGGTCAGGATGGAGAAGTCCGGGTCAGTCTGGGTGTCGCACAACGATTCCGCTGACGCCATCTTCATCGGCTGCTGCTGGAACATCAGCTTGCCCTGGAAGTCGCCGCTGAAGAACAGGCCCACGGTGGCGAGCAGCACGACCCAGCAACCCAGCACCGTCGCCGGGCGATACATCTCCCGGACACCCGGGTTGACCGGGCGGGTCTGCGACCGGACCAGCCACCACGCGCTCACGGCCGCCACGAAGGTTCCCGCCGTCAGAAACGCACCGGCCACCGTGTGGCCGAACGCGGTCAGCCCGGTGTTGTTGGTGAGCAGCGCGCCGATGTCGGTCAGCTCGGCGCGGTGGGTGCGCGGGTTGTAGTGCACACCCACCGGATGCTGCATGAAGGAGTTGGCGGTGATGATGAAGAACGCGGACACGTTGACCCCGATGGCCACGATCCAGATGCAGGCCAGGTGCACCAGCTTCGGCAACCGTTTCCAGCCGAAGATCCACAGCCCGATGAAGGTGGATTCGAAGAAGAAGGCGAACAGGCCCTCCATGGCCAGCGGCGCACCGAATACGTCGCCGACGAAGCGCGAGTACTCGCTCCAGTTCATGCCGAACTGGAATTCCTGCACGATGCCGGTGGCCACCCCGATCGCGAAGTTGATCAGGAACAGCTTGCCGAAGAACTTGGTCAGCCGGTACCAGGCGACATTGTCGGTGACTACCCACGCCGTCTGCATGACGGCGAGCAACGGCGCCAGCCCGATCGTGAGTGGCACGAATATGAAGTGGTAGACGGTGGTGATACCGAACTGCCACCGCGATATGTCGACGACATTCATCTGCGATCTCCCGAGGCTGCGGGGACAACCGAATAGCTACGACAGAGTGTAGTAGTCGGGGTCGGGTGGAGCTATTGTGCGAATCGTCACCCTGTGAGGGACTTCGAGGCCTTGCGGATGCCGAACGACGAGATGATCTCGAAGACGCCCAACACGATCAGCCAGATCCCGACCACGTAGGCCAGCGTGACGATCGAGGCGAACGGCGACGCCATCACCACGATCCCGGCCAGCAGGCTGATGATGCCGATGAAGATCGACCAGCCACGACCGGGCAAGTGGGGATCGCTGATCGCCGACACAGTGGTAGCGACACCGCGGAAGATGAACCCGACACCGACCCAGATGGCCAGTAGCAGCACCGCGTCGCCGAAGTGCCGGAACGCCAGCACCGCGAGGATCAGAGCGGCGGCGCCGCTGATGAACAGCAGGATCCGGCTGCCTGCCGAGACATGCAGGCTGAACGCGAAAATCACCTGGGCCACACCGGTGACCAGCAAATACGCACCGAAGACGATGGCGGCAAGAAGAACGCTCTTTTGCGGATAGGCCGCAACCAGGACGCCCAGGACGAGCGACAGAATGCCCGAGATCAGCGTGGACTTCCACAGATGCGGCAACAAACTCGGGGGAGACAGGGGTGCAGGGCTTGTTGCGGGACTTGTTTCCATAGGCACCAGTGTGGCGCATGTGGCGGTTCGGGTACAGAGGGGTCGAGGCCGTCAGACGTGCGCGGCGCGCGGGTCTTCGGCGCGCACATCCACCTGCTCATCGACCGTCTTGCGCGCGACCAGGTACCAGGTGCGCATCACGCCTTTGCCTTTGACGTCGATGTAGCCGCGTTCACGCAGCACGAAATCGTCCTTCAGGCGTTCGTAGACGGACTCGGGGACTTGGATCTGGCCGACCGAGTCGGTGGATTCCATCCGTGAGGCGACGTTGACGGCGTCGCCCCACACGTCGTAGAAGAACCGGCGGGAACCGACGACCCCGGCGACGACCGGGCCGGTGGCCAGCCCGATCCGCAGCGGGACTGCGCGGCCGTGCGGATCCTTCAGTGCGGCCGCAACGTCGGCCATGTCCAAGGCGAAGTCGGCCAGCGCGTGGACATGATCGGGGCGGGGGCGAGGAACGCCGCTGACCACCATGTAGGAATCGCCGCTGACCTTGATCTTCTCCAGCTCGTACTTGTCCACCAGGGCGTCGAACGCGCTGTAGAGGCGGTCCAGGAATCGCACGAGGTCGGCCGGCGCGGTGCTGCTCGCCCGCTCGGTGAAGCCGACGATGTCGGCGAAGAGGACCGAGGCCTCGTCGTACTTGTCGGCGATGACGCGGCGCTCGGGTTCCTTGAGCCGTTCGGCGATGCTGGCCGGCAACATGTTGGCCAGCAGTGCCTCGGATCGCTCGTACTGCTCCTCCATGGCGGATTCGGCGCGCACGGTGTCGCGCAAGGCGAACCACACCGTGACGACCACCATGACGCAGGCGGAGACGGTGGTGATCACGAAGCCCGTCGCCTGTGCCCATGGGGGTTGCAACCCGGTGTCACGCGGGATCGCGAACTCGGACAGGATCACCAATCCCGCGGCGATTGCGGCCAGGAAGCTGGCCAGCACGATGTGTTCGGAGCCGAGCAGCAGCACCACCAGGCAGGCACCGACGATGAAGAAGAGCTGCGCACCCGAGTCGGTGCCGACTTCCCAGCAGCTGGCAAGGACCGTCACGTAGGCCGCTCCGATGAACGCCAGCGGTGCCACCAGTTCGCCGAAGCGATGCAGCATCGGGATGAATCCGAAGACCATCGCCGCCGCGATGTTGACCCACATGACCTGCCACAGCCAGGAGCCGACAAATAGTTGGACCGCCACGAAGCTCGCGCTGACCACCACGGAGAGATAAGAAGCAATGTTCAGGATCCGAGCGCGGCGCGCGGCCTGGTCCGCATAGTGCTGCCGAATGTCGCGTGTCTGTGTGCGGACGGCGGCAACGCAGTCCGGTCGGCGTGCCGAACCGGTCTTGCCTGCTTTCCGGGCACCGCATTTCTTAGCGGTCACGGGTTAGAGCCTAACTGTTGACCTCGGTGAATGAGCGATCTTGGCGCGTGGGCATACCTGAGGTGCGCAACGTCGGCGTCGTGGTGCGTATTCCGCGGATGGTGCCCTCGGTGAGATTCGAACTCACACTGTACGGGTTTTGAATCCGTTTCCTCTGCCAGTTGGGATACGAGGGCTGGGCTCTGCTGCGATCCGGCTACCTACCTTAGAGGAACCCCCCGGATGAAGGATCACAGCCGTCACGACACAATATCCGTCATGACCGGCCCCACCACCGATGCCGCCGCCGCTTCCACGCGCCGGGTCCTGATCGCAGAAGACGAAGCCCTGATCCGCATGGACCTGGCAGAGATGCTGCGAGAGGAGGGGTACGACATCGTCGGGGAGGCCGGCGACGGTCAGGAGGCCGTCGAGTTGGCCGAAGAGCACAAACCCGACCTGGTGATCATGGATGTGAAGATGCCGCGTCGCGACGGGATCGACGCGGCTTCTGAGATCGCCAGTAAACGCATCGCGCCGATCGTGATACTGACCGCTTTCAGTCAGCGCGACCTGGTCGAACGCGCCCGCGATGCCGGCGCGATGGCGTACCTGGTGAAGCCGTTCACCGCCAGCGACCTGATCCCGGCGATCGAATTGGCGATGAGCCGGTTCAGCGAACTCACCGCGCTGGAACGAGAAGTGGCCACACTGTCGGACCGGTTGGAGACCCGCAAGCTGATCGAACGTGCCAAAGGGTTGCTGCAGGTCAAGCAGGGTATGACCGAGCCGGAAGCGTTCAAGTGGATTCAGCGCGCCGCGATGGACCGGCGGACATCGATGAAACGTGTCGCCGAAGTGGTGCTGGAAACCCTCGATACGCCCAAGGACGCCTGACCTGCTCCCGCGAGCGCGCTCAAGAGTACGCCGAAAGGCCGAAAAACTGGCATTTTGAGGCCGCTCGCGCCCAAAAGCCGACACAAGAGATCAGCGCGCGACGATCACCGACGACCCGTGCCCGAACAGCCCCTGGTTGGCAGTGACGCCGACCCGCGCACCTTCCACCTGCCGGCCGGTCGCCTGACCACGCAGCTGCCAGGTCAGCTCGCAGACCTGCGCGATCGCCTGCGCCGGAATCGCCTCACCGAAGCACGCCAGCCCGCCCGACGGATTGACCGGCACGCGACCACCCAAAGCGGTTGCGCCGGAACGCAACAGCCCCTCGGCCTCGCCCTTCGGGCACAACCCCAGGTGCTCGTACCAGTCGAGTTCGAGCGCAGTGGACAGGTCGTAGACCTCGGCCATGCTCACGTCTTCGGGTCCGATGCCGGCCTCGGCGTAGGCCGCGTCGAGGATCTGGTCCTTGAACACCCGCTCGGGTGCGGCCACCACCGCGGTGGAATCCGTTGCGATATCGGGAAGTTCGGGTAGATGCTGCGGGTACTGCGGCGTCACCGTGCTCACCGCACGCACCGACGGCACACCGTCCAACGAGCCGAGATGCTTGCGGGTGAACTCCGCGCTCGCCACGATCAGCGCGGCCGCGCCGTCGGAGGTGGCGCAGATGTCGAGTTGCCGCAGCGGGTCGCTGACCACCGGGCTGGCCAGCACGTCCTCCACCGAGGACTCCTTGCGGTAACGGGCATTCGGGTTCTGCAGACCGTGCTGAGAGTTCTTCACCTTGACCTGGGCGAAGTCCTCCGATGTCGCGCCGTAGAGGTCCATCCGGCGGCGCGCCAGCAGCGCGAAATACACCGGGTTCATCGCGCCGATCAGGTGGAAGCGCTGCCAGTCGGGATCGTTCTTGCGTTCCCCGCCGACCGGCGCGAAGGCTCCCTTCGGGGTGGTGTCGGCACCGATGACCAGCGCGACATCGCAGAACCCTGCCAGAATGTGGGCGCGGGCGCTCTGCAGCGCCTGCGAGCCACTGGCGCACGCGGCGTAGCTCGAGCTCACCGGCACGCCGTTCCAACCCAGTTTCTGCGCGAACGTCGACCCGGCAATGAAGCCCGGATAGCCGTTCCGGATCGTGTCGGCCCCGGCCACCAGCTGAATCTGTCGCCAGTCCAGTCCCGCTTCGGCCAGTGCCGCACGGGCGGCGACGACGCCGTATTCGGTGAAGTCGCGCCCCCACTTGCCCCACGGGTGCATGCCGGCGCCCAGGATGTAGAGCGGTTCCGGAGTCATGACCTTCGTCATTTGCGCCGCTCCTCGCCGCTGTCTCCGATCGCACTGCCCTGTCTATCGTCGCCGGCGCGCTTCCACGCGTGCACGGTCCGCTCGACGCCGTCGGCGTCGGTGAACAGCGTCATGACGGCCAGTTCCATCTCCATGCCGACCCTCAAGTCGGCGGCCAGGGTGCCTTCCACGACCTTGCCCAGCACGATCAGCCCCTCGTCGACCAGCTCGACCGCGGCGATCGCGAACGGCTCGAACGGTTCGGCGGCCGGGTAGGGCTTGGGCGGCGGGTACCGATTCTCCGTGTAGCTCCACAACTTCCCGCGCCGCGACAACGCGACGGACTCCAAGGTGTCGCTGTCGCAGGCCGGGTTCGGGCAGTTGTTCTCCCGCGGCGGGAAGACGTAAGTGCCGCACGCGGGGCACTTACTGCCGGTCAGATGCGGGGCGTCGGCATCGTCGGTGGCGAACCATCCGTCGATCGCCGGTTCTTGGCTAGTGACCTCGGGCACCCGGCAAGACTACCAAGCGCTTGTTTGGGAGCGCCAGGCGCGTCGGACCCGATGAATAGAGTGAAACCCGTGCCTGCGACCGAGGAACAACCCAAGCCCACCTTGATGCTGTTGGACGGCAACTCGTTGGCGTTCCGGGCCTTCTACGCGCTGCCGGCGGAGAACTTCAAGACCCGCGGCGGACTGACCACCAACGCCGTCTACGGCTTCACCGCCATGCTGATCAACCTGCTGCGCGACGAAGCGCCCACCCATATTGCGGCGGCGTTCGACGTGTCCCGGCAGACCTTCCGCTCGGAGCGCTACCCCGAATACAAGGCCAACCGGTCCTCGACGCCCGACGAGTTCCACGGTCAGATCGACATCACCAAGGAAGTGCTTGGCGCCCTTGGTATCACCGTGCTCGCCGAGGCCGGGTTCGAGGCCGACGACATCATCGCCACGCTGGCCATCCAAGCCGAACACGAGGGCTACCGGGTGCTGGTGGTCACCGGGGACCGGGACTCGTTGCAGCTGGTCAGCGACGACGTCACGGTCCTTTACCCGCGCAAAGGCGTCAGCGAACTGACCCGGTTCACCCCCGATGCCGTCGTCGAGAAATACGGCCTGACGCCCAAGCAATACCCGGACTTCGCCGCACTGCGGGGCGACCCCAGCGACAACCTGCCCGGCATCCCCGGCGTGGGGGAGAAGACCGCGTCGAAGTGGATCATCGAATACGGCTCGCTGCAGTCGCTGGTCGACAACGTCGAATCGGTGCGCGGCAAGGTCGGCGACGCACTGCGCGCGCACGTGGCCAACGTCGTGCTCAATCGGGACCTGACCGAACTGGTCAGGGACGTGCCGCTGGCGCAGACCCCGGATACGCTGCGGCTACAGCCCTGGGATCGCGACCAGATCCACCGGCTTTTCGACGACCTCGAGTTCCGCGTGCTGCGCGACCGGTTGTTCGACACGCTGGCCGCCGTCGAACCCGAGGTCGACGAGGGTTTCGACGTGCGCGGCGGAGCTTTGCAGCCGGGCACGGTCGCGCAGTGGCTGGCCGAGCACGCCAACGACGGCCGCCGGTCCGGCCTGGCGGTGGTGGGCACCCACCTGCCGCATGGCGGTGACGCGACCGCCCTGGCCGTCGCGGCCGCCGACGGGGACGGCGCCTACGTCGACACCGCCACCCTGACCGCCGAGGACGACGCCGCGCTGGCGACCTGGTTGGCCGATGCCGACCAGCCCAAGGCGCTGCACGAGGCGAAGCTCGCCATTCACGACTTGGTAGGTCGCGGCTGGACGCTGAACGGCGTCACTTCCGATACCGCGCTGGCCGCCTATCTGGTGCGGCCCGGGCAGCGCAGCTTCACCCTCGATGACCTCTCGCTGCGCTACCTGCGGCGTGAACTCCGTGCGGAAACCGCTGAGCAGCAACAGCTTTCGCTGCTGGATGACGACGACGGCGCGGACGGACAGGCCGCGCAGACGGCGATCCTGCGGGCCCGCGCCGTCGTCGACCTGGCCGACGCCCTGGACGCCGAGCTGGCCCGCATCGACTCCACCGCGCTGCTCGGTGAGATGGAGTTGCCGGTGCAGCAGGTGCTGGCCGGAATGGAGAACGTCGGCATCGCCGTCGACCTGGGCATGCTGACCGAACTGCAGAGCCAGTTCGGCGACCAGATCCGCGACGCCGCCGAACTCGCCTACGCCGTGATCGGCAAGCAGATCAACCTGGGCTCGCCCAAGCAGCTGCAGGTGGTGTTGTTCGACGAACTGGGCATGCCCAAGACCAAACGGACCAAGACCGGCTACACCACCGACGCGGACGCCCTGCAGTCCCTGTTCGACAAGACCGGGCACCCGTTCCTGCAGCATCTGCTGACCCATCGCGACGTCACCCGGCTCAAGGTCACCGTCGACGGGCTACTCAACTCGGTGGCCGGCGACGGCCGGATTCACACCACGTTCAATCAGACGATCGCCGCGACCGGACGGCTCTCGTCCACCGAACCGAACCTGCAGAACATCCCGATCCGCACCGACGCCGGCCGCCAGATCCGCGACGCCTTCATCGTCGGGTCGGGCTATGCCGAGCTGATGACCGCGGACTACAGCCAGATCGAGATGCGGATCATGGCGCATCTGTCGCGGGACGACGGGTTGATCGAAGCGTTCAACACCGGCGAAGACCTGCACTCGTTCGTCGCCTCCCGCGCGTTCGGCGTGCCCATCGACGAGGTGACTGGCGAGCTGCGGCGACGGGTCAAGGCGATGTCGTACGGGCTGGCCTACGGGTTGAGTGCCTACGGGTTGTCCACCCAACTCAAGATCTCCACCGAAGAGGCCAAAGAGCAGATGGACCAGTACTTCGCCCGGTTCGGCGGGGTGCGCGATTACCTGCTGGCCGTCGTCGACCAGGCCCGCAAGGACGGCTATACCTCCACTGTGCTGGGCCGCCGGCGGTATCTGCCCGAGCTGGACAGCAGTAACCGCCAGGTCCGCGAAGCCGCCGAACGTGCCGCGCTCAACGCGCCGATCCAGGGCAGCGCCGCCGACATCATCAAGGTGGCGATGATCGAGGTGGACAAGGCGATCAGGGAAGCCGGGCTGGCGTCACGGATGCTGCTGCAGGTGCACGACGAGTTGTTGCTCGAGATCGCGCCGGGGGAACGGGACCAGTTGGAGACGCTGGTGCGGGACAAGATGGGCGGGGCTTACCCGCTGGACGTGCCGCTCGAGGTGTCGGTCGGCTACGGCCGCAGCTGGGACGCGGCGGCGCACTAGGTTCGGCGCAGGTCGGACCCGGCCTCGCAAGTGCCGGCGACGTCATGCTGCTTCGCGATCAGACCCCGTTTGTCCAGGATGCACGCCGTCGAGTAGCCTCGACGGGTATCCGTTGTGCTCGATCGCGGGTCACACAAATAACTCAAGTCCCACGTCCCTACGATGAACCCTGTCCGGAGCAACCCAACAATATGCCGAGTCCCACCGTCACCTCGCCGCAAGTAGCCGTCAACGACATTGGCACCAGCGAGGATTTTCTTGCCGCAATAGACAAAACGATCAAGTACTTCAACGACGGCGACATCGTCGAAGGCACGATCGTCAAAGTGGACCGGGACGAGGTGCTCCTCGACATCGGCTACAAGACCGAAGGGGTCATCCCCGCCCGCGAACTCTCCATCAAGCACGACGTCGACCCCAACGAGGTCGTTTCCGTCGGCGATGAGGTCGAGGCCCTGGTTCTCACGAAAGAGGACAAAGAAGGCCGGCTCATCCTGTCCAAGAAGCGCGCCCAGTACGAGCGCGCCTGGGGCACCATCGAAGAGCTCAAGGAGAAGGACGAGGCCGTCAAGGGCACCGTCATCGAGGTGGTCAAGGGTGGCCTGATCCTCGACATCGGACTGCGTGGTTTCCTGCCCGCGTCCCTGGTCGAGATGCGCCGCGTCCGGGACCTGCAGCCCTACATCGGCAAAGAGATCGAAGCCAAGATCATCGAGCTGGACAAGAACCGCAACAACGTGGTGTTGTCCCGCCGCGCCTGGCTGGAGCAGACCCAGTCCGAGGTGCGCAGCGAATTCCTCAACCAGCTGCAGAAGGGCACCATCCGCAAGGGTGTGGTCTCCTCCATCGTCAACTTCGGCGCGTTCGTCGACCTCGGCGGTGTGGACGGTCTGGTGCACGTCTCCGAGCTGTCCTGGAAGCACATCGACCACCCGTCCGAGGTGGTCACGGTGGGCGACGAGGTCACCGTCGAGGTGCTCGACGTCGACATGGACCGCGAGCGGGTTTCGTTGTCGCTGAAGGCAACTCAGGAAGACCCGTGGCGCCACTTCGCCCGCACCCACGCCATCGGCCAGATCGTGCCCGGCAAGGTCACCAAGCTGGTGCCGTTCGGTGCGTTCGTGCGGGTCGAGGAGGGCATCGAGGGCCTGGTGCACATCTCCGAGCTGGCCGAGCGCCACGTGGAGGTGCCCGACCAGGTGGTCGCGGTCGGCGACGACGCGATGGTCAAGGTCATCGACATCGACCTGGAGCGTCGTCGAATCTCGTTGTCGCTCAAGCAGGCCAACGAGGACTACACCGAAGAGTTCGACCCCGCCAAGTACGGCATGGCCGACAGCTACGACGAGCAGGGCAACTACATCTTCCCCGAGGGCTTCGACTCCGAAACCAACGAATGGATCGAAGGTTTCGACGCCCAGCGCAACGAGTGGGAAGCGCGCTACGCCGAGGCCGAGCGCCGGCACAAGATGCACACCACCCAGATGGAGAAGTTCGCCGCTGCCGAAGCGGCCGACCACGGTGGCGGCGGTCAGTCGTCGTCCAGCAGCAGCTCCTCGGAGAAGTCCGCGGGCGGGTCGCTGGCCAGCGACGCGCAGTTGGCTGCGCTGCGCGAAAAGCTCGCCGGCAGCGCTTAACTCGCCGCCGGATGTTGCGCATCGGTCTGACCGGAGGGATCGGTGCCGGCAAGTCGGCGCTGTCCAAGACGTTCTCGGAGTGCGGTGGCATCATCGTCGACGGTGATGTCATCGCCCGGGAGGTAGTCGAGCCGGGCACCGAGGGATTGGCGTCACTGGTCGAAGCGTTCGGCGAGGACATCCTGCTTCCCGACGGTGCTCTGGATCGGCCGGCGTTGGCGGCCAAGGCTTTTGCCAACGAGGAGCAGCGTCAGAAGCTCAACGGCATCGTGCATCCGCTGGTGGGCAAGCGTCGTGCCGAGATCATCGCCGCGGTATCGCAGGACGCCGTTGTGGTGGAGGACATCCCACTGCTGGTGGAATCCGGGATGGCGCCGTTGTTTCCGCTGGTGATCATCGTGCATGCCGACGAAGAGGTGCGGATGCGTCGGTTGGTCGAGCTACGCGGCATGAGCGAGGACGACGCACGCGCACGGATCGCCGCCCAAGCCGACGACGCGCAGCGCCGTGAGGTCGCCGACATCTGGCTGGACAACTCGGGCAGTCCGGATGAGCTGGTCGAGCGGGCGCGGGATGTGTGGCACAACCGGATAGTCCCGTTCGCGCACAATCTGACTCGCCGTGAGCACGCCCGCGCGCAGGCGCGACTGGCACCGGCCGACCCGTCCTGGCCGGACCAGGCCCGGCGCGTCGTCAACCGGTTGCAGACCACCTGCGGGCACCGGGCTCTGCGAGTCGACCACATCGGGTCGACGGCGGTGCCGGGCCTGGCTGCCAAGGACGTCATCGACATTCAGGTCACGGTCGAATCATTCGACGTGGCAGACGAGCTCGTCGAACCGCTGCTGGCGGCGGGTTATCCGCGCCTGGAACACATCACCCAGGACACCACCAGGTCCGCCGCCCGCAGCACCGTGCCGGGCTTCGACCACTCCGATGATGCAGCGTTGTGGCACAAGCGGATTCACGCCTCGGCGGACCCCGGCCGGCCGACCAACGTGCACATCCGGCTGCCCGGGCGGCCCAACCAGCAGTTCGCGCTGCTGTTCGTCGACTGGCTCAAAGCCGATGCCGGTGTGCGCGAGGAATATCAGGCGGCCAAGCGTACGGCGGAGACCGACGGCGACGGCGACATCGTCCGGTATGCGACCGCCAAGGAACCGTGGTTCCGCGACGCCTACCAGCGTGCCTGGCAGTGGGCCGACAGCACCGGCTGGAAGCCCTGAATCCATGCCGTTCGTCACGGATATCCTCGGACCGCGGCGGCCGGTTGCTGAGCGGGTGGCTCCCCTGGTGGCAGGGCGGCGCCGGCGTACCAGCACCATCGACACCCATCCGGACGAACCCGGTGGCTCGGTCGTCGACCTGCGGGCTCGCGATGCCGACGGCGACGAGGTGCTGGCAGAGATCCGGATGAACGCGCGTCTAATCGGTCAGGTGATCGACGAGATCTCCTCGGCGCCAACGGATCACCGTCTCGATACGCTGCGGGGATGTCGGGTCGGCCGGGGGTTCCGCTCGGTGGTCGCCGAGGCGTTTCCCGACGACGTACTGCAAGCAAGCCTGCTTCATCTCCTGCTCGACGACTGGGTCGGTGCGGCCCTGGTCTCGGGATATGCCCTCCAGCACGCGGCGATCGTCCTGGGCGCCGAGCAGAAGATGCCGGCGGGTGTCGCCGACCGGATGGCTGGGATCTGCGCGGGTTTCGCGCCGCAGGCGTCGTTGATCGGATACGCCCGGCAACACGATGTCATCCCGACCGGACGCGGACCGCTGGCGCCGGTGCTGGACGGGCTGCACGATGTCGAACCGCTGCGCGCGCGAGGGATGCGCCGGTTCCGTCGCCTCGACACCTGGCCGCTGGACGGTGGCCACGCCGGATTCGACGCCCACTTCCGGGACTCGCACATGGACGACGACGTCGTCGAGACGATCGTGCACGAGTACACCGTCGCCGGCACCGTCGACACGGCAACGCGGACCATCGCGTCGGTGCGTGCCGAGGTGCGGGTGTTGCCCTGGCAGGAGTGCCCCGGCGCCATCGGCAGCGCGGCGCGCATCCAGGGCATGGCGCTCGAGGAGTTACGTGAGCGCGTCCGTGTGGAATTCGTCGGCACCAGCACCTGCACACATCTGAACGACACCCTGCGGGCGATCGCCGACCTGGACGCCTTATTGCCGGCTACGGGCCACCGCGCCAGTGCTCGATCCGGTGATGATCCGGAGTGAAGCCGTGGTCCACACCCCATAGCACCGCCTGGGTACGGCTGCCGACGCTGATCTTGCGGTAGATCGTCCGGATGTAGGACTTGACCGTGTTGGGGCTGAGATAGGTCAGCCGGGCGACGTCGGCATTGCTCTTGCCCTGTGTGATCAGGGCCAGGATCTCAGCCTCGCGGTCGCTCAGCCCTTCGCCTCGGCCCGGCCAGTCCAGTCCGGGCGCGCTGCGCGCGCGGGCCGGCGCATCGCTGATGACAACTTCGCCGGAGTGGACGGCCTCCAATGCGGCGACGAGCTCCCGGGCGGGCAGCGTCTTGGACAAGTAGCCGTGGGCGCCCTTGTCCCGGGCGCTCTCGATCAGGTCGGGGTGAAAGTTCCACGTGTACACCACAACTCGGCTTGCGCGCTTGTTGGCGACCAACACCTCGATCTCGTCGTGGTCGGATTCGGGCTGTGCGAATGAGTCGTACAAGACGATGTCGACCGCGTCCTTCACCGGCATGGTGGAGTCGAGTTCGGCGATGACGACGCGGTCGCGGTAGGGGTCGAGCATGTTGGCGACGCCTTTGACGACGACGTCGTAGTCGTCAACCAGCGCAATGGTGATCGGCGGTGGCATACCGCGCAAGATTACCTCCCTAGGGGTGTATTGCTACCCCCCTTAAGGGTGTTGGACTCATCAGCATCGGGACCTCAACCGTTCAACCGGCGATCGCCCGAAGGAGGGCTCATCGTGATCATTCTTGGCCTCGTCCTGCTGGTCGTTGGATTCGTCTTCAAGATTTCCATCGTCTGGACACTCGGCATCATCCTGCTCGTCATCGGTGCGATCCTGGCCGTTCTCGGTTCGATGGGACGCGCCGTCGGCGGTCGCAGGCACTACTACTGACATCCGCCGGCCCCGGAGACGTTTGCTCCGGGTCCGCGGCGGTTATTCGACATGAGTACGAGAGGAGCAGAAAATGGCTCTCTGGCAATGGATTTTGATTGCGGTCCTCGTCGTTCTGGTGGTCGCCGCGGTCATTGTTTTAGCGAGTCTGGCGAGCAGCCGCAGGAAAACCGAGCGGCTCAAGCAGCACTATGGCAACGAGTACGAACGTCTGGTGTCCGAGACCGGCGACTCGAAGGCGGCCGAGCACGAACTCACCGCACGGGAACAGAATCGCAAGAAACTCGACATCGTTCCGCTGACGCCGTCGGCACTGTCGGACTTCAGTAACCGCTGGCACCAGGTGCAGACCGGGTTCGTCGACAACCCGGCGACCGCGGTCGGCGTCGCCGACCGGCTGGTGACCGACGTGATGCGCGAACGGGGTTATCCCGTAGACGATTTCGACCAGCGGGCAGCTGACATCTCCGTCGACCACCCGCAGATCGTCGAAAACTACCGCGCCGCTCACAACATCCACCTGGCCCAGCAGCGCGGTGATGTCGACACCGAGCAGCAGCGGGAAGCGTTCGTGCACTACCGCGCCCTGTTCGAGAAGTTGCTCGAAACCACAGATGCCTAAAGGAGGCAAGCGCATGACTACGCACGAGCAGCAAGCACGGGTCCCCGACGCCTACGGCGAGACCCAAAACCCCACGGCGACAGCGCCGGTGGCTGAACAGCCACCGGCGACGAACCCGCCGGTCGCCGGCGACGAGCAGATGGAGACACTGGCCGAGCCGCCTGCCGAGGCCCCGGTTCGTCACGAATCGGCAACGGAGGAAACGTTGTTCGCCGAGGACGACCTCACCGAACTGCGCGGCCGCTGGGCCGCGGTGCAGGCGGCATTCGTCGACGACCCCAAGGACTGCGTCCAAAAGGCCGACGTCCTGGTCTCCGACCTGGTCGATCAGCTGACATTCAGCTTCGCCCAAGCCCGTTCGCGACTGGAAGAGCAGTGGGCGCGCGGACAGGAAGCCTCCACCGAGGACCTGCGGCTGGCGCTGATGCACTACCGCGAGTTCTTCGAGCGGCTGCTGGCGGTCTGAAAAAGCGTGTCGTCGGCTATCTCCGCCGCCAGGTGAGTTCCATACCGGCGGCGGAGAGCCAGCGTGTCAGGTCATAGTCGTTGGCGGCCAGACCCGCGATGGCGGACGTCGCGCGGCGCACCGCCAACTCCGCCGCCTCGGCAGTCAGCAAGTTCTGCCGCACCGCGTCCAGCAACTCGTCGACGTCGGCCAACTCGACCCCGCGCCCGGTCCGGACCTCGATGTCGAGGTAGTGGTCTTCGGATCGCCAGACCGTCGGTCCCGGCGTGTACTCACCCACGTCCAGGTAGTAGTCGTGGTCGCGCTCGTGTCCGGGATTGAAATGAAACACGCTGGCGCGCAACCCCAATGACGGCAACAGCCACGATTCGAGGTAGTGGAACTGCTCCCGGCCCGGGGTGGGTCGGGCCAGATACAGCCCCCAGGGCAGCACCGTGTACTCGTCGACCGCCCGCACGATGCCTTTTGGGTCGATGTTGATGCGGTCGGCCAGGTCGAACGTCTCGTGCTTGGGCGGATGGATGGGGACCCCCTACCGGTGCTCTGAGGCCGGAGCCTCGAGGTAGCGGGTGAGCAACGCGACGATTTCGTCTTCGGCCGTTTGGAAATCGACGGGTTCGGCTGCCGTGATCAGGCGGTGCACCAGGGAATCGATGGTGGCGACCACGATCTGGGCGTGCAGTCCGCTCTGGGGATGGGAATGCTGATCGAGGACCCAACTGATCGTCTCGACACTGAGCCGTTCCAGTTCGTGCAACCGATCCAGGAATGCCGGTGCCCGCGGTGCCTCCTCGAACAGCACGCGGTGCAGCCGCGGATCGTCACGGTGGTTGTCGATGGCCGCGCGGACGAACAACCGCAGGGTGTCGTCCAGTCGCGGCGGCAGGCCGGCCGACAGCCGCTCGTTGAAGATGCGCATCCCGGCGTCGACGTGTGCGTCCATCAAGGCGCGTAAGATGGCGTCCTTGTTCGGAAAGTACTGGTACACCGAACCGATCGACACCCCGGCGCGCTCGGCGATGCGGTTGGTGGTCCCTGCGGAGTACCCGTGCTCGGCGAAAATGTGAGCCGCCGCGTCCAGGACCCGTTGCCGGGTCGCGGTGGCGCGGTCCTGTTTGGGCTGCTTGCGCTGCCGGAAGCGATCAGTCGGGGCGATCTGGCATCTCCTGGTCAAAGCGAGTAGTCATTCGGCGCGTTCACCAGCACAATCAGGACCAGCGATGAGGAGCCGATGATGCGCACTGTCCATATCGAAACATTGTTGCCCACCAACGCCGACCGGGTGTGGTCGGCGATGCTGTCCCCGGCCACGTTCCTGTACGTCTGCCGCGGTCTCTTCGGCTTTCCCGCGCTGACCGGACGCAGCGAACCCCTGCGGGAAGGGGAGCGCGGCACCGGATGGTTGGTCGCATTTCATCTGTTCCCGGCCTATCGGCACACCATCGACGTCGTCGAGGTGGACAAGGCCACCCGCACCATCCGCACCCGAGAACACGGTGGGCTGCTCAAGGCCTGGAACCACACGCTGCACGCCGAGCCGATCGACGAACACTCGTGCCGGTACAGCGACACCGTCGACATCGAAGCCGGCATCGCCACCGCCGTCGTGGCCAAAGTCGCGACCGGGATCTACCGCTACCGGCAGCGGCGTTGGCGCAAGTTGGTGCGCCGACACATGACCACCGAGCCGGACGCGGCTACCGCCTGAGCCGAATCTTCCACCGCACGAAGCATGCGTAGAACACCGACAACCCGGCCAACATGCCCATGTCCACCAGCCAGATCCGCGAAGTGTGCTGCCAGAACCGGTCCTGCGGAAGCAGCGAGCCCGGCACCAGCGACCTGACGTCGACCGTCGACGCCGCCGCGGCATAACCCCAGCGCGCCGGCACTGCCGTGGAAACCTGTTGCAGCACAATCCGATTCGTCACCGGTACCATCCCACCGCAAAGCACCAGCTGCGCCATGATCGACACCACGAACAGCGGCATGATCTGCTCGGTGGAACGCACCAGCGCCGAGATCGCCAAGCCCAGGAGGGCCGACGTGACGCAGGTGCCGGCGACCGCCAGGAACAACTCGACGGTCGCCGCCGAGTTGCCGTGACCCAGCACCAGGCCGCCGCGCGTCGGTCCGCCCTTGCCGAGGATCACGATGGTCGTGGCGATCGCGGCCTGCAGCACGGCGAACGCACAGAAGACCGCGGTCTTGGCCAGCAGATAGGCGGTCGTCGACAGTCCCACCGCCTGTTCACGCTGGAAGATCGCCCGCTCGCCGACCAGGTCGCGGATCGTCAACGCGGTGCCCATGAAGGCCGCGGCCAGCAGCAGCAGGTTGAGGATCTGCGCGGATTCGTCGGGTGTCCCACCGTGCTCACCGACCGCGCGGAACCCGTTGGAGCCGGGGACGGTCAGCGACAACGCGCCCAAAGCAAACGGGAGCAGCGCCAGGAACACGAAATAGGCGCGGTCGGCAAAGACCAGCCGGATCTGGCGGCGCGCGACGGTCGAGATCTGACGCCGCACACTGGTCTGCACCGGTTTGCCCAGGTCGGCCGGTACGGATTCGGTTCCGGACCGGTCCTGGGGTTGGTTCTGGGCCAGGAACCGCCGATTCGCTTCGGTGGGGTCGGCGCCCACCTGGCTGAAGATCTTGGCCCAGTTGGTGGTGCCCATCGCACCGCCGATCTGGTCTGGCGGCCCGCAGTAGGCCGTCTTTCCGCCGGGCGCCACCAGCAGCAGCTGGTCACAGATATCCAGGTAGGACAGCATGTGCGTCACGACGATCACCACCCGGCCCGCGTCGGCCAGCTGCCGCAGCATCGTCATGACCTGGTGATCGAGCGCGGGATCCAGACCCGACGTGGGCTCGTCCAGGATCAATAGGGAGGGGCCGGTCAGCAGTTCGAGTGCCACCGAGGCCCGCTTGCGCTGGCCGCCGGACAGCTTGTCCACCCGGGTGTCGGCGTGCTTGGTCAGGTCGAGTTCGTCCAGTACCTGGGCGACGATCCGGGCGCGGTCGGATTTGCTGGTGTCCGGCGGTAGCCGCAGCTCCGCGGCGTAGCCCAACGCCTGATGCACGGTGAGCTGGCGGTGCACGACGTCGTCCTGCGGCACCATGCCGATCCGGCTGCGCAACGACGCGTATTCGGCGTGAATGTCGTGTCCCTCGAAGCTGACCGAACCCTTGCTGGGCCGGACGTAGCCGGCGATCAGCCTGGCCAGCGTGCTCTTGCCGGCACCCGACCCGCCGATCACCGCGGTCAGCGTGCCCGGCCGCGCGGTGAGCGAGATGGCGTCGAGCAATTGTTTGCCGCCGTCGACGGTGTAGTCCACCCCGCGCACCTCGAGTCCGCCGGTGCGAGACTCGGTTTCGCTGCGCGGCACCAGGGTGTCCTCGTGCCACACCAGGTCGACGTTGCCGATCGTGACGACGTCGCCCTCGGACAGGATCGCCGAGCCGACCCGGGTGCCGTTGACGAACGTGCCGTTGATGCTGCGGTCCTCGATCTCGGCGCCCAACGGGGTGGGCCGCAGCGTCGCGTGCCTGCGGGAGGCCAGGACGTCGGAGACGACGATGTCGTTGTCGCTGGCGCGGCCGATTGTCTTGACAGGGGCTGGTTTAGAGGCCGGTCTCGGGGTCGGCGACGAGCGAGGCGCGAGGACCCTGACCATCCTGGTCGCCAGGTTCGACATATCCGCTGACCTGGCGTCGATCACGGTGAGTTCGGCCGGCGGGGGTGGCGCGATGTCGACGCTGGTGGCCTCCTCTTGAGGCCACGCCGGCAGCGGACGCCCGTTTGACCGAGGGTGTGCCGGTCGCGGCGGGATGGTCGACCAGGCCAGGGTCGGGGGACCGCTGTCGTGGCTTGCCCTGGAGTTGCTGAACGCGCTGCGCGGACGCGGGGGAAGGCCTGCCTGCCGACCGATCTCGAAGGTGAGTCGTGGTCCGGCGGGATTGCCGACATTGACGCTCTGGCCGTCATGCAGGTCCACTACCGGCATCCGATAGCCATTGACATAGGTGCCGTTGAGCGAGCCGTTGTCGATGGCCAGCCAACGGCCGCGGTCGAAACGCACGATCAGGTGCGCGCGGGAGATCCGTGGGTCCGGGATGCGCAGGTCGGCCTGCAGATCACGACCCACGACAACCTCGTAGCCTGCGGCGAAGGAACATTGGGAACCGTCATGCCGAATGGTCAACGCCGGCGGTGCTGGTCGATTCACGACCACCAGTATCGGGGCCGTTGGATGTTGCTGGTTGTGACTCAGCTGTGACGTTGCTATGTCTCGCACCGAGCCATACATAGCTGTTTCACAGCTTGCAACCGCCCCTGCGCCAACACCTTTCGTGCATCATGCCTTGGAGGGGAGGCGACGACGGATGGACCATCGATCAGGCGCGGCCCGGCGTTTCGACGCCGGGCGGCGCGTCTTGACGACGCCTATCGGGCGCCTCCGGCAACGCATCACGCCGGTGCCGCCGCCGGCCGAGCGTTCGGAATTGACCCGGGGTGCGTCCTTCGCCGGTTACACGATCCTGCGCCAGTTGGGCGTCGGCGGAATGGCCGAGGTCTATCTCGCGTTGCATCCGCGGCTACCGCGCCGCGACGTGATCAAAGTCCTCGCCCAGACCATCACCTCGAACAGCGAGTTCCGCGAAAGATTCGACAGGGAAGCCGATCTCGCAGCGACACTGTGGCATCCCCACATCGTCGGAGTGCACGACCGAGGCGAGTTCGACGGCCAGCTCTGGATATCGATGGACTACGTGGAGGGCACCGACGCCGCCCGCCTGGTCAAAGAGTCACACCCGCAGGGGATGCCGACGGGCGACGTCTGCGCCATCCTGGCTGCCGTCGCCGGAGCACTCGATTACGCCCACGATCGGGGACTGCTGCACCGTGACGTCAAGCCCGCCAACATCCTGCTCACCCATCCCGACGGGGATGAACGCCGGATTCTGTTGGCGGACTTCGGCGTTGCCCGCCATCTGGCGGATATCAGTGGGATCACCCAGACCAACGCCGCGGTGGGAACGGTGGCCTACGCGGCTCCCGAGCAGCTGGCGGGTGCCAACATCGACCGCCGTGCAGACCAATATGCGTTGGCCACCACGGCATTTCACCTACTCACCGGTGCGCCGCCGTTCCGGCACGCCAACCCGGTCGCGGTCATCAGCCAACACCTGCACGACGATCCGCCCCGGGTCAGTGACTACCGGCCGGACCTGGCGTGCCTGGACGACATCTTCGCGCAGGCACTGGCCAAGAAACCGGAGGCTCGTTTCGACCGGTGCCGGAACTTTGCCGACGCCGTCTCGGCGGCGGTGCAGGACGGGTCGGCTGAGGTCAAACCTGTTGTGGGGCAGACGGACTCGACACGACGAGTATCGCCGCGGATCCGAATGGCGGCGGCAGTCGTGAGTGCGGTGCTGATCGCGGTCGCGGCGACCTGGTCGACCCTCTACAGTTTCCAGCCGGAAAACGCCCCGCCCACCCCGGCGCTGGCGGCACGGCCTGCCGCTGCACCATCCGTCGCTGCTGCGCCGGCAGTCCCGGTCGCGGTGACCCCGGCGAAGGTTCTCGACGGCACCTACCGCTTGGATTTCGACCGCACCAAGCGTACGACGAACGGCACATCCATCCGGCACGACAGCGTCAGCACCGTCTGGTGGGCGTTCCACAGCGTGTGCACCACCAACGGATGCGCGGCCAGCGGCGTGGCACTCGATGAGGCCACCCACCAGCTGGCCGACACCGCCGAGGGCGGCCAGAGCGACACATTGCGGTTCGTCGCCGGGTATTGGCAGGGTTCGCCCGAACAGCAGCGGGTCGGCTGTCGCCAGGCCAGTGGGCCGGCGCCGGCCGCGCAGCAGGAAACGGTGGCGTTGTCCCTGGCGCCGCAGCCTGACGGAACCCTGCGCGGTGTGCAGACCGAAACCGTCCGCAGCGGCGAATGCGGTGCGCAGGGCGCGGTGCTCCGGGTGCCGGTGGTCGCGACCCGGGTCGGTGACGTGCCGGCCGGGGTGACGCTGACCGATCCCGCGCAGGCGATCCGCGCTGCGACCGCGCCCGGCACCCGTCCGTCGCCACCGGTCCTGGGCGGGATGTGCTCGGACGTCGACAAGCTCGGCTATGACCAGACCAGCAACGAACAGGTGGTGTGCGAAGGCAACACCTGGGGTAGAGCGCCGATCACCGCCGGCGTGCACGCCGCCGGCACGTCCTGCGACAAGCCGGACATCCCGGTGTTCGCGATGTCGGCCTCCAACGACGGGTACCTGATCGAATGCGATCCGGTGAGCCGGATGTGGAGCCGGCACAAGTAGCACCCTGTTCGCCCCGGCCGGGCGCGAGCGCGCGGGACCAGCGGGAACAAAGCCTGTCGGTGCCTGGTTTTACCCTGGTGCTATGGCTTTCGCCACCGAATACCCAGTAGTCGCCCACTCGGAATACCGCGCCGTCGACGAGATCGTCCGCACCGGCGCCCGCTTCGACGTGGTCAGCCCCCACCAGCCCGCCGGCGACCAGCCGGCCGCCATCGACGAGCTCGAGCGGCGTATCAAAGCCGGCGAGCATGACGTGGTGCTGCTCGGTGCGACCGGCACCGGCAAGTCGGCCACCACCGCCTGGCTGATCGAACGTCTGCAACGCCCCACCCTGGTGATGGCGCCGAACAAGACGCTGGCCGCACAGCTGGCCAACGAGCTGCGGGAAATGTTGCCGCACAACGCCGTCGAGTATTTCGTCTCCTACTACGACTACTACCAACCCGAGGCGTACATCGCGCAGACCGACACCTACATCGAGAAGGACAGCTCGATCAACGACGACGTGGAGCGGCTACGGCACTCCGCGACGTCGTCGCTGTTGTCCCGGCGGGACGTGGTGGTAGTGGCCTCGGTGTCCTGCATCTACGGTCTGGGCACACCGCAGTCCTACCTGGACCGGTCCGTCGAACTGCAGGTCGGCAACGAGGTACCCCGGGACGGATTGCTGCGGCTGCTGGTGGACGTGCAGTACACCCGCAACGACCTGTCCTTCACCCGGGGCTCCTTCCGGGTGCGCGGCGACACCGTGGAGATCATTCCGTCCTACGAAGAGCTGGCGGTCCGCATCGAGTTCTTCGGCGACGAGATCGAGGCGCTGTACTACCTGCATCCGCTGACCGGCGAGGTGATCCGGCAGGTCAACTCCCTGCGGATCTTCCCGGCTACCCACTACGTCGCGGGTCCGGAACGCATGGCGCAGGCGATCTCCACCATCGAGCAGGAGCTGGCCGACCGGTTGTCCGAGCTGGAGGGTCAGGGCAAGCTGCTGGAAGCGCAGCGGCTGCGGATGCGCACCAACTACGACATCGAGATGATGCGGCAGGTCGGATTCTGCTCGGGCATCGAGAACTACTCGCGTCACATCGACGGGAGGCCGGCCGGATCGGCTCCGGCGACGTTGCTGGACTACTTCCCGGAAGATTTCCTGCTGGTCATCGACGAGTCGCACGTCACGGTGCCGCAGATCGGCGGCATGTACGAGGGCGACATGTCACGCAAGCGCAACCTCGTCGAGTACGGCTTCCGGCTGCCGTCGGCGGTCGACAACCGACCGCTGACCTGGGAGGAGTTCGCCGACCGCATCGGTCAGACGGTGTACCTGTCGGCCACCCCCGGGCCGTACGAGCTGAGCCAGACCGGCGGGGAGTTCGTCGAACAGGTGATCCGCCCGACCGGCCTGGTGGACCCGAAGGTCGTGGTCAAGCCGACCAAGGGGCAGATCGACGACCTGATCGGCGAGATCCGCAAACGCACCGACGCCGACGAGCGGGTGCTGGTGACGACGCTGACCAAGAAGATGGCCGAAGACCTCACCGATTACCTGCTGGAGATGGGCATCAGGGTCCGTTACCTGCACTCGGAGGTCGACACGCTACGCCGCGTGGAGTTGCTGCGGCAGCTGCGGCTCGGCGAGTACGACGTACTGGTCGGCATCAACCTGCTGCGGGAGGGATTGGACCTCCCGGAGGTGTCGCTGGTGGCCATCCTCGACGCCGACAAAGAGGGCTTCCTGCGGTCCACCCGCAGCCTCATCCAGACCATCGGCCGCGCCGCCCGCAACGTGTCCGGTGAAGTGCACATGTACGCCGACAAGATCACCGACTCGATGAAAGAAGCCATCGACGAGACCGAGCGGCGCCGGGCCAAGCAGGTGGCCTACAACGAGGCCCACGGGATCGACCCGCAGCCGCTGCGCAAGAAGATCGCCGACATCCTCGACCAGGTGTACCGGGAAGCTGACGACACCGACGTCGGGATCGGCGGCTCCGGCCGCAACGCCTCCCGCGGTCGACGGGCGCCGGGGGAGCCCGGCCGTGCGGTCAGTGCCGGTGTGATCGAGGGCCGCGACACCGCGAACATGCCACGCGCCGAGCTGGCCGACCTGATCAAGGACCTCACCGCGCAGATGATGGCGGCCGCACGTGACCTGCAGTTCGAGTTGGCGGCCCGGTTCCGCGACGAGATCGCCGACCTCAAGAAGGAATTGCGGGGGATGGACGCCGCCGGTCTGAAGTGACCTCGACGACGGGCCGGACCGGCAGTTGGCGGGAACTGCTCACCCGGCACCTGGGCACGTCCACGGTGCTGGCCGGCGGCGTGGGGCTGTACGCCACCAACGAGTTCCTGACCGTCAGCCTGCTGCCCAGCGCCATCACCGAGATCGGCGGTGCTCGCCTGTACGCGTGGGTGGTCACGCTTTACCTGGTCGGCTCGGTGATCTCGGCGACCACCGTCAACACCGTGCTGCTGCGCTTCGGCGCGCGGACATCATTTCTGGCGGGACTCGGGGTGTTCGGTGTCGCCAGTGTGGTGTGTGCGGTGGCGCCGAACATGCAGATCCTCATCGCCGGACGCGCCCTGCAGGGGGTGGCCGGTGGTCTGCTGGCGGGTCTGGGTTACGCGCTGATCAACTCCACCCTGCCCAAATCGCTGTGGACACGCGCCTCGGCACTGGTGTCGGCGATGTGGGGCGTCGCGACCGTGATCGGCCCGGCGGCCGGGGGACTGTTCGCGCAGTTCGGGTTGTGGCGGTGGGCGTTCGGCGCCATGGCGATCCTGCCGGCATTGCTGGCGATCCTGGTGCCCGTCGCGCTGCCCGCCTCGGACCCGCGCGACGAGACGGCCCAGGATGCCCGAGTCCGGGTGCCGATCTGGTCGCTGGTGCTGATGGGTGCCGCCGCGCTGGCCATCAGCGTCGCGCAGCTTCCGCGTCACATCGCCGCCACCGCCGGTCTGCTGGTAGCGGCGGTGTTGCTGGTCGGCGTGTTCGTCGCGGTGGACCGGCGCAGCGGCGGCGTCTTGCCGCCCAGCGTTTTCGGCGCCGGGCCGCTGCGCTGGATCTACCTGACCATGGCCGTGCAGATGATGGCGGTGCTGGTCGATACCTACGTGCCGTTGTTCGGTCAACGGTTGGGACATCTGTCTCCCGTCGTCGCCGGGTTCCTGGGTGCCGCGCTCGCTGTCGGCTGGACGGTCAGCGAGATCGTCAGCGCGTCGGTGCAGCAGCCGCGCCGGGTCGGATACGTCGTCGCGGTCGCACCGCTGGTGATGGCGGCGGGTCTGGCCCTGGCGGCGGTCACTCAGCGCGCCGACGCCCCGACCGGTGTGGTGGTGGTCTGGGCGCTGGCCTTGCTGATCGCAGGTACCGGCATCGGGATGGCCTGGCCGCACCTGTCCGTGCGCGCGATGGAGTCCGTCGACGATCCGTCCGAGGGACGCGCCGCTGCCGCGGCGATCAACACCGTGCAGGTGATCTCGGCGGCCATGGGCGCCGGTATCGCCGGCGTCGTGGTCAACAACGCCCCCGGCGGCGAACTTGCCGCGGCCCGCTGGCTCTACGCGGTGTTCACCGTGCTGGCCGCCGCCGGGTTCATCGCGTCGATGAAGGCCAGCCGGCCCGACCGGTCAGCGAGTTGACTTGACTACCTGCGAATAGTGGAATTGCCACCGCTCGACGATGTGGAAGCCCAGATAGCCGGGGAACTGGTAGACCGGGGCGCGCCCGAACGCTTTGCCCGGCGAAAGTGACTGTCCCGCTTCGTGATCCGGGAACGAACTGTCGCGGTTGGTGATCGTCCACAAGGTGGTGCATTTGTTGATCTTGGCGGTCGTCAGCCACACGGCGACGTGACCGTCCCACAACGCACCGACCTTGGGTCCATAGAACCCCCGCTCGACGTCGATCAGGGACCGGAACGCTGCCGGGCGAGTGGCCAGCAGCGCCCGGATCGGACCGGGCCGCCAGGGCACCGTGTTGTCCACCAGCAGGCAGTCGCCCGGCGCGGCGTGCGCGCTGATGACGTCCGCCACCTGGCTGTAGTCCCACCCCTCCTTGGCGTACGGGCCCCGCTGTTTGAAGTAGTAGTTCGGGAATGCGGCGACAGCGAATGCCACGACGAGACCGACGACGAGCCATCGCTTGCGGGCGACCGTGAGGATGCAGACCGCCAGCAGGATGGCCGCGGCGGGTGTGGTGTAGATGAGGTAGCGCGGATAGTAGATCGCCTCGATGGTCGCCGAGTAGATCAGTACCGCGGCCGTCGGAATGGCCACCCACGCGACGCAGGCGAGCACCAGCTGCCGGGTGCCGGCAGGCCCGTAGCCGTTGCGCAGGTGAACGGCGATGGCGACCAGGATGGTGACACCCGACAGGACGGCGAACGGGACGCTGTAGTCGAAGTACTGCCGGTGCACTACATCGAGGAAGAGATTTCGGGTCAGCCCGGCGATCCACCCGACCTGAAATATCTGGCCGTGCGCGAACATCGCGAACGGCGTCATCGCGCCGAGTGCGACCAGCGAGCTGATGGCCAGCCAGATGGCTGGAGAACGGCGAGATCCCTTCGGCACCAACAGCGGAAGCAGCGCGGCGTAGACCGTGATCAACAGACCCAAATTGATGCTGATCAGGATGGACAGCATGAACGTCAGCGCGTAGGCGATCCACCGGCCGGGGCTGTTCCGGCGCAGCGCGGTGACCAGCAGCACCGTCAGCCAGACCGCGGCGGTCACCGACAGCGCCGAGGAGCGAGCCTCGATGCCCGCCCAGGTCACCCGGGGCAGGATGGCGAAGATGACGCCCGCGCACAGCGCCAGGGTCCGGCCCGACCCCACCGCAGCCGGCGGTGCCAACTGCTTGGTGAAGACCACCACCCCGGCGGCGGCGGCTCCCACGGCCAGCGCGCTGGGGACGCGGGACCAGAATTCGGTCGGCGGGAAGATCGCAAACCAGCCGTGCATGAGCAGGTAGTACAGCCCGTGGACGGCGTCGATATGACCCAGCAACTTCCACAACTCGGGCAGGGTGCGGCTGGCAGACGCCGAGATCGTCGCACCCTCGTCGAACCACAGCGACGGTCGCGCGGCCCAAGCGCCGCTGACGAGCGTCGCCAGCGCGGCGATCGCCCACGGGTCGAGAAAGCGGCCCCGCGAATGTGCAGACGGCGCCGGATCTGCGCCGTCTGCCAGGGGATTCTCCACGATCGTCACAGACATGTCGGTGTTCAACTTTAGGTGCCGTGCCGCGCGTCAGTGCGCGGGCATGAGGGTCTGAGATCGTGCGGACGTGATCTGTGCGGCATTCGCGACGGCAGGGTGAGGGCTGCCACGCCGCAAATCTCTCCCATCTACGTCCAGCAACGCGATACTGTCTTGGGTTGGCGGAAACCGACACCTGGGAGGGTAAATGAGCGCCTATCAAACCGTGGTCGTAGGGACCGACGGCTCGGATTCGTCGCTGCGCGCGGTAGAGAGGGCGGCCAAAATCGCCGGAGCGGACGCCAAACTGATCATCGCGTCGGCCTACCTGCCCCAGCACGACGATGCCCGCGCCGTCGACGCATTAAAGGAAGAGAGCTACAAGGTGACGGGCACTGCCCCGATCTACGACATCCTGCAGACCGCCAAGGAACGGGCGCACAACGCGGGCGCGAAGAACGTCGACGAGCGCGCCATCGAGGGTGCGCCGGTGGACGCCCTGGTGCACCTCGCCGAATCGGAGAAAGCCGATCTGCTGGTGGTCGGCAACGTCGGCTTGAGCACGATCGCGGGACGACTGCTGGGCTCGGTGCCCGCCAACGTGTCACGCAAGGCCAAGGTCGACGTGCTGATCGTGCACACCACCTAGAAAGCGGACCTCACCAGCCGCGCTCGCGCCATTCGGCCAGGTGCGGGCGCTCGGTACCCAGCACCGTGTCGTCGCCGTGACCGGGATAGATGACGGTGGTGTCGTCGTAGACATCGAAAACCCGGGTGGAGACGTCGTCGAGCAACTGCTCGAAGTCGCCCGGCTGCCATGTTTTTCCGACGCCACCGGGAAACAGGCAATCGCCGGTGAACAGTTGTGTGACCCCGCCGGTCGCGGGTCCGTCCAGGGCCAGCGCCACGGATCCCGGTGTGTGCCCGCGCAGGTGGATGACGTCGAACGTCAGCTCGCCGATCTGCACCGTGTCGCCATTGGCCAACAAACGGTCCGGCTTGACCGGCAGCGGGTCGGCGTCGATCTCGTGCGCGGCCGTCGGCGCACCGGTTTCTGAGGCCACCGCTTCGAGGGCTTGCCAGTGGTCGAAGTGCTGGTGGCTGGTCACGATCAGCGACACCTTCGGCGCGTATTCTCGGATCAGATCAAGCAGCGTTTGGGCGTCGTTCGCGGCATCGATCAGCAACGTTTCCCCGGTCGCGGAACACGTCACCAGGTAGGCGTTGTTGTCCATAGGGCCGACCGAGGCTTTGAGGATCGTCGCACCGGGCAGCGAGCGCCTGGCCGCGGTACCGGGCTCGACGTGGCCGGTGTAGTTGTCGCTAGGGGCTGTCATACCCGGTCACGCTACTGGCCCGGTGGCTTGTCGGGGCAGACACCTAGCATGGAATACGGCCTGCGCCATGACCGAACCGTCATGGCAGGGCAGCACACGATTTTGCTGAAAGGGGCAGCGTGGCCGACCGCCTCGTCGTCAAAGGTGCGCGCGAACACAACCTGCGCAGCGTCGACCTCGACCTACCTCGGGACGCGCTGATCGTGTTCACCGGCCTGTCCGGGTCGGGCAAGTCCTCACTGGCGTTCGACACGATCTTCGCCGAAGGGCAGCGTCGCTACGTGGAGTCGCTGTCCGCCTACGCCCGCCAGTTCCTGGGGCAGATGGACAAGCCGGACGTCGACTTCATCGAGGGCCTGTCGCCGGCGGTGTCCATCGACCAGAAGTCGACCAACCGCAACCCGCGGTCCACCGTCGGGACCATCACCGAGGTGTACGACTACCTGCGCCTGTTGTATGCCCGCGCCGGCACCCCGCACTGCCCGGTCTGCGGTGAGCGGATCGCGCGCCAGACACCCCAGCAAATCGTCGACCAGGTGCTGGCGATGGACGAGGGCACCCGTTTCCTGGTGCTGGCCCCGGTGGTACGCACCCGCAAGGGGGAGTTCGCCGACCTGTTCGACAAGCTGAACGCCCAGGGCTACAGCCGGGTGCGGGTGGACGGCGTGGTGCACCCGTTGACCGACCCGCCCAAGCTGAAGAAGCAGGAAAAGCACGACATCGAGGTGGTGGTCGATCGGCTCACCGTCAAGGCGACCGCCAAGCAGCGGCTGACCGACTCGGTGGAGACCGCGCTGAACCTGGCCGACGGCATCGTCGTCCTGGAATTCCCCGACGATCGCGACGAACACGACCGGCCCCGCGAACAGCGGTTCTCCGAAAAACTCGCCTGCCCCAACGGGCATTCCCTGGCCGTGGACGACCTGGAGCCCCGGTCGTTCTCGTTCAACTCGCCCTACGGCGCCTGCCCCGAATGCGTGGGATTGGGCATCCGCAAAGAGGTCGACCCCGACCTGGTGGTTCCCGACCCGGAGCTCACGCTGGCCGAGGGCGCGGTGGCGCCGTGGTCGACGGGACACACCGCGGAGTACTTCACCCGGATGCTGGCCGGGCTGGGCGACGCCATGGGCTTCAACGTCAACACCCCATGGCGCAAGCTGCCCGCCAAGGCGCGCAAGGCGATCCTGGAGGGCTGCGACGAGCAGGTGCACGTGCGGTACCGCAACCGCTACGGACGAACCCGCTCCTACTACGCCGACTTCGAGGGCGTGCTGGCGTTCCTGCAACGCAAGATGGCTCAGACCGAGTCCGAGCAGATGAAGGAGCGTTACGAGGGCTTCATGCGGGACATCCCGTGTCCGGTCTGCGAGGGCACCCGGCTCAAACCGGAGATCCTGGCGGTCTCACTGGCGGCGGGGGAGTTGGGACCGAAGTCCATCGCCGAGGTCTGCGAACTGTCCATCGCCGACTGCGCGGACTTCCTGAACGCGCTCACGCTGGGCACCCGCGAGCAGGCGATCGCCGGGCAGGTGCTCAAGGAAATCCAGTCGCGGCTGGGCTTTCTGCTCGACGTCGGCCTGGAATACCTGTCGCTGTCGCGGGCGGCAGCCACGCTGTCCGGCGGTGAGGCACAACGCATCCGCCTGGCCACTCAGATCGGCTCCGGACTGGTGGGCGTGCTCTACGTGCTGGACGAACCGTCCATCGGCCTGCACCAGCGCGACAATCGGCGACTCATCGAAACGCTCACCCGGTTGAAGAATCTGGGTAACACGCTGATCGTCGTCGAGCACGACGAGGACACCATCGAGCACGCTGACTGGATCGTCGACATCGGCCCCCGCGCCGGCGAGCACGGTGGTCGCATCGTGCACAGCGGACCGTATCCAGAGCTGTTGCGCAACAAAGAATCTCTCACCGGCGCTTACCTTTCCGGCCGGGAGAGCATCGAGTTGCCGGCCGTGCGACGACCGGTCGATGCGAAACGTCAGCTCACCGTCGTCGGCGCGCGAGAGCACAATCTGCGGGGCATCGACGTGTCGTTCCCGCTCGGGGTGTTGACCTCGGTGACCGGGGTGTCCGGTTCGGGCAAGTCCACGCTGGTCAACGACATCCTGGCGGCGGTGCTGGCCAACAAACTCAATGGTGCCCGTCAAGTGCCCGGCCGGCACACCCGCGTCACCGGACTCGACCACCTGGACAAGCTGGTCCGGGTCGACCAGTCGCCGATCGGCCGCACGCCGCGGTCCAACCCGGCCACCTACACCGGGGTGTTCGACAAGATCCGCACCCTGTTCGCGGCCACCACCGAGGCCAAGGTCCGCGGCTATCAGCCCGGGCGGTTCTCCTTCAACGTCAAGGGTGGTCGCTGCGAGGCGTGCACCGGCGACGGCACCATCAAGATCGAGATGAACTTCCTGCCCGATGTGTACGTGCCGTGCGAGGTGTGCCAGGGTGCCCGCTACAACCGGGAAACCCTCGAGGTGCACTACAAGGGCAAGACCATCGCCGAGGTGCTGGACATGTCCATCGAGGAGGCGGCGGAGTTCTTCGAGCCGATCTCGGGCATCCATCGCTATCTGCGCACCCTGGTCGACGTGGGGCTGGGGTACGTGCGGCTCGGCCAGCCCGCGCCGACGCTGTCCGGCGGCGAGGCGCAGCGGGTGAAGCTGGCCTCGGAGTTGCAGAAGCGGTCGACCGGGCGCACCGTGTACATCCTGGACGAGCCGACCACGGGTCTGCATTTCGACGACATCCGCAAACTGCTGAAGGTCATCAGCGGTCTTGTCGACAAGGGCAACACGGTGATCGTCATCGAGCACAACCTGGACGTGATCAAGACATCGGACTGGATCGTCGACATGGGTCCCGAGGGCGGTGCCGGCGGCGGAACCGTTGTCGCGCAAGGCACTCCGGAGGACGTCGCGGCAGTGCCGGAAAGCTACACCGGCAAGTTCCTGGCCGAGGTGATCACCTCCGCGCCCATCGCCCCGCGGCGGGGCGCCAAGCGCCGCAAGGTCAGCGCCTGAGCGGCTGGGAAGCTGCCCGTTCGGTCTGAGCGCCCTCGCCGCGGCCCAGCGCGATCGTGGCCGCCAGCATCGCCGCCACCGCGGCCGGCAGTGCGACGAACCCGACACCGTGCACAGTCAGCACCTCGCCCAGCACGACAACGCCGAGCAGCACCGCGACAACCGGTTCGCCGACCAACATGATCGGGACGGACGCCTGCAACGCCCCGGCCTTGAACGCCCACTGCTGCAGCACGGTCACCAGGACCGCCAGTGCGACAAGCAGATACGGCGCCGGGACGGTCAGCAGAGCATGCCAGCCGCCCAGCCCGAACCGGTGGGTGCAGATCTTGGTCAGCACGGCGATCAAACCCAGGCCCACCGCCACCGCGACCCCCAGCGATGCGGCGCGGGTTCTGTCCACGGTGCGGCGCGCCACCAGCACACAGATCACGAAGACCGGCACCACCACGGCCAGCGCCATCGTCCACGCCGGCACGGGTGGCCGGTAGTGCCCTTCCCGGGGTTGGCCCTCCAGCACGAAAATCGCCAGCGCCGCGGTCAGCAGCGTCGCCCACCCCCACTCGGCGCCGGTCACCCGATCTCCGGATCGCCGGGCACTGAGCGGCAGCACGAACAGCAGCGAAGACACCAGCAGCGGCTGCACCAACAGTAGGGACCCGTTCGCCAGCGCCACGGCCTGAAACGCATATCCAGCGACGGCCGCCGCCGTCCCCGCCCACCACAATCGGTCGCGAAGCACGGTCGCAGCGGTAGACGCGTCCTGCCCGGACCGTTGCAGTGCGGCCTGCCGGACGACAATGCCCAGTGCCGCCATCAACGACGCCAGCAACGCCGAACCGATGGCCGCTGCATGCGAAACCAGCCAATCCATGCGCGGCACATACCCCGTGCCGGGGCAACTGACTCAGTGCGCCTTCGACAGCGGCGACGGGAAGCGGGGGCTGACGCGTACGCCGTCCAGCCAAGCGGTGAGTTCGTCGGCGCGCCGCTGCAGTGCGCGCCGGGCGTCGCCCCCGGGATCTTCCAGCAGCTGCAGATGCACGCGCGCGTTCCCGTCCTGACACCAGCCGCCAACGATCCGTCCGTTCCACCACGCGGTCGGGCCGGCGTTGCCGTTGCGGTCGAAAACCTGGTCACGATGTTCGCCCAGGTACCAGTCCCGGTCCGACCACCCCATGGTGGTGGGGTCCAGACCCGGCAACAGCGCGGCCCACGGCGGCGTCTGTTCGGTGCCGAGGTCGTCGGCCAGCGCGTAACCAGGATTGCCGTGCAGATCTACCTCGACCGCACCGATGGCGGCCAGAGCCACCCGGGTCGCCGTCGACGTGGCGCCGAACCACCATTTGAGGTCGGTCATGGTGGCGGGTCCGAACGTGCGCAGCCAGCGTCGGGTCAATTCAGCGCGCGCCACACCTTCGGGGACGGGGTCGCCGGCCTCGACGAACCAATCCTCGGCCCTAGTCCACCGCGGTCGCGACACGGTCCACCCTCCGTCGTTGGGGCCGCGAACGACGTGGCCGTGCGCCGAGAGCACCGTCAGTACCCGGGGGGCCAGCGGAACCGAACCACCCCAACGCTTTCCGGGTGCCGGGTCGTAGCTACCGGCCAATTCGGGCAACGCGGCCCGCAATTCGCTGCTGCTGCACGGACCATGCTCGGCCAACTGACCGAGCACGGCCGCACAGGCCCGGTCCAGCCACGCGTTGCCGTCGGTGGTCACCCCGGCTTTGTGCAGATCGGCGACCAGGCGGCGTCGCTCGTTGGCCGCTACCGCGGCGCTGGCCGCCGATTGCACCAGTGGCAGGTCGTCGGCGTTGACCAACCACAACGTCCGACGCATGGCCAATTGCTTGACCGCAGAACGTCGTTGGTACAGCGACCGATCGAGGTCGGCGGTGACGAAATCCGGACAACGTGCCCACAGCGACAGGTACGGCGTCGCCGGGTCGGTGGCATGCAATCCGACCAGACCGGCGGTGACCCGCGTCGCCGAACCGGGCGTGGCGACGAAATGCCTGCGCGCCAACCGGTTCCGTCGTTCCGCGACGCTGAATTTGCGCATGGTCAGCAGGGTTGGTTCATTTTGGCAATCTGGTGGCCATCTGATTGGCGATCAGCCTGGCCTGGTTGACCGTGTCGGGTGCGCAGACGTTGACGTCGAAGACCACATTGGACACCGCACTGAGCACGTGCTGGCACACCACCGTGCTTGCCGCCAAGTTGCGCTGCAACGCGATATTGGGGGGATTGCCGCTGAGTTCGCGGAACGTCCACTCGGATGGCTTGCCCTCGCTGACCTGAATCACCGTTTTTCCGGCGCAGTATCGCCACGACTCGGCTTGCTCCGTCACGAAATTCAGCGCCTGCTCGGCGGAGGCGAAAATGACACCGCCCTGGACCACCACGTAACCCGGGTTGCTGTTCGGCTTCTTCAGGAGTTGGGCAAGCATCCCGGTGTAGCCGCTGCTCTTGTAGGTGCGGGTCTGGTAGCCGATGAGCGGCCCCAGGCACCGCTCGTCCGACAGCGCATTGTCCGGGCCCGGATCCTTCATCTCGGTCACGTTGTGGTCGACGACCACCCCTGTCGTGCGTACCAGGGCGTCGATCTCCTCGGGCGCCAGCAGCAATGAATCGAGTTGTGCTGCAGTCACTTTCGTCGCGGTAGAGGTGGTGGTGGCGGCGGTGCTGGAGGTGCGCGCGGTGGTGGTGTCGCTGCTGACGGATTGTCCGCCGCCGCTATTGCTCACCGCGACCCAGATGCCGGTGCCGATCAGGATGAGGACCACGAGCAGCGCCGCGGCGGGCAAGAGCCATCGATTGCGGCGAGGTGGGGGAGCCGGGATCCACGCCGGGTGCGGTGGGGCCGCCGGCGCTGTCAGCGGGGCTGTCGGCGGGGCCAATGGCGGCGGCGGGCCGGCCCAGTGCGGGCGCTGCACCGGACCGCTGGGCGGCGGGGCGTGTTGCTGGCTGTGCGCGATCATGGTGGCCGCACGGTCCTGGTCGGGCGCGCTGAGCGCGTGGGCGGCGGCTCGGGCGAATTCTCCGGCGGTCGGATAGCGCTCGGCGGGTTCTTTGGCCATGCCGCGGGCGATGACGTCGTCGAAGGCCCGCGGGACGTTCGGACGTGCCTCGCTGGGTCGTGGTATCGGCTGCATCAGATGCGCCGCCATCAGGGCGCTGAGATTCTGAGTCTGGTAAGGCGGTACGCCGGTCAGGCACTCGTACAGCACGCACGCCAGACCGTAGATGTCGGAGCGGTAGGTGGTCTCGTCGTCGGCGAACCGCTCCGGCGCCATGTAGCGCCAGCTGCCGACCGCCGTCCCAGTCTTGGTGAGCTGCTGATCCGTTGCCGCGGCGGCGATCCCGAAGTCGACCAGGTAGGCGAAGTCGTCGCCGGTGATCAGGATGTTCTCGGGCTTGATGTCGCGATGGATGACGCTGCCGCGATGGGCGGCGTCGAGCGCGGCGGCCACCTGAGTGATGATTGCCACCGCGCGCGGTGGCGGCAGCGCGCCGGTGTGTTCGAGCAGCGAGCCGAGATTCTCGCCCTCGATGAAGCGCATGTCGATGTAGAGCTGGCCGTCGATTTCCCCGTAATCGTGGATGGGCACGATGTGGGGTTCCTGCAACCGCCCGGCGGTGTGGGCTTCGCGTTGCATGCGCCGGCGAAACACCGTGTCGGAGCTGAGTTCCTGGGACATCAGTTTGAGCGCGACGGTGCGGTCTTTGACCGTGTCGTGCGCCTCGTAGACCTCACCCATCCCGCCGCGCCCCAACAGCCGTACGAGCCGGTAGGGCCCGAACTGCAGGCCCGACCGCGAGGTCGGCATGGTGTCACTCATCGGTGCGCATCGACTCCCGGATCTGCGCCAGGCGCTCGGCGGCTGCACGCTGACGGGCCTCGTACTGGTCCTCGACCGAGCGTCCCTCCGCCGTCTCGGCGGCGAGCTCCTCGGCGCCCAATGCGGTTCCGTAACGCGATTCGATCTTCTCGCGCACCGAGTCGAACGTCGGGACACCGGAGCTGTCATAACCGGAATCCGGCGGGGGCGATGCGTCGGCAGCAGGCGGGTGCTCGGGCATGTCCGACACGTTACTTGGGCGCGTCCTGACGATCGAAATACCGCACCATCAGCTGCCAGTAGCGACGGGCCGGGAAACGGTGAGCACTGCGCTCAGTGCGGCTTGGCCAGCGGGAACGGCAGCGTCTCACGGATGCTGCGCCCGGTGATCAACATGACCACCCGGTCCACCCCCATGCCCAGGCCGCCGGTGGGCGGCATGGCGTATTCCATCGCCTGCAGGAAGTCCTCGTCGAGCTCCATCGCCTCGGGGTCGCCGCCTGCGGCGAGCAGCGACTGCTCTTCCAGACGCCGGCGCTGCTCGACCGGATCGGTCAGCTCGCTGTAGGCGGTACCCAGCTCGACCCCCCACGCCACCAGGTCCCAACGCTCGGCGACACCGCGCTTGCTGCGGTGCGGCCGGGTCAGCGGGGACACCGAGGTGGGGAAGTCGATGTAGAACGTGGGCTTTTCGGTGCGTGCCTCGACCAGGTGTTCGTAGAGTTCGAGCACCACCGCGCCGGCATCCCAATAGTTCCGGTAGGGGATCCGGGCGGCGTCGGACAACTTGCGCAGGGTCCGCAGGTCGGTGGCGGCGTCGACGTGCTCGCCGAGCGCTTCGGAGACCGCGTCGTGGACGGTCTTGACCGCCCACTCACCGGAGATGTCGACCGGCTCCAGTCGAGAGCCGTCGTTGATCGAATCGTCCTGAGTTCTGGGCCGCATGGCTGTCTGGGCGCCGTTGGCGGCCTCGGCGGCATTCTGGATGAGTTCACGGCAGCCGTCGACCCAGACCAGGTAGTCGGCGTGTGCCTGGTAGGCCTCGAGCAAGGTGAACTCGGGGTTGTGACTGAAGTCGACGCCCTCGTTCCGGAACGCTCGGCCGAGTTCGAACACCCGCTCCACGCCGCCTACACAGAGGCGCTTCAAGTACAGCTCCGGTGCGATGCGCAGGAACAGGTCCATGCTGTAGCTGTTGATGTGGGTGATGAAGGGCCGCGCGGTCGCGCCGCCGTGCACCTGCTGCAGGATCGGCGTCTCGACTTCGATGAATCCCTTGGCGAACAGCGTCTCGCGGAGCGAGCGCAACACGCTGCCTCGGGCGGTGATCAGCTCACGTGACTCGGGGTTGACTGCCAGGTCAACATAGCGCGTCCGGACCCGGGCCTCGGGGTCGGTCAGGCCTTTCCATTTGTTTGGCAGCGGTCGCAGGCACTTGCCGATCAGTCGCCAGCGGGTGACGATCAACGAGCGGGTGCCTTTGTCGCTGTAACCCATGTGTCCGGTCATCTCCACCAGGTCACCCAGGTCGATCGCCGCGTTGAAGTCGGCCGCACGTCCCTGCGTCAAACGCGAATTGTCCAGCAGCACTTGGATTTCGCCCGACCAGTCGCGCAGATGGGCGAACAGCACCCCGCCGTAGTTGCGCACGCGCAGGATGCGACCGGACACCGAGACGTCGATATCGTCGTCGGCGGCCACGGCTTCGGCGACGGTGTGACTGGGCGGCTGGCCCACCGGATAGGCATCAATCCCGTTGGCGCGCAGCTTCTTCAGCTTCGCCAGCCGGACCCGTACCTGCTCGGGGTCACGCCGTCGCGCATCGTCGGCTTCGGGTAGGTCGTCCACTTGCAGGCCGCTGACGTCGGGCGCCGTGCCGTCGGGATGCAACAGCCCGGTGTCCACCAGCGGCTGCGGCACCGCTGGGTGATGGCCGGTGTGGGCCTTGTCGCGCCGACTGAACGGCAACACCAAAAAGCCCTCGGCGATCACCGACGCGACGCCGACCCGCGGCATCATCCGCGCGTCTTCGTAGCAGGCGTACCGCGGAACCCATTCGGGTTGGTACTTGTCGTTGGAGCGGTACAGCGTCTCGAGCTGCCACCACCGCGAGAAGAACACCAGCAAAGCCCGCCACAACCGCGCCACCGGACCGGCGCCCAGTTGTTCGCCTTGCTCGAACGCCGACCGGAAAACCGCGAAGTTCAGCGAGATCCGGCTCAGGCCCAGGTTCTCGGCATGCAGGGTCAGCTCGCTGACCATCAGTTCGATGGTGCCGTTCGGGGATTCCCGGGAACGACGCATCAGGTCCAGCGAGACGCCGGTGGTGCCCCACGGCACCAGGGACAGCATCGCCACCACTTCGCCGGCGGGGTCCAGCGCCTCCACCAGCAGGCAATCGCCGTCGGCAGGATCCCCCAGCCGTCCCAGCGCCATGGAGAAGCCACGTTCGGATTCGGTGTCGCGCCAGGCGTCGGCCCGTTCGACGGCGCGGGCCATCTCCTCCGCGGAGATGTCGCGGTGCCGCCGGATGCGCACGGTCAGACCGGCCCGGCGGGCGCGTGTCACGGCCTGACGTACCCCACGCATCTCGGGCCCGGACAGCTTGAATTCGCTCGGCCGCAGAATGGCCTCGTCGCCCAGTTCCAGCGCATTGAGGCCCGCCTCCCGATACACCTGCGCGCCTTGCGAACTGGCCCCCATCACCCCGGGTGCCCAGCCGTAGGTCTGGCACAGCTGCAGCCAGGCGTCGACGGCCTGCCGCCAGGCTTTCGGGTCGCCGACGGGGTCGCCGCTGGCCAGGCAGACACCGACCTCGACACGGTAGGTCAGGGCGGCGCGACCGCTGGGGGCGAAGATCACCGACTTGTCGCGGCGGGTGGCGAAGTAGGCCAGCGAGTCGTTCTTGCCCCACAACTCGACCAGCCCGCGGATCGCGGACTCGTCCTCGCCGGTCAGCGCGTTGTCGGCGCGCTGGGACAAAAACAGCACAATGGTGCCTGCGATCAGCGCGAACGCGCCGAACAGCCCGAAGATCGCATTGAGAAAGACCTGCGGACGCCCGGTGAACAGTTCCGGATCTGCCACCCCGAAACCGATCACCCGATTGACGACGTAGGGCAACCGCTCAGATGGCGCGAGGGTACCGGGGAACATCTCCACCAGTCCCCACGACAACAGGATTCCGATGATGCCGCCGGCCAGCAGTACTGCCGTCGCCCGGAACAGAGCCCCGCGACGTACCTTGGCCCAGAATTCCCGATAGCCCAGCACCAGCAGCACGATCGTCACGACGTGGAAGGCGAAGCCGAGGTTCTCGCCGAACGCCTCGGCCGGCGTGTTACCGCCCGCCGCGATGTCCGCGGCGTTCACCACCGCATGGACCACCATGTTGCCGAGCAGCACCAACCAGGCGATGCGTTTGCGCGCGGTCAGCGCCGCGGCCAGCAGCGCCAGCACGAACGACCACGCGAAGCTGGTGTCGGGGAAGTTGAACAAATAGCTGTTGATGAAGACCCGCGGTCCGTGGATGAGCCATCGGATCATCGGCGACAGGCTGGCGAGCAGCGACACGGTTGCGATGACGCCTACGGTCCAACCGGCCGCGGCGGGCAGCCAGTGATACCGCGAAGACGACCGCAGTGGCGCCCGCGGCTTGATGAGTGTCACAAACCGCGAGGATATTCGTTCAAACGGCGAAACTCTTGCCTGCATGGGTTCGAGCCGCCCGCAATTACCGGCCGGGTTGCCCGGGTGGCGCATTGCTGCTGCTAGACTAACCGCGCGACCATCCCGGCCAAGGCCAGGGAAAGTTAAGTGGAGTCCCACTCCCACCGGTAGCCACGAGCAGGCGTCTGTAGCGCCGTCAAGGTTATCTGGTCCGGTCACAGGCATTTTCCGGATGCCTGTTCCGCGCATGGCGCGGGCGACTCGAGTGATTTCGAGCTGCGATCGGTCGGCATTGGGCCCTGCTTGTGCAGGGCTTTCTTGCTGATGGCAGGTGTCCCCGCTACTGTTTCCGGCCGGTCCAGGCATGGACCGCACTGAAATAGAAGCCAACGAGGGAGGCCCCATCAGCACTGAGACCCGCGTCAACGAGCGCATTCGCGTGCCTGAAGTTCGGTTGATCGGCCCTGGCGGAGAGCAGGTAGGCATCGTGCGTATCGAAGACGCACTCCGCGTGGCCGCGGACGCCGATCTCGACCTTGTCGAAGTTGCTCCCAATGCCAGACCACCGGTCTGCAAGATCATGGACTACGGCAAGTACAAGTACGAGGCGGCGCAGAAGGCGCGCGAATCCCGCAGGAACCAGCAGCAGACCGTCGTCAAGGAACAAAAGCTGCGACCCAAGATCGACGACCACGACTACGAGACGAAGAAGGGCCACGTGGTCCGCTTCCTCGAAGCGGGATCGAAGGTCAAGGTGACCATCATGTTCCGCGGACGCGAGCAGTCCAGGCCCGAGTTGGGCTACCGGCTGCTGCAGCGTCTGGGCGCCGACGTCGCCGAATACGGATTCGTCGAAACGTCGGCCAAACAGGACGGCCGCAACATGACGATGGTGCTGGCACCGCACCGCGGCGCGAAGACCCGGGCCAAGGCACAGCGTGAAGGCGAGCCGGGGGCCGCGCCGGCGGACGACGGCAAGCCGTCGGCCTAGTAACTGCCAGTAAGAACCTGAACCAATCAGAGAGAACCGAGGAAACATGCCCAAGGCCAAGACTCACAGCGGGGCCTCGAAGCGATTCCGGCGCACCGGCACCGGGAAGATTGTCCGGCAGAAAGCCAACCGCCGGCACTTGTTGGAGCACAAGCCGAGCAAGCGCACCAGGCGGCTGGACGGTCGCACCACCGTCTCCGCCAACGACACCAAGCGGGTCAACTCGCTGCTGAACGGCTGACGGCGCCGTACTCCACCCACCACCCATACACCTCGGGCCGGCGCCAGCCCCCGACCGATTTGTTTGAACGAGAGTAGGAACACCCATGGCACGCGTGAAGCGGGCGGTCAACGCCCACAAGAAGCGGCGCAGCGTCCTGAAGGCATCGAAGGGCTACCGCGGTCAGCGATCCCGCCTCTACCGCAAGGCCAAAGAGCAGCAACTGCATTCGCTGAACTACGCCTACCGTGACCGTCGCGCCCGCAAGGGCGAGTTCCGCAAGTTGTGGATCTCGCGGATCAACGCCGCCGCACGTGCCAACGACATCACCTACAACCGCCTGATCCAGGGCCTGAAGGCCGCCGGCGTCGAAGTGGACCGCAAGAACCTCGCCGACATCGCGGTCACCGATCCGGCGGCGTTCACCGCGCTCGTCGAGGTCGCCCGCGCGGCGCTGCCCGAGGACGTCAACGCCCCGTCGGGAGAAGCTGCCTGACCTGCGGCCCGTGCTCACCGAGCGTTCGGCCCGGGTGGTCGCGGCAGTCAAGTTGCATCGTCAGGTCGGTCGGCGTCGTGCCGGACGGTTCCTCGCCGAAGGACCCAATCTGGTTGCCGCCGCTGTGCAGCGCGGACTGGTCCGGGAAGTCTTCGTCACCGAGGACGCGGCGAGTCGCCATCAGGCTCTGCTGACCGACGCGCCGACCCATCTGGTGACCGATCGGGCCGCAAAAGCGTTGTCGGACACGGTGACTCCGACGGGGTTGATCGCCGTATGCGAGATCCCTGCCGTTGGCGTGGACGAGGTGCTGGCCGGTACGCCGCGGTTGGTCGCCGTCGCCGTGGACATCGGCGAGCCGGGCAACGCCGGCACGTTGATCCGCATCGCCGACGCCATGGGTGCCGCCGCGGTGGTGCTGGCCGGGCACAGCGTCGACCCCTACAACGGCAAGTGCTTGCGCGCGTCTGCCGGCAGCATCTTCGCGATCCCGGTCGTGGTTGACCCGGACGCTCGCGCCGTCCTGGACCGGCTCAGATCGGCTGGCCTGCGGCTGCTGGCCGCCACCGTCGACGGCGAGACGGCCCTGGACGAGGCCGATCCGCTGCTCACTCGGCCGGCGGCATGGCTGTTCGGGCCCGAAGCCCATGGTTTGCCGACGGACATCGCCGACCAAGCGGATCATCGTGTCCGCATCCCGATGGCCGGGGGAGCGGAGAGTCTCAACGTTGCCGCGTCGGCGGCAATCTGTCTGTACCAGAGTGCCCGCGTGCTACGCGGCGCGAGTGCGTCCCCGCGCGGGCCGCAGGCCGGCAATTGACAGCGTGTTGTGCACCAGCGAACCCGCGCGTTCCATCAGCGCGCGAGCCGGGTCCAGCGGAGATTTGGGGCGCGGCGGGAAGTAGTGCATGGGCAGGCCGCGACGGTCGCGCGGCGGTGCCATGAAGGCCGGCGCCTCGACCAGCGGCGCATCGCTGCGGATCCGTCCCTCCGAGCGACGGTAGGCGGCCAACGCGCGCGGATGCAGGCGAATCTCGTCGGGCACCGCCAGAAACGCGAGTTCGACGAGTTTGCCGAACACGCGCAGCAGGATCTCGTCGCCGGGCGTCCAGCGCATCCCTGCCTTTTCCCGCACCGCGGGCTCGAACAGTCCGGCAGCGATCCAGCGCTGACCTGCGACCAGCGGCTTGAAAATCTGGTCCCAGACCGGGGTGGGCATCAGCACGAACTTCGGCTTGGGGATCCGGATGTTGAAGATGTCCAACACCGCCTGGTTGATCTCGAGTTCGTCGCGACCGACCCGCTCCCAGTACTCCTGGAATTCCTCCCACGAATTGGGCACCGGTCGCATACTCATCCCGTACATCCGGTACCACTGCACGTGTTCGTCGAAGAGCTGACGCTTCTCGGCTTCGGTCAGTCCGCCGCAGAAGTACTCGGCGACCTTGACGACCAGCATGAAGAACGTCGCGTGTGCCCAATAGAAGGTCTCGGGATTCAGCGCGTGGTAGCGCCGGCCTTCGCCGTCGACTCCCTTGATGGTCGCGTGATAGCTCTTGATCTGTTTGCCGGTCTGGGACGCGCGGTCGCCGTCGTAAACCACCCCCATGATCGGGTACACCGACCGGGCCACCCGCTGCAGGGGTTCGCGCAGCAGGATCGAATGCTCCTCGACGCCCGCACCCAGCTCCGGATACATGTTCTGGATGGCGCCGATCCACACGCCCATCATCCCGGTGCGCAGGTCTCCGAAATACTTCCAGGTCAGCGAGTCGGGCCCGAGGGGGTCAGCCGCTGTCGTCGTTATGGCAGTCATCACGGCCTCCAAAGCAGCTTCCCAAAGCAGCTAGTGCGCTCACGATAAACGGTGACAACACGCGTTGTCCAGAACATCCAGATGTGTGTCCGGCCTGTGTTATGCACTCTCCACAGCACCGCCGCAGCGGCGTGATCAGCAGGTTTGCCGACGTTTTCGACACGTGTGGCACAGACCTCGTTGCCGGGGTCAGCCGAGACCGCCTAACCTGACCGGGTGGAGGACGGGCCAGACGAACCGCAGCCCGGGGGGTCCGGCGCCACCGCGACCGCGCTGCAGGACGCCCCACGGCGACGGTCTCCGGCCAAGTGGCTCAGCAGCACCAACCACAGTCCCGGCGTGATCGGCTTCGTCAAGCGCGCACGACGGCTGCTGCCCGGCGACCCTGAGTTCGGCGACCCGCTGTCCACCGCCGGTGAGGGTGGGCCGCGCGCAGCCGCCCGGGCCGCGGACCGGTTGTTGGGGGACCGCGAGGCGGCGTCGCGCGAGGTCAGTCTCGGCGTGCTGCAGGTGTGGCAGGCGATGACCGAAGCCGTCTCGCGCAAGCCCGCCAACCCCGAGGTGACGCTGGTGTTCACCGACCTGGTGGGGTACTCGGCATGGTCGTTGGAGGCCGGGGACGACGCGGCGCTGGCCCTGCTGCGCCAGGTGGCCCGCGCCGTCGAATCCCCGATGCTGGACGCCGGCGGGCACATCGTCAAGCGCATGGGTGACGGGATCATGGCCGTCTTCCGCCGTCCCGGCATTGCGGTGAAGGCCGTCTGCGCCGCCGAAGAGGCCATCAAATCGGTTGAGGTGGACGGATATACGCCGCGGATGCGGGTCGGGATCCACACCGGGCGCCCGCAGCGGCTGGGTTCGGACTGGCTGGGCGTCGACGTCAACATCGCGGCACGTGTGATGGAGCGCGCGACCAAGGGCGGCGTCATGATCTCCAGCCCGACCCTGGACCTGATTCCGCAGAGCGAGCTCGACGAGTTGGGCATCACCGCCAGGCGGGCGCGCCGGCCGATGTTCTCCAGCAAACTCACTGGCATCCCGCCGGACCTGGCCATCTACCGCCTCAAACCCGGCAGGGATATGTCGGGCGGCGATGGGACGGACAAGAACGACGCCAACTGAGAGCCACCATCCCGCGGCGGGTCGACGATCGGCGTGGGTGGCGCACTGGTGGGTGTCGATAGCGCCTCGCCAAGCGGGGAGACCGTTCGCGAGTTTCGACCGGTCCCCGACAGGGGCGGCACCGCAGCGGTGACTAGGATCGACAGTTGCGTCGTCGCCGTGCCCTGAGCCCACCTGGCGACGATGCGGGCCGAGCCCATCGCGCGGGGTAGCCGGGCAGCCCGACCAGCCCCGTCAACAAGGAGAGTGCCGCCGCGTGGGTGATCAACCCGTCGATCTGTCGCCGGAAGCGTTGACCCAAGCGGTCGAGGCCGCCCGGCAGGCCATCGCACGCGCCGACAGTCTGGAAGCGCTCGCGCACACCAAGACCGAGTACCTCGGTGACCGGTCGCCCCTGGCGCTGGCCCGCCAAGCACTCGGCGCTTTGCCCAAGGACGAGCGCGCCGACGCGGGCAAGCGGGTCAACGTTGCCCGCGGTGAGGCTCAGCGCTGCTACGACGAACGCCTCGCGGTGCTGCGTGCCGAGCGCGACGCGGCGGTGCTGGTCGCCGAACGCATCGACGTCACGCTGCCGTCAACCCGGCAACCGACCGGCGCGCGGCATCCGATCACGATCCTGGCCGAGCGCATCGCCGACACGTTCGTCGCGATGGGTTGGGAACTTGCCGAGGGCCCGGAGGTCGAGACCGAACAGTTCAACTTCGACGCGCTGAACTTCCCGCCCGACCATCCCGCGCGCAGCGAGCAGGACACCTTCTACATCGCGCCGGAAGGCTCCCGGCAGTTGCTGCGCACCCACACCTCGCCGGTGCAGGTGCGGACGCTGCTGGAACGCGAGTTGCCGGTTTACATCATCTCGATCGGGCGCACCTTCCGTACCGACGAACTCGACGCCACCCACACCCCGGTCTTCCACCAGGTGGAGGGACTCGCGGTGGACCGCGGGCTGACCATGGCGCATCTGCGCGGCACCCTGGACGCGTTCGCGCGCGCGGAGTTCGGTGCGCTGGCCCGGACCCGGATGCGCCCGCACTTCTTTCCGTTCACCGAACCCTCCGCCGAGGTCGACGTGTGGTTTGCCAACAAGAAGGGCGGCGCGGACTGGGTGGAGTGGGGCGGCTGCGGCATGGTGCACCCGAATGTGTTGCGGGCCGCCGGGATCGATCCCGATGTCTACTCCGGCTTCGCGTTCGGGATGGGACTGGAGCGAACCTTGCAGTTCCGCAACGGAATTCCGGACATGCGTGACATGGTCGAAGGCGACGTGCGGTTCTCCCTGCCGTTCGGGGTGGGCGCCTGATGCGCGTCCCGTACAGCTGGCTGCGCGAGGTGGTCCGCGCCGGTGCCCCGGACTGGGATGTCAGCCCCGACGAACTCGGGCAGGCGCTGGTGCGGGTGGGGCACGAGGTCGAAGAGGTGCTCGCGTTGGGTCCGGCCGAGGGGCCGCTGCGGGTGGGCCGAGTGTCCGAGATCGAAGAACTCACCGGGTTCAAGAAGCCCATCCGCGCGTGCCTTGTCGACGTCGGCGGCGACGAGGATCAGGAAATCGTCTGTGGTGCAACAAATTTCGCGGTGGGCGACCTGGTCATCGTGGCGCTTCCCGGGGCCACCCTGCCCGGGAACTTCACCATTGCCGCCCGTAAAACCTACGGGCGCAACTCCAACGGCATGATCTGTTCGGCAGCCGAACTCGGCTTGGGCACAGACCATTCCGGAATTCTGGTGCTGCCACCGGGAACCGCCGAGCCCGGGGTCGATGGTGCCGCAGTACTCGGCCTGGACGACGTGGTCTTTCACTTGGCCATCACGCCGGACCGCGGGTATGCCATGTCGGTGCGCGGCCTGGCCCGCGAGATCGCCTGCGCGTACGACCTCGATTTCGTCGACCCGGCTTCGGTTTCGCCGTTGCCGGCCGACGGCGAGGCCTGGCCACTGGTGGTGGACCCCGACACCGGTGTGCGCCGTTTCGCGCTGCGTCCGGTCACCGGGATCGACCCCGCCGCGGTGTCGCCGTGGTGGCTGCAGCGACGACTGCTGTTGTGCGGAATCCGCGCTACCGCACCGGCCGTCGACGTCACCAACTACGTCATGCTCGAGCTCGGTCACCCGATGCACGCTCACGACCGGGCGCGCATCACCGGGGGCTTCGCGGTGCGCTTCGCCCGTCCCGGCGAGACCGTCGTCACCCTCGACGACATCGAACGCAAGCTCGAACCCGTCGATGTCCTCATCGTCGACGAGGTCGCGACGACGGCGATCGGCGGCGTCATGGGCGCGGCCAGCACCGAGGTGCGCGCCGACTCCACCGACGTCCTGTTGGAAGCGGCGGTGTGGAACCCGGCCGCGATCTCGCGCACCCAGCGCCGACTCCATCTGCCCAGCGAGGCCGCCCGCCGTTACGAGCGCGCCGTCGACCCCGCGATCTCGGTGGCCGTGCTGGATCGCTGCGCGCGGTTGCTGGTCGACATCGCCGGGGGCACTGCCGAACCCACCTTGACCGACTGGCGCGGTGATCCCCCGGTCGGCACCTCGGTCTCGGATTGGGCCGGCTCGCCGATCCGGATTCCCCCCGACCTGCCGGACCGCTTCGCCGGCGTGTCCTACCCCGCGGGCACCACGGCCCGGCGACTGGCCCAGATCGGTGCGCAGGTGGAGTCGGACGAAGCCACTCTGACCGTCACGCCGCCGAGTTGGCGCCCGGATCTGGTGCAGCCCGCCGACTTGGTCGAGGAGGTGCTGCGGCTCGAGGGTCTCGAAGTCATCCCGTCGGTGCTGCCGGCAGCGCCGGCGGGTCGCGGACTCACGCCCCAGCAGCGGCGTCGCCGCGCGGTCGGCAAATCGCTGGCGCTGTCCGGCTACGTCGAGATCCTGCCGACGCCGTTCCTGCCGGCCGGGGTGTTCGACGTCTGGGGCCTGCCCGCCGACGATCCCCGCCGCAATACCACCAACGTGGTCAATCCGCTGGAAGCCGACCGTCCGCAGCTGGCCACCACACTGTTGCCAGCCCTGCTGGAAGCGCTGGGGCGCAACGTATCCCGCGGTTTAGGCGATGCCGCGCTGTTCGCGATTGCGCAGGTGGTCCAGCCGACCGAACAGACCCGCGGCGTCGAGTTGATCCCGGTCGACCGCCGACCCACCGACGCCGAGATCGCCACACTGGACGCGTCCTTGCCGCGCCAACCGCAGCATCTGGCAGCGGTGCTGGCCGGACTGCGCGAGCCGCGCGGTCCGTGGGGGGCGGGCCGGCCCGTGGAGGCCGCCGATGCGTTCGAGGCGGTGCGGGTCGTCGCGCGCGCCAGCGGCGTCGAGGTCGTCTTCCGGGCGACGCAGTACCTGCCGTGGCATCCGGGCCGGTGCGCCGAGGTACTGATCGCCGACACGTTGATCGGGCACGCCGGGCAGTTGCATCCGGCTGTGATCGAGCGCGCCGGCCTGCCGAAAGGCACGTGCGCCATCGAGTTGAACCTGGACGCGCTACCGATAGCGGGAGTGCTGCCGGCACCGCGGGTGTCCCCGTTCCCGGCGGTGTTCCAGGACGTCAGCCTGGTGGTGCCCGATGACGTGCCCGCCCAAGCGGTAGAGGACGCCGTCCGCGAAGGGGCCGGGGAGTTGCTCGAACACATCCAACTGTTCGACGTGTACGCCGGAGCCCAGATAGGCGAGGACCGCAAGTCGCTGACGTTCGCGCTGCGGTTTCGCGCCCCCGACCGGACACTGACCGAAGACGACGCCAGCGCGGCCCGCGACGCCGCGGTTCGCTTCGCCGCCGAGCGGGTCGGCGCGGTACTGCGTAGCTGAAAACGTCCTGCCGGCTCACTCGGCTTGCCGCTGGCACCGGCGTTTCAGGCAGCAGGGTGATAAGGCCGGTCCAGTTATCTGTAATGGTGCCAATCGCGGCAAATCGGCCCCGCGTTTGTGAGAGTTGGACTTAGGCTGCGTTTCACCCTGACCTGATTCAGGTGCACTTTGCCAGAAGCGAGGGAAGCTGAAAATGTCGTTCTTAGCTACCACACCGGATCTGGTCACGGTCGCCGCTGACAATTTGGCCGTACTTCGTAACGCACTCGGTGACGCCGCCGCCGCTGCGGCGGGTCCGACGACCGGATTGGCCGCCGCTGCGGCAGACGAGGTGTCGACCGCAATTTCGCAATTGTTCGGCAGTTATGGCCAACAATTCCAGACGCTGAGTGCACAGGCGACGGCGTTTCACGCCCAGTTCGTGCAGACGTTGAACGCGGGCGCTGCCTCCTATGCGGCCGCCGAGGCTGCGAATGCCACCCAGGCGTTGGCCGCCGCGGTGAACGCACCCGCCGAGGCGCTGCTCGGGCGCCCGCTGATCGGCGACGGCGCCGACGGGGCCGCCGGGGTTTTGGCCGGACGCGGCGGAGACGGCGCGCCCGGCGGCATCTTGTACGGCAACGGTGGCACAGGCGGTGCCGGGGGACCGAATGGCGGAACCGGCGGCAACGGTGGAGCCGCGGGTCTGTTCGGCAACGGCGGCGCCGGCGGGGCCGGAGGCGGCGCAGCCGGTGCGGGCGGTAGCGGTGGCCGGGGTGGGTTGTTCTACGGCAACGGCGGCATCGGCGGGGCAAGCGGCGGCGCAGGCGCTGCCGGAGCCGGCGGCAATGCCGTGTTCTTCGGCAACGGCGGAGACGGCGGCGCAGGGCCGAGCGGTGGCGCTGCGGGCCGCGCCGGACTGTTCTACGGCAACGGCGGCGCCGGTGGCGTCGGAACAGGTGCAGCCGGCGCGGACGGTGGGTTCGTCGGCAACGGTGGCGCCGGTGGTTCCAGCACGACCGGTGCCGGCGGTGTCGGCGGCAATGCGTTCTTCGGCGAAGGCGGTGATGGCGGGTCGAGCAGCGCGGGCGCGGGCGGAGCGGGCGGGAACACCTTCGTCGGCCGCGGCGGCGACGGCGGATCGGCCGGCGGCACCAACAGCGCGGCGGGCGGTGCGGGCGGCAACGTCGGACTGTTGGGCTTCGGCGGTGACGGCGGGGTCGGCGGCACCGGCTCGACGTCGCTGCTGGCCAGCCAAACCGGTGGGGTCGGCGGGGCCGGCGGCAATGCCGGCCTGCTGTTCGGCGCCGGTGGTGCTGGGGGTGCCGGTGGCGCGGGCGCCAACAACACGGCGGCAACGGGTGCCGGTGCCGGCGGCGCCGGCGGTGCGGGCGGCAACGCCAGCCTGTTCGGCGACGGGGGGGCCGGCGGCGCCGGCGGGACGGGTGGGAACAACACCAATTCCAGCACTCTTACCGGGGGTTCCGGCGGGCGCGGCGGAGCCGGCGGCCAGGGCGGCGCGGGCGGGCTGTTCGCCGGCAGCGGCGGCGATGGCGGAACCGGCGGCACCGGTGGAACTACGGCTAGGAACAGTGCCTCGACTCCTGGTGGGGCCGGTGGTGTGGGTGGTGCTGGTGGCAATGCTTTCGGTCTCGGTAGTGCAGGCGACGGCGGCGCCGGCGGCACAGGTGGGGCGCACACCAACGGCGGCACAGGTGGCGCCGGCGGGTCGGGCGGCAACGGCGGCAACGCGGTGCTCGTCGGCGGCGACGGCGGAGCAGGGGGCGGCGGTGGAGCCGGCGCTACACCGGGGGCCACCGGGAGTGCCGGTAACCCCGGCCAAACCTTGTTCGGCCTGCCCGGTGGGGCCGCGGCGGCCGCCGCCGTCAGCGGCAGCATCCCCATCTTCGAGCCCTACCAGGACCTGATCAACAACACGGTGACGAACCTGGAAAGCATCAGCAACAACTGGCTGGCCAACCCGGCACCCTTCCTGCAGCAATTCCTCACCAACCAATACGGCTACAGCGAGCTGACCCTGGCATCGCTCACCAACGCGGCCAGGGACTTCTCGATCGGGTTAGCCGGGATACCGCCGAGTCTGCCGGTCGCCTTCCAAGAACTACTGGCGGGCAACCCGAGTGGCGCGGTGCGCACAGTCGGCGGGGCGTTGCTCGGTACTTTGATCACCGGTCTTGACACGTCTGATCTCACGAACATCAAGCCGGTCGGCACACTGGGCGACCTGTTGCCGATCTTGAGCATTCCCGGAGATTTCGCGCAGAACACGACCAACGTGATCCAGAGCCTTACCGACACAACCATCGCGGCCTCGATCACCGTCTCGCCGATACCGGGCGGGAGTATGACCTTCGGTTTGCCGTTGGTGATGGCGATCAACGCTCTCGGTTCACCGGTCACCACGCTGATGGCGGCGGCCGACAGCACGACGACGTTTTTCAGTGCGGTGCAGGCCGGGAATGCGTCGGCCGCGTTCGCGGCGTTTGTCGGGGCCCCGGCCAACATCGCCGACGGCTTTCTCAACGGCGAGGCGACGCTGCCGTTGACGCTATCGCTGCCGGGCTTGCCGCCTGCGACGGCCGGCATCCCGCTCGGCGGAATTCTCTCCCCGCTGCGCCCGTTCACCGCGACGGTCTCAGTGTTGGGTGTGCCCGTCACCATCGTCCTGACCGGCACTCCTGCCGGCGGTCTCATTCCCGCCCTATTGAGCTACGCGCCGACTCAACTCGCGGCGGCCATCGCGTAAGTGTCAATGAATTCAAAATGGCAGCGCCATTAGTTCATTAGCTCGTCAAAAAACAATGCCGCACTGGCGTTTCACCGTCATCGCATCCGGGTACATGCCCGGCGTAAATCAGGCGTCGACGGGAGATGGCTGTGTCGTTTGTGATCACCGATCCGGAATGGATTACGGCGGCAACCGGACAGCTGGAAGGCATCGGCTCCTCGTTAGGTGAGGTTGCAGCGGCATTCTCGGCCCCGACCACGCGCATTGCTGTCGCCGCCTCGGACGAGATCTCGGCTGCGATATCTCAGCTGTTCGGCAGATTCGGCGAAGAATTCCAAGCCGTCAACACGCAAGCTGCGGCGTTTCACGCCGAGTTCGTCCGTGCGTTGAGCAGCGGCGCGGCGGCGTACGTCGGCGCCGAGATCGCCAACGCGGAAAGGCAGCTACTGAACGGCTCGGCGGCCGCCGCCGACCCGCTCGGCGGGATCCTAGGGCCGATCCTGGGCGGTGGCGCCAGCACGGGCGGCGGCCTCGGTGGGCTGCTCGGCGGCAGCGGCGGATTGCTGGGCCCGATTCTGTTCGGCGGCACCGGCGGTTTGCTGGGACCGCTCGTCGGCGGCAACGGCATCCTGACCTCCTTGGTCGGCGGCGGACCGCTCGGCCCGGTCTTCAACGCCGCCGGCCAGCAGTTCGGCGCCGGGATATCGGCGCTGCTCGGCGGCACCGGCGCCCAGTTCCTCACGGGCCAGCTGCAAGGGCTGGGCTCTGTGCTGCTCCCCGGACTGTTCCCGAGCACCGGCGGGGTCGTCACCGGCCCCCGATTGGCGGTGCCTGGCAGCAACTCTTCGTCAACACCGGCAACAATCTGGCTGCGCTCAGCAATGCTTTTGCCGCTGACCCGTTCCCGTTGCTGCGGCAGATCGTTGCCAACCAGCAGGGTTACGGGGCCCAGATCGGCGCCGAACTCGCCTACGCGGCGCAGAATCCCGGTCTCGTCGCGCAGACCGGTCTGGGGTACTTCGCCTCGGGTAACGCGGCAACCGACTTCCAAGCTGCTGCCAGCGGCATTGTCAGCGGTACGGTCGGAAACTTCCAGACCCTCAACACGTCCTTCTCGGCTTTCAGCCGCGACCTGTCGGCGAACCTAGCGAACTTCCCGGCCGACTGGGCCAAGGTCAGCCAAGACATCGCGACGGGCCAGTACAACCTCGCGGTAACCGACGGCACCTCGGCTGTGCTCAACATCTTCTTGAGCGGATTCGACACCAGCAACCTGGCGGACATCAAGCTCGTCGGACCGATCGGCGATCTGTTCCCGGTCCTGTCTTTACCCGGCCAGAATCTCAGCGGATTCAGCACCCTGCTGCCGGCCGATTCCGTACCCGCCCAGATTCCCAACAACTTCGGCCGGTTCTTCACCGCGCTCGCCGATACCAGTGTTTCGACCACGATCAGCGGAACCGTGATTCCCCCGGCGCTGATACTCGGTGCGAACTTCGGGTTACCGCTATCGCTTCTCTTCGGTGTGGCAGGCGCACCAGTCGCGGCGCTCGACGGGTTGGCAACCGCCGGGACGGTCATCGGGGGCGGCATAGCGACCGGCAATGCGATCCAGGTGGCTGGCGGCGTGATCGACGCGCCTGCATACATCTTGAACGGTCTGCTCAACGGTGAAGCCATCGTGGATCTACCACTGCCGGTGACGTTCACTGTGCCTGTGCTCGGTGATCTCAATATTCCGGTCGTCGCCCATCTGCCGTTCAGCGGGCTGCTGGTGCCGCCGCATGCCATCACGGCGACGGTGCCTTTGGAGCTGTTTGGCATAAACATCCCGATCAACCTGACTTTGGGTGGCACCAGGTTTGGCGGCATTTTCCAGCTGCTGGCGAACACCGGCTTTAGGACACTCGCCGACTCGATCACCAACTAGTCGAGATAGAGCCAACGGGGCCAACGCATTTGACGGCTCATGCCGAATCGAACTGCTCGACGAGGACGCAGAGCCCGCTGCGGGCGTGCCGGACTAGCGTTTATCGCACGGCAGCCTCCGGTAATGAATCGCTGTGGGAGGCAGCGGATTTGATTGCACGGAGGCCGAGTGCGGGGTGTGTGAGCGGAATCGGTTGCGGCGCTTGATGACTCTTCGCGGCGGGCACGCAACGTCTGGACGCCGCCTTGTCGCCTGCCAATGCGCCGCAACCTATAAAGAGACGCGGCACCGGCGAAATGGCCGGTGCCGCGTCATCAGGATCAGTGACTACTAGCCCACCTGGAAGCCGAAGCTGGCGTTGAGGGCTGCTTGCAGAGCCAGCTGCAGGTTCTGCAACGCGGCGTTGCCCGCTAGAGCGAAGTTGAGAGCGATGTCGTCCAGCGATCCCAGGAATGCGCCGCCGGTCTGCGAGAGTCCGGCCAGTGCACCCGAGAAGGTGGACGCCAAGGTTCCACCAGTTTGACCGAAGCTTGCGAGTCCGGCTCCGAAGCTGGCGCCCAGAGCACCGCCGAGGACATCGGTGATCTCGTTCGCGGCGTTGACCCAGATGTTGGCTATTGCCATACCCGTTTGACCGGATCCGCCGAGGGCGGAGACCAGGTTGGCAGCCACGTTCGCGCCGGTCCGCGTCAAGCCGTTCAATCCGGCTCCGAGGCTGGCCGACAAGCTTTCGCCAGCGTCGACCAGGGCGTTGAGTCCACCGTTCAGCGACCCCGACAGGGCTGCACCCAGTTGGCTCGCGATCCCGGCATTGAGGGTAAGGCTCAGCGCCGCACTCAAGTCGGGCAGGACCAGTCCGGGGAAGCCGGGCAGGGTGAAGCCTGGGAGGCCGAAGTTCAGCGGCGGGAAGGTGAAGCCGGGGAAGCCGGGCAGCGGCGGGAGGGTGAAGTCGCCGGCCAGGTCGACCAGGGCGTTGAGGCCGCCGGTGAAGGCGGCGCCGAAGTCGGGCAGGACCAGTCCGGGGAAGCCGGGCAGGGTGAACCCTGGCAGGCCGAAGTTCAGCGGCGGGAAGGTGAAGCCGGGGAACCCGGGCAGCGGCGGCAGGGTGAAATCGCCGGCCAAATCGACCAGGGCATTCAGGCCGCCCGTGACAGCAGCGTTGAGCGCGGGCAGTCCACCGGTCAGCACAGCGGAAATGTTGCCGATGAGTCGTCCGCCGGTCGCCGCAAGCTCGGCCAGGTTGGGGAGGATGCCGCTGAAGTTTGCCGACAGATTCAGATTGAGGTTGGCGCCCAGAGCTGCATTCGCGAGTGCGGACAGCGCTGCATTCGCCTGGCCACTCAAGGCGGCGCCAGATGCCGACAGGCTTGCCCCCAGGCCCTGGAAGGCCGCGCCGGCGCCGATGATGGCCTGACCGGTCTGCGCCAGTCCAGTGCCCAGACCTGAAGCCAATGCGCCACCAGTCTCAAGAGCAAGTCCCGCGCCGAGGCTGGGAAGAGCCGTGAGAGCCCGCAATGCGGTGGCGGCGTTCAGGCCCAGAGACCCGGAACCTCCGATCGAGCCGCCGAAGCCACCGAGGGATCCGCTCAGGGCCCCTTGGAAACCAGCGGCGACGTTGTTGAGGCCGATCTCGATGTTGGCCGCAATGTTGTTCAGGTTGAACAGCGCCGAAATATTCAGTGCTTCCGCGGCGGCGTAGGACGTCGCGCCTCGGGTCAGGAGAGTGACGAACTCCTGGTGATACGCCGCCGCTTGAGCGTTGACGGCCTGGTATTCGCTACCGAAGGTGCCAAACAGCCGCGCGATAGCGGTCGATACCTCGTCCGCCGCGGCCGGCGCCAGCTCGGTCGTGGCGAGTACGGCCGACGAACTTACCTCGACTAGTGAAGACCCGATACCGGCCAACTGGTCGGCCGCAGCTTCCACGAACGCAGGTACAGCGATAACAAATGACATGTCCATCTCCCCAGATGACCCAAATAGACAAGCCTTGACTCGGCGACGCCCGAACGCCGCTGAGACAACACGTGCCCAATAGGTCCCCAAAGGGGAGGGCGCTTAAACCAGTTATTTCTAAGAGTTTTCGGCCCCGAATCTTAGGGTCTGCGATCGCCGCCGCAGTCCTACCTTTTGGCCGAAAACCGTTGTGCCCGAGAGCATTTGCTCCGATGTGAATGGGGCGAAATCGACACAATGGGACAGTACGCCGCGGCGTGTCGGTTTGACAACGATAACGCCGATCCTCCTCGCATGTGGCGGAACGAAAAATCTGCTCACAACGAATGAATTTGCGATCGACTGCATAAACATGCACAATCGCCGGATGGTCGACGCGATACGGGTTGCGGTTGCCGGAGCCACCGGATACGCGGGCGGCGAGGTCCTGCGCCTGCTGCTCGGGCACCCCTCTTACTCGGACGGCCGGCTGGTCATCGGATCAGTGACGGCGGCGTCCAGCGCCGGCAGCACGCTCGGCGAGCATCACCCGCACCTTGTTCCGTTGGCTCATCGCGTCGTCGAACCCACCGAGGTTGCCGTCCTGCGCGGTCATGACGTCGTCTTCCTCGGTCTTCCGCACGGGCACTCGGGAGCGCTCGCCGAGCAACTCGGACCCGAAACGCTCGTCATCGACTGCGGTGCGGATTTCCGACTAACCGATTCTCAGGCATGGGAGCGATTCTATGGCTCTGCGCATTCCGGGAGCTGGCCTTACGGCCTGCCGGAGCTACCGGGAGCGCGGGAGCGGTTGAAAGGGACCCGCCGTATCGCAGTACCGGGCTGCTATCCGACGGCGGCACTGCTGGCCCTCCTGCCTGCGGTCGCCGACGATCTCATCGAGCCCGCAGTCACCATCGTCGCCGTCAGCGGCACTTCGGGGGCCGGGCGCACAGCCAAGGCCGACCTGCTCGGGGCGGAGGTCATCGGATCGGCGCGCGCCTACAGCGTCGGCGGCGTCCACCGGCATACCCCCGAGATCGCACAAGGACTGCGGGCGGTGACCGACCGTAACGTCACAGTGTCGTTTACCCCGGTGCTCATCCCGACGTCACGCGGAATCCTGGCGACGTGCACCGCACGCACCCAAGCGCCGATCTCGCAACTGCGAACGGCATATGAGAAGGCCTACGACGCAGAGCCCTTTGTCCATCTGCTGCCTGACGGGCAGCTGCCCCGCACCGGGTCCGTGATCGGTAGCAACGCCGCACACATCGCCATCGCGGTGGACGAAGACGCCGCGACGTTCGTGGCGATCGCCGCGATCGACAACCTGGTCAAAGGCACCGGTGGGGCCGCCGTGCAGTCGATGAACCTGGCGCTGGGTTGGCCGGAGGGCGAGGGGCTTTCGATCGTCGGGGTGGCGCCATGACCGATACCGTCGACTCCACGAGGCTGGTGCGGGCGCAAGGGGTGACGGCTCCGGCCGGCTTCCGCGCCGCCGGAATCGCGGCCGGCATCAAGGCATCCGGTGCGCCCGACCTGGCGCTGGTCTTCAACGAGGGTCCCGACTATGCGGCGGCGGGGGTGCTCACCCGCAACAAAGTCAAGGCCGCGCCGGTGCTGTGGACACAACAGGTGCTGACGACTGGGCGACTGCGGGCGGTGATCCTCAATTCCGGTGGCGCCAACGCCTGTACCGGTCCCGGTGGCTTCCAAGACACCCACGCGACCGCTGAAGCAGTGGCAACTGCGTTGTCGGACTGGGGAACCGAGACCGGCGCCGTAGAGGTCGCGGTGTGCTCCACCGGGTTGATCGGCGACCGGCTGCCGATGGATAAGGTACTGGCCGGTGTCCGCGACGTGGTGCACGAGATGCACGGTGGCCTTACCGGCGGCGACGATGCCGCGCACGCCATCATGACCACAGATACCGTGCCCAAACAGGTTGCACTGCACCACAAAGACAACTGGACCGTCGGCGGGATGGCAAAGGGCGCCGGCATGCTGGCGCCGTCCCTGGCCACCATGCTGTGCGTGATCACCACCGACGCCGTGGCCGACGCCCACGCCCTCGGGCAAGCGCTGCGACGCGCCACCATCCGCACATTCGACCGGCTCGACGTCGACGGAACCTGCTCGACCAACGACACCGTGCTGCTGCTCTCCTCGGGAGCCAGTGAAATCGCCCCGGCGGCAGAGGATCTCGAAGAGGCGGTGTTGCGGGTCTGTGACGACCTGTGCGCTCAGCTGCAGGCGGACGCCGAGGGTGTCACCAAGCGGGTCGACGTGACCGTGAAAAGTGCTCGCACAGAAGACGATGCGGTGACCGCAGCGCGGGTGATCGCTCGCGACAGCCTGGTCAAGACCGCATTGTTCGGTTCCGACCCGAACTGGGGACGGGTCCTGGCCGCCGTTGGATTGGCCCCGGTCTACCTGGAACCCGATCGAATCACAGTGTCCTTCAACGGTTTCGTCGTCTACCGCGACGGCGTCGGCACCCCGGGCGCGCGCGACGTCGATCTGACCGGCAGCGATATCGATATCGTGGTGGATCTCGCTGTCGGCGACGGCACCGCCACCATCCGGACTACGGACCTGTCGCACGGATATGTCGAAGAGAATTCGGCCTACAGCTCATGACGGAGACCACCGAATCGCTGTCAACCCAGGTCAAGGCGCAGGTGTTGGCCGAAGCGCTGCCGTGGCTCAAGCAGTTGCACGGCAAGATCGTCGTCGTCAAATACGGTGGGCACGCCATGCTCGACGAATCACTGCGGCGGGCGTTTGCCTCCGACATGGCATTCCTGCGCAACTGTGGCATCCATCCGGTGGTTGTGCACGGCGGAGGGCCGCAGATCAGTGCCATGCTGCGTCGGCTGGGTATCGACGGTGATTTCAAGGGTGGATTCCGTGTCACCACACCGGAAGTGCTCGACGTGGCCCGCATGGTGTTGTTCGGGCAGGTAGGCCGGGAACTGGTCAATCTGATCAATGCGCATGGACCGTACGCGGTCGGCATCACCGGTGAAGATGCTCAGCTGTTCACAGCCGTGCGTCGCAGCGTCACCGTCGACGGCGTGGATACAGACATCGGTCTGGTCGGTGACGTCGAGCTAGTGAACACCGCCGCGGTGTTGGATCTCATTGCCGCACGGCGGATTCCGGTGGTCTCGACGCTGGCGCCTGACGTCGATGGCGTGGTGCACAATATCAATGCTGACACGGCGGCCGCGGCGCTGGCCGAAGCGCTGGGAGCCGAAAAGCTGCTGATGCTCACCGATGTCGAAGGTCTGTTCACCAGCTGGCCGGACCGAACTTCGTTGGTCAGCGAGATCGACACGGCCACCTTGGCCCAACTGTTACCCCGTCTGGAGGCGGGCATGATCCCCAAAGTGGAAGCGTGCTTGCGGGCCGTCACCGCCGGTGTGCCTAGCGCACACGTCATCGACGGACGCGTCGAGCACTGTGTGTTGGTGGAGTTGTTCACGAATGCGGGAACCGGCACCAAGGTGGTGTCGGCGTGACGCAAACCGAAGCGGTGCAGCAGCGTTGGCAGGCCGTCATGATGAACAACTACGGCACGCCGCCGATGGCGCTGGCTAGTGGTGACGGCGCCGTGCTGACCGACGTGGACGGCAAGACTTACGTCGACCTGCTCGGCGGCATCGCCGTCAACGTGCTCGGGCACCGCCACCCCGCCGTCATCGATGCTGTCACACAACAGATGTCGACATTGGGGCACACCTCCAACCTCTATGCCACCGAACCCGGTATCGCGCTGGCCGAGCAACTGATCGCCCTGCTCGGCGCCGAAGCCCAAGCGCGTGTGTTCTTCTGCAACTCCGGGACCGAAGCCAACGAGGTGGCGTTCAAGTTGACCCGCCTGACCGGTCGCACGAAACTCGTTGCGGCACAGGAGGCGTTTCACGGCCGCACGATGGGTTCCCTGGCGCTCACCGGACAGCCCGCCAAACAGGCGCCATTCCAACCGCTGCCGGGCAACGTGACACACATCCCATACGGCGACGCCGATGCGTTGGCAGCCGCGGTCGACGACGACACGGCCGCAGTGTTTCTCGAACCGATCATGGGGGAGAGCGGTGTCGTCGTCCCTCCCGGGGGCTACCTGACGGCCGCGCGTGAGATCACCTCCCGGCACGGCGCCTTGCTGGTGCTCGACGAGGTGCAGACCGGGATGGGCCGCACGGGAACGTTTTACGCCCATCAGCACGACGGCATCACTCCCGACGTGGTGACGTTGGCCAAGGGCCTCGGAGGTGGGCTGCCGATCGGGGCGTGCATCGCGATAGGGCGGGCCGCAGATCTGCTGACTCCCGGATTGCACGGCAGCACCTTCGGCGGCAACCCTGTCTGCACCGCGGCCGCGCTGGCGGTGCTCAAGGTGCTGGCCACCGACGACTTGGTGCGTGGTGCCGATGTCAAAGGCAAGGCCCTGCGGCACGGCATCGAATCACTGGGCCACCCGTTGATCGACCACGTGCGCGGTAGGGGGTTGCTGCTGGGGATCGTGCTGACCGTCGCGAGCGCCAAAGACGCCGAGGCAGCCGCCCGAAGTGCCGGTTACCTGGTGAACGCGGCCGCGCCCAACGTTATTCGGCTGGCGCCGCCGCTGATCATCGCCGAGCAGCAGCTCGACGGCTTCGTCGCCGCGCTGCCGCGCATCCTCGACGCGGCGGGAACACAGACATGACAAGACATTTCCTGCGTGACGACGACCTGAGCGCTGCGGAACAGGCCGAGGTCCTCCAACTTGCCGCTGAGCTGAAGAAGGACCCGTTCGCCCGTCGTCCCCTCGAGGGGCCCCGCGGAGTGGCGGTCATCTTCGACAAGAACTCCACCCGGACCCGGTTCTCCTTCGAGATGGGCATCGCGCAACTCGGCGGCCATGCCGTGGTCGTCGACGGACGCAGCACCCAACTGGGCCGCGACGAGTCCTTGGAGGACACCGCACGGGTGCTGTCCCGCTTCGTCGATGCCATCGTGTGGCGGACCTTCGGGCAAGAGCGCCTCGTCGCCATGGCCTCGGCTGCCACCGTGCCCGTCGTCAACGCGCTGTCCGACGAGTTCCATCCCTGTCAGGTGCTGGCCGACCTGCAGACGATCGCCGAGCGCAAAGGAAGCCTCCACGGCTTGAAGTTGACCTACCTCGGCGACGGCAGCAACAACATGGCTCACTCGCTGATGCTCGGTGCGGTGACCGCCGGCATGCACGTCACCATCGCTGCACCGGAAGGGTTTACACCCGATTCCGGCGTAGTCGCCGCCACCGAGCACCGCGCCCGGGATACCGGCGCCGAGCTGACCGTGACCGATGACCCGGACTCAGGCGCCGACGGCGCCGACGTCCTGGTGACCGATACCTGGACGTCGATGGGACAGGAAGACGACGGCCTGGATCGCGTCAAGCCGTTCCGGCCGTTCCAGATCAACCAGCGACTGCTCGACCTTGCGCACCCCGAAGCCATTGTGCTGCATTGCCTTCCGGCGCACCGCGGCGACGAGATCACCGATGAAGTGATGGACGGGCCGGCCAGCGCGGTGTGGGACGAGGCCGAGAATCGACTGCACGCGCAGAAGGCGCTGCTGGTCTGGCTGTTGGAGCGGTCACGATGACGAACGGCAACACCAAAGCGTCACCGGAGATCAGCGCCAATCGCGCCGGACGGCAGGCGCGCATCGTGGCGATGCTGTCCACCCGGGAGGTGCACAGTCAAAGCCAACTCGCGGCCCTGCTGGCGGCGGAAGGAATCGAGGTCACCCAGGCCACCCTGTCCCGCGATCTCGAGGAACTGGGCGCGGTCAAGCTGCGCGGCGCCGACGGCGGTGTCGGCGTCTACGTCGTCCCCGAGGACGGCAGCCCGGTACGCGGGGTCGCCGGCGGTACCGGACGGCTTTCCAGGCTGCTCGCCGAGCTGCTGGTGTCCACCGACGCCAGCGCCAACCTCGCGGTGTTGCGCACCCCGCCCGGGGGCGCCCACTACCTGGCCAGCGCGCTCGACCGCGCCGCGTTACCGTACGTGGTCGGCACCATCGCCGGTGATGACACCGTGTTCGTGGCAGCTCGTGAGCCGATGACCGGCGCCGATCTGGCCACCGCTATCGAGAACCTCAGATAAAGGAGATTGGTTCATGTCAGAGCGCGTCATCCTGGCCTATTCCGGCGGCCTGGACACCTCGGTGGCCATCAGCTGGATCGGCAAGGAGACCGGCCGCGAGGTCGTCGCCGTCGCGATCGACCTCGGCCAGGGCGGCGAGGACATGGAGGTCGTCCGCCAGCGGGCACTGGACTGCGGCGCCGTCGAAGCCGTCGTCGTCGACGCCCGTGACGAGTTCGCGGACGGCTACTGCCTGCCCACCATCCTCAGCAACGCGCTCTACATGGACCGCTACCCGCTGGTGTCGGCCATCAGCCGGCCGTTGATCGTCAAGCATCTGGTCGCCGCGGCACGCGAGCACGGCGGCGGCATCGTCGCGCACGGCTGCACCGGCAAGGGCAACGACCAAGTTCGGTTCGAAGTCGGATTCGCTTCGCTGGCACCCGATCTCGAGGTACTGGCCCCGGTCCGCGATTACGCCTGGACCCGCGAGAAGGCCATCGCGTTCGCCGAGGAGAACGCCATCCCGATCAACGTCACCAAACGCTCGCCGTTCTCGATCGACCAGAACGTGTGGGGCCGCGCGGTGGAAACCGGCTTCCTCGAACACCTTTGGAATGCGCCTACCAAAGACGTCTACGACTACACCGAAGACCCGACCGTCAACTGGAACACCCCCGACGAGGTGATCGTCGGCTTCGAACAGGGCGTGCCGGTATCCATCGACGGCAAGTCGACATCTGTTTTGCAGGCCATCGAGGAACTGAACCGGCGCGCCGGCGCACAGGGCGTCGGGCGCCTCGATGTCGTCGAAGACCGGTTGGTGGGCATCAAGAGTCGCGAGATCTACGAGGCACCCGGCGCGATGGTGCTGATCACCGCGCACGCCGAACTCGAGCACGTCACCCTCGAGCGCGAGTTGGGCCGGTTCAAGCGTCAGACCGACCAGCGCTGGGCCGAACTGGTATACGACGGCCTGTGGTACTCGCCGCTGAAGATCGCGTTGGAGAGCTTCGTCGCCAAGACCCAGGAGCACGTCACCGGCGAGATTCGGCTGGTCCTGCACGGCGGTCACATCGCCGTCAACGGGCGGCGCAGTGCGGAGTCGCTCTACGACTTCAACCTGGCCACCTACGACGAGGGCGACACCTTCGACCAGTCCATGTCGAAGGGCTTCGTCTACGTGCACGGGTTGTCGTCGAAGCTGTCCGCCCGCCGGGACCTGCGGTGACCGTCGTCCGGCGAGCAGACGCAAAAGCCCCCGACACGCCGGGCGCAAAGGGGCTTTTGCGTCTGCTCGGCACAAAAAAGTGAGCACCAACGAGGGGTCGTTGTGGGGTGGGCGGTTCGCCGGCGGGCCCTCCGACGCGTTGGCCGCGCTGAGCAAATCGACCCACTTCGACTGGGTGCTGGCACCGTACGACATCATCGCTTCGCGCGCCCACACCGTGGTGCTCTACCGGGCCGGCCTGCTCACCGAAGAACAGCGCGACGGCTTGCTGGCGGGACTGGACAGCCTGGCCGAGGACGTCGCCGACGGCAGCTTCGGTCCACTGGTCTCCGACGAAGACGTGCACGCCGCGCTGGAACGCGGACTCATCGACCGCGTCGGGGCGGATCTCGGTGGCCGCTTGCGGGCCGGGCGGTCGCGTAACGACCAGGTGGCGACCCTGTTCCGGATGTGGCTGCGCGACGCGGTACGGCGGGTCGCTGACGGCGTGCTCGACGTCGTCGCCGCGCTGGCAGACCAGGCCGCCGCACACCCGACGGACATCATGCCGGGCAAGACGCACCTGCAGTCGGCCCAGCCGATCCTGCTGGCGCATCATCTGCTCGCCCATGCGCAGCCGTTGCTGCGCGATGTGGACCGCATCGTGGACTTCGACAAGCGGGCGGCGATCTCGCCCTACGGCTCGGGCGCGCTGGCCGGCTCGTCGCTGGGCCTGGATCCCGACGCGATCGCCGCCGACCTTGGCTTCACCGCCGCCGCCGACAACTCGGTCGACGCCACCGCGGCCCGGGACTTCGCGGCCGAGGCGGCGTTTGTCTTCGCGATGATCGCCGTCGATCTGTCCCGGCTGGCCGAAGACATCATCTTGTGGAGTTCGACGGAGTTCGGCTACGTCAGCTTGCACGACTCGTGGTCCACCGGCAGCTCGATCATGCCCCAGAAAAAGAACCCCGACATCGCCGAACTGGCCAGGGGCAAGTCCGGGCGGCTGATCGGCAACCTGGCGGGGCTGCTGGCCACGCTCAAAGCCCAGCCGTTGGCCTACAACCGTGACCTGCAGGAGGACAAGGAGCCGGTGTTCGACTCGGTGCTGCAGCTGGAGTTGCTGCTGCCGGCGATGGCCGGGCTGGTGGGCAGCCTGACCTTCCATGTCGAGCGGATGGCCGCACTCGCGCCGGCCGGTTACACACTCGCCACAGATATCGCTGAATGGCTTGTGCGACAAGGTGTTCCGTTCCGTTCTGCGCACGAGGCCGCCGGCGCGGCGGTGCGTACCGCCGAACAGCGCGGTGTCGGGCTGCAAGAGCTCACCGACGACGAGCTGGCCGCGATCAGCACCGACTTGACGCCGCAGGTCCGCGACGTGCTGACCATCGAGGGTTCGGTCATGTCACGTGATCGCCGGGGCGGCACCGCGCCTAATCAGGTTGCCCAGCAACTCACCGCGTTGCGCTCGGCGGCCGACGGGCTGCGGGGGCAGCTGCAGCGCTGAGTGTCGTCCTGCTTCTTTGCCGGTCGGATTAGGGCGGACTAAACTTTGACCTTTGCGCGATCCGATTGACCGATCTTGGTGAACAATGTGGCCTTGATGTTCGTATCAAAGGGGTGGGACCAATGAGCGTCATCGCAGGTGTCTTCGGCGCCTTGCCACCGTATCGCTACTCGCAGCACGAACTGACCGACACCTTTGTCAACATTCCCGATTTCGAGGGTTATGAAGACATCGTTCGGCAATTGCACGCCAGCGCGAAAGTGAACAGCCGCCACCTCGTGCTCCCGCTGGAGAAGTACCCGAAACTCAACGACTTCGGCGAGGCCAACGGGATTTTCATCGAGAAGGCCGTGGATCTGGGCGTCGAGGCGCTGATGGGTGCGCTCGACGAGGCGGGGCTGGCGCCCGAGGATCTCGACGTGCTCATCACCACCACGGTGACCGGACTCGCCGTGCCTTCGCTGGACGCCCGGATCGCCGGACGGGTCGGGCTGCGTCCCGACGTGCGCCGCGTGCCGCTGTTCGGGCTGGGTTGTGTGGCCGGCGCGGCGGGGGTGGCCCGGTTGCACGACTACCTGCGGGGCGCTCCCGACGGCGTCGCAGCACTGGTCGCGGTCGAACTGTGCTCGCTGACCTTCCCCGGGTACAAGCCGTCGGTAGCCGGACTGGTAGGTAGCGCACTGTTTGCTGACGGCGCGGCAGCGGTGGTCGGCGTCGGGGATCGCCGCGCCGAACAGCTGGCGGCGGCCGGCCCGTCCATCCTCGACTCGCGCAGCCATCTCTATCCCGACTCGTTGCGCACCATGGGTTACGACGTCGGCTCGGCCGGGTTCGAGTTGGTCTTGTCCAAGGACCTGGCCGCGGTCGTCAAGCAGTATCTGGGCAACGACGTCACCGCGTTCCTGGGCGAGCATGGCCTGAACGTCGCCGATGTCGGTGCCTGGGTGACCCACCCGGGTGGACCCAAGATCATCGAGGCGATCACCGAGACCCTTGATCTGCCAACGGAAGCGCTGGAATTGACCTGGCGCTCGCTGGGGGAGATCGGCAACCTGTCGTCGGCGTCGGTATTGCATGTGCTGCGTGACACCATCGCCAAACCGCCGCCCAGCGGAAGTCCGGGCCTGATGATCGCGATGGGGCCGGGGTTCTGTTCCGAACTGGTGCTGTTGCGCTGGCACTGAATACTTTTCGTGTGGCATGACCAGCACCCAAGACGAGCTCATCCAGGCCCTGCGGAGATCTCTCAAAGAAAACGAGCGCCTCAAGCGGGAAAACCGCGACTATCTGACGCAAAGCACTGAATCAATTGCGTTGGTGGGCATGGGTTGCCGGTATCCCGGCGGGGTGGATTCGCCCGAGGCGCTGTGGCAGATGGTGGCCGACGGCCGCGACGTGGTCTCGGAGTTTCCGACGGATCGCGGCTGGGACCGCGCGTCGCTGTTCGATCCTGATCCCGACGCGGTCGGTAAGTCCTACACCCGTGCCGGGGGTTTCCTCGGCGACGTCGCCGGATTCGACGCCGAGTTCTTCGGGATCGCGCCCAGCGAGGTGCTCGCGATGGATCCACAGCAGCGTCTGCTGTTGGAGGTGTCCTGGGAAGCGTTGGAGCGAGCCGGAATCGACCCGCTCACGTTGCGGGGTTCGCCGACCGGCGTGTTCGTCGGCATCTTCCATGGTTCCTACGGCGGCCAGGGCCGGGTGCCCGGCGACCTGGAACGCTATGGGTTGCGTGGTTCGACGTTGAGCGTGGCGTCGGGCCGGGTGGCGTATGTGCTGGGGTTGGAAGGCCCTGCAGTGTCGGTGGATACGGCGTGCTCGTCGTCGCTGGTGGCGCTGCACCTGGCTGTGCAGTCGCTGCGGTCCCGGGAGTGCGACCTGGCCCTGGTGGGTGGGGTGACGGTGATGGCCACGCCCGCGATGTTCGTCGAATTCAGCCGGCAGCGGGCACTTTCGGTTGACGGCCGGTGCAAGGCGTACGCCGCCGCCGCCGACGGCACCGCTTTCGCCGAGGGTGCCGGTGCGCTGGTCGTGGAACGGTTGGCAGATGCGCAGCGATTGGGTCATCAGGTCCTGGCGCTGGTGCGGGGTTCGGCGGTCAACCAGGACGGAGCGTCCAATGGCCTGGCCACCCCGAACGGACCGTCCCAGCAGCGGGTGATCCGCGCGGCATTGGCGAGCGCGCGGTTGGGCGCCGCCGACGTCGACGTGGTCGAAGGGCACGGGACGGGAACCACCCTGGGAGATCCCATTGAGGCACAAGCGATCCTGGCGACATACGGTCAGGGGCGCACCGAGCCTCTGTGGCTCGGCTCGATCAAGTCCAACATGGGCCACACGTCGGCCGCGGCCGGCGTGGCCGGGGTGATGAAGATGACGTTGGCGATGCGGCACGGCGTCATGCCCAAGACGTTGCATGTGGATGCGCCCACGCCGCAGGTGGATTGGTCTGCCGGTGCGGTGTCGCTGTTGACCGAGGCGCAGGCGTGGCCACGCTCTGGACGGCCACGTCGTGCTGCGGTGTCGTCGTTCGGGATCAGCGGGACCAACGCGCACGTGATTCTGGAGGAGACGCCTGCGGTCGAAATCGCTGTGCGCGAAGGGGTTGAGGGTGCAGCGCCGTGGGTGGTGTCGGCGCGCTCGCCCACCGCGCTGCGCAACCAGGTGCGACGGTTGTCGGCCTGGGTCAGCGCCGACGACGCCCTGAGTGCGCCCGATGTCGGCTTGTCGCTGGTTGGCACACGGTCGCTGTTCGAACATCGCGCGGTCCTGGTGGGCACCGATCGTCAGCAGTTGCTGGCCGAACTCGCGGGATTGGCTGCCGGCGAGCAGGGTTCCGGCGCGGTGGTCGGCCGGGCACGCACGATGATGGGCAAGACGGTGTTCGTGTTCCCCGGGCAAGGCTCGCAGTGGGCCGGCATGGGCGCCGAATTGCTGGGTAGTGCACCGGTTTTCGCCGAGCAGATGCAGCGTTGTGACGAGGCGCTGCGCGTACATGTCGACTGGTCGGTGATCGACGTTCTCCGTTGCGCCCCCGACGCCCCGCGTCTGGACCGGGTGGACGTGGTACAGCCGGCGCTGTGGGCGGTCATGGTGTCCTTGGCTGAGTTGTGGCGTTCGATGGGCGTCACACCCGATGCGGTGATCGGACATTCGCAGGGTGAGATCGCGGCTGCCTGCGTGGCCGAGGCGCTGTCGTTGCAGGATGCGGCGCGTGTGGTGGCGCGACGCAGTCGGCTGCTGACCCAGCTGTCCGGGACGGGCGGCATGGCTTCGCTGGCCGTCGGACCGTCCGAAGCCAAGAGGCTGGTGGCGCCGTGGGGCGGGCGCTTGAGTATCGCTGCCGTGAACGGTGTTTCGGCGGTGGCCGTGTCCGGCGAAGTGGACGCCGTCGCCGAATTGGTGCGGCAATGTGACGCCGACGGCCTGCGCGCCCGCCGGATCGATGTCGACTACGCCTCCCACTGCGCCCACATCGATGCGATCCGCACCCCGCTCCTCGAGGCGCTCACAGGTATCGAGCCGCAATCGTCCTCCGTGACGTTATTCTCCACGCTGACCGGGCACGTCATCGACACCGCCGAACTCACCCCGGACTACTGGTACGAAAGCCTGCGTCGCACAGTGCAATTCGAAAGCGCGGTGAGCGCGGCATCGGAAATGGGCTACCAGGTGTTCATTGAATCCAGCCCCCACCCGGTGCTGACCGCAGCTGTCGAAGACACGCTGGCCGTGCGCAATCCCGCCTCCCAACCGGTAATCGTACCCACTTTGGGTCGCGACGACGGCGGGCTGCGACGGTTCTGGCTTTCGGCGGCCCAGGCCCACGTGGCCGGCGTGACCGTGGATTGGCGGCCTGCGTTCCGCGGCGCCGAGCAGGTGGCGTTGCCGACGTACGGCTTTGCGCGGCGGCGGTTTTGGCTCGCCGAGTCGACGGCCCGGGATATACGCCGGGACGGGCTGCAGGGCGCCGAGCACGCGCTGCTCGGCGCGGTCGTGGAGCGGCCCGACTCCGGCGGCGTGGTGTTGACGGGCCAATTGTCCGCGGCCGCACAGCCCTGGCTCACCGACCACGCGGTCAACGGCACCGTGCTGTTTCCGGGCGCCGGATTCGTCGAACTCGCCATCCGGGCCGGAGATCAAGTCGGACTCCCGGTGCTCGACGAGCTGACCCTGTCGACCCCGCTGCCGTTGCCTGACGACGCCGCGGTGCGGATACAGGTAGTGGCCGGTGCCGCAGACGAGTCTGATCGACGTACAATCTCGATCTATTCCGCTGCCGCTCAACCGGATTCGGGATGGGTTCTTCATGCCCAAGGGATGCTGAGCGGAGGTGCGCTGACTCCGCAGACCCACATGTCGTCGTGGCCCCCGCCGAACGCCGAGCCGATCGAGTTGGCCGACGCCTACGCTCGGCTGGCCGCGCGGGGATACGACTATGGGCCGGCGTTTCAGGGTCTGCAGGCGGTGTGGCAGTCCGGCGGCGACCTCTATGCCGAAGTCGTGCTGGCCGAAGACGCCGGTCTGACCGCAACGGGTTTCGGTATGCATCCTGCGCTGCTGGACGGCGCGCTACACGCTTTGGGTGTTTGCGGTCCGCAGACCGACACGGTGTTGCCGTTCGCCTGGCAGGGTGTGTCGCTGCATGCCGCGGGCGCCACCCGGTTGCGGGTCCGGATCAGCCCCGCCGGCACCCACGCGGTCCGGGTGGAGCTGGCCGACCCGACCGGGTTGCCCGTACTGACCGTGCGCAGCCTCACTTTCCGTCCCGTCTCCGCGCAGTCGTCGGTTGTGCGTGACGACGCCGGACTGTTCGAGGTCGACTGGTCGCCGGTCGCGCTTGCCGACGGCGGCGACACTCCGGTCACGCTGTGGCAGCCGCCATCTGGGGATGCCGACGACCCGTCGGCGGTTTATGCCGCTACTCACGCGGCCCTGGCGACGCTGCAGAACTGGTTGGCCGGTGACGAGCCAGGGTTGCTGGTCGTGCTGACGCGCGGCGCGGTGGCGTTGGACGACGAGGCGGTCTCGGATCTGCCCGGCGCGGCGGTGTGGGGATTGGTGCGTTCGGCCCAGGCCGAACACCCGGGCCGGGTGCTGCTCCTTGATTCCGACGGATCCGTCGATGTCGGCAAGGTAATCGGTTGCGGGGAGACGCAACTGATCGTGCGGCGTGGGGTGGCCTATCGGGCCCGGCTGAAGCCCCTGAGTCCGAGACTCACACTGCCCGAGGCCGATGACGGATGGCGTCTGGTCACCGACGGTTCGGGGACGCTGGAGGGCGTCCAGGTAGGTTCCTGTGCGCGATCCGCCCTTGCTCTCGGGCAGCTGCGCGTCGCGGTGGCCGCGGTAGGGGTGAACTTCCGAGATGTGTTGGTGGCGTTAGGGATGTACCCGGGCGGCGGCGAGTTGGGCGTCGAGGGCGCCGGGGTCGTCGTCGAAGTGGGGCCGGGGGTTTCCGATGTCGCCGTCGGCGACGCCGTGATGGGACTGCTGGGAGTTGTCGGACCCGAAGCGGTGGTCGATCGCCGGCTGGTCACAGCGCTGCCGGCGGGCTGGTCGCTGGAGTCGGCCGCGGGTGTGCCCGTGGTGTTCCTGACCGCCTGGTACGGACTGAAGGTGTTGGGTGCAGCCCGAGTCGGCGAGCGGGTGTTGATACACGCCGCCACCGGAGGAGTCGGCATGGCGGCGGTGCAGCTGGCCCGGCATTGGGGGCTGGAGGTGTTCGCCACCGCGAGCCGAGGCAAATGGGACACGCTGCGCGCGATGGGTTTTGACGACGACCACATCGGCGATTCCCGAAGCCGGGACTTCGAGCACAAGTTTCGGGTCACCGCAGGCGACGCCGGCGTCGATCTGGTGCTGAACTCCCTGACCGGTGAATTCGTCGACGCCTCGCTGCGACTGTTGGCGCCGGGCGGACGATTCATCGAGATGGGCAAGACCGACCTTCGCGACGCGAACGCACTCACCGGGCACGGAATCCGGTACCGGGCATTCGACTTGATCGAGGCGGGACCCGATCACACCGCACAGATGCTCAGCGAACTGACCGGCTTGTTCCGGACCGGCAGCCTGGCGCCGTTGCCGGTCAAGACCTTCGACGTGCGCTCTGTGCGGCAGGCGTATCGGTTCGTCAGCCAAGCCCGTCATACCGGCAAGGTGGTGTTGACTCTTCCAGGCGCCACCGCCGCCGCGATCTCGGCCGGCACCGTCCTGATCACCGGCGGTACCGGGATGGCCGGTGCTGCGCTGGCCCGACACCTGGTGTCCCACTACCGGGTCCCGCACGTGCTGCTCGTCAGCCGCTCATGCACGCACGGCACTTCGGAGTTGGTGCGCGAGCTGGAGGCGGGCGCGGCGCGGGTGTCGGTGGTCGCCGCTGACGTGGCCGATCGCGACGCCGTTGCCGCGCTGCTGGAACAGATACCGGAGGAGTTTCCACTCCGGGCAGTCATCCATGCCGCCGGAATCCTCGACGACGGGTTGATCGCATCGTTGACGCCGGAGCGGGTGGACGCGGTGCTGCGCGCCAAAGTCGACGGAGCATGGAACCTGCACAACTTGACCCGTGATCTCGAACCGGCTGTCTTCGTGGTGTTTTCCTCGCTGGCCGGCTTGCTGGGCACCCCCGGCCAGGGCAATTACGCGGCGGCCAACAGCTTCCTCGACGCGTTGGTGGCACACCGGCGCACCCAGGGATTGCCTGGCCTGTCCCTGGCGTGGGGACTGTGGGAGCAGGCCAGCGCGATGACGCGGCATCTCGACGATCGCGACAAGGCCCGGATGGGTCGGGTGGGATTGGCGACGCTGTCCACTCGGCAGGCACTCGCCTTGTTCGATGCCGCGATCGCCGCAGGCCCGGGAGTGGTGGCGGCCACCCGCCTCGATGCCGCCGCACTGGCCGATGATGCCCCGCTGCTGCTGCAAGAACTGATGCGCCGCCCCATTCGAAGGGTCGTCGATACTGCCCAAACCGATTCTCCGGCAACAGGCTTGGCTACGCGACTACGTCGCCTCGACGCTGAGCAGCGCTATCGCGAACTGGTCGACGTGGTGTGCAGCAATGCCGCCACCGTCCTGGGTCGTTCGAGTACCGCTGACATCAACGCTCAGCGCGCATTTCAGGAGCTGGGGTTCGACTCGCTCACCGCCGTCGAATTGCGCAACCGGCTCAAAACCGCTACCGGACTTACTCTTTCGCCCACGCTGATCTTCGACTATCCGAGTCCCAGCGCCCTCGCCGAGCACCTCGGCGTCCGGCTGGCGACCCCGACTGAACAGGCCGACCCACTGGCGCGCTTCCACGACATCACCCGTGAACTGGACGCTCTGGTGGACCGGGCAGACTGGACCCCGCAGGAAAGAACCCAGCTGTCCCACCGACTGCAGGCCATCCTGGCCAACTTGACCACCGACGACGACCTGGCCGCCGCCAGCGATGACGAACTGTTCGCCATCCTCGACGAAGAACTCGGGTCCTAGAGCATGGATCAGGGTACGGAGGGCACCGCCAAGCACGTCGATTACCTGAAGCGGCTCACCGCGGATCTGCGGCGAACCCGGCGACGGTTGTCCGAACTCGAAGGCAAGCTGAGCGAGCCGGTTGCCGTGGTGGGCATGGCGTGCCGGTATTCCGGTGGCGTCGATTCGCCGGAAGCGTTGTGGAACATGCTGATGGCCGGCCGCGACGGCGTCTCCGACTTCCCCATTGACCGCGGCTGGGATATCGACGGCATGTACGACCCGGATCCGGACCAGCCCGGTAAGACCTACACCCGCCGCGGTAGCTTCCTGCAAAATGCGGGCGACTTCGACGCCGGCTTCTTCGGGATCGGACCCAACGAGGCGCTCGCGATGGACCCACAGCAGCGGGTGATGCTGGAGTTGTCCTGGGAAGCGTTGGAACGCAGCGGGATTGATCCGACCACCCTGCGCGGCACCCCGACAGGCGTATTCGCCGGGGTGATCCACGCCGGCTACGGCGGCGAAGTCAAGGGAGACCTGGAAGGTTACGGACTGACCGGGTCGACGTTGAGCGTGACGTCGGGACGGGTCGCCTATGTGCTGGGCCTCGAGGGGCCCGCGGTGTCGGTGGACACCGCATGTTCCTCGTCCTTGGTGGCGCTGCATCTGGCGGTCCAGTCACTGCGTTCGGGGGAGTGCGATCTGGCGTTGGTGGGGGGCGTGACGGTGATGGCCACCCCGGCGGCGTTCGTCGAGTTCAGCCGGCAGCGGGCATTGGCCGCCGATGGCCGGTGCAAGGCGTACGCGGGCGCAGCCGACGGCACGTCCTGGTCGGAGGGTGCCGGCGTGCTCGTCGTCGAGCGGTTGGCCGACGCGCAGCGCTCAGGCCGCCCGGTGCTGGCGGTGGTGCGGGGTTCGGCCGTCAACCAAGACGGCGCGTCCAACGGTCTGACCGCGCCGAACGGTCCGGCGCAGCAGCGCGTAATCCGGTCGGCGCTGGCCAGCGCGGGTCTCGGCACGGCGGACGTGGACATCGTCGAAGGGCACGGGACGGGCACCAGATTGGGCGATCCCATTGAGGCGCAGGCGATTCTGGCGACCTACGGGCAGGACCGCGCCGAGCCGCTCTGGCTGGGCTCGATCAAATCCAACATCGGCCACACCTCGGCGGCCGCAGGGGTGGCGGGGTTGATCAAGATGGTGCTGGCCATGCAGCACCAGGTGATGCCCAAGACGTTGCACGTGGATATGCCGACGCCGCACGTGGATTGGTCGGCTGGTGCGGTGTCGCTGCTCACCGACACCAGGCCCTGGCCGTCGCCGGGACGGCCGCGCCGGGCCGGTGTCTCGTCGTTCGGCATCAGCGGCACCAACGCGCACGTGATCCTCGAAGAACCAGGGACCGCCGAAAGCCCGGTCGCACCACAGTTCAGCGGAGCAGTTCCGTGGGTGTTGTCGGCGCGTTCCGCCGACGCCCTGGCCAACCAGGCTCGGCGCCTGCTGGCGCACGCCGGCGCCGACGCCGATGTGCGAGCGCTGGATGTCGGCTGGTCGTTGGCCAGCACCCGAGCGGTCTTCGAGCATCGCGCCGTGGTGGTCGGCGCCGATCGCGCCGAGCTGATGGACGGACTAGGACGGGTCGAGGCCGGCGAGCCGGCCGCTGGTGTCGCGGTGGGCCGCGCGCACACGGTGGGCAAGACGGTCTTCATGTTTCCCGGTCAGGGCGCCCAGTATCTGGACATGGGCCGTGCGCTGCACGAGCGATTCCCGTTGTTCGCCAAGCGGTTTGACGAAGTTGCCCGCGTATTGGATGAGCACCTCAGAGTGCCGCTGCGGCAGGTGATTTGGGGAACGGATGCGGCGTTGCTGGAAAGCACGGAGTTCGCGCAACCGGCCTTGTTCGCCGTCGAGGTCGCGTTGGCGGCCCTGTTGCAGTCGTGGGGGGTGGTCCCCGACCTGGTGCTGGGCCACTCGGTAGGAGAGATCGCCGCCGCGCAGGTGGCCGGTGTGCTGACGCTGCCGGACGCGGCCCGCCTGGTGGTGGCCCGGGGTCGGCTGATGGCTGAATTGCCGGCCGGCGGGTCGATGGTGGCCGTGGCCGTCGGCGAGGACGAAGCCGCGCCGCTGCTCGGCGACGGTGTCAGCATCGCCGCGGTCAATGCGCCTGACTCCGTGGTGCTTTCAGGTGAGCGGGCGGCGGTCGCCGCGGTGGTCGAGCGGCTGCCCGGCCGGCGGACGCACCGGCTGGCGGTCTCCCACGCGTTTCACTCGTCGTCGATGGAGCCCATGATCGCGGAGTTCTCGGCGCTGCTGGCCGATGTCGGCGTGGCTGCGCCGCGGATCGGGCTGGTGTCGAACGTCACCGGGCGCCTCGCCGACACCGGGTATGGCTCGGCCTCGTACTGGGTGGAGCACGTGCGAAAACCGGTTCGTTTTGCCGACAGTGTGCAACTGGCGCGGTCTCTGGGAGCTGAGATCTTCGTCGAGGCGGGTCCCAGTGGCGGATTGACCGGTCTGGTCGAACAGTGCCTGGGTGAGCACGTGGTTTCTGTCCCCGTGCTGGTCAAAGACCGTCCGGAAGTCTCGTCGTTGTTCACCGCGTTGGGTCGATTGTTCATCGAGGGCGTCGGAGTGAACTGGTCCGAGACGTTTGCGGGCCTGGAACCACAGCGCGTCGAGTTGCCGACGTATGGCTTTGTCCGGCAGCACTTTTGGCTGTCCGACCTCGGGGTCGGTGCCGCCGGTCTGAGCGCGGTGGGACTGGCCGGGCTCGGGCATCCTCTGCTGGGTGCGGCGGTGGCCCGGCCCGACGATGGCGGAGTGGTGCTGACGGGTTCGTTGTCGCCCGGCGTGCAGCGGTGGCTGGCCGATCACGTGGTGAGCGGTATGACGTTGTTCCCGGGCGCGGGATTCGTCGAACTGGTGCTGCGGGCCGGCGACGAGGTCGGTGCGCAGGTGATCGAGGAGCTGACGTTGTTGGCCCCCTTGGGATTACCTCCCGGAGGGGTGCGGATCCAGGTGGTCGTCGGCGCCGTCGACGACGCCGGGCGCCGGAATGTGTCGGTGTACTCGGCTGCGGCCGAATCCGATTCGTGGCTGTTGCATGCCGAGGGCGTGCTGGGTCCGGGTGGCATTGGCGGGGGAGCGGACCTCTCGGCGTGGCCGCCGGTCGGCGCCACGGCGGTGGACATATCCGACGTGTACGAGCGACTGACCGAACGCGGCTACGGCTACGGTCCGACATTCCGGGGTCTGCGCAAGGTATGGCGGCGCGGCCGGGAGGCGTTCGCCGAGGTGGTCGCTCCCAGGGGTCTGAGCCTGGGCGGCTTCGCGCTCCATCCGGCGATGCTGGACGCGGCATTACACGCCTGGGGAGTGGTCGAAGGTGACCAGCAATTAGCGTTGCCGTTCTCCTGGCAGGGCGTGGCGTTACACGGCGCCGGGGCCTCCCGGCTGCGGGTCCGGATAGCGCCGACCGGTGCGGGATCGGTTTCGGTGGAAATGGCGGATTCTTCGGGGTTGCCGGTGTTGTCGGTGCGGGAACTGATCGTGCGCCCGATTTCCGCGCAGGCATTGTCGGCGGCGATCTCGGCGGGCCTGCCCGCCGGTGCTGACTTATTGGACGTCGCATGGACACCGCTGGAGCGCGACGTCGTCGATGCCGACAGTGATCTGACGATCTGGGAGCTGGATTCGGACACCGTGCCCACGGCCACTCATCGGGCGCTGGAGGTGTTGCAGGCGCATCTGGGTAGCGACGGGTCTGGTCTCCTCGCTGTGCTCACCCGTGGCGCGGTGGGACTGCCGAATGAGGCCGTGTCGGATCTGGCCGGTGCGGCGGTCTGGGGGCTGGTGCGAGCGGCGCAGGCCGAGCATCCGGGCCGAGTGGTGCTGGTCGATACCGACGACTCGGTGGCGGTCGCAGACGCGGTGCGTTGCGCAGAGCCACAACTGGCCGTGCGGTCGGGTGCGGTGTACGGGGCCCGGCTGGCGCGGGTCGGGTCATCATCCGTACTGGAGCTGCCAAATGGGTTGTGGCGGTTGGCTATCGGTACCGCGGACACACTGGACGACGTGACCGCCCGTCCCACCGAGCGAGTGGAGTTGAGGCCCGGGCAGCTGCGCATCGCCGTGGCCGCGGTGGGCGTGAACTTCCGGGATGTGCTGGTGGCGTTGGGCATGTACCCCGGTGGCGGAGAGCTCGGCGCCGAGGGTGCCGGGGTGGTCGTCGAGGTGGGACCCGGGGTGACCGGGTTCTCGCCGGGCGACCAGGTCATGGGCCTGTTGGGTGTGGTCGCTTCCGAAGCGGTCGTGGACCAGCGCATGGTGACCGCGGTACCTCCCGACTGGTCGTTGGACAGGGCAGCAAGCGTTCCGGTGGTGTTCATGACGGCCATGTACGGACTGTCGCTGCTTGCCGGGCTGAAAAGCGGCGACCGGGTGCTGGTGCATGCCGCCACCGGCGGGGTGGGCATGGCGGCGGTCCAGTTGGCGCGACACTGGGGTTGTGAGGTATTCGCCACCGCCAGCCGCGGCAAGTGGGACACGTTGCGGGCGATGGGTTTTGACGACGAACACATCGCCGACTCCCGCACCCTGGACTTCGAGACACAGTTCACCACGGTCACCGACGGCGCCGGGATCGACGTGGTGCTCAACTCCCTGGCCGGCGAATTCATCGATGCGTCGCTGCGGCTGATGGCCCCCGGCGGGCGGTTCGTCGAGATGGGCAAGACCGACCGACGCACCCCCGAGGCCGTCGCCGAGAAATACCCAGGCATCACCTACCGGGCGTTCGACCTGATGGACGCCGGCCCGGATCACATCGCCGCCATGCTTGCCGAGGTGCTGGCCATGCTGAGGTCCGGTGCCCTGAAGCCGTTGCCGGTCCGGGTTTTCGACGTTCGCAGCGCCCGGCAGGCGTACCGGTTCGTCAGCCAGGCCCGCCACATCGGCAAGGTGGTGCTGAGCCTGCCGTCCGCGCCGGACGGGCCGGTAGGAGCGCAGTCGCCGCTCACGGGTGGCACCGTTGTGATCACCGGCGGCACCGGCATGGCGGGGGCGGCGGTCGCCAGGCATCTGGCCGAGCGCTACGGCGTTGCTCACCTGATGTTGCTCAGTCGCTCCGGGGTGGACGCGGATGGAGTGGGCGAGTTGGTGTCCGAGCTCGACCGGACCGGAGCGCGGGTGACGGTAGCCCGATGCGATGTCTCCGACCGCGACGCGGTGGCCGCACTCCTGGCGCAGATACCCGAGAAATGGCCCCTCAAGGGCGTTTTCCACGCTGCGGGAGTACTCGACGACACGGTCGTCACCTCCCTGACCGCCGACCGCATCGACGCGGTGTTACGGGTCAAGGTCGACGGCGCCCGCAACCTGCACGAGCTGACACGCGACGCGAATTTGGCTGCCTTCGTGATGTTCTCGTCGCTGGCTGGGATCGTGGGGAGCCCGGGTCAGGGAAACTACGCGGCCGCCAACGCCTACCTCGACGGGCTGGCCAGTCAGCGGCGCCAACAAGGACTTCCGGGCTTGTCGATCGCCTGGGGACTGTGGGAGCAGACCAGCGCGATGACCCGTCACCTCGGCGATCGAGACCTGGAACGGATGAGACGAGTCGGGCTGACACCGCTGACCACCGAGCAGGCGCTGCAATTACTCGACGCCGCGCTGCTCACCGATCAGGGGCTCGTCGTCGCGGCGCGGTTGAGCAGCACCGCGGTGACCGCCGAGACCGAACTGCCGCCGCTGTGGCGGGATCTGGTCACCCGCCGGACCCGCCGCGTCGTAGACGCCACCGACAATGCGGCCGCGGCCACCGGTCTCGTCGCGCGGCTGCACACCCTGTCGCCCGAGCAGCGGCAGCGTGAACTCACCGAATTCATCACCGACAACGCCGCAACCGTATTGGGCCACAACAACACCATCGACATCGACGCGCAAAAGGCGTTCCAGGAACTCGGATTCGACTCGCTGACCGCGGTCGAACTGCGCAACCGGCTCAAAACCGCCACCGGACTGACACTTTCGCCGACGCTGATCTTCGACTATCCGACGCCGGCCGCGCTGGCCGAACATCTCGCCGACCGACTGGCCACCAGTGCGCCACCCGTGGCCGAGCAACCCCACCTGTTAGGCCGATTCAACGACATCACCCGCGAACTCGACGCACTCATCCAGCAGCCGGAGTGGACCGAGGAAGAAAAGACGCACGCCAGTGCCCGGCTGCAGGCAATGATCGCCGACCTGACCGCGCCGCACGCCAACGGGCAGAACACTGTTAGCGGCGAGGACATCGGCAACGCCACCGACAGCGAGCTGTTCGCCATCCTCGATGACGAACTGGGCCCCTGATGCGCCCGACGGACATTGCGGTCATCGGGATGGCCTGCCGCTTCGCGGTAGCGGCCAGTACGCGCGATTTCTGGCAACTGATCTGTGACGGACGTGAAGTCACCGAACCCCTCGAGAACGTCGCCGAATTCGACGCGGACTTCTTCAACGTGTCCCCCCGCGAAGCGGCCGCGATGGACCCGCGGCAACGGCTGGCCCTGGAGTTGGCCTGGGAGGTGTTCGAAGATGCGTTCGTCGTGCCGGAAAAGCTGCGGGGCACACCGCTCGGGGTCTATCTCGGAGCGATGAACGACGACTATGCGTTGCTGATGCTGCGCGAGGCCGCCGGCGACGTCGATCACCATGCCTTCGCCGGGCTCAGTCGGGGGATGATCGCCAACCGGCTCTCGTATTTCTACGGTCTGCATGGTCCCAGCTTCACCGTCGACTGTGGCCAGTCGTCCTCCCTGGTAGCAGTGCATCTGGCCTGTGAAAGCCTGCGTAGCGGGGCCACCGAGATGGCCATCGCCGGTGGCATTCACCTCAACGTGGCGCCCGAAACCGCAATGCTGGAAACGAAATTCGGGGCCGTCTCGGCGTCCGGGCACACCTACGCCTTCGACGAACGTGCGGACGGTTACGTGCGGGGTGAAGGTGGAGCGCTGATTCTGCTGAGGCCGTTACGCGCCGCGCTGGATGACGGGAACCGCATCCACGCGGTCATCTCGGGAAGCGCGGTCGGCAACGCGGGCCACGACACCGCGGCGGTGACGGTGCCCTCGTCCCGGGCGCAGGCCGAGGTGATACGTCGTGCCCTGGCCGACGCCGGCCTGAACCCCGACCAGGTCGACTACGTCGAGGCGCACGGTACCGGCACGCAGGTGGGAGATCCGGTCGAGGCCACGGCACTGCACGAGGTGTTCGGTGCGCGCCGGCACCGTCCGGTCGCGGTCGGGTCGGTCAAGACGAATATCGGGCACACCGGCGCCGCCGCCGGAGTGGCGGGCCTGGTCAAGACGGTGCTGTCGATCGAGAACGCCGCTATCCCAGCGAGTCTCAACTTCGTCAAAGCGGGCATGGCACTTCAGGAACTGGGTCTGAAAGTCAACGACACCATGACGCCGTGGGGTGCTGCGCAGCCGCGCCGGGCCGGTGTCTCGTCATTCGGAATGGGCGGTACCAACGCGCACGTCATCGTCGAACAGGCACCGGCAGCGAAAACGGCAGTGAGTGGGTGCGTCGGCGAGGTGACGGTGCCGTGGGTGCTGTCCGCCCGCTCGGCCGAGGCGTTGACGGGTCAGGCTCGCCGATTGGCCGATCGGGCAACGACACTCGACATCGTCGACGCGGGTTGGTCGTTGGCGACCACCCGCGCCGTCTTCGAACATCGCGCGGTGCTGGTCGGCGACCGCGCGGGCCTGACGGCCGGGCTGACGGGTTTGGCCGCCGGTGCGCGCGGTGCCGGAGTGGTGGCCGGACGGGCGCGGTCGTTGAGCAAGACGGTCTTCGTGTTTCCCGGGCAGGGGTCGCAATACCTCGGCATGGGGCACCAGTTGTATCAACGGTTTCCGATCTTCGCCGACGCGTTCGACCGGACGGCCGCCGAGTTGGACCTGCATCTCAGAGTGTCGTTGCGACAGGTGATCTGGGGCGCCGATGCGAAGCTGCTGGAAAGTACCGAGTTCGCGCAGCCCGCTCTGTTCGCCGTGCAGGTGGCCTTGACCGCACTGCTACGGAGTTGGGGTGTGACACCTGACGTTGTGCTGGGGCACTCCGTCGGGGAAATCGCCGCGGCGTACGAAGCCGGGGTGTTGACGTTGCCGGACGCGGCGCGGGTGGTGGCCGTGCGGGGGCAATTGATGGCGGAACTGCCGCGGGACGGAGTGATGGTCGCGGTGGCCGCAGGAGAGGCCGAGACACTGCCGCTGCTCGATGACCGGGTCAGCCTGGCGGCGGTGAATGCGCCGGACTCGGTGGTGCTGTCCGGGCCGGAGGCCGCAGTCAACGCGGTGGTTGATCGGCTGTCGAGGGGTGGACGGCGAGCGCGCCGACTAGCGGTGTCGCACGCGTTTCATTCGGCGCTGATGGAACCCATGCTGGACGACTTCGCGCAACTGCTCGCCGGTGTGGCGGCGCACCGCGCGCGAATGCCGTTGATTTCCAACGTTTCCGGTCACCTCGGCGGTGTTGGATACGGGTCGGTCCAGTACTGGGTCCAGCACGTGCGGGAGCCGGTCCGGTTTGCCGATGGTGTGCAGACGGCGCTGGGTCTGGGTGCCGAAGTCTTCGTCGAGGTGGGTCCGGGCGCCGGACTGACCGCGGACCAGGACGTCTCGGTGGTGACGCTGGTCGAGGATCGCCCCGAAGTCGACGCCGTGCTCACCGGTGTAGGCCGACTGTTCGTCGCCGGGATGAAGGTGAATTGGGCTCCCGTGTTCGACGGCCTCGGCGCCCGCCGGGTGGACCTGCCGACCTATGCGTTTGCACGGCAAAGCTTTTGGCTGGAAGCCGGTGCCGCAGAAACTACGCACGCCCCCGGCACGGAGCGGTTGCGGGACTCGGATGCCGCGGAGCGGCGTCGTGTGCTGGTGGATTTGGTGTGCTTCCACGCGGCCGTCGTGCTGGGCCACGCCGACGGCCGGCGCGTGGATGCCGAGCGCGCCTTCCAGGATCTCGGGTTCACCTCGATGACCGGTGTGGAACTGCGCGATCGCCTCAAATCGGAGCCTCGCCTGGCGGGATTGACGCTAGCCCGCACGCTGATTTTCGACTATCCCACCCCGTCCGCCCTTGCCGGGCACCTGGTCGAACAATTATCGGGCCACGGCGAAGGACAATCCGAGGAAGAAAGCATTTGGGGGCTTTTGCGCAACATTCCCATCGCCGAGCTGCGCCGAACCGGATTGCTCGAAAGGCTGCTACTACTGGCCGGACAACCGGAAAAGGCCAGCACAGCACTCGATGTCGGCGAAGAGGTCATCGACTCGCTCAGTCCCGACGCGTTAATCGCGATGACCCTCGAATCGCAAGAATAAACCGTCGATAAAAGGAAATTCGGGTCCGAAATCGGCCCGGATACGACAGGTGTCGAATAAGCGGAATCTTTGCGACGTCCCGAATTGACCACTAAACTGCACATTCGGGCAACAGATCAGCGGGGGCAACCAATCGAGGCAGGTGCATGAGCGTCATCGCAGGTGTGTACGGGGCATTGCCGCCACACCGATACAGCCAGAGTGAGATCACCGACCTTTTCGTCGGGTTCCCGGGTCTTCAGGAACACGAGGACATCGTGCGGCGTCTGCACAAATCCGCCAAGGTCAACGGTCGCCACTTCGTGCTGCCGCTCGAGCAGTACCCGGCGCTGACCGACTTCGGCGCCGCCAACGAGATCTTCATCGACAAGGCGGTCGATCTCGGCATCGAGGCACTGATGGGCGCCCTCGACGAAGCCGGGCTACAACCGCAGGACATCGACCTGATCGTCACCACGACCGTCACCGGAGTGGCCGTGCCGTCGTTGGATGCCCGGATCGCCGGCCGGCTCGGCCTGCGTCCCGACGTCCGACGGATGCCGCTGTTCGGCCTGGGTTGCGTCGCCGGCGCGGCGGGTGTGGGGCGACTGAACGACTATCTGCGTGGCGCCCCGGACGACGTCGCCGTCCTGATCTCCGTCGAGCTGTGCTCGCTCACCTACCCCGCGGTCAAGCCGACGGTGTCGGGACTGGTGGGTTCGGCGCTGTTCGGCGACGGCGCAGCAGCTGTGGTCGCCGTCGGAGACCGGCGCGCTGAAAAACTGAGTGCCGCCGGCCCGGACATCATCGACTCACGCAGCAGCCTGTACCCCGAATCCCTGCACATCATGGGCTGGGACGTGGGCTCGCACGGTCTGCAGCTGCGGTTGTCACCGGATCTGACCGATCTGATCGAGCAATACCTGGCCTCCGACGTAGACGGCTTCCTTACCGCGCACGGCTTGACCAAGGACGACATCGGTGCCTGGGTGAGCCACCCCGGCGGACCGAAGGTCATCCACGCGATCACCGACAGCCTGCAGTTGGCACCCGAGGCGCTCGAGCTGACGTGGCGCTCGCTCGGCGAAATCGGGAACCTGTCGTCCTCGTCGGTCCTGCACATCCTGCGCGACACCATCGAGAAGCGTCCGCCCACCGGCAGTCCCGGCTTGATGCTGGCGATGGGTCCCGGGTTCTGCGCGGAACTGGTGTTACTGCGCTGGCACTGACTCGTCCACCTGCACCGTCAGACCCGGCCGGGGACTCAGCGCGGCGAAGTTGGCCGCGCGAATGCGCTGAGGTGGCAGTCGAAGTCGGGTCCGGGCCACCAGTCGCGCCAGCATGACTGTCATCTCGGTGACCGCCATGACCGCGCCGATGCACCGGTGCAACCCGCCACTGAACGGAATGAATTCGTGCGGAGCGGGTTTGCGGTAACCAGCTGTTCCGGGGTCCCACCGCTCCGGGCGAAATTCGCGGGGATGAGGCCATGCCGCGGCGTCTCGGTGCGTCACATACGCACTGAACACGATCATCCGCCCGGTCCGGATCCGGTGCCCGTCGAAAGACAGGTCGCGCATCACCCGTCGGGCCGAGATCACCCCCGGTGAGTACAGCCGAAGTGTCTCGTGCACAACGCCGTTGAGGTAGGTCAGCGCAGTGAGATCCGCAGCCGTAGGCGTCCTGCCGCCCAGCACCCGGTCCACTTCTTCGGCGGCAGCGTCCCACGCGCCGGGCAGCGTGAGCAAGGTATAGGCCGCCCATGCCAGTGCGGCGCTGGTGGTTTCGAATCCGGCGGTGATCATCGACACGATCTGATCGCGAATCTCGTTGTCGCTCAGGGTTGCACCTTCGTCGGAGCGACCGTTGAGCAAGATGGTCAGCAGGTGGTCGTCGGGTCTGGGATTGGCCCGCGCATCGGCGATCTCACTGTCCATCAGGTCGTCGATGCGCTTGCGGGCGGTCATCGCTGCCCGCCAGCCCCGGGAGTTGAACCGCCGCTGCAGGCGCATCACCTGCGGCGGCCGGTGAGTGAGGTCGAGCAGGGGTTGCAGTTGCTCGCCCAGGAAGTCCGAATGCGCGGCCATGCGCGAACCGAACAGACTCTCAGCGGTGCTGCGCCGCACAACCGAGCGGAACTCGGCATAGATGTCCAGCCGCTGGCCGGCCCGCCAGCCGTCGATCGCGCTGTCCACGGTGGACACCATGGTCTGCACGTAGTCCTGAATCTGCCGGTGCCGCAGACCGGGTGCGACCACACTGCGCCGCCGGCGATGGTCCGCACCGTCACTGACGATCAGCGCGGTCGGGCCGTCGACGGGCGCCAGATTCTCGAACGTCTCGCGCCAGTTGAACGCGTCGGCGTTGGCGAAGACGAACTTGTTCGCCTCGGGGCCCAACAGATATACGAACCCGTGCCGCCCGATGCCGGCGTTGGTCACCGGACCATGACGCTTGTACAGCGCGAGCAGCGCTTCGCCGGGCGGATACGAAATCGGCTTCATTCGAGTGTTTCCGACAATTCGAGCCATTGCCCCTCCAACGCGACGACGTCGTCTTCCAGCGTGCGCAACTGCTGGGTCAGCGCCGTGATGCCGACGTGGTCGGATTGGTCGTGCTCGGCGAGTTCGGTGTGCTTGGCGGTGATCCGCTCGGTCAGGCGCGCGAGTTGACGGTCGATGGAGGCCAACTCCTTCTCGGCGGCGCGCCGCTGCGCACCCGACATCGCCTGCGCCGTTTGCGCCGGTGCGTCTGCGCCGGTCCTGGCCGTGGTGCGGGTGGCGAGCTCGAGATATTCGTCGATGCCGCCGGGTAGATGCCGCAACCGGCCGTCCAGGATCGCGTACTGCTGGTCGGTGACGCGTTCGAGCAGGTAACGGTCGTGGGATACCACGATCAAGGTGCCCGCCCAGGAGTCGAGCAGGTCTTCGGTGGCGGTCAACATGTCGGTGTCTACGTCGTTGGTGGGTTCGTCGAGTAGCAGCACATTCGGCTCGGCCAGCAGGGTGAGCATGAGCTGCAGACGCCGTCGCTGACCACCGGACAGCTCACCGACACGCGCCGACAGCTGTCCGCGGCCGAAGCCCAGCCGCTCCAGCAACTGGGTGGGCGTCATCTCCCGGCCCTCCACCTCATAACCGGTCTGCAGGCGGCCCAGTACGTCGGTGATTCGCTCGGCGGCGAGAGCTTTCAGCTCGTCCCCACGCTGATCCAGCACCGCCAACTGCACCGTCTTGCCGCGCTTGACCCGCCCGCTGTCCGGCTGGACCGTACCGGCGATCAAGCCCAGCAGCGTCGACTTTCCGGCACCGTTTGCTCCGACGATGCCGGTGCGTTCCCCGGGCGCGATGCGCCACTCGACGTCGCGCAACACCGCGCGACCCTGGTAGGAGACCGATACGTCGAGAAGATCGACGACGTCCTTGCCCAGCCGGGAGGTGGCCAGTTTGGCCAACTCGACGGGGTTGCGCAGCGGCGGGACGTCCGCGATCAGCTGATTGGCGGCCTCGATCCGGAATTTGGGCTTGGAGGTGCGCGCGGGGGGCCCGCGGCGCAACCACGCCAATTCCTTGCGCATCAGGTTCTGCCGTTTGGCTTCTGCCGCGGCGGCGATCCGGTCCCGTTCGACCCGTTGCAGCACATACGCGGCGTATCCGCCTTCGAACGGTTCGACGACGCCGTCGTGCACTTCCCAGGTTGTGGTGGCGACTTCGTCCAGAAACCAGCGGTCGTGGGTGACCAGCAACAGTCCGCCGCTGTTGCGTGCCCAGCGCTGACGCAGATGGCGCGCCAGCCAGGTGATGCCCTCGATGTCGAGATGGTTGGTGGGTTCGTCGAGGGCGATCACATCCCATTCGCCGATCAGCAATTGGGCCAGTTGCACCCGTCGCCGCTGACCGCCGCTGAGGGTCGAAATCGTTGTGTCCCAATCGATGTCGGATACGAGTCCGTCGACCACATCGCGGATGCGGGCGTCGCCGGCCCATTGGTGTTCGGGTTGGTCGCCGACGAGCGTCGCGGCGACGGTGCTGCCTGCGTCCAGGGTGTCGGCCTGGCTGAGCGCGCTGACTCGCAGCCCGCTCCGGTGGGTGACCCGGCCGGAGTCCGGCCGGACCGAGCCGGTGAGCAGGCCCAGCAAGCTGGACTTACCGTCCCCGTTTCGGCCCACGATGCCGATGCGGGCGCCGTCATTCACGCCGAGCGTGACCGAATCAAAGATCACCTGGGTCGGATATGCCAGGTGCACGGCCTCGGCTCCGAGCAGGTGTGCCACTTTGACGACGGTAGTAGGTGCGGCCGGGGGTGGGCATGCGCGGACCGTGTGCGTGACAGCGGCCGCCACGATCATCCCGACCCCCGGCCCGCACTCTGCGCCGCGCGGTCGCCAAAAGGCGCGACAGACAACGCATCTCGTCCCGCCGTGACAGACCGCTGCCTGGTGGGTGACCGAAAACCCAGTGACCCAGACCACACTTCGGCAGCGATGTGCCATGATGTCCACGCTGGTCAAGGCCAACTCAGCGAGCAGTCAGGAGCAGCGGTGGATCTCAATTTGTCGATGGTGACCAGGCCGGTCGAGCGGTTGGTGGCCACAGCCCAGAACGGGTTGGAAGTGCTGCGACTGGGGGGCCTGGAAACGGGCAGCGTCCCGTCGCCGTCCCAGACCGTCGAGAGCGTACCCATGTACAAACTCCGGCGGTACTTTCCGCCGGACAACCGGCCGGGACAACCGCAGGTGGGTCCGCCGGTGCTGATGGTGCACCCGATGATGATGTCGGCCGACATGTGGGATGTGACCCGCGAGGACGGTGCGGTGGGAATCCTGCACGCCGGCGGGCTGGACTGCTGGGTCATCGATTTCGGCTCTCCCGACAAGGTCGAAGGCGGCATGCGCCGCAACCTCGCCGACCACATCGTCGCCCTCAGCCAGGCCATCGACACGGTGAAGGACGCCACCGGGCAGGACGTGCACCTGGTCGGGTATTCGCAGGGCGGCATGTGGTGCTACCAGGTCGCGGCGTATCGGCGCTCCAAGAGCCTGGCCAGCATCGTCGCGTTCGGTTCCCCGGTGGACACGCTGGCCGCGCTTCCGATGGGACTGCCGGCGAACCTGGCTCCCGGCATGGCCGATTTCATGGCCGACCACGTATTCAACCGGTTGAACATCCCAAGCTGGATGGCGCGCACCGGTTTTCAGATGATGGATCCGTTGAAGACGGCCAAGGCGCGCGTCGACTTCGTGCGTCAACTGCACGACCGTGAGGCGCTGCTGCCGCGCGAACAGCAGCGCCGATTCCTCGAGCGTGAAGGCTGGATCGCCTGGTCGGGGCCGGCGATCTCGGAGTTGCTCAAGCAGTTCATCGCGCACAACCGGATGATGACCGGCGGTTTCGCCATCAACGGCCAGCTGGTGACGCTCACCGACATCACCGTCCCGGTCCTGGCGTTCGTCGGGGAGGTCGACGACATCGGCCAGCCGGCCTCGGTACGCGGCATCCGCCGGGCCGCACCTAACACCGAGGTCTACGAATGCTTGATCCGGACAGGTCATTTCGGCCTGGTAGTGGGATCCCGGGCGGCTCAACAGAGCTGGCCGACCGTCGTCGAGTGGGTGCGCTGGATCTCCGGCGGCGGCGACAAGCCCGGCAGCATCGGCTTGATGGTCGAGCAGTCCGCCGAGAGCACCGACAGCGGGGTCGCACTCAGCTCCCGGCTCGCACACGGGGTGGGGGAGGTATCCGAGGCGGCGCTGGCGATGGCCCGCGGTGCCGCCGACGCCGTCGTCGCGGCCAACCGATCGATGCGCACCCTGGCCGTCGAGACCGTCCGCACCCTGCCGAGGCTGGCCCGACTCGGGCAACTCAACGACCACACCCGAATCTCGTTGGGCCGCATCATCGAGGAACAGGCCCGAGACGCCCCGCAGGGTGAACTCCTGTTGTTCGACGGCCGCGTGCACACCTACGAGGCGGTCAACCGCCGGATCAACAACGTCGTGCGTGGCCTGATCGAGGTAGGGGTACGGCAGGGCGACCGGGTGGGGTTGCTGATGGAAACCCGGCCCAGCGCGCTGGTCGCCATCGCTGCCCTGTCCCGCCTCGGTGCGGTCGCCGTGATGATGCGCCAGGACGTCGACCTGGCCGCGCAGGTGCGGCTCGGGGGAGTCAGCGAAATCCTGACCGACCCCAGCAACCTCGAGGCCGCCCGGCAGCTGCAGGGCCAGATCCTGGTGCTCGGCGGTGGCGAGTCGCGCGATCTGCACCTACCCGAAGATGCGGACGTGATCGACATGGAGCAGATCGATCCCGACGCCGTGCAGTTGCCGGCCTGGTACCGGCCCAACCCGGGCTTCGCGCGGGACCTGGCGTTCATCGCGTTCAATGCCGCCGGCGGCGAACTCGTCGCCAAGCAGATCACCAACTTCCGGTGGGCTCTGTCGGCGTTCGGAACGGCCTCGACGGCGGCACTGGACCGCAAGGACACCGTCTACTGCCTCACGCCGCTGCATCACGAATCCGCGCTGCTGGTCAGCCTCGGCGGGGCGGTGGTCGGCGGTACCCGCATCGCGTTGTCCCGCGGCATCCGCCCGGATCGGTTCGTCTCCGAGGTCCGTCAGTACGGCGTCACGGTGGTCTCCTACACCTGGGCCATGCTGCGCGACGTGGTCGACGACCCGGAGTTCGCGCTGCACGGAAACCATCCGGTGCGGTTGTTCATCGGGTCCGGTATGCCGACCGGTTTGTGGCGGCGGGTGGAAGATGCGTTCGCTCCCGCTCACGTCGTGGAGTTCTTCGCCACCACCGACGGGCAGGCGGTGCTGGCCAACGTGTCCGGCGCCAAGGTCGGCAGCAAGGGCCGGCCGCTGCCGGGTGCCGGTCGAGTGGAACTGGGCGCCTACGACGCCGAGCAGGATCTGATCCTGGAGAACGACGACGGCTTCGTGCAGGTTGCCGAGACCAACCAGATCGGGGTGCTGTTGGCGCAGTCCCGTGGGCCGATCGATCCGAGCGCTTCGGTCAAGCGCGGGGTCTTCTCTCCCGCCGACACCTGGATCTCCACCGAGTACCTGTTCCGCCGGGACGAGGACGGGGACTTCTGGCTGGCCGGCCGGCGCGGCTCGGTGGTTCGCACGGCGCGCGGCATGGTGTACGCCGAACCGGTCACCGATGCACTCGGGTGCATCAGCGCGGTCGACCTCGCGGTGACCTACGGCGTCCCGGTGGGCGACCGTTATCTGGCGGTGTCCGCGGTGACGCTGCGGCCGGGTGCGACCATCACCGCCGCCGACCTGACCGAGGCAATCGCGGGCATGCCGGTCGGGCTGGGTCCCGACATCGTTCATGTGGTGCCCAAGTTCGAGCTCAGCGCCACCTACCGGCCCACGGTCAGCGCGCTGCGGGCCGCCGGTATCCCCAAGTCCGGTCGCCAGGCCTGGTATCTGGATGCCGGCAGCAACGAGTTCCGCCGACTGACCCCGGCGGCACGCACCGAGATCAGCGGCAAGAAGGTGCCCGCCGATGCTTGACGACACCTTGCTGCAGATCCTGGTGTGCCCGGCCGACCGGGGGCCGCTGCTGCTCGTCGACGACGGCAAAGCGCTCTACAACCCGCGGTTGCGGCGTGCCTACCGCATCGACGACGGCATCCCGGTGCTGCTCGTGGACGAGGCCCGGGACGTCGACGACGACGAACAAGCGCGCTTCACGGCGCAAGGCCTTCCGGAAGATCCCCGGTGAGATAGCGCTGTAGGTTCGGCGCGATGGTCTGCACGATCTGCTCGGTCGGCAGTGACGCGAACGGTTCGACCTTGATGATGTAGCGGGCCATCACGACGCCCATCAATTGCGAGGCGACGAACTGGGTGCGGATCTTGCCCGTTCCGGGCGGATTGTCGACCCGCGCACCCACCGCGCCGCCGACGATTTCCTGCAGGAACGAGCGCGCCAGACCCACGTCGTTGCCCGAGATCAGCGAGCGCAGCGTGGCGATCAACTGCGCGCCCAGCTCCGAATCCCACAGCGGCAACAGCAGCGAGGGCAGCCGCAGCCCCATCTCCTCGATCGGTGCTTCCAGTACCGGCCCGATCACCTGCATCGGGTTGATCGGGATGTGGATGGCGGCGGCGAACAGTTGCTCCTTGGTGCCGAAATAGTGATGCACCAGGGCGGCGTCCACTCCGGCCGCCGCGGCCACCGCCCGAATCGAAGTCTTGTCAATCCCTTTGTCGGCGAACATCTCTCGCGCACAAACCAGGATTCGCTCCCGGGTGTCGGAGTTGCCGGCGGGCCGGCCCGGCCGCTTCTTGCCGGTGGCTGCCGCCACGCTACGGGGTCCTCCGCCGCAAAGTCGCGGCGGCCAGGCACAGGGATGCGACGGCGAAGCCCAGGACGACGACCATGTCACGCACGGTAGTCGTGGTCAGTCCCGGATGCGCACCCACCTGCTGCAGCGCCTCGAGTGCGTAGCTGGCCGGCATGGCGTTGCTGATCCAGTGCAGCCAGTCCGGCATCGCCGCCCGCGGGACGATCACCCCGGCCAGCAACAGCTGCGGCACCATCACCAACGGGATGAACTGCACGGCCTGAAATTCCGTGCGCGCGAAGGCACTGAACAACAATCCGAGCCCGACCCCCAGCATCGCGTTGGCGATCGCGATCGCGAACACCCACGCCGGGCTGCCGGTGGTCTCGAAGCCCAGCAGCCAGAACGAGACCAAGCACGCCACCGTGGCCTGGGCCGCCGCGGCGATGGAGAACGCGGTGCCGTATGCCATCAGCAGGTCGAAGCGGCGCAACGGCGTGGTCAGGATGCGTTCCAGCGTTCCCGACGCGCGCTCGCGTTGCATGGTGATCGACGTGATGATGAACATCACGAACAGCGGGAACAGGCCCAGCAGGATCAGGCAGGCATTGTTGAACGGCGTCGGAGCGCCCGGGCGGTGGGGTGCATTCTGAAACATGAAGTACATCAACGTGATAACCAGAACGGGCACCACCACGATCATGGCGACGCTGCGGTGGTCGGCGGCCAACTGGCGCAGGATCCGCGCCGTGGTCGCGGTGTATCCCTTGAGCCCTAGCCGACCTTCGGTTTCTGCTCGGTGCTGCGCCGGATGATGGACAGAAACGCTTCCTCCAGTGACGTGCATGAAGTTTCCTCTCGTAGTCGGGCCGGGGTGGTGTGCGCGACCAGGTGGCCTTCGCGCATCAACAACAGATCGCCGCAGTGGTCGGCTTCGTCCATCACATGGCTGGACACCAGCAAGGTGGTACCAGTGTCGGCCAGCTCCTGGAATTGCCGCCAAAGATCAACCCGCAGAACCGGATCCAGACCCACGGTGGGTTCGTCGAGCACCAGCAGCTCGGGTCGGCTGACCAGTGCGCACGCCAGTGACACCCGGGTGCGCTGGCCGCCGGAAAGGTTGGTGCAGAACGCCGTTCGGTGATCGGTCAGTCCCACCCGGTCGATGGCCTCGTCGGCGGCGTCCCCGTCGAAGCCGTATAGCGACGCGAGATAGCGGACGTTGTCGACCACCCGCAGGTCCTGATAGATGGTCGGGTCCTGGGGCACGTACCCGACCCGTCGGCGCAGCGCGGCGGACCCGGCCGGCCGGCCGAGCACCGTGACCTTGCCGCCGGCGACGATCTGGCTGCCGACGATGCAGCGGATCAGGGTGGTCTTGCCGCACCCGGATGGACCGAGCAGGCCGGTGATGCTGCCCCGCCCGATCTCGACGGAGAAGTCGTGCAGAGCCGGGCGTTTGCCGCGGATCACGCGGAGATGCTCGATGCTGACCGCGGTGGTCTCCGTCATTAATTCATCGCGTGATGAAGTCATCATGTGATGAATATCCACCCGATGTCCGCTGCTGTCAATAGGGGAGACTTTGGTCGCGGTGACCTGCTGCGCCCAGCTTGGCTGCGCTTGCGATCACCACGGGGCGAATGGGTGGTGACCCGCTGCGCCCAGCTTCGCTGCGCTTGCGATCACCACGGGGCGAATGGGTGGTGACCCGCTGCGCCCAGCTTCGCTGCGCTTGCGATCACCACGGGCAAAATCGGTGCGGTGAGCGCCTCCGAATTGTCGGTCGACCCCCTTACCGCCGCCCACCGCCTACTCGGCGCCACCCTCGTCAGCCGCGGCGTCACAGCGGCGATCGTCGAGGTCGAGGCCTACGGCGGAGTCCCGGACGGACCGTGGCCGGACGCCGCCGCGCACTCCTACCGCGGGCCCACCCCCCGCAACGCGGTTATGTTCGGGCCCCCCGGGCGGCTATACACCTACCGCAGTCACGGAATCCACGTGTGTGCCAACGTCGCGTGCGGTCCCGACGGCACCGCCGCGGCGGTGCTGCTCAGGGCATGTGCCATCGAGGACGGGTTCGACACGGCACGGTACCGCCGCGGCGAGCTCGTGCGCACCGTCGCGCTGGCCCGGGGTCCGGGCAACCTCTGCTCAGCCTTGGGAATCACCATGGACGACAACGGCATTGACCTTTTCGATCCCGACGCGCCGGTGCGGTTGGAGCTGCACGGTCCGCTCACCGCCACTGAAGGACCGCGCGTCGGAGTGAGCAAAGCCGCCGACCGGCCCTGGCGGTTGTGGCTGGCCGGTCGGCCGGAGGTGTCGGCATACCGACGCAGTCCGCGAGCGCCCGCGCCCGGCGAAAAGTGACTAGTCGCGCCACGTTCGGCTCCACCTGGACCTTCAGCGTGAAGCCATGGATTTGAGTGTGAATCCTGGGATTTGCGCGTGAAAACTGGGCGGGATTTCGCCGATTTTCCCACCGTGTGTTCACCCCGAAAGCCGTCATTTCACTATCAACGCCAAGGCTGCACGCTCAACGCCAAGGATGCACACTCAACGCCAAGGCTGCACACTCAACGCCAAACGCCTTACGACCACCAAACCCCCGCCGACCCTGACGCCGTGACAGTGACTAACCCGAAGATTTCTCGATGAGGGTGTCGTCGGGGTCCGGCGTGGCACGGTAGGCGGGGTCCAGGCGGCGAACAGCAAAGACGAACGGTAGCGCGACGAAGGGCGCGAGAACTCCGTAAACTGCAGCGGGAGTGGCCATCTCGGCGTTGTTCAACAGTTGCGGGCTCAACGCGATGCCGATTGCCACCACGGCATTGTGCAGTCCGATCTCCAAACTGACGGCAATGGCCTGGCGGGGGGCCAGGCGCAACCACCGCGGCACCAGGTAGCCCACGGTGAGGCTGATCGCGCAGAAGGACAACACCGCGGCACTGAGCACGCCGAAGTTGTTCCACAGCGTCGCCTGGCCGCCCGCAACCCCGGCGGCGATGGCAACCACCAGGAGCACCGCGGCAGCGATCCTGACCGGCTTCCGTAGCCGTCGGGCCAGATCAGGGAAGCGGTGGCGTACCGCGACACCGACCGCCGTCGGGATCAGCACGAGGCCGACCACGGTCAGGAATTTGTCGAACTGCAACGGGATGAAACGTTCGTCGCCGAGGAACCAGGTCATCGAGAACGCCAGGATCGCCGGTATCGCGAAGATCGCCAACACCGCGTTGATCGCCGTCAAAGTCAGGTTGAGCGCGAGGTCACCGTCGACGAGATGGCTCAGGACATTCGCCAGCATTCCGCCCGGGGTAGCGGCCATGAGCATGAGGCCGACCGCAAGGTTGGGCGAAAGGTGTAGTAATTCGGCGATCAGCAGGCACACGGCGGGCAACAGCACCGACTGACAGATCAGCGCCACCAGCAGTGGGCGCCGGAGCGTGGCGGCGCGTCGGAAGTCCTCGACGGTCAGCGTCAACCCGAGGGCAAGCATCACCGCCACGACGACCAACGGGAAGAACTGGTTCTGCATATCGCTCCGTGACTGGGGGTCAGATTCGCCTCGGCTGGCCGCAAGTCACTCTACGAGAGGTCGTCGTCGAGGCGCTCGGCTCAAATCATCCTGAGCGAATCGCGGGCACGTATCGGCAGCAACGACGGCCCTGCAAGACTCTGTGCCATGGTTACCGAGTCCTCCGGGATCCTCGACGAGCTCAACTGGCGTGGATTGATCGCCCAGTCCACCGATCTCGCCGCGCTGTCCGCCGAGGCGCAACGCGGTCCGATGACCGTCTACGCCGGATTCGACCCCACCGCGGCGAGCCTGCACGCGGGGCATCTGGTGCCGCTGTTGGCGTTGCGCCGTTTCCAACGTGCCGGGCACCGCCCGATTGTGCTGGCCGGCGGTGCCACCGGCATGATCGGTGACCCCCGCGAGGTCGGTGAGCGCAGCCTGCACGGGGCCGACATCGTCGCCGAATGGACCGAACGGATCCGGGGACAGCTGGAGCGTTTCGTCGACTTCGACAATTCACCGACCGGTGCCATCGTCGAGAACAATCTCGACTGGACCCGCCCGCTGTCGGCCATCGAGTTCCTGCGCGATATCGGCAAACACTTCTCGATCAACGTGATGCTGGACCGCGACACCGTGCGCCGTCGACTCGACGGCGACGGGATCTCCTACACCGAGTTCAGCTACATGCTGCTGCAGGCCAACGACTACGTGGAACTGCACCGCCGGCACGGTTGCACGCTGCAGATCGGCGGCTCGGATCAGTGGGGCAACATCATCGCCGGGGTACGTTTGGTGCGCCAAAAGCTCAGTGCCGCAGTGCATGCGCTCACCGTCCCGCTGGTGACCGCAGCCGACGGCACCAAGTTCGGCAAATCCACCGGCGGTGGCAGCCTGTGGCTCGACCCGCAGCTGACCAGCCCGTATGCCTGGTACCAGTACTTCGTCAACACCGCCGACGCGGACGTGATCCGCTACCTACGGTGGTTCACCTTCCTGACGGCCGAGGAAATCGCCGAGTTGGAGCAGGCCACCGCAGAACGCCCTCAGCAGCGCGCGGCTCAGCGCAGATTGGCCGGTGAACTCACCACTTTGGTGCACGGCGAGGCAGCCACCGCAGCGGTCGAGCATGCCAGCCGGGCGCTGTTCGGGCAGGGTGAATTGGCGGACCTCGACGAGGCGACGTTGTCGGCGGCCCTGCGTGAGACCAGGGTCGCCGAGCTGAAACCCGGTGACGCGGAAGGGATCGTCGACCTACTGGTGGCCAGCGGGCTTTCGGACAGCAGGAAGGCAGCACGGCGCACGATCGCCGAAGGTGGCGTGTCCGTCAACAACATTCGCGTGGAAAGCGACGAATGGTCACCACAGACAACGGATTTCCTGCACGGGCGGTGGCTGGTGCTGCGCCGCGGCAAACGCAACATCGCCGGCGTCGAACGAACCCCGTAGCGCGCCACCACGGCGGCGTATCGCGGCGACGGCCCGAAACGCGGTAGTGCGCAAATCTTTACCCCACTGTGTCGCGGACGTGACCATCGTTGCGCACTGTTGTCACGATGACCACACCCGGGATCGCGCTCAGGGTTTTGGCGTTGACCGCCGGTGTATTCAGCGTCTCGGCCGGCGTGGCTGCCCCGATCCACGCAGACATGTTGGGCAACGCATTCCTCAATGCGTTGACCAACGCCGGTATCGCCTACAGCCAGCCCGCAACCGCGGTTGCGATGGGCCGATCGGTGTGCCCGAAGGTACTTGCGCCCGGCGGCACGTTCGAGGCCGTCGTCGCCGAACTTGCGGAACTCAACGACATGTCACGCGAGCGCGCCGCAGGATTCACCATCGTCGCGATCGCCACCTATTGTCCGTCGTTGCTCTCGCCGTTGTTCCCGAACAAGTTGCAGGCCTGACCCCAAGCCGGGTTGTGGTGCCGCCGAACTCGCAAATTGTGTCTCTGTCCCGGGTGCCCGTAACCTCTAGCGCGTGGTCGACGACAGGCAGGGGCGCGACGACGCGCGACGTCCGAGACCTCCGTCGGGCGATTCACGTCGGCGCGATCCGCGTCGCGAGCGAAACGGGTCCTGGTCGGGTCCCGGACGAGCCCGTCCCGCGCAACCCAGGCCCGACGTCGATCGTCCCGCTCAGGACGGACCCCCGATCCCGGCGGACATCGACGCCCGACAACTGGCGCCCGACGTCCGGCGTGAACTGAGCACCCTGGACCGAGCCACCGCGGACGCCGTCGCGCGGCACCTGGTCGCCGCCGGAGGACTGCTCGACGACGACCCGCAATCCGCGCTGGGCCACGCCCGTGCGGCCCGCGCCCGGGCCAGCCGGATCGCCGCGGTCCGGGAGGCGGTCGGCATCGCCGCGTATCACTGCGGTGACTGGGCGCAGGCGCTGGCCGAGTTCCGTGCCGCCCGCAGGATGGGCAGCAAGTCCGCGCTGCTGGCGCTCATCGCCGACTGCGAACGCGGCCTCGGTCGCCCGCAGCGGGCCATCGACCTGGCGCGCGGGCCCGAAGCGGCCCAGCTCACCGGTGACGACGCGGACGAGTTGCGCATCGTGGCCGCCGGAGCCCGCGCCGACCTCGGGCAGCTCGAGCAGGCGCTGACGGTGCTGTCCACCCCGCAGCTGGACCCGGCGCGCACCGGTTCGACGGCGGCACGGTTGTTCTACGCCTACGCCGAAACGCTGCTGGCGCTCGGACGCGATGAGGACGCGCTGCAGTGGTTTTTGCGGTCGGCGGCCGCCGACATCGAGGGCGTCACCGATGCCGAAGACCGGGTCAGCGAACTTGGCTGACACTAAAAACATTGCGCAGCAATACGATTGCTTGCTATTGGACCTGGACGGCACCGTCTTCCGCGGCCAAGAGCCCACTGCGGGGGCGGTGGAATCGTTGGAGGAAATCGACAGCCGCAAGCTCTTCGTCACCAACAATGCCTCCCGCAGCGCCGGCGAGGTCGCCGCGCACCTGCGTGAGCTCGGGTTCGATGCCGACAGCCAGGATGTGGTCACCAGCGCGCAGAGCGCGGCCAATCTGCTTGCCGCGCAGTTGGATCCGGATTCCAAGGTGCTGGTCGTCGGCACCGACGCACTGGCCGACGAGATCTCAGCGGTCGGCTTGCGTCCGGTCCGGTGCTTCGATGACGGACCCGACGCCGTCGTGCAAGGCTTGTCCAAAACGCTCAACTGGTCCGACCTCGCGGAAGCAACGCTGGCTATCCGGGCCGGTGCGTTGTGGGTTGCGGCCAACGTCGACAAGACACTGCCCACCGAGCGGGGTCTGTTGCCCGGCAACGGATCTCTGGTCGCCGCGCTGCGAGCGGCCACCGACGAGGACCCGCAGGTGGCCGGCAAGCCGGGCCCGCAACTGATGAAAGATGCGGTGGGCCGCGGTGACTTCCGCGCCCCACTGGTGGTCGGAGACCGGTTGGACACCGACATCGAAGGCGCCAACGCCGCCGACTTGCCCAGCCTGATGGTGCTCACCGGGGTGAACTCCGCGCGCGACGCGGTCTACGCCGAACCCGATCAGCGGCCTACCTACATCGGCCAGGACTTGCGGTCCTTGCTGCTTGAATCCGACCAGCTCAAAATCGGCCCGCAGCCGTGTTGGCGGGTCGAGAGCCGGGACCAGACGGTAACGGTCACCGCGACCGGAGAAGACCAGGGCGACGGCCTGGCCATCGTGCGAGCACTGGCCGCGGCCGTCTGGGATCTGGACGAGGTGCCGCGCATCGAGGCCGGTGACGAGCAGGCCCGCGACGCCCTGCAGAAGTGGTCGCTGATGCCCACCGAGTAGCCGGTGACTAGCGTAGGGAGCGCAATGACTATCGATCCTGACCAGATTCGCGCCGAAATCGAAGAACTGCTCGCCCAGCTGCCCGACCCGGACAACGCCGGAGCCGGGCCGTCGCTCGAAGAGCTCGAAGACATCGCCCGTCGCCTGTCCGAGGCGCACGACGTGCTGATGCGGGCGCTGGAGTCGGCGGAGAAGGGCTGAGTGCTCGCGTGCCACGGCGTGCCCGCGTCGACGCCGAGCTGGTCCGGCGTGGTCTGGCACGCTCCCGGCAGCAGGCCGCGGAGTTGATCGGCGCCGGGAAGGTGCGTATCGATGGCCTGCCGGCGGTCAAGCCGGCCACGGCGGTGTCGGTCACTGCGGCGCTGACCGTGGCCGACGACGGCGAACGCAGCTGGGTGTCGCGCGGCGCGCACAAACTGATCGGGGCCCTGGACGCCTTCGCGATTCCCGTCGAGGGCCGCCGCTGTCTGGACGCGGGCGCATCGACCGGCGGATTCACCGAGGTCCTCCTGGACCGGGGAGCCGCCGAGGTCGTCGCCGCCGACGTCGGATACGGCCAGCTGGCCTGGTCACTGCGCAGCGATCCGCGGGTGCTGGTGGTCGAGCGAACCAACGTCCGGGACCTGACTCCCACGGCGATCGGCGGTCCCGTCGGCCTGGTCGTGGCTGACCTGTCGTTTATCTCGTTGGCGACGGTGTTGCCCGCGCTGGTTGGTTGCGCTTCGCCCGGCGCGGATATCGTTCCCATGGTGAAGCCGCAATTCGAGGTGGGCAAAGGCCAGGTGGGACCCGGCGGGGTCGTCCAGGACCCGCAGTTGCGCACGAATGCGGTGCTGACGGTGGCGCGGCGGGCCGCGGAGTTCGGCTGGCCCGCGGTGGGCGTGACCGCCAGTCCGTTACCGGGGCCGTCGGGCAACGTCGAGTATTTCCTCTGGCTGCGCGCCGAACCCGGTCGCGGGCTGGCCGACGAGGAGTTGACGGCTGCGGCACAGCGTGCTGTCAGGGAGGGGCCGCAGTGACATCGCCACGGACCGTGCTGCTGGTCGTCCACACCGGCCGTGACGAAGCGACCGAAACCGCCCGGCGCGTGGAAAAGATATTGAACGACAACGGCATTGAACTGCGTGCGCTGTCGGCCGAAGCGGTCGACCGCGGATCGCTGCGGTTGGCTCCCGGTGACATGCGGGCCGTGGGCAGCGATATCGAGGTCATCGACGCCGACCCTCGGGCCGCGGACGGCTGTGAACTGGTCCTGGTGCTGGGCGGCGACGGTACGTTCCTGCGCGCGGCCGAGTTGGCGCGCAACGCCGGCATTCCGGTGCTGGGCGTGAACCTGGGTCGCATCGGATTTTTGGCCGAAGCCGAGGCCGAAGCCATCGACGTCGTGCTCAATCACATCTGCGCCAGAAGCTACCGGGTGGAGGACCGTCTGACGCTGGATGTGGTTGTGCGCCAAGGCGGCGATGTGATCGACCAGGGCTGGGCACTCAACGAAGCCAGTCTGGAGAAGGGTCCCCGACTGGGGGTGCTGGGCGTAGTGGTGGAGATCGACGGTCGGCCGGTTTCGACGTTCGGCTGCGACGGGGTGCTGGTGTCCACTCCCACCGGATCCACCGCGTACGCGTTCTCCGCGGGCGGACCGGTGTTGTGGCCCGATCTGGAGGCAATCCTGGTGGTGCCCAACAATGCTCACGCGTTGTTCGGGCGCCCGATGGTCACCAGCCCGGATGCAGTCATTGCGATCGAAGTCGAGGCCGGCGGTCACGATGCGCTGGTGTTCTGCGACGGACGCCGGGAGATGCTGGTGCCGGCCGGCAGTCGGTTGGAGGTGAGTCGCGCTGTCACACCGGTGAAGTGGGCACGGCTGGACAGCGCGCCGTTCACCGACCGCTTGGTGACCAAGTTCCGGTTGCCCGTAACAGGTTGGCGCGGGCAGTAACTGGTGCTCACCGAGATCAGAATCGAGTCGCTGGGCGCCATCAGCGTCGCGACCGCCGAGTTCGGCAGCGGCTTGACGGTACTGACCGGCGAGACCGGCACCGGCAAGACCATGGTGGTCACCGGGTTGCATCTGCTGGGCGGCGGGCGTGCCGATCCGGCCCGGGTCCGGTCCGGGGCCGAGCGCGCCGTCGTCGAAGGCCGTTTCAGCACAAGCGATGTCGCCGACGCGGTGACCGCGGATCTGGACGCCATCCTGGACGCATCCGGTGCCGAGCGTGACGAAGACGGCAGCGTGATCGCGTTGCGCACAGTCAATCGGGACGGGCCGTCGCGCGCCTACCTCGGCGGCCGCAGCGTGCCGGCAAAGTCGTTGAGCGGGTTCACCACTCAGTTGCTGGCGCTGCACGGGCAGAACGACCAGCTGCGGCTGATGCGTCCCGACGAGCAGCGTGGTGCGCTGGACCGGTTCGCGGCGGTCGGGCCCGCGCTGGAGCGCTACCGCAAGTTGCGCGACGCCTGGTTGACGGCCCGGCGCGATCTGGCCGACCGCCGCGATCGCGCCCGCGAACTCGTCCAGGAAGCCGACCGGTTGAAGTTCGCGCTGACCGAGATCGATGCCGTCGACCCACTGCCGGGGGAGGACGAGGCACTGGTCGCCGATATCGTCCGACTGTCCGAACTGGACACGTTGCGCGAGGCTGCGGCGGTTGCCCGCGAATCGCTGTCGAGCTCGTCGGAGGACGGATTCGGCGCCGCAGAGGCGCTGGGGCGGGCGCGGTCGGCGCTGGAATCGACCGGCGATGCCCGGCTGCGGACGCTGGCCGAACAGATTTCCGGTGCCCTGACGGTGATCGTCGATGCTGTGGGCGAGCTCGGCGACTACCTGGACGGGTTACCCGTCGACGCCAGCGCGCTGGAGGCCAAGCTGGCCCGCCAGGCTCAGCTGCGAACTTTGACCCGCAAGTACGCGCCCGACATCGACGGGGTGTTGCGGTGGGCGCAGGAGTCCCGCGAACGGTTGGCCCAGCTCGACGTCTCCGAAGAGGGTCTGGCCGCGCTGGAGCGGCGCGTCGACGAACTCGGCCACCAATTGGCCCAGGTGGCAACGGATCTCAGCAAGAGCCGGCACAAGGCAGCAAAAAAACTCGCCAAGGAGGTCACCGCCGAGCTTTCGGCACTGGCGATGGCCGACGCGGAATTCAGTATCGACGTGACCGCCGACCTGACCGAATCCCACGATCCGCTGGTACTGCCTTCAGGTGAGACGGTGCGGGCCGGCATCGACGGCGTCGACGTGGTCGAGTTCGGCTTTGCCGCGCACCGCGGCATGTCGGTGCTGCCACTGGCCAAGAGCGCTTCGGGGGGCGAGCTGTCGCGGGTGATGCTGGCGCTGGAGGTTGTGTTGGCCGGGTCGGCGACCGGCACGACGATGGTGTTCGACGAAGTCGACGCCGGGGTCGGCGGTTGGGCGGCGGTACAGATCGGCCGGCGGCTGGCCCGGCTGGCCCGAACCCATCAGGTCATCGTCGTGACGCATCTACCCCAGGTTGCGGCGTACGCCGACGTCCATCTGGTGGTGCACAGCCAAGGACCCAAGGGTGCCAGCGGGGTTCGCCGGCTGGACAGCGACGACCGGGTGGCGGAGCTGGCGCGGATGCTGGCCGGGCTGGGGGAGTCCGACAGTGGTCGGGCTCATGCCCGCGAGCTGCTCGACACCGCGCAGCAGGAGCTCTAGGACTTCTTGGCACGCCGGAGGTGCGGCAGCGAGCGGCCCCATTTGTACGCAGAATGCTGGTTTTGGCGTACATATGAGGACTTTCGCGCCTGAAGGCGCCACAATGCGGCGGCCATACATCGGTGTGCCCAAACCGCTGATGCCGGACCGCAACGCACCTGTTACAGATGTGACAGTTTTAAACTTATGAGGCAGATGTTACGGCGCGCCTCCCCACCTGCGGCGGCCGTCGCGGACAGAATCAGCCCCCATGAAGATGTCAGCGCTGCTATCTCGCAACAGTGACCGCCCCGGCCTGATCGGCACCGCACGTGTGGACCGGAACATCGACCGACTCCTGCGCCGCGTGTGCCCGGGCGACATCGTCGTCCTCGACATCCTCGACCTGGACCGCATCACCGCCGACGCGTTGGTCGAAGCTGACATCGCCGCCGTCGTCAACGCCTCCCCGTCGGTCTCGGGCCGCTACCCCAACCTCGGCCCCGAGGTGTTGGTGAACAACGGCGTCACTCTGATCGACGAGACGGGGCCGGAGATCTTCAAGAAGGTCAAGGACGGCTCCAAGATCCGGTTGCACGAAGGCGGCGTGTACTCCGGGGACCGACGGCTGATCCGCGGCACCGAGCGCACCGACCACGACATCGCCGACCTGATGCGCGAGGCCAAGAGTGGGTTGGCCGCCCATCTGGAAGCGTTCGCAGGCAACACGATTGAGTTCATCCGCAGCGAAAGCCCGCTGCTGATCGACGGCATCGGCATTCCCGACATCGACGTCGACATGCGCCGCCGGCACGTGGTGATCGTCTCGGAGGAGGACAGCGCCGCCGAGGACCTGAAGTCGCTCAAGCCGTTCATCAAGGAGTACCAACCGGTGCTCGTCGGCGTAGGACAGGGTGCCGACGTGCTACGCAAGGCAGGCTATCGCCCGCAGCTCATCGTCGGCGATCCCGACCAGATCAGCACCGAGGTCCTCAAGTGCGGCGCGCAGGTGGTGTTGCCCGCCGACGCCGACGGGCACGCGCCCGGCCTGGAACGCATCCAGGACCTGGGGGTGGGGGCCATGACTTTCCCCGCGGCCGGTTCGGCAACCGACCTCGCGCTGCTGTTGGCCGACCACCACGGGGCGGCGCTGCTGGTCACCGCGGGTCACACCGCCAACATCGAGACGTTCTTCGACCGCACCCGCTCGCAGAGCAACCCCTCGACGTTCCTGACCCGGCTTCGGGTCGGCGAGAAGCTGGTGGACGCCAGAGCGGTCGCCACCCTGTACCGCAACCACATCTCCGGCGGGGCCATCGCGCTGTTGGCGCTGACCATGCTGATCGCCATCATCGTGGTGCTGTGGGTGTCCCGCACCGACGGCGTGGTGCTGCATTGGGTCGTCGACTACTGGAACCAATTCACCCTCTGGATCCAGCAATTGATCTCCTAGATCGGAACCATCATGATCTCGTTACGCCAACATGCAATCTCACTGGCCGCGGTCTTCCTGGCGCTGGCCATCGGAGTGGTGCTGGGCTCCGGCTTCTTCTCCGACACGGTGCTGTCCAGCCTGCGTAACGAGAAGCGCGACCTCGCCGCCCAAGTCAACGGGCTCAACGACCAGCGCAATGCGCTGAATGAAAAGCTCAGCGCCGCAAACAGTTTCAATGCCCAGGTGCTCGGCCGCATCGTGCATGACGCGTTGACCGGCAAGACGGTGGTGCTCTTCCGCACCCCCGACGCCAAGGACGACGACGTTGCGGCGATATCGAAGATCGTGGGACAGGCCGGCGGCGCGGTCACCGGAACGGTGTCGCTGACACAGGAGTTCGTCGAAGCCAACTCGGGGGAGAAGCTGCGCTCGGTGGTCAACTCGGCCGTCTTGCCGGCCGGGACGCAACTCAGCACCAAACTCGTCGACCAGGGTTCCCAGGCCGGTGACCTGCTCGGCATCGCGCTGCTGACCGCTGCCAAACCCGACGCGCCGCCGGTCGACGACACCCAGCGCGACACCGTCCTGGCCGCCCTGCGGGAAACCGGGTTCATCACCTACCAGCCCAGTCAGCACGTCGATGTGGCAAACGCCGCGATCGTCGTGACCGGCGGGGGACTGCCCGCCGATGCCGGCAATCAAGGAGCCACGGTGGCGCGATTCGCGGCTGCCCTGGCCCCGCATGGCTCGGGCACGGTGCTCGCCGGTCGCGACGGTTCGGCCGGTGGCAGCGCCGCGGTGGCGGTGGCACGCGCCGACGCCGCGATGGCCGGGGCGATCAGCACGGTCGACGACGTCAACGCCGAGTCCGGGCGGATCACCGCGATCCTCGCCCTGCACGACCTGCTCGGCGGTGCCCGTCCCGCCCACTACGGCACCGGACACGGGGCCGCGTCGGTCACCGTTCCCCAGTAGGGCGTGTTCCCCGCGGCGTGACGCGGTGGATGTTAGGGTGGGTTTCCGTGGGTCGGCAGGCCCAGCTCGTTGTTTTTCCTGCACCAATGCCCTGCCCGTCTTCACGGAGGTCGCCCAGTTGCGCAAGCATCCGCAGACTGCCACCAAGCACCTCTTCGTCAGCGGTGGGGTCGCCTCGTCGTTGGGCAAAGGTCTGACCGCCAGCAGCCTGGGTCAGTTGCTGACCGCGCGCGGACTCTACGTCACGATGCAAAAGCTGGACCCGTATCTCAATGTCGACCCCGGCACCATGAACCCGTTCCAGCACGGTGAGGTGTTCGTCACCGAAGACGGCGCGGAGACCGATCTCGACGTCGGGCACTACGAGCGTTTCCTGGATCGCGACCTGTCCGGGTCGGCGAATGTCACTACGGGGCAGGTGTATTCGACGGTAATCGCCAAAGAACGCCGTGGCGAATACCTCGGCGACACCGTCCAGGTGATTCCGCACATCACCGACGAGATCAAACGTCGCATCCTGGCAATGGCCGAACCGGACGCCGACGGCAACCGCCCGGACGTGGTGATCACCGAGATCGGCGGCACGGTCGGCGACATCGAATCCCAGCCGTTCCTGGAGGCGGCCCGTCAGGTCCGCCACTACCTGGGCCGCGAGGACGTTTTCTTCCTGCACGTGTCGCTGGTGCCTTATCTGGCTCCGTCGGGCGAACTCAAGACCAAACCGACCCAGCACTCGGTGGCCGCCCTGCGCAGCATCGGTATCAGCCCGGACGCGTTGATCCTGCGCTGCGACCGCGTCGTTCCCGAGGCGCTGAAGAATAAGATCGCGCTGATGTGTGACGTCGACATCGACGGTGTCATCTCCACCCCGGACGCGCCGTCCATCTACGACATCCCCAAGGTGTTGCACCGCGAGGAACTCGACGCGTTCGTGGTGCGTCGACTCAACCTGCCGTTCCGTGACGTCGACTGGACCGAGTGGGACGACCTGCTGCGTCGCGTGCACGAACCGCACGACACGGTGCGAATTGCGTTGGTAGGCAAGTACATCGAGCTCTCGGACGCTTACTTGTCGGTCAGCGAGGCGCTCCGCGCCGGTGGCTTCAAGCACCGCGCGAAGGTCGAAATGCATTGGGTGGCTTCCGATGACTGTGAGACGCCCAGTGGTGCGGCGCACGCTCTGGGCGACGTGCACGGGGTGCTGATTCCCGGCGGGTTCGGCATCCGCGGCATCGAGGGCAAGATCGGGGCCATCCGGCATGCGCGGGCCCGCGGGTTGCCGGTGTTCGGATTGTGCCTCGGGCTGCAGTGCATCGTGATCGAAGCCGCCCGCTCGGTGGGGCTGACCGAGGCGAGTTCGGCCGAATTCGAACCGGACACACCGGATCCGGTGATTTCTACGATGGCCGACCAGGAGCACATCGTGGCCGGTGAGGCCGACCTCGGCGGCACCATGCGGCTCGGCGCCTATCCCGCGGTACTGGACGCGGATTCGATTGTGGCGCAGGCATACCAGACCACCGAGGTGTCCGAGCGGCACCGGCACCGTTACGAGGTGAACAACGCTTACCGGGACAAGATCGCCGAAAGCGGTCTGCGGTTCAGCGGGACCTCACCCGACGGGCACCTGGTGGAGTTCGTCGAGTATCCGGCAGACCAGCACCCGTTCATCGTCGGCACCCAGGCCCACCCGGAATTGAAGAGCCGGCCCACCCGCCCGCACCCGTTGTTCGTCGCCTTCGTCAGGGCGGCCATCGACTACAAGGCCGGTGAGCTGCTGCCCGTGGAGATCCCGGAGATACCCGAACACGGGCCCAACGGCAACGAGCACCGGAGTGGCATCGCGCAGTCGCTAGCCGAACCCGTCACCCGTGGCTGAGCACGACTTCGAGACGGTATCGTCCGAATCCCTTTATCAAGGAGCCATTTTCGCGCTACGCCGCGACGAAGTGCGGATGCCGGGCGGCAACACCGCCAAGCGCGAAGTGCTCGAACATTACGGCGCGGTCGCCGTCGTCGCGATGAACGACGACAACGAGATCGCGCTGGTCTACCAGTACCGCCACACCTACGGGCGCCGGATCTGGGAGTTGCCCGCCGGACTGCTCGACGCCGCGGGCGAACCGCCGCACCTGACCGCCGCACGTGAGCTCGAGGAAGAGGTTGGTCTGCACGCCACCACCTGGCAGGTGCTGCTCGACGTCAACACCGCCCCCGGCTACAGCGACGAATCGGTGCGGGTGTACCTGGCCACCGGGCTCAGTGACATCGGACGGCCCGAGGCGCAGGACGAAGAAGCCGACATGACGATGCGCTGGTACGCCCTCGACGACGCGGTCCAACGGGTACTGAGCGGTGAGATCGTCAATTCCATTGCCATTGCCGGGATTCTGGCGACGCACGCGGTGACCGAGGGGTTGGCCCAGCCGCGCCCGGTGGACAGTCCGTGGGTCGACAAACCCACGGCGTTCGCCGAACGCAAGGCCGCGCAGTGACGACGGCACTCACGCTGGACGGGCAGCTGCAGGGCTACCTCGACCATCTGACCATCGAGCGCGGCGTCGCCGCCAACACCCTCAGCTCCTATCGCCGCGACCTGCGTCGCTACGCGAAACACCTGGAGGAGCGCGGAATTCACGATCTGGCCCGGGTCGGGGAGAACGACGTCAGCGAGTTCTTAGTGGCGTTGCGGCGCGGTGATCCGGATTCCGGGGCTACGGCGCTGTCCGCGGTGTCGGCGGCGCGGGCGCTGATCGCGGTGCGCGGACTGCACCGCTTCGCAGCCGCCGAAGGGCTGGCCGATCTGGACGTCGCGCGCGCGGTGCGCCCGCCGACGCCGGGGCGGCGGCTACCCAAAAGCCTCACCATCGACCAGGTGCTGGCGCTGCTGGAAGCCGCCGGCGGCGAGGACGCCTCCGACGGACCGCTGACGTTGCGCAACCGGGCGCTGCTGGAGTTGTTGTACTCCACCGGCTCCCGGATTTCCGAAGCCGTCGGCCTGGACGTCGACGACGTCGACACCCACGCCCGGTCGGTGTTGTTGCGCGGCAAGGGTGGTAAGCAGCGGCTGGTGCCGATCGGGCGGCCGGCGGTGCACGCGCTGGACGCCTACCTGGTGCGCGGTCGCCCGGATCTGGCCCGACGGGGCCGTGGGACTGCGGGCATCTTCCTCAATGTCCGCGGTGGCCGGTTGTCCCGGCAGAGCGCGTGGCAGGTGCTGCAGGACGCCGCAGACCGGGCCGGTATCACCTCGGGTGTGTCGCCGCACATGCTGCGGCACTCCTTCGCCACGCACCTGTTGGAGGGCGGCGCCGATGTGCGCGTGGTCCAGGAGCTGTTGGGCCACGCGTCGGTGACCACGACGCAGATCTACACGTTGGTCACCGTGCACGCGCTGCGCGAGGTGTGGGCCGGAGCCCATCCGCGGGCCACCTAGCCTGC